>DASXZJ010000172.1:0-8430 GCA_036502025.1 Acidimicrobiales bacterium | reverse complement strand
CCGATCTGGGGTCTCGGCGTCGTCCCCCGGACCCTCGGCTCCATCCTTGTCCGGACCGCCCATTGGGGGTTCGTCAGGTGAAGGGGCCACGTGGTGAGGCTACCGACCGGATTGGCAAAAATGCGGTCGCGCCTCCCGTCGGCCGTACCATGAGGCCCACATGTCGCGCGACCTGGCCATAGACCTGGGTACGGCCAACACCCTGGTGTATGCCAAGGGCAAGGGCCTGGTCCTCAACGAACCCACCGTGGTGGCCCTCGACTCACGCACCCGCGAGGTGCTGGCCATCGGGACGGACGCCTGGCAGATGATCGGGCGGACGCCGGGCTACATCGTGGCGGAGCGCCCCCTGCGCGGCGGGGCCATCACCGACTTCGAGGTGACCGAACGGATGCTCACGGTGCTGCTGCACCGGGTCGGGGTGAGCCGGTTGAACCGCCCCAAGGTGCTCATCTGCGTGCCGTCGGCCATCACCGCGGTGGAGCGGCGCGCCGTGCGCGAGGCCGCCCGCCGGGCCGGGGCGTCGGCCAGCTTCCTCATCGAGCAGCCCATGGCGGCGGCCATCGGCGCCGGCCTGGCCATTCACGAGCCGATCGGCAACATGGTGGTCGACATCGGCGGCGGCACCTCGGAGACGGCCGTGATCTCACTGGGCGGGGTGGTGGCCGTGCGGGCCCTGCGCTGCGGGGGGTTCGACTTCGACTCATCCATCCAGGCCTACATCCGCCACCAGCACGGGGTGGCCATCGGCGAGCGCACGGCGGAGGCCCTCAAACACGCCGTGGGTTCGGCCTTCCCGTTCCCCGGCGAGCAGCAGGCCGAGATCCGGGGGCGCGAGGTGGCGACCGGCCGGCCCAAGACGGTGGTGCTCTCGCCCGAGGAGGTACGCAGCGCGGTGGAGGACGACGTGATGTCGGTGATCACCGCCGCCGCCAACTGCCTGGGCGAGGCCCCGCCCGAGCTGGCGCAGGACATCATGTTCGAGGGCATCCACCTCACGGGCGGAGGCAGTTTGCTGCGGGGTATGACCCAGCGGCTGGCCGACGCCACCGCGGTGCCCGTCCACCTGGTCGACGCGCCGCTCGAATGCGTCGTGCAGGGAGCCGGCATCTGCCTCGAGTCGTTCGATCGGCTCAAGCGCCTGTTCACGGAGGACGAATGAGCTCCTCGGCCGCCTGACGGACCTGCCAGTCCCGGTCCTCGGCGGCTCGGCGCAGGGCCGGCTCCACGCCCGGGTCGTCGAAGCCGGCCAGGGCGACGGTGGCCCGCCGCCGCACCGTCGGCTTGTCGTCCAGCGCGGCGAGGACGGCGGGCAATCCGGCCGGGTCGCCGATGGCACCCAGTGCGGCCACGGCCGCCTCCCGGCAGCGGACGTCGGGGTGGTCACCGGCCACCCGCCCCAGGGCCGCCACCGCCGGGCCCACCCGCCGTTCGCCGAGGAACCAGGCGGCGCCCACCGCGACCAGCGGGTCGGGATCGTCCAGCGCCGCCACGAGGACGGCGAAGAGCACCGAGCGCGAGCCGGGGCCGCGCACCGACAGGGCGGCCTCGACCGCCCGCCGGCGGAGGGGCGCCGGCCGGCCGGCCTCGAGGGCCTGGCCGATGTCGGGCACCGTCAGCACCCCGCAACGCGCCAGGGCCCCCAGCGCGGCGGCCTGGACCCCGGGCTCGGGATCGTCCAGCCCCAGGCGGGCGCGGGCGACCTCACCGGCGTGGCCGGCCCGGATCATCCGCCGCCGGCGCAAGGCGGCGGCGCGGCGTTGGGGCACCGGTTCCGTGGCAGGATCGTCGCTCACCACTGCGAGTATGACCGACGATCACCACACCTTCGCCGGGGAGGCCACCGCCATCCCCCCAGTTGGCGGGCCCTTTGCGCCACTGCCGGTGCGCCATCGGCGCTGGCCCGTCGTCGTGCTGATCGTCGTGATCGTCTTCGCCGCCGCGGTATGGATCGCCAGCCGATGGGCGGTCAACTACTACGCGCTCACCCCGGGAGACGCCACCCCGGTAACGCCCCTCATCAAGGTCCCGGCCGACCTGAACCACCCGATCAAAGGGAACATCCTCCTGACCGACGTCTTCGTCACGCAGCTGAACGCGTTGACGTTCCTCCAGGAGCGGTTCTTCTCCTCGGTGGCCGAAGTGGTCTCGTCGGCGGCGCTCCTCGGACCCGCCACGCCGGCCAACGAGTTCGTCGACCAGGGCTTCCTGCAGATGAGCCAGGCGCAGTCCTACGCCACCGCGGCCGCCCTCAGCCACCTGGGCTACACGGTGGGCGCCACCAACGCCGGCGCGCTGATCTACGGGATCGTGCCGGGATCGCCCGCCGACCATGTGCTCAAGGTGTCCCAGGTCATCACCGCCATCAACGGGAAGGCAATCACCTCGGCCTGCGGACTGGTCAACGGGCTGCACGGGTTACGCGCCGGCACCGCGGCCACCATCACGGTCGAGCAGTCGAAGATCAGTCCGACGGGGGTGTTCGAGTCGGGCCCGACGGCGCAGCGCTCGGTCACGTTGGGCACGCCGCCCAAGGGGCTGCGCGACACCGGGTGCGGCGAGCCGGCCTCGACGCCGACGGCCTACCTCGGGATAGAGCCCCAGACCCAGCAGGCGTGGAACTTCCCGGTGAAGGTGCACGTGAACACGGCCAACATCGGCGGCCCGTCGGCCGGCCTCTCCATGACGCTCGGGATCATCGACAAGCTCTCCGGCGGAAAGCTCACCGGGAATCGCATCGTGGCGGCCACGGGCACCATCGATCCCCAGGGCAACGTGGGGGATGTCGGGGGCGTACGGGAGAAGACCATCGCGGTCGAGCGCGCCGGCGCCACCGTGTTCTTCGTGCCGCCCCAGGAGGTCTCGGTGGCCAAGGCCAAGGCCACCCCGCAGCTGCACGTCTACGGCGTAGCCACCCTTGACCAGGCCTTGAAGATATTGAAGGGCCTCGGCGGCACCGTGCCGGCAAATCACCTGCCGGCCCAGGCGGCGCCGTAGTCTTTGCCCATGCCAGAAGGCCGTCCCACCATTTCCTCGTCCCGCGTGTCCACCGGCGACATCTCCAACCACACCTTCGCCATCGTCCGCCGGGGCTTCGACGCCGATGAGGTGAAGTCCTATCTCCAGAGCGTGGCCCGCAGCATCGAGGTGCTCGAGCAGCGCGAGCAGGAGCTGCGCGCCGCGGTGGCGGCGGCCGACGAGCGGGCGGCCCACCCCGTGATCGACGAGGCCACCTTGACGGCCTCCCTCGGCCAGCACAGTGCACAGATCCTGCGCCACGCCCATGAGGAGGCGGCCCGGATCGTGGTGCAGGCGCAGGAAGGGGCCTCGACCCTGCTGCGCGAGGCGCAGAGCCAGGCCGACGAGATGCAGACGCGCAGCGAGGCCGGGGCGGCCGAGCGGGTGGCCGAGGCCGAGCTGATGGTGGCCACGACCGAGCAGGACGCGCGCGCCGAGGCAGAGCGGATCCGCGGCGCCGCCATGACCGAAGGCGAGGCGATCATCGGCCAGGCCAAGGACGAGGGCCGCGCCCTGCTCGAGCAGGTGCAGGTGGCCCGCAAGCGTGTCCTGGCCGACCTGGCGTCACGCCGCCGTGCCCTGTCGATCCAGATCGAGCAGCTGCGAGCGGCGCGCGACGAGATGGTGGCATCCATCAACGGGGCGCGCGACTCAGTGGACGGGATCCTGACCAACCTCGGACAGACGGACGAGACGGCGCGGGCAGCGGCCGTGGCCGCGGGCGACGAGGCCCGGCTGCGCGCTCCAGGCGGGGTCTACGACGAAGAGTCCGCCTTGGCGGTGCCCGACGAGGGCGGGGCGTCGAGCGCGGCGGACGGACCCGACGACAACGGCGGCACCACCCCGTCGGTCGACGAGCTCTTCGCCCGCATCAGGGCAGGGTCCGACGACCCCGCCCAGGCTCCGGAGGCCCCGGCCACCGGCGCGGAGGCCGCGCCGAGCGAGACCATCTCGGAGGAGGCACCCCCCGTCGGCCCCGATGACGCGCTGATCGTGCGCCGCGACGAGTTGCTCTCACCGGTGATCATCCAGCTGGCCCGCCACATCAAGCGGGCCCTCGGGGACGACCAGAATCGCCTGCTCGACGTGCTGCGCGGCGCGCCGTCGGCGCAGGGCGATGTCCTGCTCGGGCCCGAGGACCTGCACCTGAGCACCTTCGCCACGGCGGCCCAGGGCCACCTGGCTGACGCGTTCGGTGCCGGGACGGTCTACGCGGGCGGCGAGGCGGGTGGAGCGTCCCCGGGCACGGCGGTCGAGCAGTCCGCCGCCGGCCTGGCCCGCACGGTGGTCACGATGCTGCGCCGCCGGATCGAGGAGGGCACCGATTCGGGCGAGGACGTCGCCGAGCGCATCGGCGCCGCGTTCAGGGAATGGCGCGGCGAGCGGATCGAACGGCTGGTGGGGGACTTCGCCGTGCAGGCCTTCTCGGCCGGTGTGGCCGCGGCGACGGCGGGGGGATCGGTGCGGTGGGTTCTCACCTCGAGCAACGGTTGCTCGGACTGCGATGACAACGCGCTGGCCGGGGCCGTGCCGACGGCGAGCGGATTCCCGACGGGCCACTTCTACCCGCCGGCCCATTCGGGGTGTCGCTGCCTGGTGGCGCCGACACCCGGCTGACCAGGGCATTGCTTCTCCGACGCGGCGCCGCCCCTCGCCATTGTCACCGCGGCCCAGGACATTAGGCTCCCTCCGTGCGCGCCCCCAGCGATATGTCTGCCGCCCGGCCCCCGCGGCGGCGGAGGGCCCGCTGGTGGTTGATCGGCGCCGCCGTGGTCCTGATCATCCTGCTGGCGTCACTGCGCTCGCTGGCCAACATCTACACCGACGGCCTCTGGTTCTCCTCGGTGCACTTCCACAACGTGTTCTCCACGCTGCTGGTGGTGAAGCTGGGTCTCTTCGGCGTCTTCGGAGCCATCTTCTTCGCCGTCCTCTGGGTGAACCTGGTCGTCTGCGACCGCCTGGCCGGGGCCGACCTCGACGCAACGGGAGAGGACGAGCTGGTCCGCCGGTACCAGCAGATCGTCCGCCCCTACGCGGGCCGCGTCTACATCGTGCTGGCTTTCATCTGCGCGCTGATCGCCGGCTCGGGCACCATCGGGGAGTGGCAGAACTGGATCCTCTTCCGCAACGGCGGCAACTTCGGCGTCAAGGATCCCCAGTTCCACAAGGACGTCGGCTTCTACGTCTTCAAGCTGCCGTTCATGACCTTCGTGGTCGACTGGACGCTGGCCATCCTGATCGTGACCCTGATCATCGCGGCCATCTTCCACTACCTCAACGGGGGAATCCTGCCCCAGCGGGGCATCCCCCGGGTGCGCCCGGCCGTCAAGGCCCACCTCTCCGTGCTGCTGGCCCTGATCGCCCTGACCAAGGCGGCCGGCTACGTCCTCCAACGCTGGTCGCTGGTGAACTCCCAGGACGGCTACGTGAACGGGGCCGGCTACACCGACGTGCACGCCCGGCTGCCAGCGCAGACCCTGCTCATCGTGGTCTCGATCTTCGCGGCGGCCATCCTCCTCTACAACATCCGGCGCCAGGGGTGGACGCTGCCCGTGCTGGCCGTCGGCATCTGGGCCTTCGTGGCCCTGGTGGTCGGCGTCATCTACCCGGCGCTGCTCCAGGCGCTCAAGGTCACCCCGGCGCAGAGCTCGCTCGAAGCGCCCTACATCCAGCGCAACCTGGTGGCCACCCGCACCGCCTACGGACTGAACCACGTCAAGGTCCACCAGTTCGCCGCCGACAAGACGGTGAGCCCGGCTGCGGTGGCCGCGTCGCAAGCCACGCTCGACAACATCAGGCTGTGGGATCCCGACCCGACCATTACCCTGCAGACCTTCCAGCGCGAGCAGGCCATCAAGTCCTATTACGCGTTCCCCTCGGTCGCGGTGGACCGCTACGCCGTGGGCGGGCAGCTCACCCCGACGATCATCGGCGTCCGGGAGATCAGCGTGGCCAACCTGCCCGCCTCGTCGTGGGTCAACACCCACCTGCAATTCACCCACGGCAACGGGGCCGCCATCGCCGTGGCCAGCCAGCAGTCTTCGAACAACCCGGTGTTCGGCGTCAGCGGCGTGCCCCCCTCGTCGTCCAACGGGCTGCCCAAGATCAAGCAGCCCGCCGTCTATTTCGCCCTGGGCGACTCCGGCTACGTGGTGGCCGACACCAAGCAGGCCGAGGTCGACTACCAGCGGTCCGACAACAGCAATGTGGAGAGCCACTACGCCGGGACAGGTGGGGTACAGATATCCTCCTTCCTGGAGCGGGCGGCCTTCGCCCTGCGCCTGGGCGACTTCAACCTCCTGATCTCCGACCAGATCACCGGCAAGTCGCGGGTGCTCTTCGTGCGTGACCCGGTGCAGATGGCCCAGAAGGCGGCGCCGTTCCTGAGCTTCGACCACGATCCCTACGCGGTCGTGAACTCAGACAACGGGCACATCGACTGGGTGGTGGACGCCTACACCACAACCAACGAGTACCCCTACTCGCAGAACGCCGACACGCAGCAGGTGCCGAGCGGGAGCGGCCTGCCCGGCAGCTACAACTACGTGCGCAATTCGGTCAAGGTGGTGGTCGACGCCTACTCCGGCCAGATGACCTTCTACGCCGTCGACCCCAAGGACCCCATCCTGGAGGCTTACGAGGCGGCCTTCCCCCACATGTTCACGCCGCTGTCGAAGATGAGCGCGCCGCTGCGGGCGCACCTGCGCTACCCCGAGGACATCTTCTCCATTCAATCGGCCATCTACGGGCGCTACCACCTGCCCACACCGGCGGAGTTCTACGCGGCCAGCGACTCGTGGCAGCTCTCCCCGACGGCGGGGGCCGGGCCACAGTCGCAGGCCCTGCAGGTCCAGCAGACCTTCAACCAGCAGGGCCAGCTGATCTCGTCCAACCAGGCCAGGATGGCTCCGCTCTACCAGGTCTATTCGCTGCCGGGCAGATCGACCCAGGCCTTCACCATCACCGACGGCTTCGTGCCGGCGTCGCAGTCGAATTCGACGGGGAGCGGGCAGAACTACAACCTGACCGCGTTCATGGTGGGAGGGTCCGATCCGGGCACCTACGGCCAGCTCAACGTCTACGAGACGCCGTCGGGTACGACCGGCCCGGCCAACGCCGACGCCGAGATCGACGCCGACGCGGCCGTGTCCAAGGACATCTCGCTGCTCGACGCGAAGGGCTCGGAGGTGCTGCTCGGGGACACCCTCATGGTGCCGGTGGGGCACTCCATCATCTACCTGCGCCCGCTGTACGTGGCGGCGACCACCAACCCCCAACCGACGCTGGAGTCGGTCATCGGGGTGCTCGGCCGCAACGTCTACATCGAATCGACGCTGGCCCAGACGCTGTCCGACATGTTCAACACGACGGTATCGACCCCGACGGGCTCGGGGACCGTACCGACGGTGCCTACGGTCACGGGCTCCGTGCCCCCGGAGGTCCAACAGGACCTCAACGCGGCGCAAGACGACTACACCATGGCGACGGCCGCGCTCCAAGCCGGTTCACTGTCGAACTACCAGAGCGACATCACCGCCATGGAGCAGCAGATCGCCAACGCGCTGGCGGCGTTGAAGGCGGCCGGCACCCCGACCTCGACCACCACGACGCTGCCCCCGGGCACCAAGGGCAAGGGCACCAAGGCCACGAAGTCGACCGCGCCCACCAGCACCGAACCCCGGTCGTCGACCACCACCACGACGCTGGCGGCAGCCTCGGCCAAGCCCTGAGCACGCCGCGGCACGGCGTGAGAGGCTGAGCGCAACGCCGTAACGAAGCGAAAGGAGCGACCCGATGGGACTGCTGGACAAGGTAAAGGCGCAGGCGACGGCGGCCACCGAGTTGGCCAAGGACGCGGCCCAGAAGGGCCAGGCCAAGCTCAGCGAGGTGCAGTCGAACAAGGCCTCCGACGCCATCCTGCGCGACCTGGGCGCGGCCTACTACGCCACCCAGACGGGCCGCTCCACCCCGAACACCGAGTCCGACATCGCCCGCCTGGTGGCCGCTCTCCAGACCCACGAAGCAGAACACGGAGCCCTGGCCCTGGCCCCCGAGTCGGCCGCGGCCGCGCCGACGGCGGCCCCGACGTCAGCCGGCACGCCTCCACCGGCTCCCCCCCAAGCGGCGGACCCGGCCAGCCCCCCCCCGCCGCCGCCCACCGCACAGACGTTGTAACGGGCGCCCTTGGTGGGGCCGCGAGACGGCGTGTACACTGCTCTCCTTCGCCGCGGGGTGGAGCAGTCTGGTAGCTCGTCGGGCTCATAACCCGAAGGTCGCAGGTTCAAATCCTGCCCCCGCCACCACCAACATTTTCGGCTCTTCGGATTTCAGCGGGGAGCTGCTCGTTCGCTGAGGTCGCCCACAATTAGGCGAAGGTGCTCCAAGCTTTTGGTGTGAGCCTAAAAACAGGAA
>DASXZJ010000171.1:0-67418 GCA_036502025.1 Acidimicrobiales bacterium | reverse complement strand
CCCCATGCTCTTCAACGGCGAGAAGATCGGCGACGGGACGCCGCCCATGACCGACATCGCGGTCGACCCCATCGACGGCACCACCCTGACCGCCCTGGGCCGGGGCGGGGCCCTGGCCGTCATCGCGGTATCCGAGCGGGGGACGATGTTCGATCCCGGTCCCTGCGTCTACATGGAGAAGATCGCCGTCGGCCCGCGGGCCAAGGGGGCCTGCGACATCCGCCGCTCGCCCACCGAGAACCTGCACTCCCTGTCCGAGGCCCTGGGCCGGCCGGTGCGGGACCTGACCGCGGTCATCCTCGACCGGCCCCGCCACGACGAGCTCATCGCCGAGGTGCGCGCCACCGGGGCGCGGATCCGCCTCATCACCGACGGCGACGTGGCCGGGGCCATCGCCACCGGGTGGCCGGGCGCCGGGACGGACATCCTCTTCGGCATCGGCGGCACCCCCGAAGGCGTGCTGGCCGCGGCCGCGCTCAAGTGCATGGGCGGCGAGATCCAGGGCCGCCTCTACCCCCGCAACGACGAGGAGCGGGCCGCCGCCGTGGCCGCCGGCTACGAGATCGACGCGGTGCTCACCACCGACGACCTGGTCCAGGGCAACAACTGCTTCTTCGCCGCCACCGGCATCACCGACGGCGAACTCCTCCAAGGCGTCCAGTACCACGAGTTCGGCGCCACCACGCAGTCACTGGTCATGCGCTCGAAGTCGGGCACGCTGCGCAAGATCGACGCCAACCACGCGCTCACGAAGCTCTCTGAGTACAGCTCCATTCCGTTCTCCTGAGCGGGGTTTCGGCCGGGACCAGAAGCGAGCGTCACGCCGGGCGGGCGGGATGCCCGTCACGTCCAACCAGGCGTGCGTCCCGCTTGTTCGATCCACTTCTCCAGCTCCGGTCGCGGCACCTCCTCCGGGCTGGTCACCTTGACGTAGCGGGTCCGGTCCGTCGTTCCGAGCGGGGGCGGGGGCTCGAAGTCGGCGCCGCCGAGGAAGACGATATTCACCGAAACGTCATAGGCGGCTATTTCGATGATCCATCCGAGTTCGGGTAGCCCGTAGTACGCCCTCTTCCATTTGACGCCGTAGTGAAGGCCCGGGACCGTCGCCCGGATCAAGGTGTCCAACCGCTTGACGATGGGCTGCAGATCCGGCATCAGGCGCCGGCCCCAATGGTCGATGTCGGAGTGGTTCGCCGAAGGCTCCGGCGGCGTTCGCCCGGCATTTCCCTTGATCACTTTCGGCATCGCGTGTCGTCCTCCGCTCGATGAGCACTGTGCTGCCCTTTCCTATCCCAAAACGTTCAGCGGCTCAACGAGCTGGCGGCAGTCCGCCCGGTCGGACCGCTCAGATCCGATGGCGCGGAAGGTAAGGAGCCGGAGAGTCGGAGCGGTCACGACGCCATTTGTCGCCGTAGGCTTGGGCGTCGTGCCTCCTTGCGGACACCTCCGTCGTCACCCGGGAGGGACGGGCCTTGTGCTTCTCCTCGTCGTCGTGCTGGTGGCCGGGTGTCGCTCGGGCGCATCGCTCAGGGCGGCCAGCGCCGTGAAACCTCCAGCGTCTGCTGACACCGGGATAGCCCGCACGGCTATCAGCACGAGCACGACCACGACGACCACCGTCCCTTCCTTCACGTCCAACGTGTCCGCGGTGACCACGGCGCTGCTCGGAGCCACGTGGCACTCCGGCTGCCCGGTAGATCCCGGTCAGCTGCGACTACTGACGATGTCCTACTGGGGCTTCGACAATCAGCCACACGTGGGCACGATGGTGGTCAACGTCTCCGTCGCGACCGCGGTCATCGAGGTGTTCTCCGCTTTGTACGCCGCCCATTTCCCGATCGAGGAAATGGTTCCTGAGGCCGGCTACGGCGGCAACGACGACGCGGCCGCGGCGGCCGATGACACTTCTGGGTTCAACTGCCGGTATGCGGTGGCACCGGGTCCACCCCAATGGTCCATGCACGCATACGGTGAGGCCATTGACGTGAACGACGTCCAAAATCCGTACATCGAGGGCACCACGGTCATCCCGCCCATGGGGGACGCGTACGAGAACCGATCCGACGTGCGACCCGGAATGGCGGTCACCGGCGGCACGCTCGTGACGGCCTTTGCCTCGGTGGGATGGCAGTGGGGCGGTCGTTGGACTGGATCGCCCGACTACCAGCACTTCTCGGTGAACGGCAAGTAGACCTGGAGGCAAGCGCCCTTCGTCAACCGAGGCAGAACTCGTTGCCCTCTGGGTCCAGCATGACCGTCCAGCTGGCCCCGTTGCCGACCCGATGCTCTACCGTCTGACCACCCAGCTCGACGATCCGTGCAATCTCTGCTTGCGGGTCCTTGGATGCCAAATCGACATGCATGCGGCTCTTGACGGTCTTCGGCTCGGGCACCCGCCAGAACAGGATGCCCCGAACTCCGCGCGAGTCGGGAGCGGCCAACGCCGCGAAATCCTCCTCTGCCGTGACGGTCTGGTAGCCGGTTATCTCCGACCAGAAGGCGCAGAGCCGTCGGGGCTCCGAGCAGTCAAAGGTCACGTACTTGATGAAAGCGGTCATGCCTCAATCTACGTCTCACCCCAACCGAGCCACGTCGATTCGGGGCTACCAGGCCTCAACGCTCGTTCAAGAAACGATCTCGCTCCACCTCGTCGGCGAAGAGGAGGATCGTCCAGGCATAGTCGGCGCCGGTTCGACGGAGCGATTCGCAGCGGTGGTTCCCGTCCTCCAGGAGATATTTGCCGTCGTGATGGGAAACCAGGAGCGGCGGGGGGTGCCATCCCTGATCGATGCTTTGTGCCATGTCCTCGACGTCGGACTCCCAGTCCACCCTGTCGACGGGGACGACCACCTCGTCCCCTTCGGGGCCGGCCATCAGCGTGAGTCGGTCGAGCGGGAATCTGATCGGGCCCAGGTAGATCGTGCCCCTCATCGCCAGGGCGGCCGCCAGCTCGGGGTTGCTACTGCCCGGGCTCGAGAGGAAGTCGACCACCCACTCCGCCAGCCGGCCTTCGTCCGCGGCGCGCTGGGCCGAGGCGACTGAGCCCTTCTCGTCGTCGCTCACTCGGGCGTTGTCGCAATCAGCTGGGCCAACGCCGCCAAGGAGGGGGTCCGTTCGTAGTCGGCGTCGAGGTGGAGGCCGAGTGGGTCCATGAGATACGGCCGGATCCCGGCCCGACGGGCGCCGACGACGTCGATGGCCGGCATGTCACCGACGTACCAGACCTGGTGCGGCTCGAGCCCGAGGAGGTCGATGGCAGCTTGGAAGATCCGGGGATCTGGCTTCATGACGCCGACGTTGCCCGAATCGACGACACACTCGATCTCCACGCCGGTGCCCGGACCCACCTGGCACAGCGCAAGCTTGGCCAGCCGCGAGCCCATCATGCCGTCGGCGTTCGAGACGATGCCGAGGCGAACTCCGGTTCCGGCGAGGGCCTCCAAGCCTTCGCGGCTTCCTTGGACCGGATCGACCCACAGCGCGGCATCGGCGAACTCGCTGTCGAGGTGGCGATGGGCCTCTTCACGCCGGTCGGGAGGAACGCCGCACTCGATGACATAGGTCTGAAGGTATTCGAGCCAGGCCTCGGTCCAGTACGCCTCTACGTCGAGATCGATGCCGAACCGTGCTGCGGCCCGGTAGTGCGCGTCGGCCAGCACCGCTCGGGGAACCGAGCACTCAGCTCGCGTGAAGGCGCCCAGGATCCGATCCGGGTCCGGGAGGACGAACACGCCGCCGGCGTCGAGCAGCACGGCGACGGGAGCGTCGACGGCGGGGGCCATGATCAGAACCTACCGTGACCGCTGTCCCCGGGAGCAACGGGTCGTTGATGACCCTACCGGGGCGTCACGCCGGCAGGAAGCTGAACCGAACCTGGCGATGCGGATTGTCGGCGTTGAGGTCAACCAGTACAACGGACTGCCATGGGCCCAGGGCGGGACGACCCCCGAACACGGGGAGGGTGATCGAGGGGCTTACGAACGCGGGGAGGACGTGGTCGGCCCCGTGACCCGGAGAACCGTGGGCGTGTCGGTATCGGTTGTCACGCGGGAGCAGCCGGTCCAGAGCGTCAACGAGATCTGCTTCGGAACCCGAACCCGTCTCCATGAGCGCGAGCCCAGCCGTGGCGTGGGGCACAAACACGTTGACGAGGCCTGCGTCATTTCCGCGGCAAAATCGCTCAAGCTCTTTCGTGACATCGACCATCCGGTGCTTTGACGTGTCAACATCGACCTCGATTGTCTCCATCAACCAGACATTCTGGCGCGTCGACGGGGACCGGTACCACGGCAACTGAGCCGGTGCGCCGGACCGGCGCACGAGGCCCGCCGGATCAGTCGGCGAGACCCTGTAGGAACGCCATCAGGCCGGCGAAGTATCGATGCTGGTCGTCGTACATCGCGAGATGACTGCCCTCCGGGCAGTAGAGGTACTGACCCTTTGGGAGTTGGCCCGCCATCATCTCCATGTGCGCCGGGTCCATCGAGTCGTATCTGGCGCCGATCACCAGGGTGGGGACCTCAATCTGGGCCAGCCTGTCGGTGCATTCCCAGTCGGCCAGGTTGGCCTCTTTGCTCATGCCGAGCTCGCTCGGCCCCTGCATCGTCACGTAGACCGAGGGATTCATGTGGGCGAAGGCGCGGTTCACCGGATCAGGCCAGTCCTCGACCGGCATGCGCAGAATGTGGTGCACGTAGTGCTGTTCGACCAGTAGCTCCATGTAGCGCGGCTTCTCGATGTCGCCACTCGCCTCGAGCGACCGGATCTCGGAGAGCGCGCCCTGGTCCATCTCAGGCATCAAGACCTGCTCCGCGTAGGCGTTGTAGGCGGGAGCGCTGGACATCATGTTGGAGATGATCAAGCCTCGTAGATGCTCCTGGTAGCGGAGCGCGTACTCCATGGCGAGAATCCCACCCCAGGACTGCCCGTACAGCACGAAGTTGCCACGGTGGAGGCCAAGCGCCAGGCGGACCTGCTCGACTTCGTCGACGAAACGGTCGAGGTCCCACAAGGTGAGATCCTCCGGTCGGTCGCTCCGGCCTGAGCCGAGCTGGTCGTAGTAGTAGTACTCGATGCCGGCGGCCGGGAGGTAGCTGTCGCAGGCCTCGAGATATTCGTGCGTGCACCCTGGTCCGCCGTGCAGCAACAGAACCTTGAGGTCGGGGTTGTTGCCCACACGCTTGGTCCACACTCCGAAGGTCCCCACCGGCGTGCTCACTGGGATCAGGCGAGCGCCGCCGCTGAGTTCGTCGCTGCGCTCCGAGTAGTCGAGGTAGGCCTGCTCTGGCATATTCCCGCTTCCTTCCACGAAAGGCACCGGTGATGGAGAGTCTCCATCGACCGCGCCCCGGTAGGCAATACCCGACGGGCCGCGCCGGGCAACCTCGCTACCCTTGGAGTAGGTGCTGCCACAAGGGTCCACTCCAGCGGAGATCGTCCACACGTTCATCGCGGCCTTCATCGCGGCCTGGCCCCGGCGTGATGCCGCCGGCCTGGGGCCGTTCTTCGCCGAGAGCGCCGTGTACCACAACCTGCCGATGGAAGCGGTCAGCGGACGGGACGCCATCGTGGCCACGTTCGCCGAATTCATGGAGATGGGTGGCGAGGTCGATGTGGACATCCTCCATATGGCGACCAACGGCCGCATCGTCATGACGGAACGAATCGACTACTTCGTCAGGGATGGCACGACACTCACGCTGCCGCTGATGGGGATCATCGAGGTCCGCGACGGAGCCATTGAAGCGTGGCGCGACTATTTCGACCTGGGCCAGCTCACTCCAAAGATCCCAGCCGGAGCGTGAGCCGGCATGGGAGCACCGGGCCGACGTCGTCAGGAGGCGCCGGAGAAGTCGACCTCCCTGGTCTCGACGGCGCCCGCCGACCGCCCCGGCGCCGTCTGGAAGGACCAGTACAGGTTGGTGTGCGCCACGACCTGGTGCGGCGGTGGCGCCCCCAAGCGGGTCAGGTCCACCGTCGTATGGGCGTCCTTGACCAGCGTTGTGTCATACCCCCGGACCAGCGCGCCGTGCAGCGTCGAGCGGATGCAGACGTCGGACTGCGCGCCGACCACGACCAGTCGCCCGACCCCTAGGCCCGACAGCACGGTCTCGAGGTTGGTGTCCTCAAAGGAGTCGCCGTAGTTCTTGTCGACGTGGGGCTCGGCGTCGTCGGGCGCGAGCTCGGCGACGATGCGCCAGTCGTCGCTCCCCTTCGCCAGGTCCTCGTCGCTGTGCTGGACCCAGATCACGGGGACGCGCTCCCGTCGCGCCTTCTCGACCAGACGGCCAACGTTGGCCACCACGACGTCGCGCTCGTGCGCCCCGTCGACGACGCCGGTCTGCACGTCGACCACCAGGAGCGCGGTGTTCGGCCGGTGCTCGAGTGTTGTCATCTGTCTCCTCTCCAGGCCGGATCGCCCGGAGTAGCGATACCCGGTGACAACGGGCCGCAACCGACCCGTCGAGCTACGTGAGGACGTAGGGCTGCGCTCGATGCGGCTTGGCGAAGCGCATGTGGAGCGTGATCGCGCCACTGGCCAGGGCCGCGTAGAAGCACCAGAGCGAGGCGAAGCCGTCGGCGGTGAGGCGGGCCAGGATGACCACGGCCACCAGGTTGGCCAGGCCGAAGATCACCACGTGGCGGTAGCCCGAGAAGAGCAGGGGGGCGCAGGTAGCCACCACGTACAGCCCGATGATCAACAGACCGTCGCTCAGGCCGATGCTGTAGGAGAGGTGGTAGTGGCCGAGCTGGACACTGACGGTGTCGCGGAGCAGGGCCACCAGCAGCACGACGCCCACCCCGATTCCCAGCACCACGAACGGCGCGATGACCCACCGCCGCCGGGGCGTGGGCTCGATGCTGAGAACGGCCACCGGGACGAAGATCGGCACCACCACCAGCGCGATGGCCAGGTAGACCCACATGGCCACCCGTCCGATCGTGTGCGACACGTGGCCCTGGAGGGACCACCAGACGAAGGTCTCGATGAGCTGGTGCACGCCCAGCATCACGGGCAGGACGGCCAGCAGGAGGTAGTTGTTCCGGCCCCGCAGGTGTCGGAGGGCGTCTACCCCGATGGTGGTGACGACGAGACCCCCGGCCAGGTCGCCTTCAGGGGAAAAGCACACGTGGGGTCAACCTAGCGCCGATTCGGGGAGCCCCGGACCGACGTCCTCTCGGCTTCCGCTACTCGCCGCCGGCCGCCACGCTGAGGCGCAGTTCGGCCCGGGCCAGCGCCTGCTCGGCCTCGGCCAACGCGGCATCGGGGGTGGTTGTCCCTTCGGACTGGTCGGATGTGCCGACCCGCCCCGAGGAGAGCTCGCTCACCCGCTGCGCCGCCGCCTCACGGGCCGCCTCGGCCCGCGGCACGTCGATCTCCTCGGACAGCTCGGCGATCCCGGCCAGCACGGTGACCCTGGTCGACAGCCCCGGCAGCGGACCGTCGCCCTCGGCCAGCCCTTCGGCCGCGCCGGGGCTGGTGTCGACCTGGACGAAACCGCCGTGGACCGCCAGCCGCAGTTGCGGGCCGTCGGGCTGATCCACCTTGACTTCGCCGGGGGCCACGTCACCGACCAGGGGCGTGTGCCCGTCCAGCACGGTGAGCGATCCCTCCGAGGTGGCCAGCACGACCGCGGTGGCCCCGCCGGCGACCAGCGACTGCTCGGGCGTGACCACCTCCACCCCGAAGACGCCGTCGGCCACTAGCCCGCCTCGTCCTGGAGCGTCTTGGCCTTGGCCAGCACCGACTCGACCCCACCGACGTTGAGGAAGGCCTGTTCGGGGAGGCTGTCGAGGTCGCCGTTGACCAGAGCCTCGAACGACTCGACCGTCTCGTCGATCGGCACGAAGATCCCGGGCACGCCGGTGAAGACCTCGGCCACGAAGAACGGCTGGGACAGGAACCGCTGGATCTTGCGGGCCCGGGTCACCGTCACCCGGTCCTCCTCGGAGAGCTCGTCCATGCCGAGGATGGCGATGATGTCCTGCAGCTCCTTGTAACGCTGCAGCACCTCCTGGACCCTCCGGGCCACGGCGTAGTGGCGCTCGCCCACGATCTCGGGCGCCAGGATGTTCGACGTCGAGGCCAACGGGTCCACCGCCGGGTAGATGCCCAGCGCGGCGATCTGGCGGGACAGCTCGGTGGTGGCGTCGAGGTGGGTGAAGGTGGTGAAGGGCGCCGGATCGGTGTAGTCGTCCGCCGGGACGTAGACCGCTTGGAGCGAGGTGATCGACTTGCCCTTGGTGGAGGTGATGCGCTCCTGGAGCTCACCCATCTCGTCGGCCAGGGTGGGCTGGTAGCCCACGGCCGAAGGCATGCGGCCCAGCAGGGTCGAGACTTCCGACCCGGCCTGGACGAAGCGGAAGATGTTGTCCACGAAGAGCAGCACGTCCTGGTTCTGCACGTCACGGAAGTATTCGGCCATGGTCAGCGCGGCCAGGCCGACCCGCAGGCGCACGCCCGGGGGCTCGTCCATCTGGCCGTAGACCAGGGCGGCCTTGTCGATGACCCCGGACTCCTGCATCTCGAGCCACATGTCGGTGCCCTCGCGGGTGCGCTCCCCCACGCCGGCGAAGACCGAGACCCCACCGTGCTGCTGGGCAACCCGGTGGATCATCTCCTGGATGATGACGGTCTTGCCCACGCCGGCCCCGCCGAAGAGGCCGATCTTCCCACCCTGGACATAGGGCTCCAGGAGGTCGACCACCTTGATCCCGGTCTCGAACATCACCGAGCGCGGCTCGAGCTGGTCGAAGGCCGGCGCGCTGCGGTGGATCTCCCAGTAGTCGTCGATCCCCTCGATCGAGTCGGTGTCCAGCGGCTGGCCCAGCACGTTGAAGACGTGCCCGAGCACGGCGTTGCCCACCGGCACGGTGATGCCACGACCCAGGTTGCGCACGGGGGCACCCCGTACCAGCCCGTCGGTCTGCTGCATGCAGATGCAGCGCACCCGGCCGTCGCCGATCTGCTGGGCCACCTCGGCGGTGACCACGTTGGTGGTCCCGTCGAGCTCGATGGTGAACTCCACGGCGTGGTTGATCTCGGGCAGCGCGTGGGGCGGGAACTCCACGTCGACGACGGGCCCGGCGATGGAGACGATGCGGCCGTCTTCCAGCGTGCCCGCCGGGACGGTGTCCTGGCTTGCGGTGGTGGTCATTGCGGTCAAGCTCCCTTCGACTGGCGGAGCGCCTCGGCGCCGCCCACGATTTCCATGATCTCGGTGGTGATGGAGTCCTGACGGGCGCGGTTCATGACGCGGGTCAGGGTGCGGACGAGCTCATCGGCGTTCTCCGTCGCCGCGGCCATGGCCCGTTGCTGGGCGGTGAAGAAGGAGGCCGACCCTTCGAGCAGGGCCGAGAAGATCTCGGACTCGGCCGCCTGGGGGGCCAGCTTGGCCAGCAACGTGGCCGGCTCAGGCTCGAACTCGGTGTAGCCCACGGTGCCGGCGGGCATGTCGTCCAGCCGGCTGTCGCCCCCCTCCTCTTCCTCGGGGAGCGGGAGGGGCAGCATCTGCAGCGTCTGCACCCGCTGGGTGCCGGCGGAGATGAATCGGGTCGAGACCATCTGGACCAGGTCCATCTCGCCGGCCACGAAGGGTCCCGTCACGGTCGCCGCCACGGCCCGGGCGTCGGCGAACTCGGGCCGATCGGCGATGCCGGCGAACGAGCGCGCCATCTCGACGCCGCGGTAGCGGAAGTAGCCCGGGGCCTTCTTGCCCACGGTCCACAGCGTGACCTCGACCCCGTTGCGGGCGTGCTCAGCCACCAGGCGCTCGGTGGCCCGCAGCACGCCCGAGTTGTAGGACCCGGCCAGGCCGCGGTCGCCCACGATGGCCAGGATGCCGACGCGGGCGGGGGCCTCGGGCGTCCCGAGCAGCTTCTGGGCCGCCGTCGGGTCGGCCAGCGCGGTCTCCCGCAGGATCTTCTCCATGCCGGCCCGGTAGGGCCGGTTGGCCGCGATGCGCGCCTGGGCGCGCACGATGCGCGAGGCGGCGATCAGCTCCATGGCCTTGGTGATCTTCCTGGTGGACTGCACGCTGCGGATGCGGCGCCGCAGGACGCGCTCTTGGCCTCCGGCCATCGGTCAGTCGACCTTCCCGGTGTCGAAGCCCTCGAGGAACGACGTCAGGCCCTGGTCCAGCTCGTCGCCGTCGGGCAGGGCGCCGGTGGACCCGATGGCGTCGAGCACGGCGGCGTGGTTGCCCTTGAAGTACTCGATCAGCTCGGTGGCGAAGCGCTGCACCTCGGGCACCGGCACCGTGTCGGCCCAGCCCTTGGTGCCGGCGTAGACCACGAGCACCTGTTCCTCCACCGGCACCGGCGCGTTCTGGGGCTGCTTGAGCAGCTCGGTCAGGCGGTAGCCCCGGTCCAGCTGGGCCTGGGACACCTTGTCGAGCTCGGAGCCGAAGGTGGCGAACGCCTCGAGCTCGCGGAACTGGGCCAGGTCCAGCTTGAGCGTGCCCGACACCTGCTTCATCGCCTTGACCTGGGCGGCGCTGCCGACCCGGCTGACCGAGTTGCCGACGTTGATGGCGGGGCGGATACCCGAGTTGAAGAGGTCGGACTCCAAGAAGACCTGGCCGTCGGTGATGGAGATCACGTTGGTCGGGATGTAGGCCGAGATGTCGCCCGCCTTGGTCTCGATGACCGGCAGGGCGGTCAGCGAGCCGCCGCCGCGCTCGTCGGACAGCTTGGCCGCCCGCTCCAGCAGGCGCGAATGCAGGTAGAAGACATCGCCCGGGTAGGCCTCGCGCCCCGGCGGGCGGCGCAGGAGGAGCGAGACCGAGCGGTAGGCCTCGGCCTGCTTGGACAGGTCGTCGTAGACGATGAGGGCGTGCTCGCCGTTCTCCATCCAGTGCTGGCCCATGGCGCACCCGGCGTACGGCGCCAGGTATTTGTAGGGAGCGGGGTCGCCCGCCGAGGCCACCACCACCACGGTGTACTCCAGCGCCTGGTGCTCCTCGAGGGTGGCCACCGTCTGGGCCACCGAGGAGTTCTTCTGCCCGATGGCGACATAGACGCACTTCACGCCCTGGCCGGCCTGGTTGATGATGGTGTCGACGGCCACCGTGGTCTTGCCGGTCTTGCGGTCGCCGATGATCAGCTCGCGCTGCCCGCGGCCGATGGGCGTCATGGCGTCGATGGCCTTGATGCCGGTCTGCAGCGGCTCGCTCACCGGCTGACGCCCGACGATGCCCGGGGCCTGGACCTCCATGCGGCGGGTCTCGGTGCTGTTGATCGGGCCCTTGCCGTCGAGCGGCTCGCCCAGGGCGTTCACCACCCGGCCCAGCAGGGCGTCGCCGACCGGGACGGTCTGGATCCGGCCGGTGGCCTTGACCGTCTGCTCCTCCTCGAGGTTGTCGACCTCGCCGAGCACGACGGCGCCGATGGTGTCCTCGTCGAGGTTGAGGGCCAGGCCCAGCGTCCCGTCCTCGAACTCCAGCAGCTCGTTCACCGCCGCGCCGGGCAGGCCCGAGACGCGGGCGATGCCGTCCCCCACCTCGACGATGCGGCCGATCTGCTCGGTCCCGACCGTCGGGGTGTAGTCCTCCACGTTCTTCTTCAGTGCTGCGGTGATCTCACTGGCGTCGATCGTCAGTTCTGCCATCAACCTGCTCCCTTTGTCGGTGTCGTCGTGCCCCTCGGCCGCGATGTCGCGGCGTGAAATCCACTGTCCTCCCACCCTCCGGGCAAGAGGTGCTCCCGCAAGGCGTCGATCTTTCCTCGTGCGCTGGCATCCACTTGGAGGTCGCCGATCTGAATGACGGCGCCGCTCAGCAACCGCGGGTCGATGACGACCTGCAGCTCGACCGGGGCGCCCGCCAGGGTGGCCAGGGACTGCGACAGCGTCGTCTGCTGACCCTCTTCGATCAGCGCCGCCGAACGAACCCGGGCGATGCGCCAGCCCCGGGCCTTGGCCGTTTGCTCGACCAGCCAGTCCAGGGTGCCCACGATGTCGCGGGAGCGCCCGCCGGCCACGGCGAATCGCACCAGCGACACGGTGCCGGCCTCCACCTTGCCCTCGAGCAGCTGGGTGGCCAGGTCCTGCCGGGCCTCGACGGACAGGTTGCGATCGACCAGCGCGGCCCGCAGGGCCGGGGTGTCGGCGACGATCCGGGCGAACCGGAAGAGCTCGTCCTCCATCGACTCCAGCTGCGCCGTGGAGCTGTCCTCCAAGACGGCCGTGGCGTAGCCACCGACCCGGTCACGGGACTGGGTCAGGCTCAGCGGCGGCTGGGTCAACTCCTGCCCTTCGGCGGCGTGACGCGCCTGGGCGGCCACCCAGCCCAGGGCGGCGGGTACCTCGGGCGCCCGCACCGCCGAGCTGGCGAAGGCGGCCAGCCGGCGGGCCGGCTCGGATACCTTGCCGGCCAGGAGATCGAGCAGGACGGCCCGTCGGACGGCCCCACGCACGGCGGTGTCGGTGAGCGCCGACCGCAGCGTCGCGTTGGCCAGGACCAGTTGCTCAATCGATTCGAGATCGTGGGCCAGGTCGCCGAGCGCATGGCCCCCGGAACCGGCGGACTCGACCACCGCCGCGGCGTACCCCTGCAGGGCGGGATTCACTGGCGGGCCCCCGAAGTGGCAGCCGCGCCGCCGGTGGCGTCGGCGCGCAGGGCGCTGACCGCTTCGGCAATGAGCTCGTGGTGCGCCTCGGCGCTCACCTCACGGGTGATCACGCGCTCGACCAGATCCATGACGATCTGGCCCAGACGGCTCGCCGCTTCTTCGACGGCACGCTGACGGGCCAGCGCCACCTCGACCTCGGCCCCGCCCACGATGCGCTCGTAGTCCGTTTGGCCCCGGGCCTGGGCGCCGGTGCGCACCGCCTCGGCCGTCCGGTTGGCCTGGGCCAGGATCTCCTGCGCGCTCTGACGGGCCTCCTCCAGCTTGTGGTGGCGCTCGTCGTCGGCGGCCGCCGCGTCAGCGGCCGCCTGGTCGGCCGCTTCGAGCGAGGCCCGGATCTTCTCCTGTGTCTTCTCCATGGCCGTCTTGATCATCGGGCCGACCTTCCTCCCGATGAGGAAGGTCAGGACGAGGAAGACAACGACCTCGACGATGAAGTTCTTCACTGGCGCGCCCCCGAGCCAGTGGCGGCGGCGTCGGCGGCGTCGGAACGAAGGGCACTGACCGCTTCGGCAATCAGGTCCCGGTGAGCCTCGACACTGACCTTTCGCCCGACCACGCGCTCGACCACATCCATGGCCATCTCACCCACGCGGTTGGCTGCTTCGTCAACGGCGCGCTGGCGGGCCAGGGCTACCTCGGCCTCGGCCCGGCCCACCATGCGCTCGTACTCCGCCTGGCCCCGGGTCTGGAAGTCGACCCGCACCGCTTCGGCGGTCCGGTTGGCCTCGGCCACCACCTCGCGGGCCGAATGCCGGGCCTCCTCGAGCACGGCCCGACGCTCGTCGTCGGCCGCCACCGCGTCGGCGCGCGCCTGATCGGCGGCGTCGAGCGAGGAGCGGATCCGCTCCTGGCGCTGCGCCAGCGCCGCGTTGATCCGGGGGATGACCTTCCTCCCGATCACGTAGACCAGCACGAGGAAGATGATCAATTGGAAGATGAACGTCGCGTTGGGGAGGATGAATATTCCAGCGGTCACGATGCTCTCGGTCTCCGGATGGCAATCCGGTGTTGACGGCGGACGGGGTTGGACCCAGCCCGATGGTTACTTGACGGCCTTGGCCGCGAAGACGTAGACGAAGACCACCATGAAGAGCAGGTTGATGAAGTACATGGCCTCCACCAGGCCCACCGTGATGAAGAAGTACTGGCGGGCCTTGGCTTCGATCTCCGGCTGGCGGGCGATGGCGGCGATGGTCTGCGAACCGGCCAGGCCGTCACCGACCGCCGCGCCGATGGCACCGCCGCCCAGCGCCATGCCACCGCCGACCAGCGCGCCGGCAATGCGGACGGCACCTTCCATTGTGTCTGCTGCCATTAGTCCTTCTCCTTTGTCGAGAATTTGAAGTGAATGTGATCAGTGCTCATCTGTGCTCATCCCCAAGCCCAGGTAGATGATGGTCAGTAGAGCGAATATGAAGGCCTGGATGGCCCCGATGAACAGCTCGTCGAACGGCTTCCAGATCACCAGGCCGATCCATGAGGCGTAGACCGGGAGCAGGGTGACGATCACGCTGATCATGAGCAGACCCGAGAAGATGTTCCCGAAGAGTCGGAAGGTGAGGGTGATCGGCTTGGTGATCTCCTCAATGACGTTGATGGGGGTCATGACGCCATAAGGCGTGGCGTAGTGCTTGAAGTACTTCTTCAGGCCCCTCGCCTTGATCGACTGGTAGTGCAGCAGCGCCACCACGACCACGGCCATGGCCAGGGGAAGGTTGACGTCTGAGGTCGGCGGCGGGAACCAACCGGGATCGCCGGTGGGAATGAAGGCGATCCAGTTACAGAAAAGGATGAAGAAGAAGATCGTCACCCCGAGGCCGACGAACTTCCGGCCCTGGGGCCCGATGGCCGAATCGGTGAGATCGGTCACCTGTTCGGTGATGGTCTCCCAGAACAGCTGGAGCTTGCCCGGCACCCCCGACGTGACCTTTCTCACCATCAGGAGACCGAGCGTGATGATGACGGCGGCGGCAATGGCCGATGTCCACACGACATCGAGATCGACCGTGCCCAACCCCGGTATGTGCACCACGCCGCGGTGGTCACCGATCGTGATGGTGCCGCCGGCCAGGAGAGCGATCATTGGATGCCCTGGGACACGACCACGCGGCCCACGTTGAGCACGAAGAAGATCTGGAAGATGACGAGGCCGACCACACTGCCGATGCCCAGCGGGCCGTTGAGGAACAGCAGTCCGACGGCGATCACCGTGATGACGCCGAGGCGGGTGACGGTCTTGGTGCCCATGGCCCGGCGCAGGACCTTGCGATCGGTCTCACCCTTGGTCTGGAGCTTGGCCACGCCGGCGTCGAGGAAGCGGAAATTCAGTACGGCCATGCCGAGGCCGAGCACGATGCCGACGGCGGCCAGCGGCTCGGAGAGGAAGAGGGTGACGACGATGGCACCGCCTCCGGCGATGAGCGCCGACACCACGGTGCGGCGCAGCACCTTGGCCAGCGCGGTGCCCTCGAGGTCGGAGAGTCCGGACATCACCGCGACCGGCTTGCCGCTGCTACAGGTACTCCCTGATCTGCGTCACGACCAGGGCCACCGCGGCCACCAGACCGAGCGCGAGCCCGATCATGAGGCACAGCGGCGAGGTGTGCCAGGCACTGTCGCCCCAGACGCCGAGCCCCACCCCGATGGCCACGCAGACCGCGGCCGAGAGCCCCATGCCGAGGAAGGCGGCCGCGCTGGGCAGCGGTTTGGGCCCGCCGGTCCCCCCTGATGCCGGTTCGGGCTGCTCGGGCCCCGGTTCCGTCACCGGACCGGGCGCGCACGACGACGCTCACTTGACCACGCATGCGACTTCCTCCCCTTTACGCGGTGCGTGGCGCGTGGGAGTCCGTCGGCCGGCAGCCCGCGTGGGCACTACCGGACGAGGCGAGGTGGACGGGGTACACAGGCGTCATCATCGCATCTGTGTCCGTTTCCCGTCCAAACGGAATTCAGGGCAAATGGACCACTTCGGCGGCCCGGTCGCCCTCCGCCGAGCCCGGGGGCCGCACCACCCCGGTGCCGTTCTCCGAGGGGTCCCCGTTGCCCTTGCGCAACCCGGGATGGAAGAGGGTGTAGAGGCCCACCCCGAGGGCCGCCGCCCCCAGCGGGATGATGGCGTTGACCTGGTGCACGAACAGCGGGAACAGGAGGAATCCCGAGAGGATGGCCGTCCAGGCCCACAGGATCAGGACGGTCCGGCGGGGACCGTGGCCCAGCCGGAGCAGGCGGTGGTGGATGTGCTCCTTGTCGGGGGTGTGGAAAGGCAGACCCCGGGCGGTCCGGCGGACGAAGGCGAAGGCCATGTCGACGATCGGCACCCCGAGGATGAAGAAGGGGATGAACAGCGGGGCGAAGAAGAAGTAGGTCACGCCGGTGACGGGTCCCGAGGTAGGGACGCGGCCCCCGATGACGGTGGTCGAGGCGGCCATGAGGATGCCCAGGAAGTGGGCCCCGGCGTCGCCCATGAACAGCCGGGCCGGGTGGAAGTTGAAGGGGAGGAAGCCCAGGCAGATGCCGGTGGCGATGACCGCCACCAGGGGGCCGATGTTGTCGCCCGGCAGCAGGCCCAGCCCGGTCAGGCGCAGTCCGTAGATAGCCAGCGCGCCGCCCCCGATGGCCACCACGCCGGCGGCCAGGCCATCCAGCCCGTCAATGAAGTTGATGGCGTTGGTCAGCGCGATGACCCACGCCGCCGTGATGAGCGGGATGATGCCCGGGGTCAGCACGATGAACCCGGCCAGGGGGACCTTGAGCTCGTACATGGTCACGCCGAGGAAGTAGAGGATGCTGGCCGCCAGCACCTGGCCGGCCATCTTGGCCGGGGCCGACATGTCCCGGACGTCGTCGATCAGGCCGACGGCGAACATGGCGCCTCCGGCCAGCACCACGCCCAGCATCTCGGGGGAGTCGGTGAAGACCGAGTGGAAGGCCGGGATGGCCGCCGCCGCCAGCACGGCCACCAGGAAGCCGAGGAACATGGCCGCCCCGCCCCCGTAGGGGATCGGCTTGGTGTGCATGTTGCGCTCGTTGGGCATGGCCACGTAGCCCACCCGGACCGACAGGCGGCGGGCCGGGACGGTGAGGATGGCGGTGGCGCCGGCTGCCACCACCAGCACCAGCGCGTACCAGCCGATGTCGGGCAACGCTTAGACCAGCAGGTCGGGGTAGGGCGGGAAGGCGGCGCAGAGGGACGCCACCTCGGCCCGCACCGCGGTGACCTCGGCCTCGTCGGCCCGGGCCCGCAGCGTGCGACCGATGAGGGTGGCGATGGTCCGCATCTCGCCGGGGCCCATGCCGGCCGTGGTCTCGGCCGCCGTGCCCAGGCGCAAGCCCGAGGTCACGAACGGGCTGCGGGGGTCGTCGGGGATGGTGTTGCGGTTGAGCGTGATGCCGGCCCGGTCCAGCACCTCCTGCGCCTCCTTGCCGGTCAGCTCCTCGTCGAAGGTGCGCAGGTCGATGAGGACCATGTGGTTGTCGGTGCCGCCCGAGACGAGCCGGAAGCCCTCGGCGGCGAGCGCGGCGCCCAGCGCGGCGGCGTTGGTGACCACGTCGGCGGCGTAGCGGCGGAACTCGGGCCGGGCCGCCTCGGCGAAGGCGACCGCCTTGGCCGCGATGACGTGCTCGAGCGGCCCGCCCTGGAGGCCGGGGAAGACGGCGCTGTCGACCTTCTTGGCCCAGGCGGCGTCGCAGAGGATGGCGCCCCCGCGCGGGCCGCGCAGCGTCTTGTGGGTGGTCAACGTCACCACGTCGGCCACACCGACGGGGCTGGGGTGGGCGCCGGCGGCGATCAGCCCGGCCGGGTGGGCGGCGTCGAACATGAAGAGGGCCCCCACCGAGTCGGCGATCTCCCGGAAGGGCACCGGGTCGATGATGCGGGCGTAGGCGGTGGAGCCGGCCACGATGAGGGCGGGGTTCTCCCGCTTGGCCAGGTCGGCCACCTGGTCGAAGTCGATGACCTCACCGGGGTGGTCGGGATCGCTGCTGGCCGGGGTGACGCCGTAGGCCACGAAGCGCCACACCTTGGAAGTGATGGAGGCGGGCGAGCCGTGGGTCAGGTGGCCGCCGTGGTCGAGGCGCATGGCCAGGATGGTGGCGCCCGGCTCCAGCAGGGCCTGGTAGACGGCCAGGTTGGCGTTGGCCCCGGCGTGCGGCTGCACGTTGGCGTGGTCGGCCCCGAACAGGGCGGTGGCCCGGTCTCGGGCCAGGTCCTCCACCTCGTCGATGATCTGGTTGCCGCCGTAGTAGCGCTTGCCCGGGTAGCCCTCCGAGTACTTGTTGGTCAGCACCGAGCCCGAGGCGGCCAGCACGGCCGGCGAGGTGAAGTTCTCCGAGGCGATCAGCTGCAGCGTGGTCTGCTGGCGCCGCTCCTCCTGGTGGATGAGGCCCGCGACCTCGGGGTCGCCGGCCAGGGCCGCGTCAAAGGCGTTCATAGGTTTCCTCACGTTCATGGTCGTGCTGGTCTCGGTGGTGGCCGTGGTCGAGATCGGCCAGCTTGGCGAGGCGGGCGTCGTGGCGGCCGTGCTCCTCGGGGGCATCGAGGAAGGCGCCCAGCGCCTCGACGGCGACGGCCGTTCCGGTGATGCGGCTCCCCAGGCAGAGCACGTTGGCGTGGTTGTGCCGGCGGGCCAGGGCCGCGGTCGTCACGTCGTGCACCACGGCGGCCCGCACACCGGCCACCTTGTTGGCCGCCATGGCGATCCCGTTGCCCGAGCCGCAGGTGCAGACGCCCAGATCGGCGCGGCCCTCGGCCACCGCCCGGCCGACCGCCGCCCCGAAATCGGGGTAGTCGACCGACCCCTCGGCGCTGTCGGTCCCCAGGTCGGCCACCTCGATACCCCGCCGCACCAGCTCGGCCTTCAGCACCTCCTTGAGGGTGAACCCGGCGTGGTCCGAGCCCAGGGCGACGCGCATGGGCACGAAGTCTACTGAGGCCCCGGCGACCCTCCCGGGCGCAGGCGGTGGCGAGCGTGGGGGCGAGCGTGGGCGTGGGCCGGCCACCGGGCGGGCCCGGCCATGGCCCCAGCGGGTCCGGGTCGTGGCAGTACAGTCCTCGCACCATGGCCCTCGATCCGCGCACCCCGGTCGTCGTCGGCGTCGGCCAGGTCACCATCCACCCCGATCCCGACACCGCGCCCTCCGATCGGCCCGAGCCCCTCGAGCTGATGGTCCGCGCCCTGCGGGCAGCTGCCGAGGATGCCGACGGCGCGGTACCGGGCGGACCGGCACCGGCCGGCGACGCCCTGATCCGCCGGGCCGACAGCATCCGCGTCGTGGTGCCCCTCGGGTGGCGCTCGGTCAACCCGCCGCTCCTGGTGGCGCAACGGCTGGGCTTCGAGGCCGACGACCTCCCGGGCGAGCTCATGCTCTCGGCCATCGGGGGCAACACGCCGCAGGCGATGATGCACGACGCCTGCCGCCGTATCTCGCGGGGGGACCTGAGCGTGGTGCTGGTCACCGGCGCCGAGGCGATGTACACGCGGGCCCAGTCGCGGCGCGACCCGGCCGCGCCGGCCCTCTCGTGGGCCAGCCAACCGGTGGAGGGGACCCCACCGCCCGTCCCCTTCGGGGTCGACCGGCCCGGCGCCACCGATCTCGAGATGGCGCGCGGCGTCATCCTCCCCATCCACGCCTACCCGCTCTTTGAGAACGCGCGGCGAGCGGCCAACGGGTGGACGCTCGCGGAGCACGCCCAGCGCATCGGCGGGCTCTGGTCGCGCTTCAGCCAGGTGGCGGCGACCAATCCCCACGCCTGGATCCGCAGCCCACGCACCGCGGCGGAGATCGCGCACCCCTCCCCTGACAACCGCATGGTGTCGTTCCCCTACCCCAAGCTCTGCACGGCCAACATGGCGGTCGACCAGGGGGCCGGCTACATCGTCTGCTCGGTCGAGGCCGCCCGGGCGGCCGGCGTGCCCGAGGACCGCTGGGTCTTCCCGTTGGCGGGCGCCGACGCCAACGACCACTGGTTCATTTCGCACCGCCCCGAGCTGCACCGCTCCCCCGCCATCCGATTGGCCGGTCAGGCCGCCCTGGAGCTGGCCGGGCTGGGCATCGACGACGTGGGCCCGATCGACCTCTACTCCTGCTTCCCCGCCGTGGTGCAGATGGCCGCCCAGGAACTCGGGCTGCCCATCGACGACCCCGACCGCCCGCTCACCCTGACCGGGGGCCTCACCTTCGGCGGTGGCCCGGGCAACAACTACACCTCGCACGGCATCGCCCAGCTCGTCGGCGCGCTGCGGGCCGAGCCGGGTGCGGTGGGTATGGCCACCGGACTGGGTTGGTACGCCACCAAGCACTCGATCGGGCTCTACTCCTCGCGCCCGCCGGCGCACGGCGGGGCCGAGCCGTTCGCCTGGCGTGACGTGCAGCCCGAGGTGGACGCCCTCCCCCAGTGCCGGGTCGACTCCGAGGCGACCGGACCGGTGCGCGTCGAGACCTACACCGTGGCCTTCGACCGCGACGGCCAACCCGAGCGGGGGATCCTCGCCTGCCGCACGGCGGCGGACAACCGGGCCTGGGGCAACATCAACGACGTCGACACCCTCGCTGCGCTGTGCGCCGTGGAGGGCATCGGCCGCACCGGCACCCTGGCGGCGGACGGCCTCCTCACCCTCGACGGCTGAGGGTCACGCTCTTGCCGCGAGCGACGGCCGCCCCGAGCGGCTCGGATACGGCGTGGACGCGTGGGACATTTCAAGGCGCGGCAGGTTCGCGCGAAACCACAATTGGGCGCGGCCCCCGTCCGGCGCCTTCCGATGCGTGATATCGCCACCAGATCCGGCAGGGGTACAGGTTCTCGCCTCCAACCCGACCGGTCAACCCCCGAACCAGCGAGCAGCGCGAGTCGCCCCCCACTCCTGCTTTTCTTCGAAGAGCTGGCCGGTGGGAGCTGTGAATTTGGCGACTGGGGTGTCGTAGCTCAGGAAGTTGACGTCGATGCGTCCGACGAGTTGGTCGCCAAGCTCGACATAGCAGGCTCCGGCGCCGTCGTAGGGCGCGGCGGACGGGCCACCAGTCAGTGCAGCGATGAGAACCTCGGCGACGGTGGCCGCCTCGCCTTCCGCTATGCCGCCGGCGCGAGGAACCGGTGCGCTCGTGACATCGCCGACCGCAAACACATTCGGGTGTCGGGTCGCGAAGGTGGCGGGGTCAACTGGGATCCACCCATCCTCGGCCAGATCAGATGTCAGTACGACTTCGGGTGCCCGGTGGACCGGGATACCCAAGAAGAGGTCGTAGGGAATCTGGCGGCCATCCGTGAGATGCGCCACGTGGGTCCCCGGATCCAGTCGGGTCACCGTCGTGGATGGTGAGTATTCGATGCCGTGATCTTGGAGAATCGCCGCGATCGCATCGGAGGTCCGCATGGAGATCGGAATCGGCCTCGGGAGAGGACTGATGAGATGAATGCTCGATGCTTCACGAATCCCTCGCCTAGACAGGTAGTCGTTGAGAAGCAATGCGGCCTCATTCGGTGCCCCCGGACATTTGAAGAATCCGCCCAGCACTCCCACGATGACCGTACCGCCGCTGAAAGCGTCGAGAACGTCACGGGCGCGCTCAGCTCCGGCGACGGAATAGAACTCGTAGCCGTCCTCGGCGAGGCCGGGGGTCGCCGAGATGTCGTAGTCAGCCCCGAGGGCGACGACGAGAACGTCTGGCTCGTAGTCGCCGCCGTCGGTCCTGACCCGCCGAGCCGCGGCATCGATGGAGAGCACGGTCTCTTGTCGGAAGGTCACCCCTGGCTTGTTGATACTGCGGTACGGGTGCCACAGCTCGGAGACCGGCCGACGACCGAACATCACGTCGAGTTTCGAAAACCCGAACATGAATTTGTCACTCTTGTCGACGAGCGTGATCTCAACGCTGTCAGGCACCGACTCCGATAGGCGGCTCACGAGCTCGAGCCCGCCAAACCCGGCTCCCAGAACCATCACGTGCTTCTTCATGACCGCAGAATAATAATTCCTGGTCCACCCTGCCCAATGTCCGATCTGCCGTCCAAGGCGAACTCAGACGGTCCTGACCCCGAGCGTGCGCGCCGTCGGTGACACTTCGACGGCGGTCTTCTCCGGGAACGTGCCGAGGACGTGGTCGGCCAGGTGCATCGTCACCCCGAACCAGTAATGCTCGTTGCGGAAGTGATGGTTGCGGTGAGCCCGCCACACGTAGCGGTACACGCGGTGCCGCGGCCGGTAGGTGGTGTGGATGAGGTAGTGCGTCCACTCGTAGGCGAAGAGCACGGCGTACCCACCCACCAGGGCCGAGAGTCCGCGTGAAAGGGGCAACAGGAGCAGGAAGGCCGCGCCGATGCCGCCGATCAGGGGCAGCAGCGCCGGGAGCGGGATGAACACCAGCCCGAGATCCTTGGGGTCGGCGTGATGGGCGCGGTGCTGGCGCGACACCAGGGGGTCGACCGTGCGCGAGCCCAGCCGGCGCGGCTTGAAATGCAGCAGGAAGACGTGGATGTTCCACTCGGTGAAGGGCTGGACCGCGATGACGATGCCGGGCGCCAGCAGGTCCCACCAGCTCCAGCGACCGACGACCAGCCGCCCCACCACGGAGGCCACGAAGGTCAGGGTGATGATCTGGGGCGAGCGCTGCGCGAAGAACACCCGGGCCGCGCCGGCCAGAGCGAGCGGGGTGCTGGTCGCGTGGTCGGTGGCCACTGGTGCCGCGGTCTGCGCACGAACCTGCACAGCGGACATTCTGCCCGAACGCCCTTGCCCTCGCCGTGTGGTGGGGGAATCCGGGCTCGAGCGGGTCGGGGACACGTCGCTCACCGCGACCTCGCCCCGGCGGCGAGCCGGCCGTAGGGTGGAGGGCACCAACGGGCACACCACAAGGGGGTGGCGGTGGCACATGATCTGGTCATCCGGGGCGGCCTCGTCTTCGACGGGCTCGGCGGGGCACCGACCGCGGGTGATGTCGCCGTCGACGGGAGCACCATCGTGGCCGTGGGCGCGGTGCCGGGGCGGGGCACCGAGGAGATCGACGCCACCGACCAGTTGGTCACGCCGGGATTCGTCGACATCCACACCCATTACGACGGCCAGGTGACCTGGGACTCCTCGTTGGCCCCCTCGAGCTGGCACGGCGTGACGACCGCCGTGATGGGCAACTGCGGCGTCGGGTTCGCACCGGTGCGCCCCGATGCGCACGACCGCTTGATTTCGCTCATGGAGGGCGTCGAGGACATCCCGGGTGCCGTGCTGGACGAGGGCATCGATTGGTCTTGGGAGACCTTCGGCGAGTACCTCGACGCGGTGGAGGCCCGGCCGCACGAGATCGACATCGGCGCCCAACTGCCCCACGGTGCGCTGCGCCTCTACGTCATGGGAGAGCGGGCGGCCCGCCTGGAGGAGGCGACCGAGGAAGACGCGGTGGCCATGCGGCAGCTGGCCACCCAGGCGATGCTCGACGGTGCCCTCGGGTTCACCACGTCGCGCACGCTCAACCACCGGACCTCGACCGGAGACCCGACGCCGTCGCTGCGCGCCTCGGCCCACGAGCTCGAGATGATCGTGGCCGGCGTGGCCGAGGCCGGGCACGGCGTGGTGGAGTTGATCTCGGACTTCTCGCCCGACCTCGACGGTGAGTTCGACCTCATCGAGAACCTGGTGACCCTGACGGGGCGCCCGCTCTCCGTGTCGCTGGCGCAGAACAACCACCGGCCGGATGCCTGGCGGAGCATCCTGGGCCGCATCGAGCAGGCGGCGGCCGCAGGACTACCGATCCGGGCCCAGGTGGCGCCCCGCCCGGTCGGGCTGCTGCTCGGCCTGCAGTCGTCGTTCCACCCCTTCTCGGGCCATCCGACCTACCGGACCATCGCCCACCGGCCGGTGACCGAGCAGGTGTGCGCGCTGCGCGACCCGGACTTCCGCCGTCGGTTGCTGGACGAGACTCCGGCGCGCGAACGCCGGCTGATCGACTACTCCCGGATGTTCCCCCTGGGCGAGGTCCCCGACTACGAGCCATCGCGCGAGCGGAGCCTGGAAGTGATGGCTGCCGAGCGCGGCATGGAACCCACCGAACTCGCGCTCGACCTCCTGCTTAAGGACGACGGCCGGTCCTTCCTCTTCGCCCCCTTCTCCAACTACGCCGACTGCAACCTCGACGCCTGCCGGGAAATGATGGCGCACGATGACACCGTCTTCGGGCTGGGCGACGGGGGAGCCCATGTGGGCATCATTTCGGACGCCAGCTTCCCCACCTACGCCCTGGCGCACTGGGGCCGTGACCGCGGGCGTGGCCTCTTCGAGCTGGGCTGGCTGATTCAGCAGCTGACCAGCCGCACCGCCCGCACGGTGGGCCTGTGGGACCGCGGCGTGATTGCCGAAGGGAGGCGGGCCGATCTCAATGTCATCAACTTCGATCAGCTGCGCTGTGAGCAGCCCACCATGGCCTACGACCTCCCGGCCGGCGGCAAGCGCCTCCTGCAGCGGGCGCGCGGCTACTCGGCCACCATCGTGGCCGGACAACTCATCGCCCGCGACGGGGAGTCGACCGGTGCCCTCCCCGGTCGCCTCGTGCGCGGGCCCCGAGGCGATCCTCGGCAGAACTGAACTGAACCGAACTGGACACAGGAGCGAACATGGAACTACGAGAGCTCGAGCCGGCGGCGGAGTGGCGGGCGGTCGACGTGGCCGACCCCGACGCCTGGACCCTTCGCCTGGATGACAACGACCAGGCCGAGCTCGCGCACGCCCTGGCGACGGCCACGGCCAGGAGCACGGACCCGCTGGAGCTCACCCGTGACGACTTCCCCCTCGACGCCCTGGCCCCGAAGCTGGACCACGTGGTCGAGGTGCTGCTGAACGGGCGCGGCTTCATGCGTATCAGCTCCCTCGAGGCCGGCGCGTACTCCGACGAGGAGCTCACCCTCCTCTACTGGGGCATCGGCCTCCACCTCGGTGAGCCCTGGGCGCAGAACCATCATGGCCATGTGCTGGGTGACGTGACGGACCAGGGCAAGACGATCGACGACCCGACGGTGCGGGGCAACGAGCTCGGCGGCATCGCCCTCGATTACCACACCGACGGCTCCGACCTGGTCGGCCTGCTGTGCCTGCGCACCGCCCGCACCGGCGGCCTGTCCTGCGTGGCCAACGCGGTGGCCATCCACAACACCATGGTCCGGGACCATCCCGAGCTGGCCGCCGCGCTCTACGAGGAGCTCCCCTACGACACCCGCGGCGAGCAGGCCGACGGCAGCAGGCCCTTCTACTCGGTCCCCGGGTTCACCCGGCACGACGAGCGGCTCTTCGTGCGTTTCATTCCGCAGTACATCCTGGCTTCACAGCGCCATGCCGACGCGCCCCGCCTCAGCGAAACGGCGCGGGCGGCCATCAAGATGATGAGCGAGATGGCCAACGACCCCGACTTCAATGTGTACATGGACCTGCAACCCGGCGAGATGCAGTTCATCAACAACTACCACGTGCTCCACGGCCGCACGGCGTACGTGGACGACGCTGCGCATGGCTACAAGCGCCACCTCAAGCGACTCTGGCTCGCCACGCATGCCCTGACCGACCGGCCGGGGCACTTCCGGGCCCTCGGGCGGAGCCACTGGGAGTCGCGACGCTCGGTCAGCACGCTGCCCGCGGTGGAACGGGAGAAGAGCCGCGCCTGAGGGGCCGGCGCTCAGTCTTCGTTGCCGTCGGGTTCCGGCTCGGCCTCGGCGCGGCGACGGCTGAACCACTTCTTCTTACCCAGTCCCATCATCATTGTCGCATCGAGGTAACTCTCGGGCAGCGCACCCTCATGGCGGACGACGAACGGTGTCACCGTGCAGTCGACCACCGTCGGCCCAGGGCCCTCGCACGTGCCCCCCTCGAGGATCAACGCGACGTCATCCGAGGCGCAGGCCGCCACGGCGTCCGCCGCGGTGAGCAGCGGCCGGTTGTCGGAACCGTGCATGGTGGCGACGAGCAACGGGCCGACATCGCGGCACAGCTTGCGCAGCGTCCGGTTGGTGGACATGCCGATCTGCACCGACATGTCCGGCGTGACCGCGACGTGAGCGACGTCCAATCCGGCCGGCACCATCACGGTCACCGGCCCGGGCCAGACCCGCTCGGTCAGCTGGCGGGTCTCGTCGGTCCATTCCGACGCCAGTTCGGCGGCTTGGTCGCGGTGTCCCACGAGATACAGGGGGATCGCCCCTTCGGCGCGGGCCGGCAGGAGCGAGTCCAACGTGTGCAAGCCCACCGGGCGGGCGGCGGCGGCGGCCAACTGGTAGCCCCCTTCCCCGGCGACCACGACCACCCGGTCATCGGCCAGAGCGGTCTCCACCTCCCCGGTCTGGGCGGCGCCCACGATGCTCGGACTGCTCACCCGGCCCGTCCTACCAGCGCACGGGGGCGTCCCGCCAGATCCGGAGCCACCCCGACGTCGCGGAAGCCGATCGCCTCCGCCAGCCGAGTGGCCGACGCGGCCTGGTGGGGCGCCAGCTCGATCACCACCGAGCCGGGACGGGCCAACCAGAGCCAGGCCTGGCGCAATACCGACTCCACCTCGGCCAGACCGGGCGTCCCGTCGGAGCCCGGGCCGGCGACCAGGGCCCGGCGTGGTTCGAGCTGCACGTCGGCCGGCAACCCGTCCCACTCGTCCTCGGCCACGTAGGGGGGATTGGAGACCACCAGCTGGATCCGCCCCTTGAGCTCGGCCGGGACGGGGTCGAGCCAACGACCCTCGACCATCACCACGGGCAGGACCCGGTGGTGGGCCCGCTCGACGCGCTGGCGGTTCACCGCGGCCACGGCCAGCGCGTCCGCACTGACGTCGACCGCCCACAGGCGCCCCCCGGGGCACTCGCCGGCCAGCTCGGTGGCCAGGGCCAGGGCGATGGCGCCCGACCCGGTGCCGGCATCGACGATGGCCGGGTTGGGGGTGGCGAGGCGGCGGATCTCCCGCAGGGCCACCTCGACGACCTGCTCGGTCTCGGGGCGTGGGATGAGCACCCTGGGGTCGACCATCAGGTCCAACGATCGAAAGGCCCAGTGGCCGAGGAGGTACTGCAACGGCTCGCCGGCCTGCCGCCGCCGGGCCAAGGTCGTGGTGGCCTCGACGGCCGCCGGATCCACCGGGTGTTGTTGGGACCGGGACGACGGGGTCGGGCCGAGCACCTCCTCGACGATGAAACGCGCCTCGTGCCGGGCCCCGGTGGTGACGGCGAGCTCACGGAGCAACTCACCCCGGGTCACAGAGGGTCGTCCTCACCCGCCAGCTGACGGGCCCGCTTGTCGGCCATCAGCGCGTCGGTCAACTCGGTCAGGTCGCCCGCCAGGACCTGGTCGAGCTTGTAGAGCGTGAGGTTGATGCGGTGGTCGGTGACCCGGTTCTCCTTGTAGTTGTAGGTGCGGATCTTGTCGGTCCGGGAGCCGGCCCCGACCTGGCCCCGTCGCTGGGCCGACATCTCGGCCGCCTGACGGTCCTGCTCGGCCTTGAGCAGGCGGGCCCGCAGGACCACCATGGCCTTGGCCCGGTTCTGGATCTGGCTCTTCTCGTCCTGCATGGCCACCACGGTCCCGGTGGGTAGGTGGGTGATGCGCACGGCGGAGTCGGTGGTGTTGACCGACTGCCCACCTGGTCCGGTGGATCGGTAGACGTCGATCTTGAGGTCGTTGGGGTCGATGGCCACGTCGATCTCGGCCGCCTCGGGCAGCACGGTGACGGTGGCCGTCGAGGTGTGGATCCGGCCCTTGGCCTCGGTGACCGGGACGCGCTGCACGCGGTGGGTGCCCGCCTCGTGCTCCAGCCGGATGTAGGCGTCCGCTCCCTTGACCAAGAAGACGGCTTCGTTGATGCCGTCCCGATCCGAGGCGTCCTCGGAGAGGACCTCGACCTTCCACTTCTCGAGGGCGGCGAACCGCTGGTACATGTCGTAGAGCACCCGGGCGAAGAGGTTGGCCTCGTCACCCCCGACGGCGCCGCGGATCTCCATGATCACGTTGCGCCCCTCGTTGGGATCCTTGGGCAGCAGGAGCGACTGGATCCGCTCCTCGAGCTCGGCCACCGAGGCTTCGGCCTCTTCGACCTCCTGGCGCATCAGCTCGCGCTCATCGCCCGAGGCCTCGGTCAGCATCTCGCGGGCGACCGCCACGTCGGCCCGGGAGGCGGTCAACTCGTGCCAGGCCCGCACGATCTCGCCGAGCTCCTTGTGGCGCCGTGACAGGTCACGGACGCGATCGGAGTCAGTGAGGACTTCGGGGTTGGCCAGGTCGGCCTCGACGGCGGCGAACTCCGACTCCAGCGCGGCAATCCGGTCATCGAGCATGGAAGCGGACTAGTGAAGGACCCTCCGGCCGGGCGGGATACCGCCGCGGCCGCTCAGGTCACAACCGGGCTCAGTCCTCGGTCGTCGCCGGGGCGCTGGCCGAGGTGGCGGCGGTCGCCGACGATCCGGCCGACGACTTCGCCTTGCCCTTGCGCTCGCCATAGCGGCGCTGGAAACGCTCGACGCGGCCACCGGAGTCCACCAGCTTCTGCTTCCCGGTGAAGAACGGGTGGCACTCGTTGCAGAGCTCGACGTGGAGATCGGCCTTGGTCGAGTGGGTCACGTAGCTGTTGCCGCACGAGCAGCGCACGGTGGCGACTACGTACTCGGGGTGGATGTCAGGCTTCATGATGTCTCCTGCGTCGATTCGGTCGGTCCATTGTAGGGGCTGGCCGGAGGGCTTCGTCCGGCCTGGTGTTCTCGGGCCCGGGTGGCCGGAAGACGGGCCGGATCTAGGTAGCCGGTCCCTTGGCGATTTCGGCCAGGAATTCGTCGTTACTGCTCGTGGTGCGGATCTTGTCCATGAGCAGTTCGAGGCCGGCGGCCTCCTTGCCGTCGTTGGCCAGGGCGTTGAGCACACGGCGCAGCTTCCAGACCTGCTGGAGCTGGCCCCGCTCGAAGAGGAGCTCTTCGTGCCTGGTCGAGCTGGCATTCACGTCGATGGCGGGGTACAGGCGACGCTCGGAGAGGCGGCGGTCCAGCCGCAGCTCCATGTTGCCGGTGCCCTTGAACTCCTCGAAGATCACCTCGTCCATCTTGGAGCCGGTCTCGACCAGTGCCGAGGCCAGGATGGTGAGTGAGCCGCCTTCCTCGATGTTGCGGGCCGCCCCGAAGAACTTCTTGGGCGGGTAGAGGGCGCCCGAGTCCACTCCACCGGACATGATCCGGCCGGTAGCCGGGGCAGCCAGGTTGTAGGCACGGGAGAGGCGGGTGATGCCGTCGAGGATGATCACGACGTCCCGCCCCACTTCGACGAGGCGCTTGGCCCGCTCAATAGTCAGCTCGGCCACCTGGGTGTGCTCGTCCGCCGGGCGGTCGAAGGTGGACGCCACCACTTCTCCCTTGACGGACCGGCGCATGTCGGTCACCTCTTCGGGCCGCTCGTCCACCAGAAGCACCATGAGGTGCACGTCGGGGTTGTTGGCCTCGATGGAGTGCGCGATCTGCTTCATCACCGTCGTCTTGCCGGCCTTGGGCGGCGAGACGATGAGACCACGCTGCCCCTTACCGATGGGTGAGAGCAGGTCGACGATGCGGGCGGTGAGGTTGTCCTTGTCGCTCAGGTCCTGCATCTCAAGGTGCAGGCGTGAGTCGGGAAAGAGCGGCGTCAGGTCCTCGAAGCGGGGCCGATTGCGAGCCGCCTCAGGATCCAGGCCCGACACGGTGTCGATGCGCAACAGAGCCGGGTACTTCTCGTTGTTGGACGCCGGGCGGCAAGCCCCTTCGACGTAGTCACCCTTGCGCAGGGCGAACCGTCGGGCCTGACTGATCGAGACGTAGACGTCCTTGGGCGACGGCAGGTACCCGTCACACCGCAGGAAGCCGTACCCCTCGTCACGCAGGTCGAGCATGCCCTTCACTTCGACCATCTCGCCCGAGTACGTCTGCTCCTGGGCGCCACCACCCTGCAGCTCGCCACCCGGACCGGTGCGCTCGCGGCCACGGCGCCGGCGACTGCGCCGGTTGCCGATGTCGCCACCGTCGCCCTGGGAGGAGTTGCCCTGGTTGTTGTTGCCCTGGTTGTTCTGGTTGTTGTTGCGGTTCTGGCCCTGGCCGCCCTGGCCCTGACCCTGACGGTTCCGGTTCTGCTGCGGGCCCGATGAGTTGCTGTGGCCGTTCTGCTGACTGGGGGTCGTGTCGCTGCCGTCGGACAGTTCGGGGGGTTCGACGAAGACGGCCGGACCCGGGTCGGCCGCCGGGTCGGCCGCCGGGGCGCTCTCGGCGGGGCTGTGGTCGGCTGGAGCCTGGTCGGCCCCATCTGTAGTCGACCCGCCGGCGGCTGGGGTCTCGGCCGCCTCGGTACCGGCGGTGGCGGTCGCTCGGGGGCGCCGGGTCGGCTTGTCGCCGTTGCCGCCGTTGCCGGAATCGCCGTTGGCGGTCACGCCGGTGGCATCCAAGATCTGGTCAATGATGTCGGCCTTCTTCGTCCTGGTCGTCGTCTTTAGCGACATGGCCTGGGCGATGGCACTGAGCTCGTCGCGCTCCTTGCCTTCAAGAACCGATCGTTCGAGCTGCTGTTCCGCAGTCATCGGGCTCCTCTTCCGTAGAGGGTTATCGCCGGCTCGGAATGTCCGCGCGTGGCGAGGGGAAACAGGGAGGAGAGAGGATTCGTTTCGAGAATCTTCCCCCAATCACCTCTGCGGGAAGCACTCCGGGACCATCTTGGTACCCGCGGAGAGCGCCTCGAAGCGCAGTGGGGATGTACCTACATTAGCGGGACACCACCCCCAATGCCAACACCCCCGGCCCAACCAGGGCTTTCGACGCCTGCCGAGCGGAGGTCTACAGGGACAGTTCCGACAGAATTGTGGTGAGGTCAAGATCGATAATCGAGGGTACCGAGATCTGGCTGATGGCCAGGTCCGGATCTTTCAGACCGTGCCCGGTGAGCACGCACACCACGTTGGAACCCTCCGGCACCCCGGTCTTCATCAACCCAGCCACCGAAGCGGCCGAGGCGGCTTCACAGAAGACCGACTCCTGCTGGGCCAGGAAGGTGTAGGCCCCCAGAATCTCCTCGTCGGTGACGGCGGTGATGGACCCGCCCGACTCGCTGGCGGCCGCCGTCGCCGAATACCAGCTGGCCGGGTTCCCGATGCGGATCGCCGTGGCAATCGTCTCGGGGTTCTCCACCGGGTGTCCGAGGACGATGGGTGCCGCTCCGGCGGCCTGGAATCCCAGCAGGCGGGGGAGCTTCGTGGCGCGACCGGCCTCCTTGTACTGCAGATAGCCGCGCCAGTAGGCCGTGATGTTGCCGGCGTTGCCCACCGGGATGCAGTGGACGTCCGGCGCGTCACCGAGGACGTCGACGATCTCGAAGGCCCCGGTCTTCTGCCCTTCGATGCGGTGCGGGTTGACCGAGTTCACGACTGTGATGGGCGCGTGGTCGGGCAGCTCGCGCACAATGGTCAGGAGCTGGTCGAAGTTTCCCCGCACCTGGAGCACCCTGGCCCCGTGCACCAGCGCCTGGGCCAACTTGCCCAAGGCGATGTGACCTTCGGGTATGAGCACCACACACGTCAGCCCGGCCCGCGCCGCGTAGGCCGCCGCAGAGGCAGACGTGTTGCCCGTGGACGCGCACACGACCGCCTTGGCCCCCTCCTCAACCGCCTTGGAGATGGCCATCGTCATGCCGCGATCCTTGAACGACCCGGTCGGGTTGGCGCCCTCGACCTTCAGCCACACGTGGGCGCCCATCCGCTCGGACAGCCTGGGGGCGGGCACCAGCGGCGTGCCGCCCTCGAGCAACGTGACCACAGGAGTGTCGTCGGTCAGCGGCAGGAAAGCGCGGTACTCCTCCATCACGCCACGCCAGCCGGCCCCCATTTCAGTCCCCGTCCTCGCCGATGACGCGCAGCACACCGCTGACCCGGTCCACCGCTTGATGCATGCGCAATTTGTCGATGGTGGCGAGGAGATCCCCCTCGCGGGCGACGTGGGTGAGGAAGATCAGACGCGCCTCGTCGGCCAACCCGACCTGTTCCATGGCCCGGATGGAGACATCGTGATCGCCGAAGATCTTGGCCACGGCGGCCAGAACTCCGGGACGGTCGGCCACATCCATGCTGAGGTAGAAGGCCGAGTGCAGATCCGCCTGGTCCCGCACGGTCGTGCTGATCCGCTTGGGTGCCGGCGCTGGCGCGCCCGCCCTCAGGTTGCGCGAGGCATCGACGAGATCACCGAGCATGGCGCTGGCGGTCGGTCCCCCGCCGGCCCCTCGGCCATAGAGCATGAGCTCCCCGCTGACCGCACCCTCGACGAAGACGGCGTTGAACGCGCCGCGAACGGAGGCCAAGGGGTGTGCCCGCGGCACCATGGCCGGGTGGACCCTGACCGAGAGCTCGGGGCCCCAGTCCACCAGCTCGGCCACGGCGAGGAGCTTGACCGCGTAACCAAGCCGGTTGGCGTAGGCGACGTCGGCGGCGCTGATACCCGTGATGCCCTCACGGTGGACGTCGGCGTCGACCACGTCGCTCCCGAAGGCCAGGGCGGCGAGGATGGCCGCCTTGGCCGCGGCGTCATGGCCCTCGACATCCGCGCTCGGATCGCGCTCGGCCAACCCCAGCCGTTGGGCCTCGGCCAGGGCATCGTCATAGGAGACGCCGTCCTCCTCCATGCGGGTCAGGATGAAGTTGGTCGTCCCGTTGACGATGCCCATGACCCGGACGATCTGTTCGCCGGCCAGCGACTCGCGTAGGGGTCGGATCACCGGGATGGCACCGGCCACGGCCGCCTCGTACAAGAGGTCGACGGCGTGGGCGGCGGCCACGTCGGCCAACTCCGCTCCGGCGACAGCGATGAGGGCTTTGTTGGCGGTGACCACCGGTCTGCCCGCCCGCAGCGCGGCCTCAATGAGCTCGTGGGCCGGGTGGAGCCCCCCGATGGTCTCAACCACGACATCGACGTCGGCGCGGTTCACCAAGGCGGCGGCGTCACCGCAGATCAGCTCGACGGGAATGGCGGCCGACCGTGTGCGGGTGACATCGGCGACGGCGATCCCGACCAGCTCGAGGCGGATCCCGGTACGTGCCGCGATGTCGTCCTGCCGGGTTACCAGGAGCTCGGCGACGGCGCTGCCGACGTTGCCACAGCCCAGCAGAGCCACCCGCACGGCGGGGCTCGGGTGCGGCTGCGCCTCGGTCCCGGTCATCTGACAACGGTACAGGCTGTCCGCCGCGCCAACGGCTGCCGAGCTGCGCTCAGGCGTCGAGGCGGGAGAGGTCCTCGAAAGTCTCCCGGCGCACGACGACCTTGGCCGTCCCGTCGGACACGAAGATGACCGCCGGTCGGGGGACCTTGTTGTAGTTGGAGGCCATGGCGTAGCCGTAGGCACCCGTGACCGGCGTGGCCAAGATGTCGCCCACTCGCACGTCCTCGGGCACCTGGGCCTCCGGTACGACCAGGTCCCCGCTCTCGCAATGCTTGCCCACCACGCGCACTGGCCGGAGTCGCGGTGCGTCAACTTCGCGGGGTAGGAAGGCTTCATACCCACTGCCATAGAGCACCGGGCGCGGGTTGTCGCTCATCCCTCCGTCAACGCTGACGTAGGTGCGGATCCCGGGCAGTTGCTTGATCGTGCCGACGGTGTAGAGCGTCATCCCCGCCGCGGCCACGATCGAACGGCCCGGCTCGGCCGAGAGACGGGTAGAAGGGTTGACACCAGCCTTGGCACAGGCGGCTCGCGTTACCTCGGCCCACTCGGTCTGGCTGGGCGCGTGCTCACCGTTGACGTACGGCACCCCGAGTCCTCCGCCCACGACGAGCTCGGGGAGATCCAGCGGCGCGAAGAACCCACCGAGCACTTCGGCCGCCTGCTCGAAGGACGACGCCTCGAAGACCTGGCTGCCAATGTGGGCGTGCACACCCACCAATTCGACTCCGGGCAGGAGCTCGAGTGCGGCCACCGCCTCGGTCGCGGCGCCTGAGGCCACCGAGAACCCGAACTTGGAGTCCTCCTGCCCGGTCCGCACGAACTCGTGCGTATGCGCCTCGACCCCGGGGGTCACCCGGACCAGGACCCGCGGCCGGATGGTTCGCTGCGGTCCCGCGTCGAGCAGGCGTCCCAGGCGGGCGATCTCGTCGAAGGAGTCGACCACGATCCGGCCGACCCCGTACTCGAGAGCTTCGGCCAGTTCGTCCTCGGATTTGTTGTTGCCGTGGAGGACCAACCGCTCGGCTGGGACGCCGGCCGTGAGGGCGACGTTGAGCTCCCCGCCGGACGCCACATCGAGGTGCATACCCTCTTCATGGGCGAGCCGGGCCATGGCTCGACAGAGGAACGCTTTGGTGGCGTAGGCCACTCCGTCGCCCCAGGCCGCCACCGCCTCGCGGCAGGCCTGGCGCAAGTGGTACTCGTCATAGACGAAGAGCGGCGTTCCGAACTCCTGGGCCAACTCGAGGACATCGATGTCAGCGACGCGGAGATGCCCGTCCGCGCCCACCGAAGCGGTGCGTGGCAGGAGCTGCCGCTCGACCGCGGCGGTGATCACATCGTGATCGGCTGGCATGGGAGAGCAGGATACGGCAGGTGCATCTCGTGCCGGGACGTGGTCGCACGCATCACGACTACGATCGTCCCCTGCTCTTGCCCCCGTAGCTCAGCGGATAGAGCACCGGCCTCCGGAGCCGGTGGCGCAGGTTCGAGTCCTGCCGGGGGCGCTTCATTTTGGCTGGTCAGAGGCCTTGTCCGTCACACCCGACCCGACCGTCCACCGGGGGGTTCGCCGCGTCTAGGACAGGATCTCGACGTACCCGTCCGTTCCATTGACGCGTATCCGTTGCCCGTCGCGGATCAACCGAGTGGCGTGCTCGACGCCCACGACGGCCGGCAAGCCGTACTCCCGCGCGATGACGGCGCCATGAGTCATCAGGCCACCGACCTCCGTCACCAGGCCCGTGATCGCAACGAACAGGGGCGACCAGCTGGGGTCGGTGTAGGCCGTAACCAGGATGTCGCCCGGCTCGAGATCGGCCTCCGCCATGTCCAGGATGACGCGGGCCCGCCCCTCGATGGTCCCGGCCGAAACCGCTAAGCCGACGAGCGCGCCGGCCGGCATGTCGTCGCGTCGGTACACCCCGGCGACCACTTCGCCGTCCGACGTGGACACCCGGGGCGGCGTCAGGGCTTGATGCGACCTGAACGTGTCCTGGCGTTGGGAGATGAGCTGATCATCCGCGTGGTTCGTGCGCACGACGTCGTGGAGCTCCTGGAACGTTAGATAGAAGATGTCCTCCTCCTCACGAAGCACACGGGCCTGCACGAGACGCCCGGCCTCTTCCAGCAAGGCCTGCTTGTAAACGAAGTAGCGGCTGACCATCCCGTACTTCGGGTACTCCCGGTACCCGATGAAGGTCCGGACCCGGTCGATCTTCTGCTTGGCCTCATCGGCCTTGCGCTCGCCGTCCGGTAGGTCCCCCAAGCGCGCCAGGAGCTCCCGTTCCTTCTCCCAGGCCTCCTGCCGGCCTTGCTCGAAGCGCCGCTCGCCCGCGCCCGGCTCGAAGTTCTTGATGTTGCCGAGGATCAGCGGTAGGAGGGTGGTGGGGCGTTCGCTCCAACGCGGCCTCGTGATGTCGATCTCACCCACGCAGCGCATGCCGTACTTGTCGAGGTAGGCCCCGATGGCGTCACGGGCTTCCCGCCCGCCCGTACGCGTGGCCAGTTCGTCCAAGAAGTCCTCTTCCTCGACGTTTTGCAGAAAAGTCACCACCTCGGGATACGGACGGATCACGTCCGCGACGTCAAGGAGCGCCAGCCCCATCTCCGACGTGACGTTGTGGGGGACAGATTGGGTGAGCGTGTCGGCCGCGTTCCTCTCGCCCAGCCAGGCCTGCAGCTGGTCGTTGAGCCACCACGTGGCTTCCATGGCCGACATGAACACCCGATGACTCTGCGGATCGAAGAGGATCCGCCTCAGCTCCTGAATGTCCGCCAGGATGAAATCGAGCAGTGCGGGGCCGGACTTCCCGCGGATGTCGTTCTTCAACGTGGCAATGGAGGCCTCACTGCGCTCGATCAGCCCAGTGACGATCGCCGGATCGGTTTCGATGGGGGCGGGCATGCCGCCACTCGGCGCGGCACCTGGACTCTCGTCCTCCAGGTCGGGGATGAACCCGTCGCGCTCGAGGATGGTCTTCAACGCGTCCCCGATGAGCGGATCGGATTTCCCAAAGACTTCCATGAGACCGGCGCGTCTCGCCGGCGACCCCAGGTCCGAGGCGACATCGACGAACAGCCTCCCGCCGGCCACGTACATCGGCCGGGGGGTCGTCAATTGCCAGAAGGAGATCCCCAGCGGCTTCATGGCGTCGGTCATCATCTGGGCGTGACCGACGGAGATGAAGACGTGGTTCTCCTGGTCGCCGACTTCGGGGATGGGGAACAGCGTGGTGATCGGCCGGCTCTGCACGATCTGGAACCCATCGTCCCCCAAGCACCATTCGATGTCCTGGGGGTGGCCGAAGTGCGCTTCGATCGTCCGGCCCAGCTGTGCGAGGCGCACGACCTGTGCATCCGTCAGTGCCGGCCGCGGCTGACGCACCGGGTCGATCGCATCTTCCTGCGTCCCGCCTGACGGTGAGGCATGCATGGCCACCTGCTTGGTGGCGATCTGCTTGGTAACGATTTCGCCGTCGTGCACCCGGTAGACGTCCGCGTTCACCCGGCCTGAGACCAGGGCCTCACCGAGTCCGAAGGCGGCCTCTACCGAGACGATCTTGCGGTTGGAGGTGACGGGGTCGGCTGTGAACAGGACGCCGGCCGCCTGCGGGAAGGCCATCTGCTGCACGATCACGGCCATCTGGACTTTGCGCTGGTCGAATCCATTCCGGAGGCGGTAGGTCACGGCCCGCTCAGTGAAGAGCGACGCCCAGCACCGGCTGATGTGCTCGAGGATCGCCGCTGGCCCCACGACGTTCAGGTAGGTGTCCTGCTGTCCGGCGAAGGAGGCCGTCGGCAGGTCCTCTGCGGTCGCGCTGGATCGGATGGCATAGGCAGCTTGTTCGTCCAGCCGGGCGACCGAGCGGACGACTTCCGCGGCCAGATCGTCGGGGATGGCGATCCCTTGGATGATCCGGCGGATCTCCGCGCTGCGCGTGAGGATCGCCTCCGGGTCATCGGGGCTCACACGCGACAGCCGATCGAGCCGGTCGCCGATGGGTGACGCGTCGGCCATGATCCGGCGGAAGGCGTCCGTCGTCACACAGAACCCAGTCGGGACGCGGATGCCTTCGATCCGCGAAAGTTCCCCTAGGTGGGCGCCCTTGCCGCCGACGACCGCGACCTGCGATCGGTCGATCTCCCCGAAACCCAGCACGTAGTTGGTCATCGGTCCACCCTCCCGTGAGCCCCTCGGGGCGGTATTCATTCCGACGCTCGGTCGGGCCGACGGCCCGTGGTTCGCCCTGCGGCGTGCATTGTCAGCACACCCGGACCGCTTGCATCAAGGCCCCTACCCTGGTGTACCGTGGTAATGGCGGAAAGAGTCGATCGCATCGCCGGCGGTACAAGACGCGGCTCAGGTCCTCAAAACCCAGCTCGCACAGCCGGCTGGCGCGACACCCGTGATCCGCGCCCCACTCCTTTGATCGGGCGTCCCACCGGCCCGCCCGGCCGGGGAAGATCGTCGACTGCGGCCTCAGGCTCGGCGCAGCCAGGCCACGCCGACGCAGCCGATACCGGTGTGCACGGTCATCGCCGGGCTGAACTCGACGATGGGGGCCCGGCCACCGAGATACGAGCGAAAGCGCTCCGCCCCGCTCTCCTCAGCCGCGTGAAAATAAAGGGTGCGCTCGGCCTCGAATCCCCCGGCGGCCAGCCAGGCCGCTTGCAGGGACGAAGGGCCATCCCATTGAGCCCCCGGCCGGCCCAGGGGCTCAATGGAGCCGTTGCTAAAGCGAAAGAGCGGCTGGGATCCCCTGTGCGCCCGGTGGTCGAGTGCCGTCGCGGGAATGTGCCCGCTGCGTTCAATCGACACGAGATCCGGCAGCATGGCCACCAGCTCGGACCGCCCGGCGGCATCTCTCGCCGCGTCCGCCACTTCCGAGACAGAAGCGCCGGCCTCGATCGCCTCCACCGCCACGGCGGCGACCAGTCCCTGCCCCGCCGCCGCCGTCCGTGTGTCGACGACTTCGACGTGGCGCTGCGACATGTTGGCGGCCAACCGTGCGTTGCGGTACATGACCGTGAACTCGACAGCTGGTGTGAGGATCACGGCGTCATCGAACTCGGTACAATCAATGGCGTCGAGGTACTCGAGTAGCGATGGCGGAGCGGATTTGGTTGGTTCATCTTCGGCGAAGGCGCGGTATACCCGTTGCGCAGCATCTGGACTGTCCGAAAGTTCCTCATCGCCGATCAGAATCGCGATAGGAATCACACGGAGATTTGCTCGGCCGAGGAGGCCTGGTGGCAGGCACGCGCTGGAATCAGTCAGAAGCGACACGCAGGACGACACCACAGGTCAATATAACCAGGCGAGTCAAGCGGCCAACCCGCGTCAAAGGCCCGTTCACCATTTCCGAATTGGCTGAGCGCACAGGGATACGCGTGCCAACCATCCACTACTACCACCGGCTCGGCCTCCTCCCCGAACCAACCGTCATTGCGGCGAATCGATTCCACTACGACGAGCGGCATGTCGAGGCCCTGGCCATGATCCGCATCCTTCGTGAAGAGCGGCAAATGTCCCTTGCCTCGATCGCCGAAGTGCTGCCGGATCTGCTGCCTGACGGCCAGGAAGAGGCCTTCCGGCCCGAGATGTGGGACCAGGTCGTGGCGGCTCATCTTGAAGACGCCGCACTCTCGGAGCCACCGGCACGCCTCCTGATGGCGGCCCGGGAGGCCTTCGCTCAGGATGGCTACGCCCGCGTCAACATCGCTGACATCTGTGATGCGGCTGAGGTGGCCAAGGGTTCGTTCTACCGGCATTTCGAAACCAAAGACGCCATTTTCCTGGCTGCCGTGCGCTCGGTACCCGACGTCATTGCCGACGAGCTCGACGAGCTCGGCACAGCCGTGTCAGCCGGGCCGGCCAGCGCACTCCTGGAGAAGTTGCTTGAGCCCTACGTGTCTCTCCTGCTGGAAGCCACCATGCGGGAGCGACGAGGATCCACGGAACTCACCGGCGTCACGGCCGAGCTCATGCGCGAGCTGGCCGACCGCCTGCAGCCGCATCTGCGGCCGGGAAAAGGCCTGGCCAAGCAGGCCCGGCTCGTCGTGCGCACCGCGGTGCTCGCCCTCTTGCACGACGCGCTCGGACTCGACGCCACCTGACTCGACGCCACCTGACGCGCCGCCACCTGACGCGCCGCCGGCACCGATGTCGGCGCGTCGAGTCGACGCCAACGAATGTTTGATTGAACATCACGCGTTGGCCGCCGCCGGCCCTCGACGTACCACCGCGCTCGCTCTGCTGCGAACTACGGCGCGATCTCTATTGACACGACGTGGGTGTGCGTATATCAATAATGAATCTCCGGTCATCCGAACTATACGATTGAGCAATTGTCGGCCGTCCCCTCGGTGGACGCGGTTGTTGAGCAAGCAGGTTCGGAGAACTTCCCCGTGGCCACGCGCTTCTTGCCCCGGGCCGTGCGCGGCCATCTCCTGGCCATCTACGGCTTTGCCCGCCTGGCCGATGACATTGGTGACGAGGCTGAGGGAGATCGGTTGGCCCTGCTGGACTGGCTCGAAGCCGAGCTCGAACTGGCGGCGGTCGGCCAGGCCGACCATCCCCTGTTGCGGCGGCTCAGCCCGACCATGGCGCAGTGCGATCTTCCGCTCCGGCCCTTCCGCGACCTGATCGAGGCGAATCGGCGCGACCAGGTCGTCCACCGGTACGAAACCTTTGACGCGCTCGTCGACTATTGCCGGCTCTCGGCGGCCCCGGTCGGACGGCTCGTCCTGGCGGTATTCGGTGAGAGCACGCCGGCCCGCGTTGCTCTCTCCGACGACGTGTGTGTCGGCCTACAGGTGGTCGAGCACCTCGGTGATGTGGCGGAGGATGCTGCCTGCGGCCGGATCTACCTGCCCCAGAGCGATCTGAGGTCATTTGCCTGCCGCGAATCGGACCTCTCCGATCCTCGGGCCGGGCCGCCGCTCCGGGCGGTGCTCCGGCACCAAGCCGGTCGAGCCCGCCGCCTGCTCGGCTCCGCGGTGCCGCTGGCCCGGGCGCTCCCTCTCGGTCCTCGGATCGCCGTCTGCGGATTCGGCGCCGGCGGGCAGGCTGCGCTCGATGCCATGGCGCGCGCCGACTACGACGTGCTGGGCCGACGGTGCCGGCCCCGACCCTTTCGCCTCGGCACCCGTGTCCTGACCAATTTGGTGGCCTCCTCCGTGAAGAGGTCCCGGTGAACGCCGAGGTGGCCTACCGGGCCTGCGAGGAGATCACCCGCCGGGAAGCCAAGAACTTCGGGTACGGCATCCGGCTCCTGCGGGTGCCCGAGCGTCAAGCCCTGTCCGCGGTCTACGCCCTGGCCCGACGCATCGATGACATAGGTGACGGCACCTGGGCCCCCGACCACAAGCTTCTCGCGCTGGACCAGGTGCGCCGGAGCCTGCATCCCGTTGCGGCGGACACCGAGGACCCGGTGCTGGTCGCCGTGGCGGCGGCGGACAGGCGCTACGACCTTCCACTCGGTGCGTTCGACGAGTTGATCGACGGGTGTGAGATGGACGTCCTCGGGACGTCCTACGCCACGTTCGACGACCTCGTCGCCTACTGCCGGCTCGTCGCCGGTTCCATCGGTCGGCTCTCCCTGGCGGTCTTCGGTGCCGATGAGCCGAGGGCCGTGGCGCGGGCCGACGACCTTGGCGTCGCGCTCCAGATCACCAACATCCTGCGCGACGTCCTCGAGGATCGGGGGAACGGCCGCGTCTACCTGCCGGCGGCCGACGCCGCCGCCCATCGCTGCCCACCGGATCTGTCGGGACCGCCCGAGGCGGTGGCCCGCTTGGTCGCGTTCGAATGTGAGCGCGCCCAGGAGTGGTTCGAGCGTGGCTTGCCGCTGCTGCCCCTGCTCAATCGCCGCAGCCGGGCCTGCGTGGGCGTCATGGCCGGGATCTACCACCGCCTGCTGGTGCGCATCGCCCGGGATCCCGTGGCCGTGACCCGAGGACGGCTCTCGCTGCCAACGGCCGAGAAGGTGTGGATCGCCGGCCGGAGCCTGGTCGGTGCCCAACTGTGAGTACCCGCCGCGTCGTGGTCGTCGGCGGCGGACTGGCCGGGCTGCGCGCCGCCCTCACGCTGGCCGATGCCGGGGCCGAGGTCACGCTCCTCGAAGGGCGGCGGCGGCTGGGCGGGCTCACCTGGTCGCTGCGGCGCAACGGCCTGTCGTTCGACAACGGACAACACGTGTTCCTCCGCTGTTGCACGGCCTATCGGCAGTTCCTGGATCGCCTCGGCGCCACTGACGGCGTCCACTTGCAGCGGCGGCTCGACATCCCGGTGCTCTCGCCTCGGGGGGGTGTGTGCTCCAGCATCACCCGGAGCTCCCTGCCGGCACCGTTGCACCTCGGTCCGGCACTGGCTCGCTACACGCATCTCGGCCGGGCCGATCGCCTGCGCCTGGCCCGCGCCGCTCTCGCCCTGCGCCACCTGGACCCCGACGATCCGGCGCTCGACACCATCACCTTCGGCCGTTGGTTGTCCCGGCACGGCCAGGGCGACCGGGCCATCGAGCGGCTGTGGGATCTCATCGCGCTCCCCAGCCTGAACCTCCCGGCGTCGCAGGCCTCCCTCGCCCTCGCCGTCAAGGTGTTCCGAACCGGCCTGCTCGACCGGGCCGACGCGGGCGACGTCGGCTGGTCCACTGCGCCGCTGGGTGAGTTGCACGGGGACCACGCCGCTCAGGCGCTGAGCCGGGCCCGGGTGCAGACCGTGCTCGGTGCCCGCGTCCAGGCCATCTCACATCAGGACAACGGCGGCTTCGCCGTGCTGGCGGACCAGCGTCGTTACGCCGCCGACGCCGTGGTGGTGGCCACGCCACCCGAAGTCGCTCAGGAGATCGTCCCCACCGGTGTGCTGCCGCCGGGGATCGGGCTGGGTCAGTCCCCCATCGTCAACGTGCACCTGGTGCTGGACCGCCCGGTGACCGACCTGCCCCTGGCGGCCGTGCTCGACTCGCCGATCCAGTTCCTCTTCGATCGAACCGCCTCGAGCGGGGCGCGCTCGGGCCAGTGCCTCTCCATCTCGTTGTCGGCTGCCGACTCCTTCATCGCCCAGCCCTCCACCGAGCTGATCCGCACCTTCTTCACCGCACTCGGGGATCTCCACCCCACCGCCCGCACCGCCCGGTTGCTCGACGGTGTGGTCACCCGTGAACGCGCCGCCACCTTTCGCGGCATCCCCGGCACGGCTTCGCGGCGCCCGTCCTGCCGCACCCGCGTCCCGGGACTCTTCCTGGCCGGAGCCTGGTGTGACACCGGGTGGCCCGCCACCATGGAAGGCGCCGTGCGCAGCGGCCTCAGCGCCGCGTCTGCCTGCCTCGAACTCGCCGAACCCCCTCGCGTTTCGGAACATCGGAGAACCCTCGAGAAGGTGGCGAGATGACCACATTTGCGCCCGCGCCCACCGCCAACGTCACGGCCGCGGCGACCTTGTCCCGCACCGCCCTCGTGGTGGCGGCTGCGCTCGATGACGCGGTGGCCCGCTTGAGTCCCACCCAGCGTGGTCCGGTTGAGCACCACCTGGCCGGTGGAGGGAAGGGGGTACGCGCCGCGCTGGCCCTCCTCTCCGCCGCGGCGACGGGGGCGGCCGAAGAGACCGGAGTGGTCGGCGCCGTGGCCATCGAGCTGGTCCACAACTTCTCGCTGATTCACGACGACATCATCGATGGCGATCTGGAGCGACACCACCGGTCGACGGTGTGGACCGAGTACGGGATCGGGCCGGCCATCATCGCCGGGGACGCGTTGGCCACGCTGGCGCTACAGCTCCTACTCGACGAGCCGACACCTGAGCGCGTGCGGGCCGCCCATTGCCTGGCCCAGGGGACCCAGTTCATGATCGCCGGTCAAGCCGACGACATGGCCTTCGAGTCCCGGCCGGTCGTCACGGTGGCGGAGTGCCTCGATATGGAGTTCGGGAAGACGTCGGCTCTCCTGTCGTGCGCCGTCTCCCTGGGCGCCATCCTGGCCGGGGCGCCGGACGCGACCGTCGAAGCCCTGGCGGCGTTCGGGTCACACCTGGGCACCGCCTTCCAGGCGGTCGACGATGTGCTCGGGATATGGGGAGAGCCGGCCCACACCGGCAAGCCCGTGGGGAGCGATCTCTCCCAGCACAAGAAGACCCTCCCGGTCACGCTCGCGCTGGCTCGGGCCGGCGGCCGCCGGGCCGAGCTCCGCACCCTGCTCGACGGCGACCTGTCGCCCGAGGAGGTGACCCGAGCCGGGGCGCTGATCGACGAGTGCGGAGGACGCCGGGAGACCATGGCCCTGGCCGACCTCCATCTCGACCTGGCCCTCGCCGCGCTCGACCGCGTGACCCTGGTGCCAGGCCCCAAGCACGAGTTGGTAGCCCTGGCCCATTTCGTGACCGAGCGCGACCGATGACCTCGCTGGCGGCGATCCATTTGCGCCAACCCCGGGCCGTGGTCGAGGCGAGCGGCGACACCGCGGCCAGCAGCCTGGACCGCTCGCTGGCGGCGCTCCTGGCCCGTCAGCACGAAGACGGTTGGTGGAAGGGCGAGCTGGAAACCAATGTCACGATGGACGCCGAGGATCTCCTGCTGCGCCAGTTCCTCGGCATCCGGACCGAGGAACAGACCGCGGCCTCGGCCCGCTGGATCCGCTCGCGCCAGCGCGAGGACGGCACGTGGGCCAACTACCACGGGGGTCCGGCGGATCTCTCGACCACCATCGAGGCGTACGTGGCCCTCCGACTGGCCGGCGACCCCATCGACGCCCCGCACCTGCGCCGGGCGGGGGCCTACGTTCGCCGAGCCGGCGGGATCGCCGCCAGCCGGGTGTTCACCCGCATCTGGCTGGCTCTCTTCGGACAGTGGCCCTGGGAGGACCTCCCGGTGCTGCCGCCCGAATTGGTGCTGCTGCCACCGTGGATCCCTCTCAATATCTACGACTTCGGGTGCTGGGCCCGCCAGACCGTGGTGGCCCTGACGGTGATCAGCGCCCATCGCCCGATCCGCCCGCTGACCGTCGACCTCGACGAGTTGCACGCGGATGCGACCTCGGCTTCGGCGACGGCGTCGGTGACGAGGACGAGGACGGGGCGACGCCCGCTCACGACCTGGGCCGGTCGATTCGAACTCCTCGACCGGGTCCTGCACGCCTACGAACGGCGACCCCTCGGTGTGCTGCGCCGCTTCTCGCTCGGCGCGGCCGAACGTTGGATCCTCCAACGCCAGGAGGCCGACGGCTCATGGGGCGGCATTCAACCGCCATGGGTGTACTCACTCATGGCATTGCACCTGCAGGGGTACGCGCTCGACCATCCGGTGATGCAGTCGGGACTGGCCGGTCTGGACGGCTTCACCATTGAGGACGAAGCAGGTCGTCGGGTCGAGGCATGCCAGTCGCCGGTCTGGGACACCGCCCTGGCCGTGCAGGCCCTGGCCGACGGCGGCGTCCCGCCCGACCACCCGGCACTGCGCCACGCGGCGCGCTGGCTGGTGGACCAGGAGATCACGGTCCCCGGTGACTGGAGCGTGCGGCGGCCCAACCTGGCCCCCGGGGGGTGGGCCTTCGAGTTCGCCAACGACAACTACCCCGATATCGACGACACCGCCGAGGTGGTGCTGGCGCTTCGGCGCGTCGCCCAGCCCGACCACGGCGCGGTGGCGCGCGCGGTGGCTTGGACCGAGGGCATGCAGTGCCGAGACGGCGGGTGGGCCGCCTTCGACGTCGACAACACGCAGGTCCTGTGTCGCGAACTCCCCTTCTGCGACTTCGGCGAGCTCATCGATCCGCCCAGCGCCGACGTGACCGCCCACGTCGTCGAGATGCTGTCGATCCTGGGGCGGCAGGGTCCCGCCACCGCACGGGGCGTCTCCTGGTTGCTCGAGGCCCAGGAGCCCGACGGCTCGTGGTTCGGACGTTGGGGGGCCAACTACACCTACGGGACCGGTGCCGTGGTGCCGGCGGTCATCGCGGCCGGCCTGGCCCCGGACCATCCGGCCGTGCGCCGGGCGGTGGACTGGATGGAGGCCCACCAGAACCCGGACGGGGGATGGGGCGAGGATCTGCGCTCGTACGACGATGCCGTTGCCCAGGGCCGAGGGGCCTCCACGGCCTGCCAGACGGCGTGGGTGCTCCTGGCGCTGCTGGCCGCCGGCGAGCGCGGTCCCGTGACCGAGAGCGCCGTCGCCTTCCTGGTCGACACCCAGCGGTCCGACGGCTCGTGGGACGACACACCGTTCACCGGCACCGGGTTCCCGGGGGACTTCTATATCAATTACCACCTCTACCACCTGATCTTCCCGGTGATGGCCCTGGGCCGCTACGTCCACGGGTGGGACCATGGCTGACCTGGCCGTGGTAGTAGCCGAGCGGATGGAAGCGGGAGCCATCGGGGGCAACGTCTTCACCGTGACTTCGAGCCGTGGCCGCGCCCCCGACGGCCTGCGCCGTCTGCGGGTCGCGCTGGCCCCGGGCGCGCCGGTGGCCCTCTGCGGCACCGCCCGCGGGTTGGACCCAACCTTGCGAACCGGGGAGTTGGTGGTGGCCACCGAACTGCGGACCACCGACGGCTCGGCGCCGCGTGTTCTCCCAGCGGCCCCGCTGGTGGCCGATGATCTGCACCGACTGGGTCTCGACGTCCGCTGCGGTCCTGTCATCTCGTCCGCCACCGCCCCCTCGGCGCGGGAGGGGGCCGCGTTCGCGGCCGCGGGAGCCATCGCCTGGGACACCGAGTCCGCCTGGGTGGCCCAAGAGCTGCCGGACCATCCACTGGCCGCCGTGCGAACGGTGGTCGAGACGGGACGGAACGAGACCATCCAGGCCCAACTGCGCGCCGTGGGATCCCTGTTGGGCGTCCGATCGTCGCTCGAGCGCTGGGCCCGGGCCGTTGGGCCACACCACGTCCTGCGGGCCGGGCCGCGCTCCTTCTGTGCCGGCGTCGAACGGGCCATCGAGATCGTCGAGCGCGCCCTGGAGCGATTCGGGCGACCGGTCTACGTGCGCCGCCAGATCGTCCACAACGCGCACGTGGTGGCTGACCTCCAAGCCAAAGGGGCCATCTTCGTGGCCGAGCTGGACCAGGTGCCCGACCGGGCCACGGTGGTTCTCGCGGCCCACGGAGTCTCCCCGGCCGTCCGCGCCGAGGCGGCCGACCGGCCTGACCTCATGGTGATCGACGCCACCTGCCCCCTGGTGGCCAAGGTGCACCACGAGGCCCGCCGCTACCTGACCCAGGGCCACCGGATCGTCCTCATCGGCCACGCCGGGCACGAGGAAGTGGTCGGGACGATCGGTGAGGCGCCCGACCAGATCTCCCTGGTGCAAACCCCCGACGACGTGGCGGATCTCGACGTCGGCGACCACGAGCAGGTGGCCTACCTGACCCAGACCACGCTGGCCACCGACGAGACCGCCGAGATCGTCGCCGCGCTGCACCGGCGCTTCCCCCGTCTGGTCGGCCCGAGCGGCCAGGACATCTGCTACGCCACGCAGAACCGGCAGGACGCCGTGCGCGCCCTGGCCCCGCTGTGCGATCTCGTGCTGGTGGTGGGTTCGACCAATTCCTCGAACACGGCACGCCTGGTCGAGGTGGCGCGCCGCGAGGGCTGCCGGGCCGAACTCATTGAGGATGCGTCCGATCTCTGGCTGGAGTGGCTCGGCGGCGCCACCACCATCGGCCTCACCGCGGGGGCGTCGGCTCCCGACACCCTGGTGACCGGTGTGATCGACGCGCTGGGACTGCTGGGGCCGGTCGATCTGACCGAGCACCGAACGACTGAAGAAACCGTCCAATTCGCTCTACCAAGGCAGGTGCGCTGATGCCCATTCCACTGCGGCAGAACATCCGGATCGGCAGCCATCTGCTGCGCCAGCGGATCAAGGGGACCAAGCGCTATCCGTTCATCGTCGAGATCGAACCGCTCTTCGCCTGCAACCTGTCCTGCCCCGGTTGCGGCAAGATCCAACACCCGACCGACATCCTGCGGAAGCGGCTCTCGGTCGAGGATGTGGTGCGGGCGGTCGACGAGACCGGCACGCCTATGGTCTCCATCGCCGGCGGCGAGCCGCTGCTGCACCCCGACATCGCCGAAATGGTCGCCGAACTGGTCCGGCGCAAGGTCTATGTGTACCTGTGCACCAACGCGGTCCTCCTCGAACGACGGATCGAGAAGTTCACGCCCTCGCACTTCTTCTCCTGGGTCGTCCACGTCGACGGCCTGCGCGAGCGCCACGACGCGGCCGTCGACCGCGAGGGCGTCTTCGACCAGGCGGTGGCGGCCATCCGGGCGGCCAAGGATCGGGGCTTTCGGGTGACCACCAATTCCACGTTCTTCAACACCGACTCCCCCAAGACGGTGCGCGGCGTGCTCGACTTCTTGAACGACGATCTGGGCGTCGACGCCATGATGATCTCGCCGGCCTACGCCTACGAGAAGGCCCCCGACCAGGAACACTTCCTGGGGGTGGCCCAGACCCAGGCCCTCTTCGCCGATGCCTTTGCCGACAAGCGGCGCAAGAAGTGGCGCCTCAACCACTCCCCCCTGTTCTTGGACTTCCTCGAAGGCAAGACGGAATTCGCCTGTACGGCCTGGGGGATCCCGAGCTACTCCGTCCTCGGCTGGCAGCGTCCCTGCTACCTGATGTCCGACGGGTATGCCCAGAGTTACCAGGAACTCCTCGACACCACCGACTGGGACGCCTACGGGCGCGGCAAGGACCCGCGCTGCGCCAACTGCATGGCCCACTGCGGTTACGAGCCCAGTGCCGTCATTGCCACGATGGGCTCCTTGCGCCAGTCCCTGCGGGCGCTGGTGTCGATCCACTAGGCGTGACCGCCCTGCCCACCACCTCGGCCCCTGCCAAGCTCGCCGCGGGGTCACTCGAGTGGCCGGTGCTCCTCACCGAGCCGCCGGCGGCCGAGCCCATCGGCCCGCTCCCTCCCGGGTTGAGCCCGGCCGCGATCCGTCGCCTCGACCCGGCGGCGCTGGAACGGTTGGCCGCCGACATCCGGTCGTTCCTCGTCGATGCGGTGGCGAGCAACGGCGGGCACCTGGGTTCCAACCTCGGAGCCGTCGAGCTCACCCTGGCGCTGCACCGGGTCTTCGACTCCCCGCTCGACCGGGTGGTCTGGGATACCGGCCACCAGACCTATGTGCACAAGATCGTCACGGGCCGGGCGGGCGGCTTCCCCGGACTGCGGCGGGCCGCCGGACTCTCCGGCTACCCCAACCGGGCTGAGTCCCCGCACGATCTGATCGAGAACAGTCACGCCTCGACCGCGCTCTCCTACGCCTACGGCTTGGCCCGGGCTCGGCACCTGCGACGTGGGACCCACCACGTCGTCGCGGTGGTCGGCGACGGGGCGCTCACCGGTGGGCTGTCCTATGAGGCGCTCAACAACATCGGCACCACCCAGACCGGGGTGATCATCGTGCTCAACGACAACGGGCGCTCGTACGCCCGCACGGTCTCCCGTCTGACCACGGCCGAGCGGCCGACGGCGTCACCGACCGCGCCGGCCGCCTTCTTCGGGGCGCTCGGTATCCGGTACGAGGGTCCGGTGGACGGGCATGATCTGGTCGCGCTCGACGCCGCCATGCGTCGTGCCGCCGCCACGGCGGGTCCGGTTGTCCTCCATGTTCACACCATCAAGGGTCGGGGCTACCCGCCGGCCGAGCAGGACGAGGAGAAGTGCCTGCATGACATCGGGCCCTTCGATGCCGCGACGGGGCTGCCGCTCAAACGACCGGCGAGCGCCGGCACGTCCTACACCGAGGCCTTTGCCAGCTCGCTGCTCCGCCAAGCGGCGCGTCACCCTGAGATCGTGGCGATCACCGCGGCGATGCCCGGTTCCTGCGGGCTCCTCGAATTCGCCTGCCGCTACCCCGATCGGTTCATGGATGTCGGCATCGCCGAGCAACATGCGGTGACCACCGCCGCCGGCCTGGCCATGGAGGGGCTGCGTCCCGTCGTGACGATCTACTCCACCTTCCTCAATCGGGCCTGGGACCAGCTCTACTACGACGTCGGCCTGCACCGTTTACCGGTGATCTTCTGCATCGACCGCGCCGGCATCACCGGGGACGACGGACCCAGCCACAACGGCGTGCTGGATCTGGCCCTGTTGACCAAGGTGCCGGGTATGACTGTGCTGGCGCCGTCCTCCTATGAGGAAGTCCCCGCCATGTTCGCTGAGGCCATCGCCATCACCAGTGGGCCGGTCGCGCTGCGCTGGCCCAAGACCGAGGCCCGCCGCCGCCGCGTCACCGGGCAGGGGCTCTCAGCCCGGCAGGTGCACCGCGGAGAGCGAGTCTGCCTACTCGGGCTGGGGAAGATGCTCGAAACCTGCGAGGGCGCGGCCCGGGAGCTGGCACAGGTCGGGGTCGACGCCACCGTGTGGGACATACGCGTGGCGGCCCCCCTCGATCCGGCGATGCTCCGCGACGCGCTGCGCCATCAGGTCGTCCTGACCGCGGAGGACGGGGTGGTGGAGGGCGGCGTCGGCACTGCCATCGCCAGCGCCCTCCGTCAACTGGCCGGGGCTGGACCTCTTCCGGCCATCATCCCGTGTGGACTCCCCGTGGCCTATTTCCCGCAAGGGCATCCGGCCGACATCCTCGCGGCGCATGGGCTGGACCCTCGGCAGCTGGCCAAGCAGGCTCTCTCCCGGTGCACCAGGTGCTGAATCCTGGCGATCCCCTCACCCCTTGTCATGGATCGGCGCGCAGGGAGAGAGCCAATCGGTGGTGAGGAGCACCCGTCCGAGCGCGGCCCAGGCGTCGCCGTAGTAGGTGTGGAACCGCCTCGTCTGCCGGTCCGCCCGGCTGAGGAGGGCCAGGGCGATGGGGGCGTGGCCGGCCGCGCCGGCCGCCGCTGACGCCGCCACCAGGCCCAGCGGATTCACATCCTTGGCCGGCGATGCTCCCGAGAGGTTGTAGGAGATCCGGGCGCCATGATCAGCGGCGCCCTTGAGCAGCGGCCATGCGTCCGCCGCCACCGCGCGTTCGGTCGTGGTGCAGCCGGCGGCGAACCACACCGGGGCCCGCTGTGCGTCCAGCCCGTACGAGGGCGATCCCACCCCCGAGGGGGACCCGATCGCCTGGACCGACCCGTCGGATTCGAGGTCGAGCCAGTTGGGCACCAGCGTGGGCCCAGTCCCGCTCGTGGGTGATGCGATGACTTGGGTGGAGTCCGTCACCAGCTGGAACCAGCGGGCGTCACCCGAGACATTCCCCAGCGCGCCCATCGCCTCGGGAGCGAAGTAACCGGGGTCGACGACCGCGGGCACCGAACGCGCCCACGGTCCGGCCACCAGTTCCAGCCGTCCGGCCACCACCGCCGTCTCGTTGGCCAGGATGGCCGACGCCACCCGCAATCCGTCGGTGAGGTAGGCCGGCACACCGAACCGCTGGCTCGCCAGCACCAGGGCCCACGCCGTGTCCAGGTCGGCGTCGGCTGCCGATGACTGGTCGACCACCCGGCCCCCACTCCAGTGGTAGGCGAAGAGACCGTCGCCCAGCTGTAGGTTCTGCTGGTCCCACTGCCACGCCGCGGCGAACCGCCGTCTGTCCCCGACGGCGACCGCGAGCAGCATGGCGTAGCCCTGCCCTTCGCTCACGGTGTCACCGCCCTGGTCGGTTCGGATCACCCGACCGTTCGACGCCACATAGCGCTGGAGGAACGCCACCGAGTCGGCGCGCGCCCGGGCGGCATCGTTCAAGGGATTCGAACGTGAGGGTAGGGCCGAGTGCCGAAGTCGGGTGCCCTCAATTGACAACGTGGCGATACCGAGCACCACCGCCAGCACGGTGAAGAGGGTGACCGCCATCCGGCGCCCCGCGCCCCGGCGGTGCATCGCCGCGCTGGATCCCGATTGCTCCGGCCTATTTGGACGCGCCTGTTGGGTGGGGGTGATGCTCACGCGACCAGCTCCTCGCGCTGCGGCCGCTCACGGCGCGCCGGGACGGCCAGCGAGGTGCGACGCCGCCCCACCAGGGCCGACCACGACCCGACGGTGAGCACGGAGAGGTGAAGCCCGGCGAAGGCCACGTTGTTGAGGCTGGCCGCCGTCAGGCTGCGGTCCAGGGCGTACCCCATGGCAGACAGCAGCAGGCAGATGACGAGGAGGCTGGGCAGGGCCGCCCTCGGCTGTGGCCCTTCGGCGCCCCGTTTCGAGGTCACCACGAAGCGCCCGCGCCGCCGGGCGATGACCAGAAGGGTCGACACGACCTGCACGGAGAAGTTGGCGATCAACAACGCGAAGGCGTCGAATGTGTAGGCACCGGCCCCGGCGATGGCCACCGCCGCCAGACTGAGGCCGAAGTAGGGGGCGAAGTGCAGCAGGAACTGGTCCGCCGTGGCTCCGGCCAGCGGCTGCAGTCCGAAGAAGATCCGCACCACGGGAAGGGCCATGTAGAGGGCGAAGGTCCAGCCCGACAGGAAGAACATGGCCGAGAGCAGGTACTGCTGGCGGATGCGCCATGGGAGTTCCGCCTTGATCAGCAGGGGGAGGGCGGCCAGGCAGCCCCGGGCCCACCGTCGTTGTTGGCTGACGTACGACGCCACGTCTTCGGGTCCGAGACCTTGGGCGAGCACCTCGTTGACGTACACCGACCGCCACCCGCGCTCGTGCAACAGGACCGAGAGTTCGAAGTCCTCCGTGAGCGATTCCTCGGGAAAGCCACCGGCTTGGTCCAACGCTCGGCGGCGGAACAGCACGTTGGTGCCACAGCAGAACATGGAATCCAGCCCGTCCTTGCCCCGGGCGATCCCCCCGAAGAACAGCGACTGCTGGGACCAGGCGGCCGCCGCCAGCCGGCACGTCCCGGCATTGGCGTAGTATTGGGGCGTCTGGACGAACCCGACGTCTTCATCACGCATCCAGCCGAGCGTCGCCGTGAGGAAGCGGGGATCAGGCACGTGGTCGCAATCGAACACCACGACGAAGGGGGCATTGGCGTGCGCCAGCGCGTGGTTGAGGTTGCCGGCTTTGGCGCCCCGGTTGCCCGATCGCCTGACATAGTGCGCACCGACTTCACGTGCCAGTTCGACCAGGTCCGACCGGCCGGCATCGTCCAGGAGGTGGACGGTCACCCGGGCACCAAGGAGCTCGATGGCTGCCGCGACGGTGGGAGCCACGACGTCGAGCGGCTCGTTGTAAACGGGAATCAGGACATCAACTCGTGGAGGCGCCCCGGACCACGCCGGAGCCGGTGGGCGATCGCGACCGTGCCAGCAGGTCCACCAGAAGCCGGCGGCCTGAGCCAGATTGAAGATCTCGGCGGCCACGAGGAGCCCGAAGAGAACAGGGTTCCCCACCCGTCCCGGGCGGAGCAACCATTCGAAGTACCAGGCCGCCAGGAGCAGGTTCAGCGGGATGAGCAGGCGCAGCTTCCTCTGCGTGGTGCGCCATTCGGCGGGGCTGCGCCACACGGGGGTCGCTCGCCGGAGGTCGCCCTCCGGCCTCTCGGCGGCCTCGACCATTGACGGCGTCATTGGAACTCCCACGTCTCGACGTTTGAGAACTTTCGGTGGTGCGGCGCTCGACCTTCCGCCCGCAAGGTGGAGAGGAACCCGGTCAATTTGGCCTTGTCGGCTGGCCCGTTCGTCAGCGACGGGCTGGTCACCACGAAAGACCGGTGCCCGGCGACCGGCCGGCCGGGCTTGGACGACAGCGGTTCGAGGACCAAGCGCGGCGCGTAGTACTCGACGACCTCGCGCAGGTCCACCGGGTCGTAGTACACGACGTCACCGGGCCGGGCTTGCGCCTCCACCGCGGCCAGCGCGCCGCGAAAGTCGTACGTGCGAGGATTGGCTCCGTTGTACTGCTGGTCGATCAGCCCGACCGTCATCGACGCCATCAGCACGACCGCGCCCATCGTCACGGCGACCACCGTGCGCGGTATGGCCGTCACCAGCCGCGCCAGCAGGACGACGAGGACCGGGACGGTGGTGGAGAGATAGCGGATGTCGAAGAGGTCACGCTTGACCATGCCGAGGCAGAACATCACCAGCCCCGGGCCCAGGACGGCAAGCACGAACAGGGTGGTCACCCGGCCCTGATGACGGCCCAGAAGGACCAGCGCGAACAGCATGCCGAGGGGCCAGAGTGCCGCCAGCAGGGCCATGACGGCGTTGGAGTGATAGCCCCATACGGCCCAGATCAGGTTCGCCAACGCGGCATAGATGGTCAGATGGTTCCCGCTGAGCGATGCTGCGCTTCCCACCTGCTGGGGGCCTCCGAATCCCTTGCCGCCGGTCTGGTTCACCATGAACTGCTGGTAGGCGAACGGGGCGAGGGGGGCCAGGCACACCGCGATGGCGGCGGCGCTCACCGCCCACGGCACCATTAGCTCACGCGTGCCCTCGCCGCGGCGATGTCGTGCATGGATGGCGTAGAGGAAGGCCGCCTGCTGGACGACCACCTGGAGCGCGCCGAAATACTGCGTCCAAATCATGGCGATGCTGGCGGCGGCATAGATCACCCAGGCCAGGCGCCCTCCCCTCCGGAAGATACGCACCTGGGCCCACAGGGCGATAACGCCGAAGAGCATCAGGAGGGCGTACATCCGCGCTTCCTGCGAATACCACACCATGATCGGCGCCAGCGATCCCACCGCGGCCGCCACCACACCCGTACGCCGGTCGTAGGCCTCTCGACCGAGCAGGAACAGCATGGGTATGACGAGCGCGCCGGCGATGATGGAGGGGAGACGCACCGCGAGTTCACCCGATCCGAACACCCGAACGGTCGCCCACAACACCGAGAAATAGAGCGGCGGATGCACGTCGGTCGTCCGAAGGTTGGTGATCATGGCCCCGAACGACATGCGGGCTTGGAAGACACTGGTGGCCTCGTCGAGCCACAAGCCCCGGGGCACGATGAACCGCTCGGTCAGTCCGAGGGCGGTGACGCCGCTGATCGCCAGCACGACCGGTCGGCGCAGCACCGCCGCCAGGTTGGCCAGGCGCCGGCGCAGCGCGGTCACCCGGAACGCTTCGGCCGTCCCCAGCGACACGGTCAGGCCGGTCACGGCGGCCACGGTCGAAAGCGCCACCGACCTGGTGTCGTGGCCCATCGACACGATCAGGGACGCCTGCCCGGCGACGGCGAGTCCCACCAGGAGCACGGCACTGCGTCCCGCCCCGAGGGCACAGCGATGGGCCACCAGGACACGAGCGAGCCCCAGCAGCCCCATGGCGGCCATGTAGGGCACGAGGACGGCGGCCGCCCCGCCATAACGAGCGCCGAAGAAGAGGTCGACCAACTGGGTGGGTGCGAGTGCCACCACCGCGACCGCGGCCGCGCCGATGAGGGTGGTGAGAAGGAGCGCCGGCAGCAGTCCGCCCCCCTCGCCCCTGGCCGATCGGGGCAACAAGACCAGCGGGACCGTCATGGTGGCGAAGACGGCCAATCCACCCAGAGTGGACAGCACGGCGAACTGCCCCGCTTGCGCCGGCGAAAGCATCCGGTTGGCCAGCAGCAGATCCTGGTTCTGGATCACCACGAGCATCAAGAATCCGAAGGCGGCCCACCGGGCCGGGCCGGCGAGGACGGGCCGCCTCGCCAGAGCCGTGATCGCACCCGTCCCGCCGTCGGATGCATCCACCTCCGGTGACGACGCAACCGGCGACCGGTGTCGGCGGGCGATCTCGAGCGCGGCGTAGCCGGCCGCGGTCACGCCCAGGGCTCCCCCTACGGCGCCGAAGGCCAGGCCGAGGGCCACGCCGAGCAACAGGCGGACGGCCGGCTCGGCCACCAGGCTGGCGATCAATCGGGCATGCCGGTTGGAGGCGTAGAGCCGGCCACGCTCCAGGGCGAGTGTTCCCAGAGCCGGGCCGGAAAGGCCCAGGACCACGAGAAGGGCGACCGGCAGGCGTAGGGCCGGACCGACCCACGGTGATGCGACCGCCAGCCCGAGCCCGATCGCTCCTCCGCCGCCGAGGAGAAGCGGTCGCGCCCGAGCCAGGCCAACCGGCTCCAGGGCGGCCGCCGCGCTGATGGCCGACGCCGGCATGCTGAGAATGAGGTACACGGCCAGGAACGACGCAAACTGCGCGAAGGCGCCCGGCACCAGCAGGCGGGCCATGAGGAGGGAGAACGCCATGTTCCCGATCCCGGCGGCGATCTGGCCGCTGGCCACGACCACCTGGTCGCGGACCGCGTGGCCCGAGACCGGCATGCGGAGGGCCGGCCGTTCGGCGACGACCGTCATTGCGAGAGTGGCGACGGTGCCAGCGGCAGCGCTCCCAGAGAGGCGGCGTCCTCGGACCGACCGCCCGACAGCAGGACCCGCAGAAGGCGGAAACCCTCCTCAGCCAGATCGATCTGCTCCTTGATGACCGCCGGCGTGGGACCAGGTCCCCGCACGGCACGCTCCACCTGGTTGGCCAGCGCGGCTGCGTCGAAATCGACCGGCGCGGCGAACTGCTCGAGCCGGCGGGACATGGCGCCGAGCTTGTTTTCGTGGGCCACCGCCACGGTGGGCACGCCGGCGGCGGCGGCGGCGACCAGGGCGTGGAATCGGAAGGACAGCACGCTCCCGACGCCCACCATCGAACGCGTGGCGGCGACCATCGATTCGGGAGTCGGCACGACCTCGATCGAAGGACCGAACCGCCGCACCAGCGGGTCCACGATGCAACGATCGTCGGCCATGTTCCGCTGTGGAGCCTGATGCCAGGCCTGCAGCTGGACCTTGAGGCCGGCGCCCAGCAATCGACGCGCCGTTTCGGATATTCGCCGGATCATGCCGTCCCGCCCATCGGCCCCCACGGCATGGACCGATGGCACGATGCGCACCGAGAAATCGTGCGCCGTCCGGGCGTCCGGTGGTTTGAGCAGCGTCCAGGCCGGATCGGCTCCGACCCGGTAGGGCCCCGCGGTCCCGGCCCGAACCAGTTCGGCCGCTGACTCCTCATCCCGAAGTATCAAAAGATCGGAATGGCGCACGATGAAGCGGGCCAACATCCGGGCTCTCCGGTCGTCGAGTACTCCTGCTCCCACTCCGACCAGTGCCACCGGTCGGCGGGCCGAGGATGAGAGCGTGGTCAGCGCGGCGGCATTGACCAGGAGGGCATGCGGATGGCGCTCCGATGCCGCACTCAGGTTCTTGAAGATGGTGCCTCCCCCCACGATGACGGCCTCGGCACCCCATGCGGCGCGCGCCACCGCCCCCGGGCGTCTCGGACACACCGGAAGGCAACCGAGCTCCTCCGCCGCGTCCGGGTCCTGGGTGGTGACGGTGAAGCGCCATTCCGGGAGGGCCCGGACAAACGCGTGCAACAGGGCCTCATCACCCAGGTTTCCCTGGCCGAACGCGCCGGCCAGCAGTCCCACTGGCATCGATCACCTCCTCGTACAGGGCGACATGGCGTCGGGCTACGTCCGGCCACGTTCGACCGCCGGCCAGCTGCTGGGTGGCCGCGCTCACCTCTCGCAGTCGCACGGGGTTGGCAGCGAGCTCGATCAGCCGTTCGGCCACCGACTCGGGCTCCATGGGCACGGACATGGCCGGCGAGGCGCCGAGGCACCGGGCGAGGGCCGGCGAACACAGCACGGGCGTCCCGAAACCAAGCGCCAGAGCAAACGGACCGCTGCTGGCGAACGGCACCAGATAGGGAAGCAGCAGCACATCGGCGGCTCGGAAGAAGGTCGGCACGGCCGGCTCGGTCACGTACCCCGAAAACCGGGCCACATGGCCGTAGTGGCGTTGGAGGTCAGACGCGTAGGGATCGTGCCCATCTAGCCGGGGGTGGCTCCCACCCGCCACTACCAGCTCGACGGCCTCACCGGCGAGAGCGGCGCCCTCGAGCGCCACCTCGAGACCTTTGTAGGGGGACAGAAACCCGAAGCACAGCGCGGTCAGGCGGTCCGGGTTGAGTCCCAGGCTCTCCTTGGCCGCCCGCACCTCGTCGGGGTTCACCGCGCCACCGACGTCGATGCCATGGGGCACCACGACGGAACTCGGCATGATCCGTTCGAAGGCGCGCTCGTGCACGACGGTTGCGGCCGACAAAGCGAGGACGGTTCGTTGGATCGTCGAAAGCCCTGCTCGCGCCACTTGATGGGGAACCCGCACCCGGTGCACTCGGGTGAAGTCGCGGTTCACGCTGCCCGGATCCACCACCTGGTGCATCGTCACCACCGGCCCCTGCTGGCGGCCACGGAGAGCAGCCAGCGCTGGCGCGACGCCGGGGATCGACAGAGGGCCGCCGTACAGAAACGTCTCGAACTGGAGGTGCACCACGGGCGCCGCACTCCGGCCGGCTGCTGTTGCGGCAGCGGGGAGCGCGGTCACGCCTCGCCGGTAGCTCCGTTCCACTGTCACGCCATCAACGCGGGTGAGTGAGGGCTCACCCTCAACCGCGGGCGCCAGGACGCGCACCCGCAAACCTTCGTCGGTGAGGGCGGACGCCAGGCGTGCGGTGTAGCCGGCGACGCCGCTGGGCAGCATCGTGGCTACTTGTTGGCTCGGGTAGGGCGACACCATGGCCACATCCACGGCGCTCACGCGGCACGCCCCGGCAGTTCCGTCGTCGGACCCACAATGGGCATCACCCGGTGATGCATCCACAGCCGGAGGGATGACATCGCCATCCGTCGGGCGTCGGCCCCGGCATGGAGGTGTGACCCCTCCTGGTCAAGCCACACGGTCGGCACTTCGACGATGCGGAACCCGAGCCGGTCCGCCGTGACCAACAGATCGACATCGAAGAGGAAGTCACGCGAAGAGAGGAGCGGCAATACGCCCTCGATGACCTGGCGCCGGACCACCTTGGCCCCACACTGCGTGTCGGAGAACGGAAGGCTGAACAACTGACGCGTCAGTCGAGCGAAGACCCAACTAGCCAGGCGGCGAGTGGTAGCCCGGCGGCCCGGCAGGACCGAGCTCGGATGGGCCCGGCTGGCGATGGCTCCGTCGGCTCCGCCGATCAGCTCCACCAGGCGGAGGAACTCAGCGGGCGGCGTGGCGCAATCCGCGTCGACGAACCCCACGATGTCGGCATCGCACCGGCGGAACGACTCCATGATCACGCCGCCCTTGCCCAGCTTTGGAAACTCGTGAAGTTCCACTCGATCGTCCACCTCGGCGTGGCTTCGCACGACGTCGGCCGTCCGGTCGGTGCAGGAATCCAACGCCACCAGGAAACGGGTCTGTGGATCGGCCACCGATGACCGGTACGCCCGCAACGTGCGGTCGATCCGCCCCTCTTCGTTGAATGCCGGTATCACGATGTCGATCCGCATGTGCCTGATCACCAAGTCCTTTTCTTGACGTGGACGCTTCCAACCTCAGATCGCCGGCCGAAACTGGCCGACGGCTACCGATCGGATTGCCCGAAATCGGGACGGCCCGGCCCCTGAGGGTTGTTCGCCTGGTTCTCCGGGCTCAGCGGCGCCGGCGCGCCCGCGTTGTCCAGAGGACCGGCGAGCGTGGGAGCGCCCGGCCCTTGGGGGGATTCGGGTGGGGCCACGCCATCGTTGACGTCGTCGCGGAGAGCCGAACCGAGACCGGGAAGTTGCAGCGTCCCGCCCTTTTGATGGGATCCCATCGTCGGCGTCGCGCTCGGCGAGGTCGTGGGCGTGCTCGCGGGTGCCGCGGCGTCCGGGCGCACGGTGGGTGGGTCAGCCGGCGGCCCGGCCGGGGCCGACGCCACCGGCTGTCCGTTCGGAACGATTGCCGCTGCCGGTACGCCGGCGACCACGGGACCGACACTTCCGGCCGCCCGGTGATCGGGGGTCGCCCGACGGGCGGACACGGAGCCGCAGGACTTCGCCTGGCACGCCGCCAACCGGTCGGATGACCCGGTGGACGCGTTCAGACCCACGCCGGCCAGGGTGGCCAATGCCACCAGAAGGAGTGACGGCACGGCATAGCGCAAGGCCGGCGATCTGACCACGTGGCGAGCCCTCGCGCCGAGGAGCGCCACCAGTCCAGCGGCCGCTACGGGCCGTTCTCGCAGGGCGGCACCCATACGATGGGCCGAAGCGAACCGTTGGTCGGGCTCGCCGGCCATGCTTCGACCGATGACGTCAATGAGGGCGGGGTCGGCCGAATGTCGGAGGTGGTCGGCCAGCGAATCAGCGCCCTCCGCCGACAGGTGATGAGGTCCCACTCCGACCAGCCCACTCAGGAGCACCGCTCCCAGCGACCAGATGTCGCTGGCGACCGTCGGTGAGCTTCCGGCCACCCCTTCGGGCGCCGTCCACGCCTCTGGTCCACCCCAGCCCGACGGCGGTTCGCTGAGTGGCCAGGGTGACAGACGGGGCGACCCGTCCTCTTCGAGCCCGACATGGCCCGGATGGAGTGACCCCGATCGCACGCCGAAACGGTGCAGTCGTGCCAGCGCGGCGCTCAGGTCGGCGCCGAGCCCAGCGATCCGAGTCGACGCGCTCGGCGTGCGGCTGATCTCGTCGGCCAAGTTGCGGGGCGGGCGGCGAAACGCCACGAACTCACGCGATGCCACGACGCCATGATCGAGCACTTCGACCACATGAGGGTGCGCCACCCGACCCAGGCGGTGACCCAAAGATCGCCGGCCGGTCGCCGGAAACCGGTCACTCTCCAGCCGCACCGCGATACCGGTTGGTAGGTCATCCAGATGATCGGTGGCGTCGTAGACCGCGAAGGTGGCGGATCTCGCAAGCTCTCGGTTCAGCTGGTACCTCGCGGCAACGAGATCGGCAGGCATGGCTCCCTCAGCGGTGGGTGCAGGAGGTTTCTTTCGAAAGGGGGGCCGAATCCCAAGCTCGAACCGCCCATTCCGCTCAACTCTTCTCACCCGTCTGTCGGAGAACGGGTCCCTGCGTCACACCATTCGCCCAAATCGACAGACCACCAGCGCTTGTGGCGCCGGGATGTCACGTAATGAATCGGATGTCGGCGAGTCGACGTCGGCGGGTCACCTTCGACGGTGTTCTAGAACATGATGAGGACTCAGCCAGGACCACAGGAGGCAACTGGGTAACCGCGCGGTCAGCGCGGTAGACATGCGCGTCGGTGCGTGCACGTGTGTTCATCAAGTGTTCATGTAAGAAGGCGGCTACTCGCCGCATCATCTGTACTTCGGCGCCGCTTGGTCGCACCTCGGGAGGGGCCAGAGCCAGCGCGAGTCGCTCCAACATTCGGTCATCGTCATACATCGAATCCCCCCGTTTCAGCCTTCCAACATGATCGTCCGAAGGCGCTCCACCGCACGGCTTTGCGCCATTCGAACTGCCCCCGGCTTACGTCCCAGCACCATCCCCACCTCTTCGGCCGAGAGCTCCGCCACGACTCGGAGCTCCAAAAGCTCCTGGTCAGCTCGGCTCAACCGAGAAAAGGCCGCTCGTACTTGGGCCAAGTCCTCGCGTTCGACCGCTCTATCCGGGGGCTCGGGTGCCACGTCGGCCGTGTCGGGTATGAAGCCCGGACCCTCGCGCCACAACTTGCGCTGGGCATCGATCACCACATGCCGGGCGATGCCGTACATCCAGGCGTCGAACCCGCCACCTTCAAACAGCAATCGATCAAGGTTGACCACCGCGCGGGTCATCGTCTCTCCGACCGCGTCCTTGGCCAACTCGGGTGTGGGCAAACGGCGCGCCGCGTACGCCAGCAGCTTCGGGTAGGACCGGCGGAAAAGGGCCTCCCATGCTTGTTCGTCACCGTTGCGGGCGTGCTCGACCAGCACTCGAATCGTGTCCCCGGAACTGTCACAAGAACTTGTCGACGTGAGCGGGCTTTCGTCACATATTGAGGCTCTCTTGAACGCAGGCGAGTTCGGCATCGGGACTAACTACCCACAACGACCCCCGATGAATCAGCGCGGTCACGCGGTGGCGGCGATGGTCTGGGCCCGTTCTGATGCTCCGTCGTAATATGGCTCGGGAGGCAGCGTCGGAGATGTCCCCGGCTCGTGACGTACCACGTAGTCATACTGGGGTGAGGTGGGGGATGCAGCGAGGTGAAGCGGTTCACGCTACCGACGGACCCATCGAAACTCTGCCTGCCATGCCGGTTGGCGATGTCCAGCCGGCGCTGGTTGGCGAGTGGTACCTGAACTCCCGAAGCGCCCATCGTGACGGAGAGGTGATCGGGGCGTACCGGCAGCTGGAGGCTGAGACCGATCGTCTGTTCAGCATCGTCACCCGAGCCGTCGGCCCCGGGGCAACACGAATCGTCTTTACCCGCTGCCGCCAGCCCTACGGGAGCTGTGAGGAGATGATGGCGGGAGTGCGGACCTGTCGAACTCTCGAAGTCACCGTCGCCGACAGTTCGGGAGAGCGCCTGCACCCTCTTCTCGACTGCGGATTCGGCGGAGCCTTTGATCGCTTTCGCGCCGTCCATGACCTGATTGGCCATGCCTGGGATGGGAACGGTTTCGAATGCCGCGCCGAATACAACGCCTGGAAGGCCCAAGCTCGACTGCACAGCGATCTCGCTGGGCTCGCCCTCGCCACCGAGCTGTACGGCGTCAACGCGGCGCGAGGAATCATCGGCCAGCCGCCTGAACTCAGGGCACTGCTCTTTGCACCGTCAGTCTTCGCACCGTCAGATTGAGAGGCCCGCCGATCACTCCTCGTCGCGCAGCTCCGCGGGCGTGGCAATCACGTCGATCAGAGCTTCGGATCGGAGCACGGTCAACGCCAGGGGCTGACCGATGGCGTCGCCGAGCATGAGCCTCTGCAATGTCTGGGCACTACTCACCGCCTCATGGTTGGCACTGAGTAATAGGTCGCCGACTCGCAATCCGGCCCGTGCCGCCGGCCCGCCCGAGACGACTTGCTCGACTCGCATTCCAGTTTTCTGGTTGAGTCGAGCAGCCAAGGGCGGGGGAAGCGGGATGGGAGTACCCGCCAAACCCAGGTAAGCCCGCCGGACGCGTCCCTCGGTCATCAGGGTGGCGATGATCTGGCGGGTGACGGAGTTGATGGGAATGGCCAGGCCCACCCCGACTCCGGCTACCGCGGTGTTGATGCCGACGACCTCGCCAGAGGCGATGACCAGAGCCCCGCCGGAATTCCCTGGATTGAGCGCGGCATCGGTCTGAATGACGTCGTCGACAATCCGCACGTTCTCCCCGGCTCGAGTCGGCAAGGAGCGGCCCAAGGCACTGACGACTCCGGCGGTGACGGTGCCGGCCAATCCCAGCGGGTTGCCGACGGCCACCACGAGTTGCCCGACTCTGAGCTGCGACGCTTCGCCAAGCCGGGCCGGCACCGGAGTTGCGCCATCGGTCCGTATGACGGCGAGATCCGAAAGGGGATCGCTGCCGACCACGCGAAACGGGACTGACGTCCCGTCGGCGAAGGCAGCCTGGCCGGCCTCTGCCCGGCCGACCACGTGGGCATTGGTGAGCATGAAGCCGTCGTTGGTGAACACCACCGCCGAGCCCGCCCCTACCGCGATGCTGCCGTCGCGACGAGGGCGAGAGACCTGCACCGCGGCGACCCGGGGACCCAATTGCTCAGCCACCGAGACGACAACCTGGGAGTACGCGTCCAGGGCTCCGACTTCGGGTGGGGACGTGCCGCCCAGAATGTCGGTCACGATGCTTCCTCCTTCGCCGAGATTACGGACTTACAGGATTACTTTTACCCGGATCGAAGGAGATTCGTGCGTGGGCGCTGCAGACGCTTGGACCAAATACCGCTTCGTCTCCGTGGAGATGTCTCCTGACCTCCGGGTGTCTCCTCCGTCGTGACACATCCCGAGGGGAGGCAGACAGGCGAGCCGATCGGGCACTATGGGCCCTTCGTGATGCGTTCGAGGGACGAGATCCTGCAGGCTCTGGAGGACTTCGAGGGCGGCAGCCTCGGAACGGTGCCGGCCGACCGGCTCGCCCCGTGGGTCCTTTTCGTGAGGGACACGGCGTCGTCGTGACGGTCGGGCCGGGGAGCGCCGTCGATGCCCCCGCGGGGGCGGTCCAGATCGCCGGCTCCGCCGTGGTGATCGGCATGGCCCGATTCGGCGAGGGCACGCTGCTGGCGCAGGGCGCGGTCATTCGCTCCGCCGAAGGGTCGGTGGCGGTCGGCGCGGGATCGGCGGTGCTGGAGAACTCGGTTGCGGTCGGGAGCCCGGCCATGCCCACCATCGTCGGCCGGCGGTCGACCTTCGGCCACCGGTGTCTCGTCATTGGAGCCACGGTCGGCAACCTGTGCGAAGTCGGCAACGCGTCGATCCTCATGCCGGGAGCCACTCTCGGCGATCGCGTGTTCTTGGGAGAGGGGACCCTCGTGCCTGCCGGGATGGTGCTGCCCGACGACGTGGTCGCCGTCGGCCGCCCGGCCAGGATCGTCCGCGCTGCCGCGGAAGACGACTACGCACGCCTGACCGAGCTGCGCGGTGGAGATCTGGCGCTCCCCGAGCCGACAACCTTCACCATCGAGACAACTCAGGAGGCGCTTCCAATGGGCCAGCTCTACGAGTACCGGGGGATCGTGCCGACCATCGCCGCCTCGGCGACGCTCTTCCCGACCGCCGAGATCACCGGAGATGTGGTGGTCGGCGAGCGCACCGTCATTGGTGCGGGCGTCAAGATCATCGGTGACTCCCACGGCTCGGTTCGGATCGGGAACGATGTGCAGATCCTGGAGAACACCGTCCTGCATCTGCTACCCCACAACGACCTGATCATTGGGGACAACGTCATCGTGGGACCCGGAGCCATGATCCACGGCTGCCGGATCGGCGCCCGCTCGGTCATTGAGCCGGGGGCGATTGTGAGTGACTTCAGCCGGCTCGGCGAGGACTGCGTGGTCCGCGCCGGTGCGGTCGTCAAACAACGATCGGTCTTCCCTCCGGGCAGCGACATCGACGGGTTCCCGGCGGTGGCCACCGCGTCGCTCCCGGGACCCCCGCCGGTACCGGATTGGGCGCTGCGGGTGGACCAGCTTCCCGTGCCGATGGGACAAGGGCAATGAAGACTCGACGTCACATCGCCCACGCCACGGCTTCCTCAGGCTCGACGCTCCCACCCTGGCGGGTCGACCTCCGGGCCGGTCACCATCCCCTGGTGGCCGACGAACCCGCCTCGGAGGGGGGCGGCGACACCGGCACCTCGCCGTTCGGGCTGGTCGTGAGCGGTCTCGCCGCCTGCACCGCCATGACGTTGCGGATGTACGCCGATCGAAAGGGCTGGGAGCTCAGCGGCATCGACGTCGACATCCACTACGACATCGACGAGGAGGGGAACGCCTCCTTCGCGCGGACCGTCGCGGTTCCCGGCGACCTCGACCCTGCCCAACGCCAGCGCCTGGCTGAGATAGCCGAGCGGACCCCGGTGACCCTGGCCTTGCGCCACGGCACACCGATCGCCACGGTGTTCACGTCAATGGACGTCGACGGCGAATGACGGCATAGCCGGCTGTCCCACCCCTGCTCGGGTTACGGCTTCATTTCAGAGAACGCTTGCGTGAGGCTGATCAGGTTGCCCGAATCGTCGCGCAGGGTCGCCTCGATCCCGTAGGGGCGCTCTGCCGGCTCGGCCAGGAAGGTGACGCCCTTGGCCGAGAGTTCCTCGAAGGTGCCGCGACAGTCGTCGGTGGCCAGCACGCCGACGCCCATCGCACCGGAGGCCACCAAGGTCCGCAGTTGCTCGGCTGCGTCGGGGGCCCGGCCCATGGAGCAGCTCGAGAGGATGAGCTCGAGATCGGGCTGGTCCCTGGCGCCCACCGTGAGCCAGCGGAAGCCGGCCCCGCCGCCCTCGAACTCCTCCCCCATCGTGATGTCGGTGCGCACTTCGAAGCCGAGCTTCTCGGTGTAGAAGGCCTTGGCCGAGTCCTGGTCGAGGACGAAGACACTGGTGTGCGAAAGCCGCTTGATCATCATTTCCTCCATCGGTGGGTCCTGGTGATCAAACCTATAATTCGCGGCCGGTCGGAGGCTTCTCCGGGATTGCTGAACTCGGGGGGTCAGGTCGGGGCCGGTTCCAATCCATCAGGAAACAACCGGGAATCGGCGGTGGACCGCCGTGTGCCACCTGCTGTCGCTGATAGGCGGACGGTGACTGGCCGACCAGTTCGGAGAAGCGCGAGCTGAACGAACCGAGGCTGCTGAAGCCGACCAGCATGCACACCTCGGTCACGTTCAGGTTGGCCGACCGCAGCAGGTCCTTGGCCCGCTCGACCCGCCGCCGGGACAGGTACGCACCGGGCGTCTCGCCGAAGGCCTGCTTGAACTCACGGGCGAAGTGGAACTTGGAGAAGCCGGACGCCGCCGCGACCAGGCCGAGGTCAAGGGGCTCGGCGAACCGGAGGTCCATCAGATCGCGGGCATGGCGGAGATGTCCGACCCGATCCGAGGCGGTCACGGCAGGGCGACGCCGGCCTCAGACGGCGCGGCCGCAGAAGTTCAGGAACCTACTCTGCTCATCGGCGTCGGAGGGCGACTCGACCTTCTCGGCGAAGCCGCCCGGACGGCGGATGGCCTCGTCGAGGGGACCGAGGAATTCGGCGCAGTGCGCCACCGCGTCGGGGTCGAGCGCCTCGTCCCGCCCGATGGCTCGAGCCAGATCCCAGGTGTGCACCAGGGTGTCGGCGCAGACCAGCCGGCCCACCAGGGATTCGAACGGCTGCTCCCCGGCCATCCCCGACACCGTCTTCGATGCGGTCTCAGGGTCGGCCACCGCGTCCATCACGGCACCGCTGGCCGCCGCCCACGCGCGCGTGAGGTCCTCGTCGGGATCCAGCTCCATCGCCTCACCACCCTCGACCGTGGCCAGCACCCGGCGCTGGGTGGTGATCACGTGCGCCACGAGATCTCTCACCGTCCATTCCGAGCACGGCGTGGTGAGGGACCACTGGTCGGGTGCCACATCTAGGACGCGGGCGGTGAACCCGTTGGCAACCGATCCGTAGCGCACAGAGACTTCAGACATGGTCGCCACGGTAGTGGGCTGCTCAGCACTCAGCCGTGCAACTCCCAGAAGCTGCGCAGCAGCGGGATCAGCTCGTCTGCCCGCTCGTCGGGGAAGAAGAGCATGGCGCCGGCGATCTCGGCCACCCGCTCAACCCCGGGAATCATGCTGCGCAACCGCTCGGCCCAGAAGGGCTCGAAGAAGAGGTCGCCCGTCCCCCAGATCACCTGCGCGGGCGCGTGGAGTTGTGCCAGCAGCGGCTCGACCGCCACCAGCTCCTCGCTGTTCGACGAGGTGAGGAAGCGCTCCAACCCCTTCCCGCCGTCGGCCACGAAGGGCCCGAGATAGCTGTTGATCAGCTCATCGCTCAGCTGCTCGGGGTGCTGGTAGCCCTGGCCGAAGCCGACCTCGGTGCGGGCGAGCGTCAGATCTCCCGCCATGGCGGCCACCAGGGGCCCGAACTCGCCTTGAGCTGCCAGCTCGATCGACGGCTTGAACATCACGGGCGGGAAGTTGTCGTGCACGTCGCAGTTGGTCAGGTTGAGCGTGCGGATCCGCTCGGGGTGGTGGGCCGCGAAGACCTGGGACAGCGCGCCGCCCGTGTCGTTGGCCACCAGGTCGACCTGCCCGAGGTCGAGCGTGGCGCAGAGCTCCTCGAGCATGGAGGCCAGGCCGTTGAGCGAGAGGTCCGCCGATCCGGCCGGGCTGGCCCCATGAGCGGGAAGGTCGACGGCGATGCACCGTCGCATGTCGTCCACGCCGACGATCACGTTGCGCCACAGATCGGCATTGATGAGGACTCCGTGGACGAAGAGCGCCGTCGGCCCCTCACCCTGATCGGCGTAGGCGATGTCGCCCCCGGAGAGCTCGACCCGCTGGCGGGCCATGAGCTGCGCGGTGGTGGCGGTCGTGTCAGTCGTGGCGGTGGTTGCTGTGGTGGCGGTGGTGGCAGCTGGGTTGATCTGGGTCTCGGTCTGAGGTGTCATGCCTTGTGTTGTAACATACCAACAGTCTGTTTGTAAAGACCATGTAGAGTAATACCGTGCCCACGCAGGCGGAACGCACCGAGGCCACTCGCTCCCGCCTTATCGAGACGGGCCGCCGCCTCTTTGCCGAGAAGGGCTTCGCGGCGGCGTCCACCGAGGAGATCCTGGCCGCCGCATCGGTCAGCCGGGGTGCGATGTACCACCACTTCAAGGGCAAGAAGGAGCTGTTCCAGGCCACCTTCGAAGCGGTGGAGGACGACGTGACGGCCCGGGTCATGGCTGCGGCCATTACTGAGACTGATCCGATGCGGGCATTGGCCCGGGGGTTCGAAGCCTTCCTCGACGAGTGCCGCCACCTCGAGGTGCAACGCATCGTGATGCTCGACGGGCCGACGGTCCTCGGCTGGGACGCCTGGCACGAGCTGGATGAGCGCTACGCCTTCGGCTCGATCAAGGCCGTCCTCACCTTGGCGGCCGAGCAGGGAAGGATGGAGGCGGACTCGGTGGAACCACTGACCCACCTGCTCGTGGGCGCCGTCATGCAGGCCGGGATGGTGGTCGCCCGGGCGGAGGATGCAGGTGCCGCCAAGCGCGCTATGACGGCGACGTTCGACCGGCTTCTCTCTGCGTTTTAGGGTCGTTTTTCAGGGCGTGGTTTGCCAGGGCGGGTCTCTTGGCCTTGGGTCGCGGAAATGTCACATCCACGTGCTTCCATAGCTCCATGGGGTTAGACCTCCTGAGCGAAGCAATCGATGCCTTGGTGAGCGCCGGGGCCGAGTCCTTGGGCGACGGTGAGTCGGTCGAGATCTTGCACCGAGAGCAGGCT
>DASXZJ010000170.1:0-14099 GCA_036502025.1 Acidimicrobiales bacterium | reverse complement strand
CACGAACTCCGACCAGACACCGACCCATTCCCTCCACACCGGCGGCGGATAGTCGTGGCCCATGCCCTCGATCTCGTGATATCTCGCCCCCGGGATGAGTTCGGCGGTCTGGCGGCCTCCGCTGGGGGCGATGAGGGTGTCCCGACTACCGTGGATGACAAGGGCCGGCAGGTCGACGTGGGCCAGCGCGGCGGCCCGGGAACCGTCGTGGCCGACCGCACGCATCTGTCGGCCGATCCCCGCCGGACAGAAGCATCGGTCGTACGCGGCGGCGGCGCGGTCACGAATCAGTTTCTCGTCCAGCCATTCGGGCTTCGACCCGTAGACGTGCAAGGCGGCCACCTGGTTGTCCAGGTAGGCCGATCGGGATGGAGCCGGTGGTGCCATCAAGAAGGCGAGGGCCTCTTCGGAGCTGTCCCCGTAGCCCGGCTCACCGGTCCGGGACATCACCGAGGTCATGGAGAGCAGACGGTCGGCATGGTCGATGGCCAGCCGTTGGACGATCATCCCGCCCATCGAGCACCCCATGACGTGCGCCTGGTCGACCCCCAACGCATCAAGGACGGCGATGGCGTCGTCGCTCATGTCAGTCATTGCGTAATCGATACCATTTAGCTTCGATGACAAGCCGACATCGCGATTGTCGAATCTGACCACCTGGAAACCTTCGTCGCAGAAGAGCTGGCACCACGCCTCGGCGTAGTTGATGCACTGCGAGCCGAGCCCATTGATCAGCAGCAGGGTCGGCTCGTTGGCGTCGCCGAACACCTCGTAGTAGATATCGACTTCACCGTTTCGTGCCGTGCTCACACACCCTCCCCTCTCGTGACGGTAACGACAAGTGACAAGCACCGGAGTGTAGATCGACCATGATGAACCTGACGCCCTTCCTGCTCTTCGACGGAAACTGCGCCGAGGCGATGTCCTTCTATCAGTCGTGTCTGGGCGGCGAAGTGACCCTGACGCGGCTGGGTGACAGCCCGATGGCGAAGGACGCACCACCCGAGCAGCTGCACAAAGTGACCTACGCCCACCTGAAGAGTGACGCCATCGAGTTCTCCGCCACCGACTGGCTCCACCCCACCCGGGTGCCCAGACCCGGCAACACAGTCGCCCTCTTCCTGCAGGCGGAGCGGTACGGGGAACTGCGGGCGGCCTTCGACCAGCTGGCCGTCGGCGCCGACCAGGATCTCCTCGACGACCTGCACCACCTGGCGATCGGTTCCTACGGCCATCTGGCCGACCGCTACGGCGTGCACTGGTTCTTTCGGGGACCTCCACAGGGATCGTGACTCGGGTGGTGGTCATCGACGCCGCGAATGTCGTCGGCTCTCGTCCCACCGGCTGGTGGCGGGACCGAGCGGGAGCAGCCCGCGGGTTCGTCCATCAGGTGAGGGCCGCCGTGGGGTCGGGCCGGCTCACTGCACCCGTGGTGGTGGTCCTGGAAGGGAGGGCCCGCGACGGCGTGGGGGTCGGCACTACCGACGGGGTGTCGGTCGTCCATGCGGCCGGCAGCGGTGACGACGCGCTCATTGACGTCATCGCAGCGGCCGCTGACCAGGTCATCCTGGTCAGCGCGGATCGCGGGCTGCGGCAACGCGCTGAAGACCTCGGTGCGAGTGTTGTCGGACCCAGTTGGCTCTTCGGCCTGCTCGAGGAGTGATCCGGGAGCGAACAACCTCACCCCTTACGCGGCGGCCCTTTCCAGAGTGAGATGGCGTGACGGTTGGTGACGGCGATTATCTGCTGGTACGCCTCAAACGCCGGTGGGCCCAAGTCGTCGGCGTACAGCGTGCCGTTGGGCGCAATGGCGAAGAAGTCCATGAAGACGAAATTCTTGACGCCCCGAAGGTGGCTGACCGCGAAGGCCGTGGCCAGGCGGCTCCCCTGGATCCGCAGGACGTTGGACCCGTCGTCGGCCTCGATGACGCCCCCCGGGCCTCGCTCGATGATGGCCGTATTCCCGCCACTTCGCCGATCGTACCCGAGGTACGTCGCCACACCGTCGGGCGAGACCTCGAAGAGCGACCAGCCCGCGAAGGTCGACGAGGCGTACACGTCCCCGTGGGTATCGACGGCGATGGACCCGACCTCGTTCAGTGGCCCTCGGTCGGCATTGAGCCCGGCTGACACCGTGGCCGCCACGGTCTCGAGCTGATCGGAAGGCGACACGCGGAGAAGCTGGGAGCTCGTCGCCAGGTACAGCTGTCCGCTCGGGCTGAAGGCAACGGACGACACGGGCCCCAAGGCCGCCGAGAGCGCGGGCGTACCGTTCGCCACCGTACCGGTCGAGCCCCCGTTTCCGGCGATGGTCTGGATGGTGCCGTCCCGGCCGACCTCGCGAACACGAGAGCCGTCGGCGAGGTAGAGCTCACCACCCGGACCGAAGCAGATGTCGGCGACATCGGAGAGTTGAGCCTCGGTGGCCGGACCGCCGTCTCCGTCAAACCCCGCCGTCCCGTCCCCGGCCACCGCGGCGAACTTGCCGTTGCGCAGGCGCTCGAGGACCACCTGGCGCGAGTCGTCGACGACATAGAGCACACCGGACGGACTCACCGCCAGGGGTCCGGCGTGGCGGAGCGAGATCTCCGGTCCCGTGGGCAGTCGACTGGCCCCATCCGTCGCCGAGTAGGTGCGGCTGGCCGCGAGAACATCGGGGGTGGCCAGCCAACCGTCGGCAGCCGTGATGACTCCGAATAGGGCCAGAATCCCGGAGGCACGAAGCAGCCGTCGCATCTCGACACTATGACGCACGTTTTTGGGGTCCGGTAGCGTGACGCCATGTCCGAGGAGCTGCTCCTCTTCGCCGGGTCAGCCAGTCGCAAGCTGGGCGGCGCCATCGCCGATTACCTCGATACTCCGCTCGGATCCAGCGAGACGCTGAAGTTCTCGGAGGGCAACCTCTTCGTCCGCATCCTCGAGAACGTGCGGGGACGTGACGTCTTCCTGGTTCAGGGCACCGGGTTTCCGGCCAACGACAACTTCATGGAGCTGCTGTTCTGGATCGATGCCTTCAAACGGGCCAGTGCGGCGTCGGTCACCGCGGTGATTCCCTACTTCAGCTATGCCAAGGGTGACAAGAAGGACGAGCCCCGCGTCTCGATCCGCGCCCGGGTGTGCGCGGACGCCATCGAGGCCGCGGGAGTTGACCGGGTGGTCACCCTCGACCTGCACGCCCCCCAGGTCCAAGGCTTCTTCAAGGTCCCCGTCGACGACCTTTACGCGCTCCCCGTTCTGTGCGGGGCCATCTCGGCCAAGTCACTGCCGGGCCTCGTCGTGGTCGCTCCCGACGCCGGGTTCGCCAAGAAGGCCCGCCAATGGTCCGAACGGCTCCACGCTCCGCTGGCCATCGCCGACAAGCGTCGGGTCGACCACTCCGAGTCGGCGGAGGTGGTCGAGCTGATCGGATCGGTGGAAGGCCGGACCGCGCTGATCGTCGACGACTTCACCATTTCCGCCGGCACGCTGGTCGATGCCGCCCGCATCGTCATCGAACGAGGTGCCGCCTCGGTCTACGCCGCGGTCAGCCATGGGCTGCTCACCGGGTCTGCCGTCGAGCGACTCGAGGCCAGCCCCATTGAGCGGCTCTTCATGACCGACAGCGTGGAGACCCAACCGGTCGCCTTGTCGGGCAAGGTTGAGGTTATCTCGGTGGCCGGCCTCTTCGGCGAGGCCATCGGGAGGATCTTCCGCCGCGAGAGCGTGTCCGATCTCTTCGCGTGAGCCGAGTTCAGCCCGGACGGGCGCTGAGCATGCTCATGCGTACTGGCCGGGCTGGTAGTTACCGCCGGGCTGCTGGGTGATGACGTTCAGCCGGTTGAAGGCATTGATGAGAGCGATGAGGCACACCAGGGCGCCGAGCTGCTCGTCGTCGTAGTGCTTGGCCGCGTGCGACCAGGCGTCGTCGGAGACGCCGCTGCCATCGGCGAGCCGCGTCCCTTGCTCGGTCAGTTCCAACGCGGCCTTCTCGGCCTCGGTGAAGACGGTCGCCTCTCTCCAGGCGGCGACCAGGTGCAGCCGGACCGAGGTTTCGCCGCGTTCCTGGGCCTCCTTGGTGTGCATGTCGAGGCAGCCGGCACACCCGTTGATCTGGCTGGCCCGGATCTTCACCAGCTCCTGGGTCGCGGCCGGCAAGGGTGAGCCGGTCACGACCGCGCCGGCCGCAATGATGTGCTTGGCGAATTTCGCCAGATCGGGATGGTCAAAGGGGTTGAGCCGAGGTTCCATGGAGCGGTCTCCTTCCGTCTTTTGTCATCGAGTCCTGTTCGGATCTATTTCCTCAATGACCCCGTGGCACACCAGAATGTGACAGCCCTGGTGGTACTGGCGTGACCGTTGCCGACCAGACCCGCCGCCCCCGCCCCGCCGCACTCTGACGTCAGCCGTCCCCCTCCCCCTCCAGCTCCTCCTCCTCCCCATCCTCGGCATCACCCCGGGTGATCGGGGCATCGAGGTCCCACCCCTCCGCCCCCTCGTCGTCGGCCGCAGGACGCCGCACCCGCCCCGCGATGCCATCGGGATCGTCGATACCGCCATCGAGCGTGGCCAGGTCCTCGGGGTCGTCGAGGCGCACGCCCGCCTCCTCGAGCTCGCGGTCGTCGACCTGGAGGGTGGGGTCGAGCGAGGGGTCCGTCTCCGCATCCTCCACGAAGTCCGGATCGAGCCGGGCCCGCTCGCTCTGGGCCTCGTCACCCTGCTCGAAGACCTCCTCCCCGAGCGGCTCGTCCGGTGAGAATTCGTCGTTCTGGCTCATGGGCACGCCTCCGTCGCTGGACCTCTACCGATCGTAGGGTCCGCCAGCCGGAATCAGCCCGGCCGCGGCGACCCGCCCCTCAGCCCGGGGTCTGCGGGCTGGCGGCGATGCCGACGATGTGGCCCGTGTAACCGGGCGTGGTGGCGGCCACGTCGCCGAAGTAGGGGGCGTCGCCGAAGCTGAAGGCCTGCCCCGAGCGGTCGACCACCAGGTAGCCCTGGCCGGTCGGGGTGGGGACCATGGCCGTCATGGGGCTCCGGGCCAGCGCGAGGCCAGGCGAGTCGGCCGCCAGGGCGAGGGTGGGCGCGTCGCCGAAGGCGTGCACCGCGCCATCGGACTCGAGCATCCAGTAGCCGCCGCCGTCGGGCGTGGGGGCGACGCCCACGATGGGCGTGGACGGAGGCGAGTTGCCCAGCGATCCGTGGAACACGGCGTCGCCGAAGCTGAAGAGGCCGCCGTCGGAGGCGATGAGCCAGTAGCCGCCGCCGTCGTGCGTGGGCACCATGCCCACGATGGGCTGGTTCAGCTTGAGGCTGCCGGTGCTGCCCCAGAAGTGGGCGTCGCCGTAGCTGAAGATCCCGCCGTCGGCCGCCACCTCCCAGTACCCCTTGGCGTCGCTGGTGGCCGCCAGCCCCACGATGGGCTGGTTCAGGTGGGTGCCGCCCATGCTGCCGTCGTACGGCGCGTTGCCGAAGGTGAAGACCCCGCCGTCGGCCGCGCTCATCCAGTAGCCCCCCACCCCACCACTGGGCTGGTTGCCGAGGGAGAACCAGTCCGACTTGAGGTTCATGGCGGCGGCGAACCCGTCACCGGTGACCGACGTGGTGCCGCCCGTCCCGGTCAGCGACAGCGTGGTGACCCGCCCGCCGTAGTCGCCGTTGCCGTTGCGCGCCGTGACAGCCAGGGACGTGAGCGTCCCGATCTGGGGGTAGGCGGCGTCGATAGTCGCCACGCTGAGCGAGACCGACCAGTTGTGGTTCGGGTTGCACACCGACGCGCTCACGCAGATGGCATCGCCGGCGTCGACCACGGCCGGGAACTGGTCGCCGGTGCTGTAGCCGCCCGAGGAGGCGGAGTACTGGGTGGTGGCGACCGTGGAGGTGCCGTTGTCCACCATGACCTGCCCCGCCGTGTCGAGGGCGGCGGCGATGGAGGCCAGGGACTCGTTCTTCATGCCCGGATAGGACTGGCACGTCTGGTCGCACGTATCGGCATAGCCGCCGAAGCCCATGGGGTTCGCCTCGACGTAGGAGCGGGCGGCCACCGTCTGGGCCTCGGACTGCTGGAAGCCCCAGTCGGCGCCCTGCGGGCCGGGGCCCCCGAGGAGCGCCCAGGTCGTCGGCGACTCCGAGGGCGCCACATCGGCCACGTACTGCTCAAGGGGCAGGGTGTTGACGGTGCGGGCGGCCCCGGCGGAGTTGGCCAGCGCGGTCAGGGTGCCATGCAGCTCGGGGCTGGTGGGGAGCTCGCAGAGGATGAGCGGCCCGGCGTTCTGGGCCGCCACGGTCGGGTTGGCGACGCCGGTGGCGGCCGGCGTCCACCCGCCCTGCCCGGCGCACCCACCGCTGGCGTCGACCTCGTAGTTGCCCGGGCTGATCAGGTGGAGCCTGACCGCGGTGACGGGGCTGGCCACTCCGGTGACGGTGACCAGGCCCGAGGCCGCGGTGGCGATCACGTCGTTGCCGTCGTTCTCCGTCATGGCCACCAGGACGTTGCCACCGTGGAGGCTGGCCGGCGCCGGCGCGGTGCCCAGGGTCTGCATCGTCGTGTTGCCGTAGTAGTGGCTCAGGATCTGCTGGTAGGTGAAGTTGCCGGCGCCGCCGTCGTCACCCAGGGCGTAGCCCAGCGATCCCCACTGCCCCATGCCGATGCCGTGGCCGAAGCCGTGGCCGCTCAGCATCACCGTCGAGGTGGGGTAGGCGGCCGCCGGGGTCGCCGGCCCGAGCACCACCAGGGCCAACGGGGCGACCAGAACCAGCGCCAGCCCCGCCACCAGCCCCGGCGTCAGCCCCGCCGCGGCCGCACCCCTCGGGCTAGATACGAGTCCGGACCCGCCCCCTCGCCGCTGCCGGCGCCGTCGAGGCGGTCCCGCAAGCAGTTGGGCGGGCGTCACGATGCGGCAACTCTAACGGCGCCCCTCGCGCCGATTGGTGCATCCTGTCGGAGCAATCGGGGTGGCGACGGGCCGCCGGTACACTGCCCGCCCATGCGGGTCGACCAGGTCATTCCGTCTCTGGCCAGCCGCGACGCCATCGGGGTGCACACCATCAACCTGCGGGACGGACTGCGCGCCGTGGGCATCGACTCGGACATCTACTACGGCAGCCACACGCCCGACGTCGCGGCCGAGGGCCGGCCGGTGACCGAGCTCGGGCGACCCGGCCGCGACCGGTGGCTGCTCTACCAGTCCTCCATCGGCAGTCCGGTCTACGACATCTTCGCCACGCGGCCCGAGCCCAAGCTGGTGAACTACCACAACATCACGCCGGCCCGTCTCCTGCGCGACTGGGAGCCCAACGTCGCCTACGAGGCGTCCCTCGGTCGCACCCAGCTGGCCCGGCTGGCCCCGCAGAGCCGCTTCGCGGTGGCCGACTCGGCTTTCAACGAGTCCGAGCTGCGGGCACTCGGCTTCTCCGACACGGCCGTCGTCCCCCTGCTGATCGACATGCACGCCAAGAGCGACGCACCGGACCCCGAAACGGCGGCGGGCCTGGCCCGGCGCAAGGCGGCCGAGGGTGGGGCCGACCTCCTCTTCGTGGGCAAGGTCTCCCCGCACAAGGCGCCGCACGATCTGGTCAAGATGCTGGTCGTCCTGCGCCGGCTCTACGACCCCGCGGCGCGGTTGCACCTGGTGGGGTCCCCGCTGGGCGAGAGCTACGAGCCGGTGCTGCGCGACTTCATCGCCGAGCTCGGGCTGGGCGACGCCGTGCTGCTGCCCGGTTCGGTCTCCGGGGCCGAGCTCGAGGCCTACCTGCAGGCGGCCGACGTCTTCGTCTGCGCGTCGGACCACGAGGGCTTCTGCGTGCCGATCGCCGAGGCCATGGGCCACGGCATCCCCATTGTCGCCTACGGCGTCACCGCCGTCCCCGAGACGGTCGGCCAGGCCGGCCTGATCCTGCCCGACAAGTCGCCGCTCCCCTTCGCCGCCGCGGTGGGCCGCGTGCTGTCGGACCCGGCCCTGCGCTCCATGCTGGCCGCGGCGGGACGGGCCCGCTCCGACCAGTTCGACCTGGCGGCGTCCCAGCGACGCTTCGTATCCCTGATCCAGCAGGCCGTCGGCGCTACCTGAAGGATCCCTGAGCACAGCCAAGGAATGAGCCCGGAGTCGCCCTACCTGAGGGCGATGACCTGGTCGATCAGTCGATCACCCGCACCGGCGAGGTCGAGCGCGTTCAGCCGCCGGCGGCCCGCCTCGGCCAGGGCGGCACACCGGGAGGGGTCGGCCAACAAGCGGGCCACCGCCCAGGACAACGCATACGGATCGGCGGTGTCCACCAGCACCCCGGCGTCACCGACCACTTCGGGCAGCGCGCCGGCCCGGTTGGCCACCACCGGCAGCCCGGTGTGCATGGCCTCGATCACCGGGATGCCGAACCCCTCATGCGCGGACGTCATGACCAGCACGTCGGCCGCCGCGAAGGCGTCGGCCAGCTCGGGATCGCTGAGATGGCCGTCCAGCGTCACCACATCGCGCAGCCCCAGATCGGCGACGTAGCGGTGCAGGGCCCTGGTGTAGGACGGCACCACTCTATGGCCGACGATCTGGAGCGTCGCCTCAGGGTCGTGGTGCGCCCGCGTCACCAGGAGCGCCATGAGCGCGTGCTGCAGGGCCTTGTTGGGGGCCAGCCGACCCACACTGAGCCAACGCGCCCCATGCTGACGCGGCGCCGCCCGCGGCGCCGCCCGCGGCGCGCCCGCGTCGAGCACCGGCAGCATGGCGGCCGGGGGCACCACCGAGGTGCTCCGGAAGCCGGCCTGGCGCAACTCGGCCTCGTTGTGCACCGACACCCCGACGGCCAGGGTGGTGCGGGCAGCCAGCGCGCGCAGCTCCTGCTGGGCCCGCAGCTGGTGCCGCGCCAGCCCGTTGTCCCACGGCGCGTAGTACTCGGGCGGGGTGACGTTGTGGTAGTTGACCACCAGCGTCTCGCCCCGCGAGGCCAACCAGGGCGCCAGGTCCGAGGCGGTGGCGAACTGGTAGAGCAGGATGTCACCCGGCTCGGCGTGCGCGAGGTAGGCCGTCGCCGGCGTCGTCTCCGACGCCGTCTTCGGATCGGTCAGGTCGACGTAAATTCGCGAGGTGATGCCGCGCGCCGTCAAGAGCTCGCGCAGCTTCATGGTGTGACGACCCACCGCATCGCCCTCGTGGAGCATCGGCACGAACTGGTGGACACCGCTCACCGCGCCGGGCCCCCCGCCGCCACGTCACAGAGCAGGTCGACGAAGCGCTCGGCCGCCGTATCGAGCCCGAGCTCGTGGGTGCGGGCGACACCGGCGCCGATGACGGTATCTCTTCGCGGGGCATCGGCCACCAGCGCGCTGATGGTGGCGGCCAAGGCATAGGGCTCCTTGGCGTCGGCGATGACCCCGGCGGAGCCCAGGACCTCGGGCAGCGCCCCCCGCGCCAGGGCCACCACCGGCAGCCCGACCGTCATGGCCTCGACGACGGGGACGCAGAAGCCCTCGTGTTCCGAGGTGACCACCAGGACATCGGCCTCGTCGTAGGCGTTGGCGACGGTGGCGTCGTCGGCCCGGCTCAAGAAGGTGACGGCTCGATCGAGCCCCAACTCGGTCACGTAACGCCGCAGCGCCGCCCCGTACGACGCCGTGATCGGCCGGCCGATGACGGTCAGCGTGGCGCCCGGGTCGTGGTGGGCCCGGGCCACCATGAGCGCCCCGATCGTGTCCTCGACCGACTTGTTGGGGGCCAGCCGCCCGACCGAGAGCCAGCGCGCCCCCCGGCTCGCCGCGCCGCCCGCCCCGGCGACCCTCGGCGAGGCCATCACGTCGGCCGCCAACGCCGCCGACGGGGGGATCACCGCGGTGGCGCGGTACCCCAGTCCGGCCAGGTGCTGCTCGTTGAAGGCCGAGTCGGCGATGGCCAGGGCGGTCCGCCCCGCCATCTCGCGCAGCTCGGACTGCGCCCGCGCCTGCCCGAGGGCGAGATACGCGTCCCACGGCGCGATCAGCTCGGGCGGCGTGACATTGTGGTAGTTGATGACCAGCGTCTCGGGGCGGGCCACCAACCAGGCCGCCAGGTAGGACGCGGTGGCGAACTGGTAGACCAGTACGTCGTCCGGCCTGGCCTGCGCCGGGTACTCGACGACCGACGTGGTCTCGGCGGCGGTGTCGTCCTCCACCACGTCGACGAAGATGCGCGACTCGAAGCCACGGGCCAGGGTGGCCTCGCGCAGGCGCAAGGTGTGCCGTCCGACCGCGTCGCCCCGGTGCACGACCGGCACGAAATGGTGGATCCCGCTCACGCCGGGGCGGCGGCCGTCACCCCGAAGCGCCCCCCGGCCGCGTCGGGGCCCGACAGGGGCGACACCTCACTGAAGCCGGCGCGTTCGAGGAGCACCTGCCAGGTCGGCGCGTGCAGCGGCCGGCCCCCAACCAGGTCGTGCGCCGCCGCGTCCCAGCGGGCCTCGGCCTCGGCCGGCTCGCTGGACACCACTACCAACGGCGCGCCGGGGGCCAGCACGCGGCGGGCGTGCGCCAGGAGGTCGATCAGGGCATGGAGCGGCAGGCGGTCCACCGCGCCGGTGAGCACGAGCCCGCCGAGCGAACCCGCAGGCAAACGCGGCATCTCATCGGCCACTTCGTTGATGGCGACCTCATGGCCGCGCTCGAGGGCGATCAACGCGACACCACCGCGGGGTTCGACCCCGATGGCCTCCACCCCGGCCTCGGCCAGGGCGCTGAGGAGGTCCCCCTCGCCGCAGTCGGCGTGCAGCACCTCGCCCCCTGGCGCGGCGGCGGCCAGGTGGTCGACCACCGGACGGACCCAGTCCCCCAGCGGCTCGTCGAGGACCAACCACGCCGACCCGTCGACGGGCCGGTCCTGGCGGGCCAGGCGGTCCTCGAGGGTCAGCACCCGGGCGGCGAGAAAGCGGAAGGCCTCGATCACATGGGCCATGGCCTCTTGGAACTCGCTCTGCTCCTCCGGCGCGGCCGGCGCGCCCCCCGCGGCCATCTGGCGGATCCGCCCGAGGCGCCCCTTCGCGCCCCCGCCGCCCGCGCCTCCGCCTCCGCCCTCGGGTGGGGTGAGCAGGCGGGCCAGGTCCGACGTACCGGGCTTGTACGGACCGAAACGATCGCCCAGATGGGTGAAGGCGGCTAGATAGTTCCAGGTGTCGCTGCCTTGAGGCGCCATGCGGTCGAAGGCGGCGCGCAGGGCGGCCGAGGCGGTCTGGGTGGCCGCCTCGTCGGGTGCTGTGCCGGGCCCGTCAGGGGCGTCGTCCGGCGTGGGGGGAGGTCCGGACACGTCGGTCGATGTTAGTGGGCGGCCCCGGAGCAACCCCTAACGTGGTGGGCGGAAGGTCATCACAGGGCTATGGAGCGAACCACCCGCCGGCATCTCGACCGCCTGGTCACCGAACTGCGCGCCGACCTCTGCATCGTGTCGGCTGAGGTCGCCGGGGCCTTCGGCGCCGTGCCACGGCACCTTTTCCTGCCCGGCGTGCCCCTGGCGCGCAGCTACGTGAGCGACCAGGCCATCGCCACTCACTTCGAGAAGAACGGCATCTCGGTCTCCTCGTCGAGTGCGCCCAACATCATGGCTGTGATGCTCGAACAGCTGGCGGTACACCCCGGCCACCACGTCCTCGAGATCGGTGCCGGCACCGGTTACAACGCCGCGCTCCTGGCCCACCTGGTCGGTCCAACCGGCGCGGTGGTCTCGATCGATCTGGATCCGCAGATCACCGCCGAGGCGATCGACCATCTCGCCCGCGCCGGCACCACGGGCGTGGAGGTGATGGCCGGTGACGGCTGGCTCGGTGCTCCGGACCATGCCGGGTTCGACCGCATCATCGCCACCGTCGAGGTCTGGGACATCTCCCCGCACTGGGAGTCACAGTTGCGCGACGGCGGCATCCTGGTCGCGCCACTCTGGCTCCGGCCCGGGCTGTCCGTCGTGATCGCCTTCGAGAAGGCGCCCGAGGGCGCGGGTCTCGTCAGCCGCTCGATGCACTACTGCGGGTTCGTGCCCTTCCGCGGCCCACACGCCGGCCCGCCCCGGCGCGTCGTCGTCCGCGGCTGGGCGGACCGGGCGAAGGAGCGGGCGGAGGAGTCCGAAGTCGAATCCACCTGGGTGGCCGAACTCGACGATGCCACCACCGAGCGGAGCGAACTCCTGGCGGGCCTGGCGGAGGGGCCGCGCCAGACGACGCCGGCACCGCCGCCCGTGGTTGGGTGGAACACCCGGCTGGCCCTCGAGGAGCCCGACTCGGTGACCTTCTTCGACACCGGCACCAAGGGGCACAGTGCGGTCGGGCTGTTCGACGCGGAGACGGGCAGCCTGGCCCTGGTCGACGGGACCTCGATCATCGGCTTCGGCGAGGACACCAGCCGGCAACGCCTCGTGGCCAGCCTGGAACGGGCCCGGCCGTGTGCGCTCGAGAGCCTCGGGATCACCGCGCTCCCCCACGACCCGACGGCGCAGCGGGACGGGGTCGTACTGCATCGGCCCAACTTCGACCTGGTGATCACCGGTCTCGACCGGTAGGGCGCTGGCGGCTTGGGGCCTTCCTCCGCTGGTGCAGCGGGACGATGTTCGTCGGTCGACCCTCGGTCGGTGCGAACGGCATCAACGGGGATCCGGCCAGGGTGTCCCACGCGTCCTCGACCGTGCCGTACCCGTGGTGCTCGTCGACCCAGTCCTCGTCGCGCTGGGGGGACTGAAACAGGTAGCCGAGTCCCACCATGACCACCAGGCTGACACCAGCGATCGTCCACATACCGCAACTCGATTCCCATGGCCCGGTTCTCGACCGGGCGCACCGAACTGTCGTGACCCTTCAGGCCTAACACGGGCACGACCGGAGCGATAGCCCCCAGTTCAGCCGGCGGGCATGGATCCCGTGCGCTTCCGCCGCGCCCGCAGAGCCAGCCAGCCCGCGCCGCCGAGGAGGACGGCTGCTCCGGCCACGATGCCGGCAATGCCGCCCGCCCCGAGGCCGCCGCCGCCCTCCCCTACGCCCGGCGCGGGAACCGTAACGGCGGGCCCCGTAACGGCGGGCCCCGAGGGGGCAGCTGCGCTCGTGGGCGTCGTGGTCGCCCCGGCGGCGAGGGCGGGAAAGGCGACGACACGGTCCGCCGAGGTGGCCACCAGGAGACCGTCGCCCACGCTCGGGGTCGGGAAATGGTTGGCCGGCGCGCCGATGCTGGCCTGCTGCACCACGGCGCCGGTGGCCGGATTGAGCCCGTACAGGGTGCCGTTGGCGCCGATGGTCCAGACCAGTCCGGCCGCGATGATGGGAGGGCCGCCACCAACGGTCGCCTTCCAGAGGAGGTGCAGCGCCGGTGGGGAGGCCGTCACCGACACCGCCACCGGGCCCGCGTAGCAGGGCAGGAAGACGGTGGAGCCGAACACCGCGGTCCCGCCGTCGATGTCCCGGCTGCACGCCGACGATAGGGCCGCCTCCTGCCCGCCGATACCGCCGGGGTGGGCGGCGTTGAGGAGGTAGACGACGCGCGACTTCCCGGCCACCACCGCCTGGCCGTCGCCGAGCAGGGCTACGGCCGTCGACATGTCGAGATCGCCGGCGTTGTTGGCGGGCCACGACGTTGGCGCGAAGTATCCGACCAGCGCGAGGGAGGAAGAGAGCTCAAGGGCTGAATCGCTGTCGTCGTAGGTCTGACCGGTCGAATGGACCGAGCCGTTGCCCGCGCTGACCCAGATGTTGCCGCCGCGGTCCACCGTCGGGGCGGCGCCACCCATCCAGATCGCGCCCTGGCTGTCACCGGCCGCGGCGTCGACCGTGAAGAACGTCGGCGTTCCGCCCGTCTCGTTCACGGCGACGACCCGGCCCCGGTAGCTGGCACAGTCCCCGTAGTTGCCGCCCAGGCCGAACACCACCCGCCCGGCGTCGAGCGTCAGCCCGGTGCGTTGCAGCAGTGCCGCCGGCGTGGCGCCGGGCGGGTCGACGTTCTGGGTCAGCTCCACCGCGCCCGAGGTGGCGCTGAGACCGACCAGCACGTGCGCCGGGCGGCCGTTGATCAGTTCGTCGGCTACCACGAAGATCTCGCCGCTCAAGGGATCGATGACCGGGGTGCCGGTGATGCCGACGGTGGGCGAGATGTCACCGCAGGGAAGGTCCGACGCCGGGACCGGGCTGGCCACATGGGT
>DASXZJ010000169.1:0-3030 GCA_036502025.1 Acidimicrobiales bacterium | reverse complement strand
ATTACCCGGATCAGGTTCGGTCGGCGCCAAGGCAGGCGCCCTCTCAGCCCGGTCCGTCCGAGCTCCCGTCGCACCAGCGTCGCGCGTCCGGTCAGCAGGCGCCAGGGACCTGAGTTGCACTCGGCCCCTTGCCGCTATTCCCCGATGGTCTCTTCGCCGATAATCTCGCCGACCAGCGCATCACCCTCCGTGGCCCCAGCCGGCTGACGCATCGGATCCCCGCCTGGTTCGGCCAGAACCCGGACTTCGCCCAGCTGCGACCGGGTGGACCACCAGCGGCGGAGCCCCGCGTCGCTAGATATCTGAGCGAACCGGACCCGAAGACCGATGAGTTCTCGTCGCGACCAACGTCTGCCCTCTCGCCGGATCGGATCCACCTGGAGCACGACCCGGCGGTAGTCGACGATTCGATTTGAGGAGGTTGCACCTTGCAGACCCTGGCCGAGACCCCAGCCGAGGCCGAGCGCCAGATCCGCCTCCTGCTGGATCTGCGGATGGACGCCCTCTGGGCGAAGGACGCCGATCAGTTCGTGGCCGACTACACGCCCGATGTGGTGGCCTTCGACCTCGCTCCCCCGTTACGGCACGTCGGCCCCGAACGGCAGGACACCCGAGGCTGGATCTCGTGGTTCGACACCTGGGACGGCGCCATCTCCGAAGAGATCTCCGAGTTCACGGCGACCGTCGCCCCCGAAGAGGGCATCGCCTATTGCCACGGCCTGGTGCGGCTGCGGGGCACCAAGGTCGCCGAGGGCGCGGAAGTTGACCTTTGGTTCCGCTCGACCTGGTGCCTGCGGCGGGTCAACGGGGCGTGGAAGATCGCCCATGAGCACCACTCGACGCCGTTCTACATGGACGGCTCGGACCGGGCGGCCCTGGACCTCACACCAGAAGATGGGAGCCCGTCATGAGCCTTACACTCGAAACCGTGACGACCGCCGTTGACACCCAAGAGGACATTGAGCAGTACCGCCGCGAGATCGGCGGCTACTGCTACCGGATGCTGGGTTCGGTCTTCGAGGCCGACGACGCCACCCAGGAGACCATGCTGAAGGCCTGGCGTTCGATCGACCGCTTCGAGGGCCGCAGCTCGCTGCGCACCTGGCTCTACCGCATCGCCACCAACGTGTGCCTCGACATGCTGCGCAGCCGCCCGCGCCGCGAGCAGCCGATGGACATGGGACCGTCATCGCCCGCCGACGAGCGGCTCCTCGGGCCCATGCTCACCGAGCACCCGTGGCTGCTTCCGATGCCCGACGGTCGCAGCGACCCCGACGCCGGGCACCGTGATGATCCGGCTGCCGCCGTGATCGGCCGCGAGAGCATCCGTCTCGCCTTCGTGGCGGCCTTGCAACATCTTCCGCCCAGGCAACGCGCCGTCCTCATCTTGCGTGAGGTGCTGGCCTGGCCCGCCGAGGAGGTGGCCACCCTGCTCGATACGTCGGCGGCCTCAGTCAACAGCGCCCTCCAGCGCGCCCGGGCGACCATGGCCAGCCGGGACCTCGAGTCGTTGCCGAGTCTCGCCCTGCCGAGTGAGCACGAGGACCTCCTGACCTCCTTCGTCGAGGCCTTCGAGCGCTACGACATGACCCGGATCGCCGAGCTCCTGCGTGACGACGTCATGCAGAACATGCCTCCCTTCGCCATGTGGCTCCGCGGGGCGGCCGACATCATCGCCTGGATGCAGGGTCCCGGCCACGATTGCGAGGGCTCGCGCCTGGTGGCCACGTGGGCCAACGGGTGCGCCGCCTTCGGACAGTACCGACGGGCCGAGACGTTCGGCGATCCCCGCGGTGGCCACCTGCCGTGGGGCCTCCAAGTCATCGAGATCTCGGACGCGGACGGTTCGGGAGCGAAGATCTCCCAGATCACCAACTTCCTCCACCCTGAGCTCTTTCCCGCCTTCGGGCTGCCCGCCTACCTCGAAGCCAGCTGATGCAGCTGCCCGAGGTCGTCTCGAGGGAGCAATGGCTGGTTGCCCGCAAGGAGTTGCTGGAGCGCGAAAAGGAGCTGGTCGACCAACGCGACCGGCTCAGCGCCGACCGCCGCCGGCTGCCCATGGTCGAGATCGAGAAGCCCTATACGTTCGAAGGGCCCGAGGGAGTCATCGGGCTACTGGACATGTTCGACGGGCGTCGCCAGCTCATCGTGCAGCACTTCATGTTCGACCCCAACTGGGACGAGGGCTGCCCCAGCTGCACGGCGGGCTCCGACGAGCTGTCGGACGGCCTCTTCGAGCACCTGCACTCGCGGGACACGTCGTTCGCCGCCATCTCGCGGGCGCCCCTGGCCAAGCTGGAGGAGTACAAGGCGAAACGAGGATGGACCTTTCCCTGGTACTCCTCCTTCGGGACCGACTTCAACTACGACTTCGGCGTCACCTTCGACGAGTCGGTCACACCCATCGAGATCAACTACCGGACCCGTGAAGAGCTGGAGCGACCCGAGAACGCCAAGCTCCACTGGCTCCTCCAGCAGGAGCAGCCCTTCGAGAACCCCGGCGTGAGCACCTTCCTGCGTGACGGCGACCGGGTGTTCCACACCTACTTCACCACCGGCCGCGGGGCCGAGTGGACCGGCGGGAGCTACGCCTTCCTCGACCTGACCGCGCTCGGCCGCCAGGAGGTGTGGGAGGAACCCAAGGGCCGCGTCGACGCCGCCCGCGACGCCGTGCCCAGCTTCGAGGACTGACTACCAGACCCCCGGCAGCAACCTCCACCGCACTTGGCTCCCATAGGCGGCGTACCGCGAGTTCGTGGCCAGCAGCCGGTCCTCGGCCAGCGCCCGGCCCACGTTGCAACTGGTCACGAAGACCATGACCAGGCCGTTCCAGACCGAAGGACTCTGCAGGAGGTATCCCGCCTGCAGCAGGAGATACGAGGCGTAGATGGGATGCCGGACGACGGCGTAGGGACCGCGTCGCACCAGCCCCCGGTCCGCCGCCGCGAAGCCGAAAGAGCGCCCGAGCGTGAGGAACGACACCACGCAGATGGCGAGCCCGATGACCTGAACGACGAGGCCGCCATCGAG
>DASXZJ010000168.1:0-63375 GCA_036502025.1 Acidimicrobiales bacterium | reverse complement strand
CGCGGCGTTGTCGGTCGTGCACCAGTCGGCGAAGCTGTAGCCGCTGAGGGTGAGCGAGCCCAAGTTACCGAGCACGGTCGCCGAGGCGCCGCCCACATAGGGCGAGTTCGGGTCAACCGGGGCCGAGCCGGAAGTGGTGGCTCCCCCGGCGCTGGTCAGGGTGCTGTAGGTGACAGTGTGGGTGTTCGCCGTCCACACCGAGTACAGGGTCACGTCGGACGTCGGGGTGAAGAAGTCCGCAGAGGCGTACTCGGTGCCCGAGCATGCAGTCGGGAGCGCGGCGTTGTCCGTGGTGCACCAGCCGGCGAAGCTGTAGCCGCTGAGGGTGAGCGAGCCGGTATTGTCGAAGATGGTCACCGTGCTGCCCGCGCTGTAGGGCGAGTTCGGGTCAACCGGAGCCGAGCCCGAAGTGGTGGCACCCCCGGCGCTGGTCAAGATGCTGTAGGTGACCGTGTAGGTGTTCGCCGTCCAGACCGAGTACAAGGTGACATTGGAGGCTGGCATGGGGAAGGTCCCCGCGGCGCCGTATTTGGTGCCCGAGCATGCAGTCGGGAGCGCGGCGTTGTCCGTGGTGCACCAGCCGGCGAAGCTGTAGCCGCTGAGGGTGAGCGAGCCTGTATTGTCGAAGATGGTCACCGTGCTGCCCGCGCTGTAGGGCGAGTTCGGGTCAACCGGAGCCGAGCCCGAAGTGGTGGCTCCCCCGGCGCTGGTCAAGGTGCTGTAGGTGACGGTGTGAGTGTTCGCCGTCCACACCGAGTACAGGGTCACGTCGGACGTCGGGGTGAAGAAGTCCGCAGAGGCGTACTCGGTGCCGGAGCATCCGGTCGGGTCAGAAGCGTTGTCGGTGGTACACCAGCCGGCGAAGCTGTAGCCGCTGAGGGTGAGAGAGCCGGTGTTGTCGAAGATGGTCACCGTGCTGCCCGCGCTGTAAGGCGAGTTTGGGTCGATAGGGGCCGAGCCCGAAGTGGTGGCTCCCCCGGCGCTGGTCAAGGTGCTGTAGGTGACGGCGTAGGTGTTCGCCGTCCACACCGAGTACAGGGTCACGTCGGACGTCGGGGTGAATAAGTCGAAAGGGGAGTACTCGGTGCCCGAGCATTCGGTCGGATTCGCGGCGTCGTCGGTGGTGCACCAGCCGGCGAAGGTGTAGCCGCTGAGGGTGAATCCGAGGTAGTCGACCACGGTCGCCGGATCGCCCGCGGGGTAAGGCGAGTTGAGGTCGGCGGGGGCCGAGCCGGACGTGGTGGCTCCCCCGGCGCTCGTCAAGGTGCTGTAGGTGACCGTGCGGGGGGGGCCCACCCAAATCGAGTACAGGGTCACGTCGGACGTCGGGGTGAAGGGGTCGGTAGGGCCGTATTCGTCGCCGTAGCATTCGGTCGGGTTGGGAGCGTTAGGCGTGCTGCACCACCAGCCGGCGAAGCTGTAGCCCATGAGAGTGAGCGAGCCCGAGCTGCCAAGCACGGTCGCCGAGGCGCCGTTCACATAGGGCGAGTTCGGGTCAACCGGAGCCGAGCCGGAAGTGGTGGCTCCCCCGGCGCTGGTCAAGGTGCTGTAGGTGACGGTGTGAGTGTTTGCAGTCCACACCGAGTACAGAGTCACGTCGGACGCCGGATAGAAGAGGTCCGCAGAGGCGTACTCGGTGCCGGAGCATCCGGTCGGGTCAGAAGCGTTGTCGGTGGTACACCAGCCGACGAAGGTGTAGCCGCTGAGGGTGAGAGAGCCCGTATTGTCGAGCGCGCTCACCAGGGTTCCGACGAGGTATGGCGAGTTTGGGTCGATAGGGGCCGAGCCGGAAGTGGTGGCACCTCCCGCGCTGGTCAGGGTGCTGTAGGTGATTGCGTAGGACTTCGACGTCCACTCTGAATAGAGCACGACGTCATTGTCTGGTAGCGAAAATGTCTGACCGGGGTCATAGTGGATGCCGGTGCATCCCGTCGGATCGGCGGCATTGTCGGTGGTACACCAGCCGAGGAAGGCGTAGCCGCTGAGGGTGAACGAGTGGGTGTTGTCGAGCACGGTCGCCGGATAGCCAGCGCGGTAAGGCGAGTTGGGGTCGAAGGGGGCCGAGCCGGACGTGGTGGCACCTCCCGCACTGGTCAGGGTGCTGTAGGTGACGGTGTAAAGGTTCGCCGTCCAGACCGAGTAAAAGGTGACGTTCGTCGGCACCATGGAGAAGGTCCCCGCTGCACTGAATTTGGTTCCCTTGCATTGGGTCGGATCGGCGGCATTGTCGGCGGTGCACCAGCCGGCGAAGGTGTAGCCGCTGAGGGTGAGCGAGCCTGTGTTGCCGAGCACGGTCACCGTAGTGCCATCGGTGTAGGGCGTGTTCGGGTCGACCGGGGCCGAGCCGGAAGTGGTGGCACCACCGGCGCTGGTCAAGGAGCTGTAGCTAAGCGGGAACTTGCCCGGCGTCCACACTGAGTTGAGCTCCACGCCATGTGCGGGCATGGAAAAGGTGGAGCCGGGGGGGTAGAGGGTGCCGTCGCAGTAGAAGGGGTTCCCGGCGTCATCGGTTTCGCACCAGCCAGCGAACGAACTTCCGCTGAGGGTGAGCGAACCGGTGTTGCCGAGCACGGTCACCGTGCTGTGCCAGAGGTAGGGCGAGTTCGGGTCCACGGGGGCCGAGCCGGATGATGTCTGATCGCCAGTGCTGGTGAAGGTGGTGTAGATGAGCGGCTGGGGCGGCAACCAAACCGAATAAAAGGTCACGTCATGATTTGGCATATAGAGGAGGCCGGTCACGGGAGGGTACTGGTCGCCAGTACATCCCGTCGGATCGGCAGCATTGTCGGTGGTACACCAGCCGAGGAAGGCGTAGCCGCTGAGGGTGAGCGAGCCTGTGTTGCCGAGCACATTCTCGTCGTTGCCGGGAAGATACGGCGAGTTGGGGTCGACGGGGGCCGAGCCGCTGGTGGTGGCGCCACCGGCGCTGGTCAGGCTGCTGTAGGTGACCGTGTAGGCCGGACCCACCCAAACGGAGTAGAGCGTCACGTTGGACGCCGGGGTGAAGATGTCGGCCGGCTTGTACACGCTGCCGGTGCATCCCGTCGGGTCGGCGGCATTGTCGGTGGTACACCAGCCGAGGAAGGCGTAGCCGCTGAGGGTGAACGAGCCGGTGTTGCCGAGCACGGTCGCCGGATAGCCCGCGGGGTAGGGCGAGTTGGGGTCGACGGGGGCCGAGCCGGACGTGGTGGCACCTCCCGCGCTGGTCAAGGTGCTGTACGTGACCGAGTAGTTATTCAGGGTCCACACCGTGTACAAGGTGACATTGGATACTGGCATGGAGAACGTCTCCCCGGGGGTGTACTCGTTTCCGGTGCATTTGGTCGGGAGCGTGGCATTGTCGGTAGTGCACCAACCGGCAAATGTGTAATCGTTCGTGAGGAACAATGACCCTGTGTTGCCGAGAACGGTTACGGTCGTGCCGGCGCTGTAGGGCGAGTTGGGGTCCACGGGGGGCGAGCCGCTGTTTTCGAGCCAACCGGAACTGGTCAACTGGGAACTGTAGGTAACCGTGTAGGTGGCCGTCCCAGCTGCGGCAGGAAGCGCTGAAGCGAATGGCACCGCTGCCAGCGCGAGCACGACCGCAACCGAACCCAGAAGCGCCGTCAGCGCGAGTCGAACACTCCCACCGGACACGCCCGAGCCACGCCACACTTGTATCTTGGATCCGCTGTTTTTCCTCATGGAGGCACGGTAAGACCGGGGGTCGGTAAGAACATCTGCCAGGTGGCATATATCGGAGACCGGGCGCCGCCTTCCGGAATCCGGCGGTCACCCATGCTGCCGGGCCCTAGCTCGATTGTGCGGTCGTCCGGGATAGGCCAGGAAGCAAGAGGGTGACCAGTGCTTCGGCGTGCGCCTCGATCCATTCAGAATCGCGGGGATCGCGACCTGCGAGGAGCCGAACCTCGGACGCCGTGACATACGGCTGTGCCACGGCGCCGACGAGCAGGTAATAGAGGACGTCGCTGTCGATCGGCGCCACCCAGCCGGCGTGCCGAAGAGTCCGCCAGGCCAATCCGATCGCCTCGAAGTACGGCTTGATGTGGTTCTCCGTAATCCATGTCAACCGATCGCTGGCGACCGTTCCTACGTGCACCATGATCTGGTTGAGTTCGGGGTGCGCAGCCGCAAAGCGGACGAATCGGCGGATCCCATCGGCGAAGGCTGCGGCGAGATCGGACAAGCTGACGCCCTCCAAATCGGCTGGAAGAGCACCGTCGAGTGCCTCCCCCAAGAGCCCGAACAGGTAGTCCACCGAGGCAGCCCAGAGCGCCTCCTTGGACTCGAAGTGGTAGTTGATCTGGGGCTGGTGCGCCTCAATACGTAGGGCGATCGCCCGTGTTGATGCCCCGTCGAACCCCTTGGCCCCGAACTCGACCAGCGCCGACTGCAGCAGGGCTTCCCGGATGTCGGCCCGCGCCCTGCGGATTCTGACCTTCGGCGCCGCGGCGACCTTGCATGCCATTACCTCGCACTGTACCGTTATTATCGTTCGATAACAACGAGAGGTTGCGCGTGAGCACCACGAACGAGGCGACAAGCCAGGACCGGGACGGCGTGTCGGTGCGGCTGCTGCCGCTGTCCAAGGATCCGTTCCTGGCCCCGACCGACCGCGACATGCTGCCTTCCGAACGGCGACGCTTCGTCGAGACCCACCGGACCTGCGTGTTCGGTTATGGCCGGCGCTCCGATGGTCCAGCCATGTCGGTCGTGTACTACGTCCCGGCGGAGAACGGTGACCTGTTCGTTGCCACCATGGGCGAGCGGGCCAAGGCCAAGGCCGTAGGTCGCAACGGCAAGGTCAGCCTTTGCGTCCTCGACGAAACCTGGCCGTTCGCCTACCTGCAGGTCTATTGCGACGCCGTGATCGATCCCGACGGCGAGACGCTCGTCGACGTCATGATGGCGGTGGGGGCGCGCATGTCAGGTGAGCCCCTGGGACCAGAGCTGCGACCGATGGTCAAGGCCATGGGAGAGGAAGAGGGCAGGGTGCTCGTTCGCTGCCGGCCCTACGCCACGTTCGTCACGCCGCCACGACATCTGCATCGCAACGACCAGGAGGAGCGCCTCACCCATTGGGTCTCGGCATCCATGCCCTGGGACGCCGGCGATGCCCCCGACGAAGGATGACGTTGCCGACTGGGGCCACGGCCCGCCCGGCTCCAGGGGAGATTCCGATCAACGGGACGGATCTTGCTGATCTCACCACGGTCTTCGTTGACCCAACTGCCTACGCTGATGATGAGCGATTCCATGCCGCCTGTCGGGTTCTCCGACGAGAGCACCCCGTGGTCAAAGTTGAGTCAGAGCGCTACCGGCCCTTCTGGGCCCTCACTCGCCACGCCGATGTTCTCGATGTCGAGCGCGACAACGAACATTTCCTCAACGCGCCGCGGGCATTGCTCGTGCCCGCCGCCATGGAGGAGAGGGCACAGGCGAATGGTGGCCCACCGCTACGGACCTTGATTCACATGGACGACCCCGAACACAAGGCCTTCCGCGGTATCGCCTCGAGCTGGTTCCTGCCGGGACGGATCCGGATGCTCGAGGAACGAATCCGCCAACTCGCCGTTCGCTACATCAGCCACATGACCGACCTCGGTAGCTCGTGCGACTTCGCCCAGGAGGTCGCGGTCGGCTTCCCACTCCACGTGATCCTGTCCATCCTCGGCCTTCCCGAAGAGGACTTTCCAAAGATGCTGCAGCTCACTAGGGAGCTCTTCGACGCGGACGACGACGAGGCCATTGGCTCCAGAGATCCGGCGGCGAGGATGGCGATACTGCTCGGATTCTTTCAATACTTCATGGCTTTGACTGAGGATCGCCGGGCCACGCCGACCGACGACCTCGCCTCGACCATCGCCAACGCCACCATCGAGGGCCAGTTGCTCAACGACTTTGACGCCGCGTCGTACTACGTGATCATCGCCACCGCAGGGCACGACACCACCAGTTCATCGATCGCTGGAGGTCTCGAGGCACTTCTCCGTCATCCCGATCAGCTCGCCCGCTGGCGCGACGACCCGTCCCTCGGGGCCACTGCCGTCGACGAGATGGTCCGATGGGAAACGCCGGTGAAAGAGTTCATGCGCACCGCCACGGAGAACCGCGTCATCGGAGGTGAGACCATCCTCGCTGGCGATTCGGTCTACCTCGCCTACCTATCGGCCAATAGGGACGAGGCCGTATTCGAGGACCCCTTCCGCTTCGATGTCGGGCGGGTGAACAACAAGCATGTGGCCTTCGGACAAGGTGTTCATTTCTGCCTGGGCGCCCACCTGGCACGCCTGGAGTTGCGGATCTTCTTCGAGGAACTCCTGGCCCGGGTGGACGACATCCAGCTCGCTGGCGAGCCACAAAGGTCGGCGACCGTCTTCGTGGGCGGACTCAAGCATTTGCCCATCTCGTACCAAGTGCGATGATCTTGGCTTCGTGACCACATCCGAATCGATCGAGACCCCCGCCCCACGGATCCCCAAGCAGGAACAAATGGACGCCTCGCCGGACATCGTCGAGGTGGTCCCTGGCATCCTGCGCTTGCAGCTTCCCATCGATTTCACCGGCCTCGGCCATGTCAACACCTACGTGCTCGAAGATGAGAGGGGTTTCACCCTGGTCGATCCCGGCCTGCCCGGCGAGGAATCGTGGAATGCGCTCCGAGGCCGAATGGACGCCGCGGGCATTCCCTTACCCCGGGTTCACACCATCGTCGTCACCCATTCGCACCCCGATCACTTCGGTGGGGCGGGCCTCTTGGCCCAGGAGAGCGGCGGCGCCATCGTGGCTTCGGACCGCTTTCGCACGTTCTTTGATCCCGATGACATCGACGATCGTGAACTCCAAGCGGCCGACGACATCGACCCGGCCGAGAATCCCATCCCCAATATCCGCATCGAACGACCCGCCCCATGGGGCGGGTCAACGATCGGACCACCACCCGAAACGCGGGAGAGACTGTTTGCTCACCGGGAGCAGTTCTTCAAATGGTTCAAGCCACCCCGCCCATCACAGCGGGTGGCCGATTGTGACCACATCACGTTGGGCGGTCGGGACTGGGTCGGTCTCTTCACCTCCGGGCACACCGACGACCACCTCTGTCTCTACGACGAAGAGGGTGGGGTGCTGCTGTCCGGCGACCAGGTGCTGCCTACCATCACGCCGCACATTTCAGGCCTGATCCCGGGTGACCCACTCCTCATGTACATCGAGTCGCTTGACCGTTTGTCCGCCCTGCCAAAGGTCTCGACCGTCCTGCCGGCGCACGGCCAGCCCTTCCACGATCTACCGGCTCGAGCCGAAGAGATCAAGCGTCACCACGACGAACGCTTGAGCCGCTTGCTAGAGATCTGCGACGCCGCAGGCTGGGCCAACGTCATCGACCTCTCCCACGAGCTGTTCGCCCCGCGATCGTGGGGCTCCATGGCCGAAGCCGAGACCTTTGCCCATCTGGAGCGCCTTCGGGCTACGGGCGCACTGCAACGCCGCGAAGAGGCGGGCATCCTGCTCTACCACCTGTAACCCACCACATGGGGACGCCCGTGCAGATGGGTCACTCAGGCGATTGCTATCTGCCGGTGCGTTCGCGGTGCGCGCACCCGGGCCAGCAGCAGGGCCGGCGCAGGCCATCCTCCAACTCCTCCTGGGTCCGGCGAATGCGGCGTTCTCGGGTCTGCTCCTGCTTGGCCTCCTCGACCCAGCAGATGAATTCGTTGCGGGCCAGAGGTGTGATGTCCTTCCAGGCATCGAACGCTGCTTGGTTGGCGACCAGCGCTTGGCGCAGATCTCCCGGAAGCTTGTGCACCACCCCGCCGGGCACTCGCTGACCGCTCACAGGGTCACCGTAGCCGGGTCAGTTGAAAGGGCCGAACCGCCATGGAGTCGATCTACCCCTTTGATTTGGACTTGTTCAGGGTCACGGCGGCGCGTACGAGGGTCTTGAAAGCCTTCTCGTTTATCTTCTCGCCCTCGTGGAAGTCGATGGCTCGTCTGACGTTCCCCTCAAGGCTGGAGTTGAAGAGGCCGGAGGGATCCTTCAGGGCCGCTCCTTTGGCGAAGGTCAGCTTCACGATGCTCTTGTAAGTCTCGCCGGTACAGATCATCCCGCCGTCGTACCAGACCGGCACCCCTCGCCACTTCCACTCCTCGATGACGTCGGGAGCGGCTTCCTTGATCAAGGCGCGGAGCCGACCGAGCATCGTGCCCCGCCAGTCACCCAGCTCCTTGATCCTCCCGTCAATCAGCTGAGACGGAGACATGGTTTTCGCCGATTCGCTCATTTCGCTGATGCTACCCAGACGGGCTCGCTTCCAAAACTGGTCCTCAGCGAGCTGACGCGTTGACACCGATCAGTCCTCGGGAAGAGCCGCGAAGTCACGCTTGGCCTTCCGATACCACCCCATTCCCGCCACGGGATGCTTCCATCGGCCCTTCATCTCCTTCAGAGCACTCTGATGTGCGACATCGCCGCCGGCGACGATGTCGTTCAAGTGCTTGTCCTGCGCCTTTATGACCTCATCAGCCGTCTCTCCATGGAGAGCGAGATCACATGCTCCACCCAGCTGTTTGCACGTCATCGTCTTCATAAGTTTGGTCTCCTCTCGTAGTGCTCAGCCGTCAACCCGGACGAGTTGAAACGGATTGGAAAATATCAATAGCCACAGTGCCGAGTAACCACTCGGCCGCCTCCAGGACGGTTAGGCCTGAGCGATACGGACGAGGTTGCCGGAAGGGTCACGGAACGCGCAGTCGCGCACGCCCCAGAATTGGTCCGCCGGCTCCTGAAGCACCTCAGCACCCGACGCCCGCACCTTCTCGAAGGTGGCGTCCAGGTCGTCGGAACGGAAGATCGCAGCTTGCAGTGACCCCTGCAGCACGAGCGCCATGAGAGCGTCGCCCTCGGCCTGCGAACGACCGCCGTGCGGCTGGGACAGAACGATGTCGAGATCCTGCCCCGGGGCACCAACGGTGACCCAACGGAACCCGTCCGACGCGACATCGTTCTTAACCTCGAGGCCCAGCGCGTCGCGGTAAAAGCCCAGCGCAGCGTCGGGGTCGTGGACGGAGATGAACATGGCTGAAGTGGTGACTGTCATACGACAAGCATAAGGACACCGACCCTTTGGATGCTTCTCCGATCCTGCTTACACCTCTCCGACACCGCCGGCGCGGAACCGCAGCTGTCAGACGGTGAGCGCAGAACGCTGTGGTCGTGTCACGACCTTGCTCACGCACGACGGGATGACCTCGAGATGGCGGTGATCCCGCCCGCGGTACTCGGACGGCGTCATCCCGACGATCTCGGTGAAACGGGAACTGAAGGAGCCGAGCGACGTGCAGCCGACGGTGACGCAGGCGTCAGTGATCGAGGTTCCCGCTCGCAGTAGAGCCTTGGCCCGTTCGATCCGTCGCGTCATGAGATAGGTGTACGGAGTCTCGCCATACGCCGCCCGGAACTTGCGGGAGAAGTGCGCGGGCGACATCAGCGCGGCGCGTGCCATGGAAGGTACATCGAGCGGCTTGGCGTACTCGCGGTCTATGAAGTCACGCGCCCGCCGCAGGTGCACAAGATCGGCCATCTCCTGCGGCGTCATACCGACGAAGTTACCCGCTTGATCGTCCTCCTGATGGAGAAACGCCGGTCAAGGGCACTCGGAACGAACCCCTCACGAACTCGCTCTCCCTCGCTCACCGTGTCCACCTTGCGCCACGCCAGATAATGTGATATCTATTAGTTATCACATTATCTAAGACCCTCCAGAAGGAGAAGTCATGAGCCAGTCACTTCAGCCCTACCTCGACCCCGAGGCGAATCCGGTCGGCCATTCGGGCACCCGCGTCAGCATCCGGGAACGACAAGCGGCGGCCGTCAGCGGTTGGTGGGGCGTGCTCGTCATCGCCGCCTGCATCGTCGCGGCCGTCCTGCTCGCTCACACCAGCGTCGGCGTCGTCATCATCGCCCCGATTGTTATCGGGTCGATCGTCCTGGCCTCGTTGGTCATCGTGCAGCCCGGCCAGACCCGAGCCGTGCAGTTCTTCGGCAGCTACGTCGGCACGGTGCGCCGAACCGGTCTGTCCTGGATCCTTCCGCTGACCAACCGGCGGAACGTGAGCATTCGGGTCAGGAACTTCGAGACGAGTCACCTGAAGGTCAACGACGCCGATGGCAATCCGGTGGAGATCGCCTCGATCGTCGTCTGGCAGGTTGCCGATACCTCGCGCGCGCTCTACGCCGTCGATGACTACCTCAACTTCGTGCGGGTGCAGGCCGAATCGGCCCTGCGGCATGTCGCCACCACACATCCCTACGACGACCCGGCTGAGAAGGGGCTCTCGCTGCGGGGCTCAACCGACCTCGTGGCCGGCGAGCTCGCCGAGGAAGTGGCCCAGCGGGTCGCTATCGCCGGGATAGAGATCGTCGAGGTCCGCATCAGTCACCTGGCCTACGCGCCGGAGATTGCCCAAGCCATGCTGCGCCGGCAGCAGGCCAATGCTGTTGTCGCGGCCCGCTCACGGATCGTCGACGGCGCCGTCGGCATGGTTGAAATGGCGCTCGATCGGCTGAGCGAGCGCGGCATCGTCGACCTGGACGAGGAACGCAAGGCGGCGATGGTGAGCAATTTGATGGTCGTGCTCTGCGGTGACCAACCAGCATCTCCAGTCGTCAACACCGGGACGCTCTACTCGTAGGCCGTGCCTGAACGCAAGCAGGTACTCCTACGAATTGATCCCATCGTTCATGACGCCCTGGCCCAGTGGGCGGCCGATGAGTTCCGCAGCGTGAATGCCCATATCGAGATGCTGCTGCGCCGGGCCCTCGACGAGGCCGGACGAATGCCCAAGAGAGCTGGACCCTTACCTCGGCGTGGCCGACCGCCCAACGCGTGACGCGAGCATTGTCGCTGGTCGGCCGTGATCACTGCCTCGGCTTGGCTGTGATCAACAGGGTCAGTCCGTATCGGCGGACCAATCGATCCGAGGAGGTCGGACGGCCGCACAAAGTGGCCAACCCTCGTCGTCGGAAAGACCCAGCCGCCCGACCAGAAGGCCTCCTTGCCGGGCGTTCTCCATCACCTCGGTCGGGACGGCGTCGAGCGACAGCTTGGCTCGACGGAACATGGTGAACTCTCCCCCGTCGCCGACTACGCCCCAAGTCAAGTAGATAAATCTCTGGCCCGCCGAGCCCTGGATGTGGGCACCCTTCAGATCTGCTTGGGGCGGTGGTGACACTACGACGCACTCCATCTCCCAGACGACGGACGGCACGTCGGCCGCCACCAGGCCGAGGAGGTCCTGCTGCCCCTTGCGTCCCTGGACAGCGACGTGAATGTTGTCATGGCCGTCCGGGTAGTCGGAGCCGGATCCACAGGTTCGGCCTGGGAGGTCGGTGCCTTCGATCCGGATCAACACGTCCCTCATCCTCGCGCCCGAAAGTTGAGTCCGCCCGGTCGGGCGACTCCGATTGCACGTCGCCGCCCGATGACGGCAGAATCGGTGCGTGCTCACTCGGGCTTCTGGCTACCTCACGCTGCGTTCTGACCCTGTCCCCACCGCCACCGAGACGCTCCAGTCCGAGGGCTGCGTCGTGCTCGACGGCGTCTTCGCGGACGATGAGATCGAGGCGCTCTGTACCGACGTCCAGCGGGTCTTCGAGGAATTTCCACCCGATGAACGCGGCGGGCAGCGCTACCCGGAAGAGCACTGGGCGCCGTTTCGCTACGAGATGCTCAATCGGAGTGGGCCCGTGCAGAACGCCATCGGGCACCCCAAAATCCTCGAGGTCATCGAGCCCTTGCTAGGCGAGGATTGCCACGTCATCGCCAACACGGCCTGGTGGCAGGAGTCGGGCAACAACAAGCATCTCGGACGCTTCTGGCACATCGACAGCGGGCCGCACGTCCCTCGGGCTGCCGGTGTTCCCTGGGATGCCCGAATCCCCTACCCCGTCTTCGCCATCGCGGCCCACCTCTACCTCTGGGACTGCCCCCTCGAGTCCGGCCCCACCGGCGTCATTCCGAGAAGTCATACGTCGGGACAGGCACCCCCACCGGACCGGGTCGCCGACGACGACCTCGAGTGGGAGGGGCTGGGCGCGGTGCCGATCGTGGCCAAGTCGGGAGACGTCGCTCTCTTCGTCTCTGACATCTGGCATCGACGAATGCCACCGGGACCCGGCGATCCCGGGCGGATGTTCATCCAGTGCCACTACGGACGTCGCGATCTCGCGCAGCGCCTTCGCCCCACGTCGTCGGTCAACCATCTCTCCGAGGATGCGCTGACCCGCGCCGAGACCTCGCGAGAGCGGACGCTGATCGGATTCCACCCACCCGGGTTCTACGACGGTTAACCGTTCGGTTCACTCGCCGTCGTGGCGAACCCGTGACGAGATTCCGGTAGCTGTCGGCCGCAAGGCAGTTGAGGACCGACACCCACGTTGTTGGCGACGCGATCGACGGATGCGACCGCGAACGAGCGCGTACATGCCACCAAGAGTTCACCGTGCGTTCCGTTGACTTCGCTCGGTGACTACCTAGAATTGGCACGTGGGTGCACGTCGGTTCGCCCGTCCCGTTGCGATGCCCACCTGGAATCCCGGTCCGCAACGACGGACCGGCCAAGTGAAGACGTGAGGATCACATATGCCAACGACAAAGGAGTCCGACGTGACCACCACCGAGGCTGAACGGCCGACCAGGAATGGCAAGACCAACGGCGTGGCGGAAGGCTTCGCCGAAGGCATCGCCGGGAGCGTGGAAGGGCTGACGACCATTGCCCGTGACCAGGCGCAGGAATCGTTCAAACAGGGCGAGAAGATTGGGTTGGTCCTGAGGGACCAGGCGATTCTTTCCATCAGGTCGGCGGAGGATGTCGGTCTCTCCCTGCTCTCCACGCTGGCCGAGATCACCGGCCCGTTCTCGCCGAAGCTGCCGAGCATCGTGCCGACAGCCAGTCTCAACACACTCGTGAAGGCGGGCTTCGACGTCACACAACAACTCCTGACCACGGAGCGCAGACTCGCGGAAGCGACGGTGGCTCTGGTGACTCGGGCGGCGTAGCCGAACCAGCAACGTGATCCCATCCCCCGGGATGGATGAAGGACTAGCGCTTGGCTCAACTTGGCGTGACAGCGTCCGCACTTGGCGCGCCGTCGGTGACCGTCCATAGGAGCCTCAGCATGATTCTTAGTGGAGCCTTAGTCGTCTCTGGACCGGACCACAGACCCGTCATTCAGAGTGGTCGACGTTCCCCCAAGTTGGAGGGGACACGTCACAGAGAGATGAAAGGCATGTAGAGATGAAACTCCGAATCCGCAATGTCCTGGCTGTGAGCGCGCTGACGGGTGGCTTACTCGCCGGTGGCGCGCTGGCCGCCGATGCCGCCACCAGCTCGCCCAACAGTGGCTCCGGGTCCACCACGAGCCCAACGTCGGACACCAGCTCCAACAACAGCTCGTCCGGGTCGTCCGGATCCTCCGGCACCACCCCGCCGGGCGGATCGAGTGGTTCGAGCTCGTCGGGCTCCACCAAGAACTGCCCGAACATGGGTGCGAGGTCCGGTTCCCATCCGCCGGCCGGGACAGGACCGTCCGGCACCACGACACCGCCTTCGGGATCGACCAGCGGCGCCTGAGCCTCGATCGGTGATGGCCGCAGGGCTCCCGACCCCTCCGGGAGCCCTGCGGCGCGGCGAGCTACGACTGATCGGGACGGAGATTCCGGGAGCGGCCGGCCGGGTGGCAGGATCACGGCATGAAGAAGATCGGTCATTGGGTCGGTGGCCAGGAGGTCGAGGGGACGTCCGAGGACTTCGGGCCGGTCTTTGATCCCGCCCTGGGCCGGCAGACCGCACAGGTCGCGTTGGCCTCGGCCGCCGAGGTGCTCGAGGCCGTTGGCACCGCCCGCGCCGCCGCGGCGGACTGGGCGGGCAGCTCGCTCAGTACCCGCGCCGGGTTCCTCTTTCGGCTCCGGGACCTGCTGGACCGACATCGTTCCGAGCTGGCCGCCCTGATCACCGCCGAGCACGGCAAGGTGCTCGGCGACGCCGCGGGCGAGGTGGCGCGGGGCATTGAGAATGTCGAGTTCGCCTGCGGTATCCCCCACCTCCTCAAGGGGGCTCATTCGACTGGAGTCTCCGACGGAGTGGACGTGCACACCGTGCTGCAGCCGCTGGGCGTGGTGGCGGGGATCACCCCCTTCAACTTTCCGGTCATGGTGCCGTTGTGGATGCTGGCCAACGCCATCGCCTGCGGGAACACCTTTGTGCTCAAGCCGTCGGAGAAGGACCCTTCGCCGTCCCTCCTCCTGGCTGAGCTGGTCACGCAAGCCGGCTTTCCTGATGGCGTGTGCAACGTGGTGCAGGGCGACCGGGCCGCGGTCGACACGCTCCTCGCGCATCCTGACATCGCCGCCATCTCCTTCGTCGGCAGCACGCCGATCGCCCGCCACGTCTACGAGACCGGCACGCAGCACGGCAAGCGGGTGCAGGCGCTGGGCGGAGCCAAGAACCACATGGTCGTGCTGCCCGATGCCGACATCGGGGCCGCCGCCGATGCGGCGATCTCGGCCGCCTACGGCTCGGCCGGCGAACGGTGCATGGCGATCTCGGTCGTGGTGGCGGTCGGTGCCGTCGCTGATGCTCTGGTGTCGGCCATCGCGGCGCGGATCCCGTCGGTGGTGATCGGACCCGGGACCGACCCGACCTCGGAGATGGGGCCGCTCGTCACCGCGGAGCACCGCGATCGGGTCCGGTCCTACATCGACGGGTCGGAGAGTGAAGGAGCCACCCTGGTGGTCGACGGCCGGGGCGACTGGCCGGCGGGTTTCTTCCTCGGCTGCACCCTGGTCGATCACGTCAAACCGGGAATGAGGGTCTACGACGACGAGGTCTTCGGTCCCGTGCTCAGCGTGGTGCGGGTGGAGTCCTACGGCGACGCGGTCGGATTGGTCAACGCCAACCCCTACGGCAACGGGGTGGCGGTGTTCACCCGCGACGGTGGCGCGGCGAGGCGGTTCCAGCTCGATGTCACCGTCGGCATGGTCGGCGTCAACGTCCCCATTCCCGTCCCGGTTGGCTTCCACTCCTTCGGTGGATGGAAGTCGTCACTGTTCGGTGACAGCGCGATCTACGGACCAGAGGGTGTCCGCTTCTACACCCGTCCCAAGGTGGTGACGACCCGCTGGCCGGATCCGACCACCAGCGTGGTCGATCTAGGGTTTCCCCAAACGCGTTAGAGCGCGCTCGACCATTCGCCCAGCGGCGGGGCCAGGAGCGGCCACCGCGAGAAGATGCCGACGCCGCTGGCCGCCTGCTCGAGCCGCTCGTTCCATTCGCGGTCACCCCAGGGCGGTTCCACCAGCTGCGCCCTGGGAAGGAGCTCGGCCAACCGCTCCGACGTGGCCCGGGTGTGATGCGGATCGCTCTCCCCGCTCCGGAAGACCAGGGCCGGCAACTCCATCGACCGGGCCACGGTGTCGGGCAGTCCGGGCACGAGTTCCCCCTCGCGCGGGCAGTAGGCCAGCATCCACCGCTCGAGGGTGTTGATGAACGACTTCGGATCCTGCGCCAGGAGCTTGGCCCGGTTGCCCGGATTTCGCTCCAGGACCTCGGCCCATTCGGGGAGGGCGGCGACGGCCTCCATCCCGTCCCGCCAGGCGGCGGCGATCGAGTCCCCGCAGTAGTGCGTCCCCAGGGTGAGCAGCCCGTAGGGGCCACCGCTGATCCACCAGACGGCCAGGGCGCGGGCGACCTCGGGGTGTCGAGCTGCCACCAGCAGCGAGACCCGTGAGCCGCCGGACCCGCCCGTGATCACCGCCGGGGTCAGGCTGAGATGCGTGAGGAGCGCGGCCAGGACGTCAGCCTGCATGACCGACTCCGAATCGCCGTCGAAGCTGACCTCGGAGGCGCCGGTGTTCGGCCGGTCCCAGATGAGCACCCGCTTCCCGGTCGCGGCGAGGGCTTCGGCCAACTCGCGAACGCCCGGGCTGTCCTTGCTGAACCGGCCGCCCGGAGTGATGGACCAGGGCTCGCCATCCCCGATGATCTCGTACGCGATACCTAATCCGTTGATCTGCTCTACCGGCATCTTCGCCCCCTTTGGCCCTAGGGTATTTCAGTCACGCTGAGCTCGGGAGGGACATTGGCTCTTGCACTTGAAGGCCTCCGGGTCATTGATGCCGACACGCATCTGACCGAGGCGCACGACCTGTGGACCAGCCGGGCACCAGCCAAGTTCAAGGATCGGGTGCCCCATGTGGAGCAGATCGACGGCCGGCCGATGTGGGTCGTCGACGGGGCCGAGCTGGGTTTCGCCGGCGGAGGCGGCGTCATCGACCGTAACGGCGACAAGGGTCGCGCCCTCGAGGCGCTCTACGAGTGGACGCAGGACAGGATCCACCTCGGCGCCTTCGACCCCAAGGCGCGTCTCGAGGTCATGGACGACTCGGGCATCTGGGCGCAGGTGTGCTTTCCCAATTCCATCGGTCTGGGCGGGCAGGGCATCTCCGATGTGGTCAAGGATCCCGAGCTGCGCTTGCTCTGCGTCCAGATCTACAACGACGCCATCGCCCAGATCCAGGAGGAGTCCAACCTGCGCCTCCTACCGATGCCGGTGCTGCCGGCCTGGGACATCGCTGAGTCGGTGGTCGAAGCCGAGCGGGTGGCCGGCCTCGGGCTCCGAGGGGTCAACCTGACCTCGGACACCCAGGACCTGGGGGCGCCCGACCTGGCCAGTCTGGAGTGGGACCCGCTGTGGGACGTCTGCGCCGACCTCCACCTGCCGGTGCACTTCCACATCGGGGCCAGCCTGACGACGATGACCTACTTCGGGACCTACCCGTGGGAGTCGCAGAACGACGACACCAAGCTGGCCATCGGGGGAACGCTGCTTTTCATCGGCAACGCCCGCGTGGTCACCAACATCATCCTCAGCGGGATGCTCGAACGCCACCCGACCATGAAGATGGTGTCGGTCGAGAGCGGCGTCGGCTGGATCCCCTTCATCCTCGAAGCCCTCGACTACGAGATGTCGGAGAACGCGCCGAAGGAGCTCGACAAGCTGTCCATGCTGCCCTCGGAGTACTTCAAGCGCCAGCTCTACGCCACGTTCTGGTTCGAGAAGAACAACGTCCCGGCACTGATCGCCTCGGTGGGCGAGGACAACGTCCTTTTCGAGACCGACTTCCCCCACCCCACCTGTCTCTATCCCAAGCCGCTCGACACGGTGGCCGAGAAGATGTCGGCCCTGACCCCCGAGGTCCAGCGCAAGGTGCTGGGGGAGAACGCCGCCCGGCTGTACCGCCTCTGATCCGGCTGCGCCGGGGGTAGCGGACCGGACCGGACCGGTCCGGCCGGAGCACCTCCTGGCTGCGCCGGGGGCTGCATCCAGCGTTTATGGCGCGCGGGGGTCGGGTAGGGACGCCTATGAGGAGGTGTCTCCCCCCGCATGGCGAGTTCACCGGCGGCGCAGCGTCGTTCTCTTTCTGCATCTGACGAGCCACACCCGACAGCACCCCTGTCGGCACGCGCCCTCCCCTTTCCCTCCCGCCGTTCCCGCCCGGTCGTCGGGGGGGTCAGGCCGCAGGTCGACGGCGGCCGCCGGCCGGCCAAGGCCTGCGTCGGGGACCTGCTCGCCGTCGAGGCCGACGCCTTCGTCGACGGCCACGAGGCCCTGTGGTGTGAGCTGCGCTACCGGCACGCGGTGGCCGGGACGTGGTCCACCGCCCGCATGGAGGAGATCGGCGACGACCGCTGGCGGGGCACCATCGCCATCGGCGCCACCGGGCTCTACCGCTTCATGGTCCGGGCCAGAGTGGACCGGTTCGCCACCTGGCGCCGCGACTTGCGGGCCCGGGCCGATGCCGGGCAGGACCTGGCCGTCGAATTCCTCACCGGGGCCGAGCTGGTCGAGGAGGCCGTTCGCCGGGCCCGGGGGCCCGAGCGCCGCCTCCTGGTGACCCTCTCGTCCGGGCTGTCGTCGGCGCCGCATGGCCTGGAGGACGCGGTGCCCGCTCCACTGGCGCAGTGGGCCGGGGCCGACACCCTGGGCGAGGTCATCTTCTCGGCCCGCCTGGGCCACCTGATCGGCGACTTGGGCGATCCCGGGCACTACACGAACTCGGAGACCCTCAGCGTCGTGTCCGAACGCGCCAAGGCCCGCTGCAGCGCCTGGTACGAGATGTTCCCCCGGTCGGCCTCCCCGGACCGGTCGCGCCCCGGGACGTTCGCCGACGTGGAGGCGCGGCTGGACTACGTGGCGGGGATGGGCTTCGACGTGCTCTACCTGCCCCCGATCCACCCCATCGGCCGGACCGGGCGCAAGGGACGGGACGGCTCGGTCTCGGCCGGCCCCGGCGATCCGGGCAGCCCGTGGGCCATCGGCGCCGCCGAAGGGGGTCACACCGCCATCCATCCCGATCTGGGCACGCTCGCCGAGTTCCGTGCGCTGGTCGAGGCGGCGGCGGCGCGGGGCATCGACGTCGCACTGGACCTGGCCTTCCAGTGCTCGCCCGACCATCCCTGGGTCACCGAGCACCCCGAGTGGTTCCGGCACCGGCCCGACGGGACCATCCGTCACGCCGAGAACCCGCCCAAGCAGTACCAGGACATCTACCCCCTCAACTTCGACACCCCGGACTGGCACGCCCTGTGGGCCGAGCTCCTCGGCGTCGTCCGGTACTGGATCGCCCAGGGGGTCGTGGTGTTCCGCGTCGACAACCCGCACACCAAGCCGTTCATCTTCTGGGAGTGGCTGCTCGGGCAGGTGCGGGCCGAGCATCCCGAGACGATCTTCCTCTCCGAGGCCTTCACCCGGCCGCGGGTGATGGAGCAACTGGCCAAGGTCGGCTTCACACAGTCCTACACCTACTTCACCTGGCGCACGTCGAAGTGGGAGCTCGAGACGTACCTCACCGAGCTGACCCGAGGTGAGATGGCCGACTACTTCCGCCCGAACTTCTGGCCCACTACCCCCGACATCCTGCCCGAGGAGCTCCAGGAGGGAGGCCGGGGAGCCTTCCTCGCCCGCCTGGTGCTGGCCGCCACCATGACGGCGAGCTACGGGATCTACGGGCCGGCCTTCGAGCTGCAAGAGCACGTGCCGCGCTCGCCGGGCTCCGAGGAGTACAGGCGCTCGGAGAAGTACGAGGTCCGCACCTGGGATCTCGAAAGCCCCGAGAGCCTGTCGGGCTTCATCGGCCTGGTCAACCAGATCCGTCGGGAGCACAACGCGTTGCAGTTCAACGACACCCTGACGTTCCACCCGGTGGACAACGACCAGATCATCACCTACTCGAAGACCCGCCGCGATACGTCGGGCGACGACATCGTCGTGGTAGTGGTGAGTCTCGACCACGCCTACCCCCAGAGCGGGTGGGTCGACCTCAGGCTGGACGCGCTCGGGGTCGACCCGGGCCGTCCCTATGTGATGGTCGATCTGCTCACCGACGCCCGCTACTGGTGGGAGGGCGCCCGCAACTTCGTCAAGCTCGACCCCGCCCGGGTGCCCTGCCACATCTTCTCCCTCGAACGGCCCGACTTCTCATCCGAAGGACCCGACGCGCCGGTGACCGCAACGAGGCCGGCGTGACGGTGGCCGACGTCCGGCGCGAGCAACGGCTCCTCGGAGCCGGCGGCGCGACCGACCGCGACCCGCGGGATCTGGCCGGCGCGCCGGACCGGGGCGTCGTCGTGGCCCAGCACGCGGGAGGCTGGTACAAGGACGCCGTCATCTACGAGATTCACGTCCGAGCTTTCTTCGACGGCAACGGTGACGGGGTGGGTGACTTCCGGGGCCTGATCGAGAAACTCGACTACCTCCAGGCGCTCGGCGTCACCGCGCTCTGGCTGCTCCCCTTCTACCCCTCACCCCTGCGGGACGACGGTTACGACATTTCGGATTACCGCCAGGTGCACCCCTCCTACGGCTCGTTGAAGGACTTCCGCCAATTCCTGCGCGAGGCGCACCGGCGGGGCATGCGGGTCATCACCGAGCTGGTGCTGGCGCACACCTCCGACGAGCACCCGTGGTTCCAGCGCGCCAGGCGAGCCAAGCCCGGCTCGAACCACCGTGACTGGTACCTCTGGAACGACACCCCGGACCGCTTCCGCGAGGCACGGGTGATCTTCAAGGACTTCGAAACGTCGAACTGGTCCTTCGACCCCGTCGCGCAGGCGTACTTCTGGCACCGCTTCTACGGCCACCAGCCCAGCCTCAACTACGACAACCCCGCCGTGCGCCAGGCCATGTTCGACGTGGTCGACTACTGGCTGTCCATGGGCGTGGACGGCCTGCGGCTCGACGCCGTCCCCTACCTCTACGCCCGGGACGGCACCACGTGCGAGAACCTCCCCGAGACGTTCGAGTTCCTGCGCCAGTTGCGCTCGCACATCGACGCCCGCTTCGACGACCGCATGCTGCTGGCCGAGGCCAACCAGTGGCCCGAGGACGCTGTGGCCTACATGGGCCGCGGGGACATGTGCCACATGGCCTTCCACTTCCCCCTCATGCCGCGCATGTTCATGGCGGCCCGCCAGGAGGACCGCTTCCCGATGGTCGACATCCTCACCGAGACGCCGACCACGCCGCCCGAATGCCAGTGGGCCCTGTTCCTACGCAACCACGACGAGCTGACGCTCGAGATGGTGACCGACGAGGAGCGCGACTACATGTACCGGGCCTACGCGCAGGATCCCCAGGCCCGGATCAACGTGGGCATCCGCCGGAGGCTGGCCCCGCTCCTGGGCAACGACCGCGCCCTCATCGAGATGATGAACGGGCTCCTCTTCTCCATGCCGGGCACGCCGATCATCTACTACGGCGACGAGATCGGGATGGGCGACAACATCTACCTGGGCGACCGCAACGCCGTGCGCACACCGATGCAGTGGGACAGCGACCGCAACGCCGGCTTCTCCAGTGCCAACCCGCAGCGCCTGTACCTGCCGGTGATCATCGATCCCGAGTACCACTCCCAAGCGGTCAACGTCGAGGCCCAGCAGCAGAACCCGAGCTCGCTGCTGTGGTGGATGAAGCGGCTGATCGCCCTGCGCCAGCGCTACAAGGCGTTCGGCCGGGGCACGCTCGAGGTGCTGCGACCCGACAACCGCAAGGTGTTCGCCTTCATCCGGCGCTACGAGGGCGAGCTGATCCTGTGCATCGTCAACCTCTCGCGCTACGTGCAGTGCGTCGAGCTCGACCTGGCCGAGTTCCGCGGCGCCACGCCGGTAGAGCTGTTCGGCAATCAGGAGTTCCCGCCCATCGGCGACCTCCCCTACTTCATCACCCTCGGCCCGCACGGCTTCTACTGGTTCTACCTCGAGTGCGAGCCCGCCGAGCCGGCGACGGCGCGGCCCTCCTTCGAGGTGTCCGGGCCGTGGGACGCACTCTTCCGCGGCCAGGTCCGGCGGCAGTTCGAAGCCTTCCTCCCGATCTATCTGGCCGGGCGGCGCTGGTTCGGGCAGAAGACGCGGAACATCACCTCGGCCACCGTCATCGACGTGGTCGGTGTCCCGCCCGCCGGGACCGGCGGCGCCGGGCGGCGCGGGACGGCGCCGCTGGCCGTGCTGCTGATCATCCAGCTCGAGTTCGCCTACGGCGGTCCCGAGCGGTACTCGGTCCCGCTGGCGTATGTGACCGGCGCCGAGGCCGACGAGATGAAGAAGTGGCACGCCGAAGCGATCGTGGCCGACCTGCGCGCCGCCGGCGAGCACGGGGTCCTCTTCGACGCCGTCCACTCGGAGGCCTTCGTCCGCGCCATGGCCGACCTGCTGGCCCGGCGGCGCTCGCTCGGCGGGGCCCACGGGCGGTTGGCCGGCCTCCCCTCGCCGGTGCTGCGCCAGTTCGACCGTTGCCTCGACGACGACTGCGTGCCGGTCCCCCTGTCGGCTGAGCAGACCAACTCGTCGGTTCTGCTGGGGGACCAGGCCATCATCAAGTTCATCCGCCGCTTCGAGGAGGGCGTGAACCCCGGCGTCGAGGTCGGCCGTTTCCTGAGCGAGCAGGCGCACTTCCCCTACGCGCCGCGCTGCGGCGGCAGTATCGAGTACCGGCTCGACGGGCCCTCGGGCGTGCCGGCCACCATCGCCGTGCTCGAGGAGTTCATCCCCAATGAGGACGACGGGTGGAGCTACGTCGTCGACGCGCTGACGCACGGGCTGGAGGAGGCTCTGGCCCACCGCACCGACACCGAGCTCAACGCGGTGGCGCCGCACGGGTTGATCGGGCTCGACCGCGCCCAGCTCGAGCCGGCCCACCCACTGGTCGGCCCGCACCTCGAGTGGGCCTCGCTGCTGGGCCGGCGCACGGCCGAGTTGCACGCCGCCCTCACCTCGGACCACCACGATCCTCACTTCGCGCCCGAGCCCCTGACCGCGCTCGACCGCCAGGCGCTCTACCACGGGGCCCGCAGCCTGACCCGCCAGGTGCTGCACGAGGTGGTGTCGCTCAACGTCACCTCGCCGCACCTGACCGAGGTGCTGGCGTGCGAGGAGGAGATCATCGGGCGCCTGCGCCGCCTCAGCACCATGTCGCTGGAGACGGAGCGCATCCGCTGCCACGGCGACTACCACCTGGGCCAGGTGCTCTGGACCGGTAAGGACTTCATCATCATCGACTTCGAGGGCGAGCCCACCCGCTCGCTCGGCCGGCGCCGGCTCAAGCGCCCGGCCATGGTCGACCTGGCCGGCATGGTGCGTTCCTTGCACTACGCCGGGCAGGCCGCCGCGCTGCGGCTCTCCCGCGACCTCGGGATCTCGGTCAACCCGACCGAGCTGGCCAAGATCGACGGCTGGCTGACCTTCTGGCACCGGTGGGTGTCCGGGACGTTCCTCGACTCGTATCTAGAGGTAGCCGGTCACGTCAGCTACGTGCCGAGGGACCGCGGCGCGGTGGCCGAGCTGCTCGACTTCTTCCTGCTGGAGAAGGCGATGTACGAGCTGAGCTACGAGGCCAACACCCGCCCGGGCTGGGTGGACATCCCGGCTCGCGGCATCCTGGACATCCTCGAGACCGGCCGGTGAGCGAGCGGGGCGACCAGGGCGCCAGCGACCTGGACCGGCTGGCTGACCTCTACGGCGTGGCCAGCGCCTTCATGGGGTCCGACGGCCGGGCGCAACGGGCCGACCAGGACACCGTGCTCGCCCTGCTGCGCGCGCTCGGCGCGCCAATCGAGCGCGCCGCCGACGCCGCCGACGCGGTGACGGCGCGGCGCCTCTCCGACGCCCGGCGGATCACCGAGCCGGTCCTGGTGCACCGGATCGGCCGGCGGGGCACGATCACCGTGACCATGCCTCAGGGGACCGACCCCCGCCGGGTCCAGATCACCGTCGCACTGGAGGGGGGTGGGAGCCGGTCGGCGCGCCTGGCGGACCTGGTCACCGGCATGGCGCTGCGAGAGGCGCCCGACGGCCTGCGCTACCACCGCTACGCCGCCGACCTCGGCGAGCTCGGCCCGGAAGACCTCCCGCCCGGCTACCACGAGCTGGTGGTCGAGCGGCCGGGCGCGCCGGCCACGGTGCCGGCCCGGCTGATCAGCGCGCCCGCCTGTCCGGCGGCCGCCCGCGGCTGGGGTGTGTTCATGCCGCTGCACGCGCTGCGCGGCCGCGACGACTGGGGGACCGGCAACTACCTCGACCTGGCCGCGCTGGGCCACTGGGTCGGCCGCCTCGGCGGCTCGATGGTGGGCGCCCTCCCCCTCTACCCGGCCTTCCTCACCCCGCCCTCGGACCCGAGCCCCTACCGCCCGGTGAGCCGGCTGGCCTACAACGAGCTCTTCATTCAGCCGGACGCGCTGCCCGAGCTGGCGGCCTCGGCCGAAGCCGGCGCGCTGGTGAACAACGAGGCGTTCCGGGCCCGCCTGGCCGCGGCGCGCAAGTCACCCCTGGTCGAGTACGAGGAGGTGGCCGAGCTGCTGCGCCAGGTCCTGGCGCCCATGGCGCGGGCTCTGTTCTCGGGCGCCTCGGCCCGGCGCGACGAGCTCGAGGCGTTCGCCCGGGCCCATCCCGAGCTGGTGGCGTACGCCCGCTTCCGGGCCCGGGTGGACCGCACGGGACACGACCGGGCCGGCCGGGACGCCGGGCCGGTGGAGGAGGTGGTCGGGGTCGACCTCGACGACCCGGCGCTCGCCTACCACCTCTACGGCCAGTGGGCCGCCGCCACGCAGCTCTCCGAAGCTGGCGCGGCCCTGCCCCTCTACGCCGACTTCCCCATCGGCGTGCACCCCGCAGGGTTCGATCCGTACTGGTCGCCCGAGTCGTTCGTCCAGGGCGTGGGCGGCGGCGCGCCACCCGACCGTTTCTTCGCCGGTGGCCAGGACTGGGGCTTCCCCCCGCTGCACCCCGAGGGCATCCGGGAGGACGGCTACCGCTACCTCGGCGCCGCCCTGGCGCGGGCGTTCCGCCACGCCGGCTACCTCCGGGTGGACCACGTCATGGGGCTGCAGCGGCTCTACATGATCCCCGACGGGGCCGACGCCCGGCACGGGGCCTACGTCTCGTACCAGGCCGACGAATTGCACGCCCTGGTCTCGCTCGAGGCCGCCCGCGCCGGGGCGGTGGTCATCGGCGAGGATCTCGGCACGGTCCCGCCCGAGGTGCACCAGCGCATGGCCGCCGACAAGATGCTGCGCTCGTGGGTCTTCGAGTTCGAGTCGACGGCGGCGCGTCCCCTGCCGCGGCCGGACCCCGAGGTGCTGGCCTCACTCGGCACTCACGACCTACCGCGGTTCGCCTCCTTCCTCGTTGGCCGCGACCTCGATGAGCAGGAGGAGGCGGGCCAGCTCGGCGCGGAGGCGGCCATGGCGCAGCGGGCCGAGCGCGAGCGGTGGCGGCTGTCCCTGCTGCATGCGCTCGGGGTGACGGGCCGCACCACCGAGGCTGCCGCCGGCGCCGCCGCCCTCCGGGGCTGCCTGGCCCACCTGGCCACCGGCCCAGCCGACCTGGTGCTGGTCGACCTGGAGGAACTGTGGGGCGAGCGGGCTCCGCAGAACCACCCGGGCACCGGGACCGAGGCCGGCAACTGGCGGCGGCGCGGCGCCCGCACGCTGGCCGAGGCCCAGGACGACGAGGGGATCACCACGCTGCTGGCCGACCTCGACCGGTGGCGCCGGGAGGTGGTGGCATGACGGCACCTGGGGTCGAGCAACTCAGCACCCTGACCGACGAGGACCTCTACTGGTTCGGCGAGGGCACGCACCGGAGCATGGGCCAGAAGCTGGGTGCGCACCTGCAACCCGGCGGGGGGACCTCGTTCGCCGTCTGGGCGCCCAACGCCACCGCGGTGGCGGTCATGGGCGACTTCAACGATTGGAATCCCATCAGCCACGAGCTCACGCCCCGCGGCGTGTCGGGCATCTGGGAGGGGCACGTGCCGGCCAGCAAGGCGGGCGACATCTACAAGTACGCCATCACCACCCGCCACGGGGCGGTCCTGGAGAAGGCGGATCCCTTCGGCGCCTGCACCGAGCTGCCGCCGCGGACCGGGTCGGTGGTGTGGGACCTGCGCTACACCTGGAACGACAGCGGCTGGATGCGCGACCGCGGCCCGCGCATCGCCCTCGACGCCCCGGTGTCGGTCTACGAGGTCCACCTGGGCAGCTGGCGCCGCGACCCGTCGGACCCCGGCCGGCTGCCGCGCTACACCGAGCTGGCCGAGCCCCTGATCGCCCAGGCGCGGGCGTGCGGGTTCACCCACCTGGAGTTCCTGCCGGTCATGGAGCACCCCTTCTACGGCTCGTGGGGCTACCAGACCACGGGCTACTTCGCCCCCACCCGGCGCTACGGCGACCCCCAGGACCTCATGGCCCTCATCGACCAGCTCCACGGCGCCGGCATCGGCGTCATCCTCGACTGGGTCCCGTCACACTTCCCCTCCGACGCCTTCGGCCCGGCCGAGTTCGACGGCACCCACCTCTACGAGCATGCCGATCCGCGCCTCGGGTTCCACCCGGACTGGCAGAGCCTCATCTTCAACTACGGGCGGCACGAGGTGCGCAGCTTCCTCGCCTCGTCGGCCGAGCACTGGCTGTCGACCTACCACGCCGACGGGCTACGGGTCGACGCGGTGGCCTCCATGCTCTACCGGGACTACTCGCGCCAACCGGGAGAATGGCTGCCGAACTCGCAGGGTGGCCGTGAGAACCTCGAGGCGATCGAGTTCCTGCGCCAGCTCAACACCGGGATCTACGCCGACCACCCCGACGTGACGGTGATCGCCGAGGAGTCGACGGCCTTCCCCGGCGTCTCGCGCCCGGTCGACGCCGGCGGGGTCGGCTTCGGTCTCAAGTGGGACATGGGCTGGATGCACGACACGCTGGAGTACTTCTCGCGCGACCCGGTGTACCGCCGGCACCATCACGGTGACCTGACGTTCCGTTCGATTTACGCCTACAGCGAGAACTTCATGCTGCCCCTCTCGCACGACGAGGTGGTGCACGGGAAGGGCTCGCTCCTCACCAAGATGCCGGGCGACGAGTGGCAGCGTTTCGCCAACCTGCGCCTGCTCTACGGGTTCCAGTTCGCCACCCCGGGCAAGAAGCTCCTCTTCATGGGCAACGAGCTGGCCTCGTGGCGCGAGTGGGACCACGAGTCGGGCCTGGACTGGCACCTGCTCGAGGAGGCACCGAACCGGGGGATGCTGCGCTGGGTGAGCGACCTGAACCAGCTCTACCGGGACCTCCCCGCGCTGCACCAGCTCGACAGCGACCCGAGAGGCTTCGCCTGGACCCAACCCAACGAGCCGGACTCCGGACTGCTCAGCTTCCTGCGTCTCTCGGCCGACGGCACTCCCCTCTTGATGGTCGGCAATTTCACCCCGGTCCCCCGCGACAACGTGGCGGCCGGGGTCCCGAGCGGCGGCTTCTGGCGGGAGCGCCTCAACAGCGACGCCACCGTGTACGGGGGCAGCGGGATCGGCAACCTCGGGGGCGTCGAGTCCCGTCCCGTACCGTCGTACGGGATGCCGTGCTCGCTGACCCTCACCGTGCCCCCGCTCGGCTGCCTGTTCCTGTCCCCGCCATGACGCGCCGAGTCGGGGCGTTCCCCCTCAGTGGCGAGACCACGCGCTTCTGCGTGTGGGCCCCCTGGAGCACGCGGGTCGAGGTCCGCCTGGGCGCCGGCGCGCCGATCGGCCTGGAGTCCCGGGGTGACGGGTACCACGCGGCCGACCTGGACGGCTGCCCGGTCGGCACCCGGTACCGCTTCATCCTCGACACCGAGCACGAGCTGCCCGACCCGGCCTCGCGCTCGCAGCCCGACGGGGTGCACGGCCCCTCCGAGGTGATCGACCTCGGGCAGCACCGGTGGGCCGACGTCGGCTACCGGCCCCGGCCGCTCTGGCAGTTCGTCATCAGCGAGATCCACACCGGCACCTTCAGCGGCGCCGGCACCTTCGACGCCGCCATGGACGAGCTCGACGAGCTGGTCGCGGTGGGCATCAACGCCGTCGAGATCATGCCGGTGGCCCAGTTCCCGGGGCGGCGGAACTGGGGGTACGACGGCGCCTTCCCTTTTGCGGTGCAGAACTCCTACGGCGGGGCGGCCGGGCTGCAGCGTCTCGTCGACGCCTGCCACCAGCGCGGCCTGGCCGCGATCCTCGATGTCGTCTACAACCACCTCGGCCCCGAGGGCAACGTGCTCGGCACGTTCGGTCCGTACTTCACCGACCGCTACCGCACGCCGTGGGGGCCGGCGGTCAACTTCGACGGTCCGGACTCCGACGAGGTGCGGTCGTACTTCCTCGATAACGCGCGGCAGTGGTTCAGCGACTTCCACTTCGATGCCCTGCGACTCGACGCCGTCCACGAGATCATCGACCGCACCGCCACGCCCTTTTTGGCCGCGCTCTCCCGCCAGTCCGCCACGCTGAGCGAGGCCCTCGGTCGCCCCTGCCACCTGCTGGCCGAGAGCGCCGACAACGACCCCAGGGTGGTCACGACCACCGCGGCGGGCGGGCTCGGCATGGACGCCCAGTGGAACGACGACTTCCACCACGCGCTGCACACCAGCCTGACCACCGAGCGCTCGGGGTACTACGCCGACTACACCGGTCCCGACGACCTGGCCCGGGCCATGGACGAGGGGTTCGTCTACCAGGGCCAGCACTCGACCTTCCGCCAGAGCGCCCACGGCGCTCCCTCGAACATGGTGGCGCCCGAGCGCTTCGTGCTGTTCGCGCAGAACCACGACCAGATCGGCAACCGGCCCGGGGGCGACCGGCTGGTCACCCTGGTCTCGACCGAGCAGGCCAGGCTCGCGGCCGCCGTGCTCCTGCTCTCGCCGGGCCTCCCCCTGCTGTTCATGGGCGAGGAGTACGGCGAGACGGCACCGTTCCCCTACTTCATCGACCACGGTGACCCGGCGCTGACCGAGGCCGTCCTGGCCGGCCGGGCCCGGGAGTTCGCTCCGCTGGCCGAGCCGGGCCACCCGCTCGACGCCTCGGCCGAGGCCACGTTCGAGGCGGCCAAGCTGGACCGGTCCCGGCGCGCCAAACCCGAGCACGCCGCCCTGTGGGAGCTGCACCGCGACCTCATCGCCCTGCGCGGCGCCGTCCCGGCCCTGCAACGCTCGGCCCGCTCGGAGGCGCGCGCCTGGGCCAGCGGGGGCGTCGTCACCCTGCGGCGCGCCCACGAGCACGGCAACGTGGTCGCCCTGTTCAATTTCAGCGAGCGCCCCGCCGAGGGCCGGCTGCCCCAGGCGGCGATGTGGATCGACCTGCTCGCTCCGGACACCGCAGCGAGGGTGGCCGACGCCGCCGTGGCGCTCGGGCCCTGGGGGTTCGGGGTCTACCGCGACGTGAGCCCGGCCTCGTGAGGGTCTGGCCCGGCGGGCCGCATCCGCTCGGCGCCACCTGGGATGGCGAAGGGGTCAACTTCGCCATCTTCTCCCAGCACGCCACGAGCGTCTCGCTGCTCCTCTTCGACGTGGCCACGGCCGGCAGCCCCAGCGCCGTGGTGAACCTGACCGAGCGGACGGACTACATCTGGCACGCCTACCTGCCCGACGCCCGGCCCGGCACCTTCTACGGCTACAAGGTCGATGGTCCCTACGAGCCCGAGCAGGGGCACCGCTTCAATCAGAGCAAACTCCTCATCGATCCGTACGCCAAGGCGGTCAGCGGCCCCATCCGCTGGAGCGACGATCTCTACGGCTACGTGGTGGGCGACGAGCGAGCCGACCTGACCTTCGACACCCGCGACTCCTCGAGCGCCCTGCCCAAGTCGATGGTGGTCGACCCGGCCTTTACCTGGCAGGACGACCGGCCGCCGCGCACCCCGTGGAACAAGACCGTGATCTACGAGACCCACGTGCGCGGCATGACAGCGCGCCACCCCGGCGTCCCCGAGCACCTGCGCGGCACCTACCTCGGTCTGGCTTCCGACGCCGTCGTCGACCACCTGGTGGGGCTCGGCGTCACCGCAGTGGAACTGATGCCGGTCCACCATTTCGCGGCTGACCGGCAGCTGGTCGAACAGGGCCTGACCAACTACTGGGGCTACAACACCATCTCCTTCTTCGCGCCGCACGTCGGCTACGCCACCGGCGGTCTCGGCCAGCAGGTGAGCGAGTTCAAGTCCATGGTGCGCACGCTGCACCGGGCCGGCATAGAGGTGATCCTCGACGTCGTCTACAACCACACCGCCGAGGGGAACCAGCTCGGGCCCACCATCTCGCTGCGCGGCGTGGACAATTCGGTGTACTACCGGCTCGACCCCGACGACCCGCGCTACTACCTCGACTACACGGGCACCGGGAACAGCCTCAACACCCTGCACCCGCGGGCCATGGGGCTGGTGACCGACAGCCTGCGCTACTGGGTCAACGACATGCATGTCGACGGCTTCCGCTTCGACCTGGCCCCCGTCCTGGTGCGCGGGGTGGCGGCGGAGCAACCGAGCGCCTTCTTCGAGATCATTCAGCAGGACCCGGTGCTCTCCACGGTCAAGCTCATCGCCGAGCCCTGGGACGCCAGCCCCGACGGCTACCAGCTGGGCCAGTTCCCCCCCGGCTGGTCCGAGTGGAACGGCGCCTTCCGGGACTGCGTCCGCCGGTTCTGGCGCGGCGACCCGGGGCAGGTCCCCGAACTGGCCTCCCGGCTCACCGGGTCGAGCGACATCTACGTGCCAAGCGGCCGGCGCACCTACGCCAGCATCAACTTCATCGCCTGCCACGACGGCTTCACCCTCACCGACCTGGTCAGCTACGAGCAGAAGCACAACGAGTCCAACGGCGAGGACAACCACGACGGGACCGACGACAACATCAGCCGCAATTGGGGGGTCGAGGGACCGACCGACTCGGTGCGCATTGAGCGCGCCCGGGACCGGATGAAGCGGAACTTCTTGACCACGCTCTTCTTCTCCCAAGGTGTGCCCATGCTGCTCGGCGGTGACGAGATCGGCCGGACCCAGTACGGCAACAACAACGCCTACGCCCAGGACAATGAGACCAGCTGGTTCGACTGGGAGGTCGGCGAGACGGGCTGGGAGATGTTCGCCTTCGTGCGCGACGTCATCGCCGTGATGCAGAGCAGCCCCATCCTGCGCCGGCGGGCCTTCTTCACCGGTGAGCCGCCGGCCGGCCTCCACACCAAGGACGTCACCTGGATCCGACCCGACGGGGCGGAGATGGCCGAGGCCGACTGGGCCGACCCCAACAACCAGACCATCGGCATGCTGCTACTCGGGCCGGCGGCCGACGAGGTGGATCACCGGGGCCGTTCCAGCTCGGGTGACACCCTGCTCCTGCTGCTGAACTCGGGCCTGCGGTCGCGCTCGTACTCCCTCCCCACCATGGAGCTGCCCGGCGTGTGGGAGGAGGTGCTCAACACGGCGCGACCCGGCCCGTGGACCCGCCTGGTGCGCAACGAGGCGGTCAACCTCAACGCGCACTCCAGCCTGTTGCTCCGCCACACCGAACAACTGACGGAATGAGCGGGGACAAGCACCCGCTCGGCTCGACCTACCGGCTGCAGCTCTTCGGGCTCGGCTTCACCGGCGCCCGGGACCTGGTGCCCTACCTGTCGGACCTGGGCATCGAGACGCTCTACGTCTCGCCGGTCCTCGCCGCCGCGCCCGGCAGCCCGCACGGGTACGACGTCATCGACCCCGAGCGCCTCGACCCGGCCCTCGGCACCCCCGCCGAGTTCGAGGCGCTGCTGGCCGCGCTCGACGGGCACCGCATGCGGCTGCTCATCGACATCGTCCCCAACCACATGGCGGCGCAGGAGGCCAACCGCTGGTGGTGGGACGTCCTGCGCCAGGGCCAGGGCTCGGTCCACGCCACCGCCTTCGACATCGACTGGTCCCAGCACGGCGGCCGGGTCCTGCTCCCGACGCTGGCCCACCCGCTGGCCGACCTCGAGCCGACGGTCGAGGGCCACCGGGGCGAGGCGGTGCTGGCGCTCGGCGGCCAGCGTTTCCCGCTGCGACCGGGCACGGCCCGCCGCCGGGCCCGGTCCGCCCTGACCCACCAGCACTACCGCCCGGCCTTCTGGCGGCTGGGCCCCCACGAGGGCAACTACCGCCGCTTCTTCGACATCGACGGGCTGGTCGGGGTCAGGGTCGAAGACCCGGCCGTGTTCGAACGCACCCACGCCCTCATCATGGAGCTCGGGCGCGACGAGCGCATCGCCGGGTTCCGGATCGACCACGTCGACGGGCTCACTGACCCACTCGGCTACGCGGCACGGCTCCGCCGGACGCTCGACCGCGTTCGTCGCAGCCCCGCCGTCCTGCTGGTCGAGAAGATCCTGAGTGGTGACGAGGCGTTGGTGGCCGAATGGCCGGTGGACGGCACCACCGGCTACGAATTCGCCAACGTGGCCGGCGGCCTCTTCGTCGACGGCGACGGCGCGCACACCCTGGCCGAGTGGGGCTCGGACCTGACGGGCCAACCCCGATCGTTCTCCCGGCTGGCGGCGCAGGGCAAGCGCGAGGTGCTCGAGCGCTCCTTCCCGGGCCAACTCGACCGACTGGCCGGCCTGGCGCGCCAGGCACTCGACCAGGAGCGACCGGGCCACGACCTCAGCCTCACCGCCCTGCGCGGGGCCCTCACCGAGCTCACCGTGCACCTCGACGTCTACCGCACCTACTTCGACGCCGGCCCGGCGCGCCGCGCCGACCTCGACCGCCTGGCCCGGGCCGCGGGGGCGGCGGCCGACGTGAAGGACGAAACCTGGCGGGCGCTCGGCCTGCTCGCCGACGGGTTGGCGCACCGGCGCGGTCCTTGGCTGGAGGTGGCCCAGCGGTGGCAGCAGCTCACCGGCGCGGTCATGGCCAAGGGCGTCGAGGACACCGCCACCTACCGCTACCCGGGCCCGGCCGGCCACGCCGACGTCGGGGGTGATCCCGACCGGGCCGCCGCGACGCCGGCGGCCTTCCACCGGCTGGCCCGCCAGCACCGCCAGCGCCCGTCCACGCTCAACGCCACGTCCACCCACGACTCCAAGCGGAGCGAGGACGCCAGGGCGCGCCTCTACGCGCTCTGCGAAGCGCCCGGCGAGTGGGCCGCGATGGTCGAGCGCTGGCACCGCCGCTACCGCGGCGCTCGCGCGGGCCCGGACGCGCTGGACGAGCTGGTCGCCTACACCAGCCTCCTGGCCCTTTGGCCAGCGGGGCTGACCACGCTTCCGGGCGGGCACCGGCAGCGGGCGCAGGACTACGCGGTCAAGGCGGCCCGGGAGGCGGGGCGGCGGACCAGCTGGGTCGATCCCGAGCCGCACTACGAACGAGAGCTGCGGGCCTTCATCGCCAAACTGGGCCGCGCCGCGCCGTTCGGGGCGGAGATGGGGCGTCTGGTGGACCGGATCGATCCGGCCGCGGCCACCATTTCGCTGTCGATGCTGGTGCTCAAGGCGATCAGTCCCGGCGTGCCCGACTTCTACCAGGGCACCGAGCTCTGGGACTTCTCGCTCACGGACCCCGACAACCGGCGCCCCGTCGATTTCGCCAAGCGCCGGTCGCTGTTGTCCGGCCTCCCGGCGCCCGGGGCGAGCCCGGGCGAGCTGGCCCGGACCGCGCGCACCCTCCTGTCGGACTACGGGGACGGTCGCCTCAAGCTCTTCCTCACGCGAGCCCTGCTCCACCTACGACGGGGCGATCCGGCGCTCTTCGACCGCGGGACCTACCGGGTGCTCGAGGCGACCGGACCCCGGGCCGACCACGTGGTGGCGGTGGCGCGCCAGTGGGGGCGCCACTGGGTCATCGCCCTGGTGCCCCGGCAGACGCTGCAGGCGGCAGGGCCGGGCCGGTTCCCCACCGGTCGACGGACCTGGGCCTCCACGGCAGTGCGCCTGCCCCCGCGGGCGCCGGATGACTGGCGCGACGTGTTCACCGGCACCCACGTGGCCACGACCGGGAGCCGGCTCAGCCTGGGCGAGTGCCTGTCGCGGCTCCCCGTCTCGGTGCTGTCCAACCTCCGGGCATCCGGCGAACCGGCTCAGCCGGCGGCCGGTGTTTCGACCTACTAAGCCGAGGATTCCCTGGCAAGTTGATGTCGCAATTTGCGAGTTTGAAACTCGACGTCCTCTGTGTCAATAGGAACTGCTCTGAGGTAAGACATCGATCTAGCCGCGCAGACGCAGCTCGTTGCAAAAGTCAATGCCGCCCGGATCTTGACGCTCAGGGCAAACAGCGTCAAGAATTCTTCGGCACGCGCGTCACAGTTGGAAATCTCAGACGCAGAGGGAACATCGCGATGAACCGAGTAACGGTGGCGTGTTGTCCATTGCCTATTGGTCAATCTCAAATTGTCGCACCGGGAACTATCGAGGCTCCGAGCCTCAGGGATGTCAGGCTGGTTCAATCTGACGTTGGATGGTGCTGTATCACCCGCTCTCTCCAAACAGGTACTTGCCCGAAGTCGGGTCGATGAAGATGAAGGTCGTAGTATTCGACGGAGACACTGTCACCCCAGAGGCCGGAGCCTCACCAGGAATAGGCGCTCCGCCATGCGACTGCCCCGCAAGACCCTGGTACTCCACGACCCAGAGCGGCTTCTGGTCGTAGAACGGCACGAACCCATTGGCATTAGACCCTAAGTTCGGCTCAGATCCCGTACCCACGCCCGGTGTCGGGAAGCCGACGGGCGGCGTACCGTAGTCAGATACGGTGACCTCTGCTAGAACCGCTGAAGGCTGCACCGAAGTCGATCCCACTACGCCACCAGCAGCCTGAACCGCTTGCTGCTGCGAGATCGAAGAGGTTGGATGCGGCGCAGGCGCGCCGGTCGCCACATTCCGGGCGTCAGGCGGCGAACCGAACGGCTGCAACGTCAAGGACCCAAACTGCTGCGTTGTCTGCTGCTGGACTGCCACCGGCTGCGAACCACTCACCGTCGAGTACGGCGATGTCGCAGGCGGTGACGTTGCGGGCGAAGACGCAGCGTTAGCCAACGACACCCCACCAACCGTCACTCCGGCCGCAAACGCTACCGCAACAGCAACAAATCGCTTAGACACGCCCTTGAACATGGTTCCTCCTAGTAGCAGTTCGGACCAGGACCGTTGGTGCAGAAGATGTCGAACGCCCAGCCCCGGGGGTTCGAATAGGCGTTGTACACCAAAGTGTCATGACCACCTCGAGAGAAGCCGGACGGTTGGGTTATACCCGGGAAGGATCCGGTGTTGCCAAGCCCCCCAAGTCCCGTCAAAGGGAGGATCGAGTGTCCCGTCGACTTTCTGGTACTGCAAACCAGTGAACGTCGTCCACCCCTGATCAGCACTGCCAGGAATGTCCGCAGCCGGGTCGTCCACCTCCCCATACCATTGGTTGGTAAATGGCTGAGGCCATGGGTTATCACCATTCCCCCCGAAGACCGGAGAGTAACCCTGTCCGTATCCGTTATACGTCCACATAGCAACGAAGCAACCTGTGCCACCGGGGCACACTGTCTCAATCTCACGGCCGTCAGTCGAACACGTACCAGAGAAACCACCACCGGTGTAGTACTGCGAGACGTAGAAGGAGTTCGCTCCACTGCCCGTAAAGGCTCCCTACCAGTCCAAACACAGGGGCCAATTACAGCTACCGGCTGCCTCACCGTCGTTCTGTTCTGCAAAGAAGCTTGGCGAGCCGGTGCACTGCGACTGACCCGCCAGAAGGCACGATTCGAAACCACTCTGGATGTAATGGGTGGAGCCGGACCCCGAACCTGAGATCATCTGCCAGGCAGAGGAGGACTGGTTTGTTGCATTGGATGTCCCGTAACAAAGTCCTGCCGGACGAGCCACAATCGACGCCGCTGTTCCGACCGTTGTCTCAGTAGGCGTTGCGGCGTAAGCCCCGTCGAATTGATGCACGCCAAACGGGTGGCCATTGACCGCGTCAACTCCCAGGCCATCAAGGTGGTCTTCCGGCCCTAGGGTTGCTGCGGTGCCGCCCCCTTGACGCTCGTGCGGTACATCTCGCGACGGACACCGGAGTAGTCGTTCAGCGCGTTGTGCATGGTGACCCGGTTGTCCCATATGGCCAGGGTGTGCACGGCCCAGCGCAACCGGCAGGTGAAGTTCTCGTTGATGCTGTGGCGATGCAGGTGCGCCAGCAGGGCCTCTGACTCCGCCGGGGTCCACCCGTCGAAGCGGGTGGTGTACACCGGGTTGACGTACAGCGCGGTCCGCCCGGTCACGGGGTGCACGATGACGGCCGGGTGCACGTGCTCCGCGTAAGCCTCGGGCGAGGGCGCGATGGCCATGGAGGTGTAGTTCTTGACCTTGTCGAGGAGCCCGCCCGTCCCATAGGCCATCCCGGCGGAGTGGACGGCCCGCAGTCCCGAGAGGGTCTTCTTCAACCCACCCGACAGCGTCTCGAACGCCAGATACTGGTTCGACCAGACCGTGTCACCGCCATGGTCGGGTACGTCCCAGGCGTGCAGGAGGGTGTAGGAGGGCGGCTCGGGCAGGTAACTCAGATCGGAGTGCCACGCGTTGGCGAAGTTGAGCGCGTCGCCCGGCTCCTTGATCACCCGGATCACGAAAGGGCGGTCCTCCAGAGGATCCACGAACGGGGTCACGTCGCGTCCACCCAGCAGGTCGGTGACGCGTTCGAGGTCATCGAGTGACAGGTCCTGATCCGGCAGGAACACCACGAGATGGTCGGCCAAGGCCCGGCGCAGGCCGTCGAGCTCCTGGTCATCGGCGACCTCGGACAGCTGGAGGCCCCGCACGGTGGCGCCCAGCGCGCCCGCCACGGGTTCGACGACGAGGGAATCGGCTCGGATGGTCGTCACGCCTCCTCTTCTCCGGCACTCCGGGCATCGAGCCTACGCTGCTCGCCCTTACCGTGAGGTGGGAGGAGCCACAGTCAATCCTTATGTGGTTCCTACGTTTCCCCCATCTGGCATTTATCCGGGCACGGTCAAATGGTCCCCGTAGCCAACCGGCACCACGGAGCGTGGGCCGGGCAGAGGAGACCCCGATGAGTGACGAGACGATGGACCACCCGAGCGACGAACCGCTCGACGATCACGCCGTGCGACCCACGGCGCCTACGCCCGAGGTCACGGGTATGCCCATCCCGCTCCCGCCCGCCGGCGGCCCGGCGGACGCCGCCCCCCTCCCCCTCGGCCCGCCGACCTACGGACCGCCCGTCACCCCACCACCTGAGTCGCCGGGCAGCTCCTACGCACTCGGGGCCCTGGCCGGCAACCCGCACCTCGGCCCCGGGTTCAGCGGCCCACCGACCAACCCGGGCTGGCCCGCCGCGCCCGGTCCGGCAAGCGCGGGACCGGCGAGGGGCGCCCATCGCACCCGCAACAGCGCGCTCGTCGCCGCGGCGGCGGTGGTGGCTCTGGCGGCCGGAGTGGGCATCGGGCACGCCGCCTGGCAGAACCCCACCCCCACGGCCTCGGCCAGCGGGGGCAACGCCACCAACCCATCGACCGGCTCGGGCGGCTCCGGGGGGCCCGGCTCCAGCGGATCACCGTTCGTCCCGAACCAGAACGGCTCGGGCTCTTCGGGACCCACGGACGTCTCCTCCATCGCAGCCAAGGTCGATCCCGGCCTGGTCGACATCAACACCACGCTCGGGTACGTGCAGGCACAGGCCGCGGGGACGGGCATCGTGCTTACGTCCAACGGGGAGGTGCTGACCAACAACCACGTCATCGACGGCGCCACCACCATCAGCGTCACCGACGTGGGGAACGGCAAGACCTATTCGGCCAGCGTCGTGGGCTACGACCGCAGCCACGACATCGCGGTCCTGCAGCTGCACAACGCTTCGGGGCTCCAGACGGCGAGCATCGGCAACTCGTCCACCGCCGCGGTCGGGGAGGACGTCGTCGGCATCGGCAATGCCGGCGGCACCGGTGGCACGCCGAGCGCGGCCGGCGGAACCGTGACGGCCATCGACAAGTCGATCACGGCCCAGGACGACGATGGATCGGCTGAACAACTGAACGGCCTGATCCAGACCAACGCCGACATCCAGGCCGGTGACTCCGGCGGGTCGCTGGTCAACACCTCGGGTCAGGTCATCGGCATGGACACCGCGGCCTCGGCCGGCTTCTCCTTCGAGGAGCCCGATCAGTCTTCGGGCAACGAAGGCTTCGCCATTCCGATCAACCAGGCGATCTCGATCGCCCGCCAGATCGAGTCCGGTACGTCCACCTCGAGTGTCCACATCGGAGCGACGGCCTTCCTCGGCGTCACCATCGAGTCGACGGGCAGCAGTAACACCGGTGGCAACGGCTTCGGAGGCTTCGGTGGCTACGGGAATGAGAATGGCAACGGCTCGTCCACGTCAGGGGCGCTGGTGGCCGGAGTGGTGACGAGCTCGCCCGCCCAGGAAGCCGGGCTCGCCCAAGGCGACGTGATCACCTCGGTCAACGGCACCGCCATCAACTCCCCCACCGATCTGACGAACGCCTTCGAACCCGACCACCCCGGCGACAAGGTGACCATCGGGTGGACGGACACCTCGGGCGGGACTCACACGGCCAAGGTGCAGCTGTCATCGGGGCCGCCGCAGTAGCTCAGTAGGATCACCTGGTTGCCCGGCCTGTTTTCCCGCAGGCCGGGCAACACAACACGGGCCTGGATGCCCTGCGCAAGGTGACGGGTGGTGCCCCGGTACCATCGAGCCTGCCCGCGCTGGTTTGGAGCCCCCGACCGTGACCAAAGAATCCGCATTCGACCCGGTGGACCCCGACGGCAGCCCGGCGGCCGGGGAACCTCTCACCGACGACGAGCTCACCGTGCTGGCGCTGGCCGCCGATCCGGACGCGCCGCTCAGTGACGACGCGGTGCCCCTCGGCGCTCACCTGGCGCAGTTCGCCATCGCCTTGCCCGAGTGGTACATGCCAAGCGCCATGGCCCGCCGCGGCAAACGGTGGCGCCTACCGGTCGTGCTCACCGTGGTATCGGCCTTCCTCATTATCGAGGGGATGGGGCTTTGCAACACCTACGGACTGCTCAGCTTGGCCTAGGCGGGCCAAGCGGCTCCTAAGGGCCTAGGACGGAGAGCGGAGTGCAGGAGCTCTAGGGCTTTCCCGCCGCTATCCACCCGTTGACCCGGGCATCGCTGATCCGCCTGGCCGTTTCCATGTTCGCCCATTTGCGAAAACGTTGCTTCTCGTCGTTGCTGAGCTGTGAGAACAGGGTCTTTTCCGACGGGCCGCCGGCCGACCGGGCCGGACGGGCCCGTCCACCGCTGCTGGCCCGCCCCTTGTCTATAAACGGCGTAAAGGCGGCTCTCACTTTGGCGGCGTTAGCGCGGTTTACGTCTATCTCATAGGACTTGCCGTCCAAGGAGAAGTGCACCGTCTCCTCAGCATCCCCTCCATCAATATCATCGGTCAGTTTGACGACTACCGTTTTTGCCATACCGCCATACTGGCAGAGCGACTAACACTAAGCCAACGGCTGGTAGCGCCATAGACGGCGGCAATCAGTCGGAGGCCCTTCAGAGGCCAGGCCGTACTCGCAGCCACGTCATCCCCCGGGAGCGGGCGACCGTATGCTCGGGGGGTCTCGGCGCGCCAGATTCGACCCTGTTCCCCCTCCGTCGGATCAGGGCGCGTCGGGGCGTCCTCGGCGGTGAGGGGACCCCGAGAGTCATGGCGGAGGCGGCCTCATTTTCCCGTAAGGATGGAGCGATGGCCCGGAAAACCAATCAGCACAGGGCTAATCGCCCTCAAGACGGGACCCGGCCCTTCTCACCCGGTGCGCACTGGCGCGCCGACGGCGCACCCAAGGCGACCTATGCCTCCCAGCAGGAAGCCCTGAGCATGGCCGACGAGCGCCATCAGGAGACAGGAACTCGATTCAACGTCTACCGGTGCGACTACTGCTCCGGCTGGCACATGGGCAACGCCGAGGGCCGCCCGCGATGAGCGCCGAGCGGTGACAGGTGACGCCGGTGGGTTCTCCGCCTGGGCCGAGCAAGGCGGGGTGTGCCCCGAATGCGGCTTCGATTGGGACCAGGCCGACTTCGAGGATCTGGTCGGACAGTGCGTCCGGGACGCCGCCGTCTTCGGCGAGGCACTCTCCGAGATCGATCCCGCCGTCGCCGTCGAGCCAGGCCTGTGGTCAGCCAGTCGTTACGTCTGGCACACGGTGGACGTTCTGCGTTTCGGGACCGAGCGACTGTGGACCCTGAGCGCCGATCACACCTTCGGCGTGCCCTCCTGGGACGAGAACGTCCTGGCCGAAGCTCGGGCCTACGATCAGCTCTCCCCCGTGGTGGGCCTCATCGCCCTGATCGCGGCCGTGCGGTCCTGGCGGACGGCGGCCATGGAGGCCCCGCACGACGTCGACACTCCGCACCCCGAAGCCGGGGCCATCTGCTCCTTCGACATCGTGCAGCGCAACGCCCACGAGGTACGACACCACCTCTGGGACATCCAGCGCGCCCACCTGCCGTCCCAGCCGTAGCCAAGCCGCCCACCAGGGTCGCCGGCCCGTTCAACGCGGCATACCTCGAATCGGTCCAGACTGTGGAATTCCGACCGGTGGATGAATTCGCGGGACCGGCAACGTCCAACTGTACGAGCTGCTGAGGTGCGCTCGGTGGAACGACAGAGAGGACTGAACCCATGACAGAGGAACGCCAGCCGGTCGAAGTGTCACGCAGGATCGAGGCACCGGCAGCCCTCATCTTCGAGATCGTGGCGAATCCGCAACGTCACATGGATTTCGACGGGTCCGACATGCTCCGGGGGGCCGTCCTCGACCGTCCCATCTCCCAGGTGGGCGACACCTTCACCATGAAGATGCATCGGCTCGGAGACGACTACCTCATGCTCAATTACGTGGTGGAGTTCGAGCCGGATCGGCGCATCTTCTGGGAACCCGCGCCCGGAGACCCCTCTCGGGCTCCCGGTGATGATCCCGCCAAAGTCGGCATACCGGCGGGCTACCGCTGGGGCTACATCCTCACTCCGGACGGTGACGACGCCACCGTCGTCACCGAGGTCTTTGACCATGGCAGAGTGACGGAGGAGATCAGCCAAGCCCTCCGACGCGATGGCGGGGCGTGGATCAACGGGCACAACTCGATGCGCGAGTCCATGACGGCCAGCCTGGAGCGGCTGGAGAAGATCAGTACCGAGTAGGACCGCCCACTGCACCGGGATCGCACCGTGACTCTCTGCCCGCCGGGCCATCTGCCCGCCCTCGGCCGCCGCCCGGACTGAGGCGATCATTTCGTCCGGCTCGGGGGAACCGACCCGACCCTCCATGCCGTCGGGGATGCTGCGATCATGGCGTCCATCGAACCTTCCCCCCAAGAGCCAGACTCCAGCGAAACCGCCGAGGGCGAACCGACGGACGTCGATCTGCCCTCTCAGCGCTTCGACGGGTGGCGGCGCCGGTCCGCGGTGGGCGCCATGGCGACCGGGGTGGCCCTCGGCCTGAGAGACATCTTCTATCCGACCAATAATCAGCCGGTGCTCACCGCCGAAGCTCCCGGGGATCCCCCCGACGCCGACCAGGAGATGCGGGTCATCCTCGATCCCGAGGATCCGACCAAGTCGGTGGCCATCTTCCCGGCCTCGGCTGCCGAGGACCCGCCCGCCCATTCGGGCGGCGGCTCGCACCCGAGCGACTGAGGACCTTTGCGGAGGCCCCAGCCGCAATGGGGATTGATTGACCTCTCGTGGTCTCAGGACGTACCATCTCAGATATCAGACACTCTGTCCGATTAAATAGAGGGGACGTCCGAACATGACCGACACGGTGGCCGATGTCACTCCGGTGGATCTGGCGGATCCCCTCTCCTTCGTACCTAGCGTCCCCCACGCCTGGCTGGCGCACCTGCGCCGCCACGATCCGGTGCACTGGCAGGACGAGCCGGAGGGGCCGGGCTACTGGGCCGTCACCCGCTACGACGATTGCGTCACGGTCAACCGCGACTTCGAGCGGTTCAGCTCGGCCGCCAAGGGGACCATGCCCTTCGAGATGGGCGAGGAGGAGATCGCCCAGCAGGGCCTGATGATGCTCAACATGGACCCGCCGCTGCACACCCGCTACCGCCGGTTGGTCAACAAGGGGTTCACACCTCGCACCGTGCGCGACCTCGAGGAGAGCATTCACCGCGCGGCCGACAACATCATCGACCAGGTCATTGAGGCGGGGTCAGCCGACTTCGTCACCGACCTCTCAGCCGAGTTGCCCCTTCAGGTCATCGCCGAGCTGCTGGGCGTCCCTCAGGACGACCGCCACAAGATGTTCGACTGGTCCAACCGCATGGTGGGCAACGCGGACCCGGAGTACCAGGAGGAGGCGAGCATGGCGGAGAGCGCCGCCATGGAGCTCTACGCCTACGCGGCCGACCTCTTCGCCCAGAAGCGGATCGATCCCCACGCCGACCTGATGAGCGTGCTGACGGGCGTCGAGGTGGAGGGTGAGAGGCTCACCGACCTGGAGCTCGAGCTCTTCTTCCTCCTGCTCACCGTGGCTGGCAACGAGACCACTCGGAACCTGATGTCGGGCGGCATGCACGCCTTCTTCCAGAACCCCGAGCAGTGGGAGCGCCTGTTGGCCGACCGAACGCTCCTGCCGACCGCGGCCGACGAGATGCTGCGCTTCGTCTCCCCGGTCATGAACTTCCGCCGCACCGCCATGACGGACCTCGTCCTGAGCAACACGAAGATCGCCGAGGGCGACAAGGTCGTCTTCTACCACTGCTCGGGCAACCGGGACGAGGACGTCTTCGAGAACCCGGACGTCTTCGACATCGGTCGAGATCCCAATCCCCACATCGCCTTCGGTGGCGGCGGCCCCCACTTCTGCCTGGGAGCGAACCTGGCCCGCATGGAGATCCGGGTCATGTTCGAGCATCTCCTCGACCGGATGCCCGACATCCACCAGGACGGCGACATGCAGCGGCTGCAGTCCCAGTTCATCAACGGTGTCAAGCACCTCCCGGTAGCGTTCACGCCCGCAGCGCGCCTCGGCCGCTGAGCCCGAAGGGGGAGAGGGGAATGATGGCGCGACGCGCGCCGAACGCGCTCAAGGAGGTGATCCGCGACTTCCGCAGGGAGCAGATCATCGAAACGGCGCGCCGGCTCTTCGGTGAGCGCGGCACCACCGAAGTGTCAATGGACGAGATCGCCAGCGAAGCCGGGGTGGCCCGCTCGACGGTCTACGTGTACTTCGCCAATCGCGACGAATTGCTCGGGGCCTGCGTGCAGTCCATGTACGACCGGCTCAAGGAGACTCTTGCCGCCCTGTTCGAGGACACCGCGGCTCCGCTGGAGCGCCTGCGGGCGCTGATCCGCGGGGTGCTCGAGCGCATCGACGAGAGCCCGGCCTTCTTCCGGCTGGCCATGGCCACCCAGTCCACCACCTCGGCCGCCGGATCAGCCGCCGTCGGCGGCACGCTCATGTGGATCGGCCTCGACGTGATCCGGCTCCTCGAGGAGATCGTGGACCACGGGGTCGAAGCGGGGCTCTTCCGCCGCGACCTGAACCGGGACCGGGCCGTCGTCCTGATCGGTCAGCAGATCTACGGCGTGCTGTCGGTCCGGGCAGGTGAGCCGGACCCGGTGCCGGTGGACCAGGCGACCGAGGAGATCTGCGACTTCGTGTGGCACGGGCTGGGCGGGTGACGTGAAGTTCGACCTCTGGATGCCGACGGCCAGCCCGATGACCACTTTCGACCTCCTCGAGGCCGTGGCCACCGAATCCGAGGCGCGCGGGATCTCGACCCTGTGGGTGGGAGAGCACGTCGTGCTCTTCGAGGAGTACGCCAGCAGCTACCCCTACGCGGCGGACGGTCGGATCCCGGCACCACCGGGTTCGGGTCTCCTCGACCCGATAGTGACACTCTCCTACCTGGCCGCCCGCACCAAGACGGTGCGACTGGGCACCGCCATGTTGCTCCTGCCCCAGCGAAATCCCGTCTACACCGCCAAAGAGATCTCGTCGCTCGACTGGCTCTCGGGTGGTCGGGTCGACCTCGGCGTCGGGGTGGGCTGGCTGAAGGAGGAGTTCGAGGCGCTCGGTGTGCCCTGGGAACGCCGCGGCGCCCGCACGGACGAGTACATCGAGGTCCTGCGCACCCTGTGGTGTGACGACACCTCGTCCTTCTCGGGCGCCACCTACACCCTGCCCGACTGCGAGATGTTCCCCAAGCCGCTCCAGCAGCCGTACCCGCCGATCCACATCGGCGGGGAGACCGACGCCGCCCTGCGGCGGGCCGCCCGGGTGGGGCAGGGCTGGCACACGTTCAACCGCTCCCCCGAGGAGCTGGCCGAAGGCCTCACGTCTCTCGACCGGTTCCTGGCCGAGGCCGGTCGGAACCGCGGCGAGCTGCGCATCACGGTCTGCCCGTACTTCAATGCGCTCACGCCGGACGTGGTGACACAGTACGCCGAGGCGGGAGCCGACGCTGTCGCCGCGCTCTTCTTCTGCTTCAGCGCGGACGACGTGGCGCAGACCTTCGACGGCCTCGAGGCCTGTCGCGCGGCCGCCGCCGCGACCGAGGGCTGAGGCTCAAGCGGTCACGTCGCGCCGGACGAACGTGTAGGTGGCGAGCGCTCCGAAGATGGCCAGATAGGCGACGCTGATGACCAGCGCGCGGGGGAGGCTCGACACCGTGGTGCCTCCCTGCCCGACCACGGCCAGGAGCTGACCGGGCAACCAGCGGTTGGCCGCCGGGATGATGCGCCCGATCACACTCTCCACGGGGACCAGGTAGGCGAAGCCGACGATGACGGCGAAGACGGAGGACCGCAGGAAGAGGCCCGCCGCCAGACCGAGGGTGGTGAAGCCGACGGTGGCCAGCAGCAGTTCGCCCAGGGCCCGGGTCAGGTCCTTGATGCCGGTGCCCGAGAACCAGGCGCCGACCGGAACGTGACGGGCGTGGGCCAGGACGATCGAGACGATCCCGGTGGCGAAGGCGGCGAACACCACGGCGCCGACCACGAAGGAGACGACGCCGAGGTACTTGCCGGCCAGCAGCACGGCGCGCCGGGGTTGGCGAACCAGCAGCTGGCGGAGAGTGCCCAGGCTGTACTCGGTGGCGATCTGGGACGCCGCGAGGCCGAAGGCCACGATGCCGAGGAGGACGACAGCACGGCTCATGCCGTGAATGAGCCCGTTCGGTTGGGCCAATGCGACCAGGCTCGGCAGGTCGGCGCTGCCGGTGCCGGTCGTCGGCGCCTGGGTGAACGTCAGGATCGAGAAGAACGAGGCGGCCAGGGCGAGGCCACCGAACGTCCCGAACAACAGCGTCCGGCGACGCATCTTGATCCACTCACTGCGGAAGGCGGCCAGGATCACTTGATGCCTCCTAGGGCGTGCGAGGCGACGGTGTCGCGGGAGTGGCTCCCGGTGAGCTCGAAGAAGGCTTCCTCCAGCGAACGGGTGCGCTCTGAGAGGTGGATGAGGGTGATGTCGGCGTTCATGGCCAGGCGGTTGAGGGCACCGGCGTCGCCGAGCCCCGCCTCGGCCACCACCGCCTGGACGCCCGGAGAGAGGTCCTCCAACCGGGCGTCGAATCCCGCCCCCTCGACGAGGGCAACGAGCGGCGCGAGGTGCGTTGCTGCCTCGGGGCGGAGCACAAGCTCGCTGCCTCGCGTCGCTCGAAGTCCAGCGACCTCACCCTGGAAGACGGTCTTGCCGTCGCTGATCATGACCAGGTGGTCGCAGATGTGCTCGATCTCGGCCAGGAGGTGGCTCGAGACGAGGATGGCCATGCCGTCATCGGAGAGGGATCGGATCAGGTCGCGCATCTCGACGATGCCAGCCGGGTCGAGGCCGTTGGTCGGCTCGTCGAGGATGAGGAGCTCGGGTGAGGCCAGCAGCGCCGCCGCGATGCCGAGGCGCTGCTTCATGCCGAGCGAGTAGGTCCGGTAGAGGTCAGTGGAGCGCTGGAGGAGGCCGACCCGGTTGAGCACGCTGGTGATGGTGCTCGCCTGGATCCGACCCAGCCGGGCCAGAGCACGGAGGTTGTCCAAGCCGCTCAGCTGGGGGTAGAAGGCGGGCGACTCGATCAGCGCCCCGACCTTGTGCAGGTAGCTGGCCGGATCGGCCAGATCGCCGCCAAGCACGGTGCCGGTTCCCGATGTCGGCTCGATCAGACCGAGCAGCATGCGGATGGTGGTCGTCTTGCCGGCGCCGTTTGGCCCGACGAAGCCGCAGACCGAGCCGCTGGGAATGGTGATGTCCACCCGGTCCACCACGATGCGGTCCCCAAATCGTTTGGTGAGCCCCGTGGCCCGGACGGCGAACCCAGTGGCGGTCTCACCCGGCGCGGTCTCGGTTTGGAGGTCAAGCACGGCTCTGACGGTAAGGCCGGCCAACGTGATCAGGCATGGGCAAGGGGGATGATTCGAGGCCGGCGCGTTCATCCTCAGGGATGAGGGTCATCGGACAGGACGGCGGATAAGCAGGGGGATGACCATCGGGCTGTCGGGGACGCCCCGGACGAGCGGGCGTGCCGCAGTACGATCGCGGTCTCTTTTGGCAGTGAAGGGCGACCCGATGTCAGCTGGAGACGACCGTGCCTACCCGCGATGGATGCGGCTCGGCCCCGCCCCGCGCACGCCGGCGTCGAGCCTCGATCGGGGACGCGCCGTCGACGGCGCCTGGCGGGTCTGGGAGGTTCTCCGTGACTTGGACCAGCGCTTCGCCATCGTGGTGGACACGGTGGTGGCACTCGGGCTGTTCCTGCTCTGCAGCGGGCAGTTCGCCCACGCGGGGACCACCCATCCCAACCTCTGGTTCGTGGCCGGGCTCACGCTGCCCCTGATACTCCGGCGGCGCGCCCCCATCGCAGTCTTCGCCGTGCTGGCCGCGGTGGCCCTGGCCCAGTGGGCCGTGGCCCCGCCCCTGCTGGCGGACGCCGCCCTGCTGGTGGGGCTCTACACCGTGGCGGCGGATTCCGAATGGCCCCAGGTGATCGCCGCCTCGGCGGCTCTCGAGGTGGGGGTTGTGCTGGCCACGGTGCGCTGGGCACCGGTGGACGGCCACCTCAAGTCCAGCGTCTTCCTCACCGGCATGGTCTTCGCCGCACTGCTCGCCGGCGTGGTGGTGCGGGCCCTGCGCAGCCAGCTGGGGTGGCTCTCCGAACGGGCCGACCGTCTGGAGTTCGAGCGCGATCAGCAGGCGTCGATCGCGGCCGCGGCGGAACGCTCCCGCATCGCCCGTGAGATGCACGATGTGGTGTCGCACAACATCCAGGTCATGGTGACCCTGGCCGACGCCGCCGCCATCGCCCAGCGCGCCGAGCCGGAGCGGGCCGGTGAGGCGATGCGCGAGGTGTCGGGGACCGGCCGCCAGGCCCTCACCGACATGCGCCGGATGCTCGGGCTGCTGCGCCACGACGATCAGGTGCCCGGGGGAGCGGACGGGACCCCGGCCGGAGCCCGGCGGGCGGCCGACGTGCACGCGCTGGCGCCCCAACCGGGGCTCGACGATCTCGAGGCCCTCGTCGAGCGGGTGTGCTCGACCGGCCTGGCGGTGACCCTGGAGCGCCGCGGCGATCCTTTCGAGCTCTCCGGGGCGGCCGAGTTGACGGTCTTCCGGATCATCCAGGAAGCGTTGACCAACGCGCTGAAGCACGCGCGGTCGCCGCAGTCGGTCCGGGTCGTGCTCGCTTTCGACGACCCTGAAGTCTCGGTCGAGGTGACCGACGACGGGCACGCGGCGCCAGCGCCGTCGGCCGCGGCCAACGGAAACGGCGGCGGGCACGGGGTGAACGGCATGGCCGAGCGAGCAGCCGCTTTCGGGGGGACACTGGTCGCCGGGCCAGGCGAAACCGGGGGGTGGCGGGTGGCGACGACGCTACGCGGGTGCACGGCACCCGCCCACGTATGACCATCCGCGTCGTGCTGGCGGACGATCAGGCGCTACTGCGCAAGGGCTTCCGCATGATCCTCGAGGCCGAGCACGACATGATGGTGGTCGGTGAGGCGGCCGATGGCCACGACGCCGTGCGGCTGGTCGAGCTCTACGCCCCGGACGTGGTGCTGATGGACGTGCGCATGCCGTCCCTCGACGGGATCGAGGCCACCCGCACCATCAACGCCTCGGGTGCACTCACCCGCGTCCTCATCCTGACCACCTTCGACCTCGACGAATACGCCTTCAGCGCGCTGCGGGCCGGAGCGAGCGGCTTCCTGCTCAAAGACGTGCCGCCCCACGAGCTGACCCAGGCCATCCGCACGGTGGGGCGGGGCGACGCCGTCGTCTCACCCCGCGTCACCAGGCGCCTGCTCGAGGAGTACGCCGACCGGCTACCTGATCTCTCGGCCGGGGATCCGGACGATGACGCCGGGCCGGCCGTGCTGCGCGAGTTGACCGAGCGCGAACGCGAGGTGCTGCTGGCCGTGGCCGACGGGCTGTCCAACGCGGAGATCGCCGAACGTCTCTTCGTCTCGGAGGCCACCGTGAAGTCCCACGTCGGCCGGGTCCTGGCCAAGCTCGGCCTGCGCGACCGGGTACAGGCCGTCGTGCTGGCGTACCAGACCGGGCTGGTCCGTCCCTCCTGAACTGAGGCCGCCCGCCGTTGGCCGGCTGGGGTGGGGGCGGTGCCGCGTCGTACACTCCCATCCGTGCCCTCACCCTCGCCCGATACAGAGTTCGGCGTCTTCACCGAGGAAGGGCCGTGGGTGCTCGAGCCCGACAAGCTGGCCTGGAAGGCGGGCCTGGCCCGGACGCGCTCGGAGCTGGCGGCGTCGCTGCCCCAACTGACCCGGCGACGCCGGGTGCCCCCGGGGTCCCGGATGGGCACCACGGTACGCCACCTGGGTGGTGCGCTCGGGCTCTGGTACGTCACCGAACGGCGCAAGGACGGCCCCGAGAAGACGGCCGGGATCTCGCGTCGGCTCCGGGTTGCCGCCGAACACTTGGGGCCGACCTATATCAAATTGGGGCAAATCGTCGCCTCGGGTGAGGGCATCTTCCCGGCCGAACTGGTGGAGGAGTTCAAGTGGTGCCGCGACCAGGTGGCGCCCGAGCCGTGGCCGGTGGTCGAGCGGGTATTGACCGAGGAGCTCGGCGCACCGCCGGGCACGGTCTTCGCCACCATCGACCGGGAGCCGCTGGCGGCGGCGTCGATCGCCCAGGTCCACCGGGCGGAATTGCTCGACGGGACCGAGGTCGTCATCAAGGTGCAGCGACCGACCGTGTCGCGCCGGGTCCACCAGGATCTCTCCGTCATGGCGTGGATCGCCCCCCACCTGGTCGGCCGGTTGCCGGTCGCCGCGCTGGCCAACCCGCCGGCGCTGGTCGAGTTGTTCGCCGAGACCATCATTGAGGAGCTCGACTTCCGGCTCGAGGCCGAGAACATGCTCGACATCGCCTCGGTCTTCGCCAAGCTCGGCCAGCGCGACTTCGTGGTGCCGCGGCCCCATCCGACGCTGGTGACGCGTCGCATGCTGGTCATGGAACGCCTGAGCGGGTTCAACTTCTCCGACGTGGCCGGCATGCAACTGGCGGGCATCGATACCGACGCCGTGGTGCGCTCCATGATGATCGGGTTCCTCGAGGGTTCCATGATGCACGGCGTGTTCCACGGCGACCTGCACTCCGGCAATCTCTTCGTGCTGCCCTCCGGCAAGATCGCGCTGCTCGACTTCGGCATCACGGCGCGGCTGTCGGAGACCAAGCGGTTGGCACTGCTGTCCCTGCTGGTGGGGGCGACCAACGGCGATATCGCGACCCAGGTGACCGCCATGCGCGACCTCGGCGCGCTGCCCGAGCACACGGACATCGCCACCGTGATCGCCGACCTCGGACTCGACCGACCCCCGATTGACCCGACCACCCTTTCCCCCGAGGAACTGATCGGAGAGCTGCAACGATCGATCAAGGCCCTCCTCGCCCTGGGCGCCCGCATGCCCAAAGAGCTCATGCTCTTCGTGAAGAACCTGGTCTTCCTCGACAACGCCATCGCCACCCTGGCTCCCGACCTCGACCTCTTCGCCGAGATCGAGTCCATCGCGCTCATGTTCGCCGAGAAGCACGGCGAACGGATCATGGAGCAGCTCGGGCTCGAAGCCCAGGCCAACTGGGCGCCCGACATGACGTCGTTGAAGGCGGGCTTCGGCCTGGACGAGTCGACCGAACACCTCACCCACCGCGAGATCCAGGACCGCCGGAACCAGGTGCGCGAGAAGTTCGAGCGATCCAACGACGGTCGGGGCCGGGGTGGTCGCCGGCGCCGGGCGAGGCGATAAGGACCGGGCCATGACGACGCCGGGGGACGACACGGTGCCCGTCCTGCCGGCGTACGCCTCAGGGCCCTCGACCGTCCCGCTCCTCGGCGACACCATCGGCGCCAATCTGCGGCGGGCCGTCGCCGGCGGTCCGGACAGCGAGGCCCTGGTCGATGTGCCCTCGGGTCGACGCTGGACCTACGCGACGTTCGGGGCAGCAGTGGACTCCCTGGCCACGGGGCTGCTGGGCCGCGGCCTCGCCCCGGGTGACCGCGTCGGCATCTGGGCCCCCAACTGCCCCGAGTGGACCCTGCTCCAGTTCGCCACGGCCACCATGGGTGCCGTCCTGGTCACCATCAACCCGGCCTACCGGACTCACGAGCTGGCCTTCGTGCTGCAGCAGGCCGGGGTGACGCTGGTGGTCGCCGCGCCGAGTTTCAAGACCTCGGACTACGCCGCCATGATCGAGGAGGTCCGACCCCAATGCCCCGCGGTGACCGGCGTGGTCCTGATCGGGTCCGAGGATTGGGGCCAACTCGTCGCGACCCCGCCCGACCGCCGCGCCCTGGCCGAGGCCGAGTCCGGGCTGTCGGCCGACCAGCCGATCAACATCCAGTACACCTCGGGCACCACGGGGTTTCCCAAGGGGGCCACCCTCAGCCACCACAACATCTTGAACAACGGGTTCTTCGTGGGCGAGCTGTGCGGCTACACGGCGGGAGACCGGGTGTGCATCCCGGTGCCCTTCTACCACTGCTTCGGCATGACGATGGGCAATCTCGGGTGCACCACGCACGGCGCCACCATGGTGATCCCGGCGCCGGGCTTCGAACCCCGCGCCACCCTCGATGCGGTGGCACGGGAGCACTGCACCTCGCTCTACGGGGTGCCCACCATGTTCATCGCCGAGCTGGCGGAACCCGACTTCGACTCCTTCGACCTCTCCAGCCTGCGCACCGGGATCATGGCCGGATCACCGTGCCCGGTCGAGGTGATGAAGCAGGTCGTCGACCGGATGGGCATGCACGAAGTGTCCATCTGTTACGGCATGACCGAGACCTCGCCTGTCTCCACGCAGACGAGGGTGGACGACTCGCTGGAACGCCGGGTCAGCACGGTCGGGCAGGTGCACCCGCACGTCGAGGTCAAGATCGTCGACCCCGAGTCAGGGCTCACGGCGCCCCGCGGGGTGGCCGGCGAGCTGTGCACGCGCGGGTACTCGGTCATGCTCGGCTACTGGGAGCAACCCGAGAAGACGGCCGAGTCGATCGATGCCGCCCGCTGGATGCACACCGGCGACTTGGCCGTCATGGACGAGGAGGGGTACCTCAACATCACCGGGCGGATCAAGGACATGGTCATCCGGGGCGGCGAGAACATCTATCCCCGCGAGATCGAGGAGTTCCTGTACTCGCATCCCGACATCCTCGACGCCCAGGTCATCGGGGTGCCCGACGAGAAGTACGGCGAGGAGCTCATGGTGTGGATCCGGTTGCGCCAGGGCGTCGAACCGATCACGGCCGAGTCGCTGCGGGAATTCTGCTCCGGCCGGCTGGCCCACTACAAGATCCCCCGCTACGTGCATCTGGTCGACGAATTCCCGATGACGGTGACCGGGAAGATCCGCAAGGTCGAGATGCGCGAGGTGTCGGTGTCGCTGCTGGGTCTGGGCGAGGCGGCCGGGGTCCAGCACGCCTGAGGCGGGTCAGGTACGGGGGCGGCGGCTGCCCCAGGTGTCTCGGAGTCTCAGATTCTCCTCGGTGGAGTTCGACCGGAATCTCACGGCGTGCCACTCGGCTGCTGGTTGAACGATGGTGGGCCCTTCACCGGGACGCTAGGCCCATTCGGCCACCGCCGCTAGGCGTTGACGCGCTTGAGGATCCGGGAACGGCGTTCCCGCGCCTCTTTGGAGAGGTCGAGTCGTTGCGACGGGCTAATCGGTGCGCTCGCCGCCTCCTTGAGCCTGGTGGCGATACCGGCGTAGAGGATCTCGACATCGAAGTCGTCGAGCTCGATCGCCGCCACCTCGACGCCGTTGTCGTCCACGTGAATGACCTTGACCATCAGTGGGCCACCTGACGGGTCCGGACCTCGACCCCTTGGCGCTCGACCACGACTGCCTCCCCATCCCGGAAGATCCAACCCATCTCGAGCCAGGGCCGGAGCTCGGGCAGCGGCGCCGAGGTCTCTGCCTCGCTCGTTGCTCCCTCGTCCTTCGCCGTCGTGGCCATACCACCACCCTGCACCGGCACCGTGGCAACGCTGGTGTGAACCGGTTGCGATTTGGATGCTTCCGGGAGTGCCGTTGGCAATGAGAGGCTGGCGCCGTGCACGCGATCCGGGAACTCCAAGCCGGCGACTGGGATCGATGGCTCCCGCTGTGGCGGGGCTACCTGGCCTTCTACCGGGCCGAGCTGTCCGACGAGACGACCCGGGCCAGCTTCGACCGCCTATCGGGCCGGACCGACGGGATGTTCGCCCTTCTTGCGGTGGACGACGGCGACGAGGGCGTCGGGCTGGCCCATTGCACGGTGCATCCGACCACCTGGTCGAGGCGGCCGTACTGCTACCTGGAAGATCTGTTCGTGGCGCCAGCGGCGCGAGGCACCGACCTCGGAAGGGGACTCCTCGAAGCGGCCAAGGCGGCCTCGATCGAACGCGGAGCCGGCCGCCTCTACTGGCACACCCAGCAGTACAACGGCCGGGCGCGCTCCCTCTACGATCAGGTGGGCCGGCCGACCTCGTTCATCGTCTACGAGCTGTAGCAAGCTCCGGTCACAGCGACACGATCTCGACGAGGTCTTCGAGCCCCGCCAGATCCACGGCATGGCGGGTGACCAGGCGGGCGTCGTGGGCCACCGCCGTGGCGGCGATGAGCAGGTGCATCGCCCGCGGCTGGCGTCCGCTCCCCGACACGGCCGCGGCCAACCGCCCGTAGGCCGCGGCGACCGGGCCGTCGACCGGCAGTGGATCGAACTCGGACTGCAGCAGCGAGAGACGGCGAAGCCGTTCCCCCCGGACCGCCTGGTCCGTCGCCACCATCACCCCGAAGTGCAACTGGGCGATGGTCACGATGCTGATGGCCACCTCGTCGTCGAAACCCGGCGGCACCGGTTCGATCACGGCCGACGTATCGAGCACGGCCTTCATGGACGGTCGTCGCGATCTCGGATGGACTCGTCGATCTGCTCCATGTCGGCGCGCCAGGCGGCCGCGTCCACCGGTGCGCCCCCGAAGGCCTCCCGCACATCCGCCAGGCGTCGCCACCTTGAGCGCGTGATGGGAACGAGACGAACGGCCGGTCGGCCCTGCACCGTCACTGTCATCTCGTGTCCCTCCTCGACCTGGCGGACGATCTCGCTGGCTCGTTGGCGCAGCTCGCGCAAGCCCACTGTCGTTTCGATTCCCTTGTCCATGACTCGACGGTAACTCATGTGCTACAGACGGCGGACACACCCCCTCCCTAGAGTGCGATCCATGTCCCGCCTCCCCACCTCTGGGATCACCCGGCCCCGGCCGGGTGGCCAGTAGGGTCGATCATTCCCATGGCCGCACGCCGTCGCACCGCGACTTCCAACTTCGGTGTCGGGCGCCGGGAGTCCCATGTGGCGGATGCCTTCTACGCCCGCTTCGAGGCACCCGAGATCAGCGCCGATGAGCACGTCAACGTCAACGGCCCCATGGTCGAGTCGTGCCTCTGCGGCGACGCCCGCCACATGGATGAGGTGGCCGACGACTCGGTCGCCCTGGTGGTCACCTCGCCGCCCTACTTCGCCGGCAAACAGTACGAGGAGGAGCTCGACCGCGAGGGGGTGCCAGGTTCGTACCTCGAGTACCTCCAACTGCTGCGCGAGGTCTTCGCCGAGTGCAAACGAGTGCTTGAGCCCGGCGGCCGGATCGCCGTCAACGTGGCCAATCTGGGGCGCAAGCCGTACCGCAGCCTGGCGGCCGACGTGATGACGATCCTGCAGGACGACCTGCGCCTGCTCCCCCGAGGGGAGATCATCTGGCAGAAGGGTGAAGGGGCGAGCGGCTCCTGTGCCTGGGGCTCGTTCCGGTCTCCCACCAACCCGGTCCTGCGCGACGTCACCGAACGGGTCATCGTGGCCAGCAAGGGGCGCTTCGGGCGGGCCAAGAGCCCCAAGGAGCGGCGCGAGGCCGGCTTGCCGTTCCAGAGCACCATCCGCGCCGACGACTTCATGGCCCTGACCCTCGACGTCTGGGACATCCCCCCCGAGAGCGCCACGCGGGTCCAGCACCCGGCGCCGTTCCCCGTCGAGTTGCCCCAGCGGCTGATCGAGCTCTACACCTTCGCCGGCGACCTCGTCCTCGACCCGTTCCTCGGGTCCGGCTCGACCGTCCTGGCGGCCCGGCGGGCGGGCCGGGTGGGGCTCGGCTACGACCTCGACCCCGCCTACGTGGAGCGGGCCCGGGCCCGGATGGCCGAGGACGAAGGAAGTGTCGAGGCGGCCGGCGGCGGTGTCGGCGACGGCGGTGCCTCCGTGGGAGCGCTGGCCAAGGAGGCCCTGGTGGCGGCCGGCTTCACCGACCTGCGGGCCAACCGGCGGCTGCGCGGGCTCGGGTTGGCGGTCAGCTTCACGGCGCTCGATGCGGCGGGCCGGACCTGGTACTTCGAGCTGGGTGGGTCGAACTCGTCGTATCGAGGGGGGCTGGCCAAGACCGAGACGGTCTGGCGGGCCCTCGGGCGGGCCCACGTCCTGGCCGCCAACGAGGTCGGTCCGCTGGTCCTCCTGACCCCGCAACTGCCGCGCCCGGGCAGTGAGGGTGACCGGGCCCTGCGGGCCACCGGGGTCGGCGGCCTGTTCGACGTCATCGAGCTGGGGTCGCCCAAGGCGGCCAAGCGTCTGGCCACCTACGGCGGGGGCGGGGCCACTGACCCGCTGGGCGGCTTCTGGACGGCTCGGGACCTGGTGCCCCGGGCCACATGAGCACGCTGGTCGCCTGCGCGGTCGTCCGGGACGACCCGCCGCGGGTCTTCGTGGCCGAGGATCTGGCCACACTCAACTGGGTCCTGGCCTGCCAGTTGGTGGCCAAGACCCCGGGCACGGACCTCCCCCCGGGCGAGCGCGACGCACTGCGCACCGCCCTGACCGAGCAGCGCTGGGGCGACGCCGTCTACGCCTTCATCGCCCGCACCGGCATCGCCGTCGACGTGTACGAGAGCACCGACCTGTTCGGTCGGGGCGACGTCGAGGTGGGGCCGCTGGAGCTCCAGCTCACTCCCCTCTTCACCGAGTAGCCCGCCTTCACCGAGTAGCCCGCCGGCGGCGCCGGGCCGCCGTGGCAGGATGCTGGCGTGCCCAACCTGCGCACCGTGGTGACCGAACTCGGGACCGGACTCGGCCTGCTGGGACACCCCGAGATCGACCAGGTGCTCACCTCGCGGCCGAAGGCCATGCGGAGCCTCTCGCCCGAGGATTGGGACCAGCTCGACTCGCTGCGGGCCGGTGGGGCCTACGACGTCGAGTTCCACGCGGCCTGGGAGAACGGGCGGGCCTTCTTCCTGGCCGGCGACGGCCTTCGCGGCCGCCAACCGCTGGTGGTCGAGTGGAAGGGCTCGGTCCGCAGCGCCGGTGACGAGGTGGCGCCGGTTGACCTGCGCGTCGACCACGTCTACCTGGTCAGCTGCAAGTACCTCTCCAACATCCTGTTCAACGTCGCCCCCGCCAACGTCTTCGACGCGCTGCTGGTCGGCGGACAGGGCCGCCGTGGGCGGGGACCGGTCGTCGACTGGTACGCCGACGTGGCGCCGGAGCCGTACCAGCGGCTCTACGAGTTGGTACGGCACCACCTCGAAAATCAGGGGCCCGCCGAGCCGGAACCCGAGGGGGCTGATCACGCGCCCTCACTGTCGACCGGTGGCCCGCCATCCCTGCCCGGCCTGGAACTCGTGGCGGCCGGGACCCGTTCCACTCACGCCGAGGTGGCACCGCACCCGGCGCTGAACGGGCGCGACCTGCCGGCCCGGGCCGTCGATCTGACCACGGCGCAACGGGTCGGCCTCGGGAAGGCCCTGCACGACGGTTGGCCCGGAGAGGCCAAGGCGGCCTACCGCGCGCTCTCCGACGAGGTGGCCCGGGCCTCGGCGCGGCGCTGGCTGGCGGCGCTGTCGGAGGGTGCGGGCGCCCGGGAGGCCATGCTCTGGCGGCTCCTGCGCATGGGCGGCGCGCCGTACTTCGTGCTGGGGTCGAGTGCCACGCAGTCGCTGCGACTGCGCATCGCCACGCCGTGGGACTGGCGCCAGCAGTTCTCGCTGGCGCGGCTGGAGGTCTTCGCGCAAGAGGGCGGGCAGCCGCGGGTGGGCTGGCGGGCCGAGGTCAAGGAGCGCGCCTCGGGTCATCTCATCGAGGTGCTGGGCCACGTCGAGGTCCGCTGGAGCCACGGGCGCTTCGGCGGGCTGCCCGAGGCCAAGGGCTACATCGACACCCCGCATCACCTCATCCCTGGTTACTTCCCCCTGCGATGAGCCCGGTCATCCCGCGCCCCGACCCCGACCCGAGTCGGTGGACCGACCCGTCGGCCACCTACGACCGGGTGGCCCCGTACTACGCCGACCGGTTCCTGCACGAGCTCGACGCCAAGCCGTTCGATCGGGACTTCCTCTCTCGCTTCGCCGCCGCCGTGGGCCCGCGGGCGAGCGAGGCGGCACCGGTGTGCGATCTCGGGTGCGGTCCGGGCCACCTGGCCGGCTTCCTGTCCGAGCAAGGTCTGCCGGTCATCGGCATCGACCTGTCCGCCGGCATGGTGGAGGAGGCTCGCCGCCGCTTCCCCGCGGTGACATTCGCCCAGGGCGACATGACGTCCCTCGGGCGGCCCGACGCGTCGTTCAGCGGCCTCGTGTGCTTCTACGCATTGATCCACCTGCCCCGCAGCCGCGTGCCACTCGCGCTGGGCGAGATGCGCCGGGTGCTCGCCGGGGGAGCGCCGCTCCTGCTGGCCGTCCACGGGGGATCGGGCTCGCTGCACGCCAGCGAGATGGTGGACCAGCCAGCCGACCTCGACGCCACGCTGTTCTCGCTCCCCGAACTCACCGGGCTGCTCGAGGCGGCCGGCTTCGCCCTGGTCGAAGCCCACGAACGCGCGCCCTACGAGCAGGAGGCCGAGACCCAGCGGCTCTATGCCTGGGCCGTCCGCTCCGACTGACCCACCGTGAAGCGCTCTGCCAAACTGCTGCCGTGTTCTGGCACCACCATCCCGACACGTTGGCCCACCGCATCGACGAGCTGATGGTGGCCGTGTTCGAGGCCGACGACCGCGAACGACTGGAACGCTTGGCCACGCACCTCGCGCCGGACTTCACCTACATCAGCCCGGGCGCGGTGGCCGACGGGGCCCAGGGGCTGAGCGACGCCTTCAGCCACTACCGGCACGACGCCTGGCGCCACGCCTCGCTGCACCGCACCAGCAACATCGACATCCACCACGCCCACTTCCGCTACGCCTGGGAGCGGCGGGAGAACGGCGCCATGACGATGCTGGGCCAGAGCTTTGGCTGGATGAACGACGGCGGGTTGATCTGCCAGATCGTGTCCTTCGACGGTCTCGAGACCGAGAGGACGACGTGACGGACCTGGCCCGATCGGGCATCGGCGTCGGACGTCGGCTACGAAGGGGGCCCGAACGATGAGGAGCGAACGCCGATGACCGTCGATGTCGAGGTGGCAGACCGAGTGGGGACGATCACCCTCAACCGACCCGAGGCGCGCAACGCGCTGTCGGGCGAGGTGACGCAGCTCCTGGACGAGGCGATCTCCGACCTCGACGCCCGGGAGGACGTCGGGGCCATCATCCTGACCGGAGCCGATCCGGCCTTCTGCGCCGGGTTCGATCTCCGGGCCCTCTCCACCGAGCTCCGGTCGGTCCAGCAGAACCGACAGCAGAGCCCGCTCACACACCTGGGCCTCATGCCCGAGCACGACACGCCGGTCATCGGCGCCATCAACGGCGCCGCGGTCACGGGCGGCCTGGAGTTGGCCATGTGCTGCGACTTCCTCATCGCGTCGGACCGGGCCCGCTTCGCCGACACGCACGCCCGGGTGGGCGCCATGCCCGGTGGTGGCATGACCATCCGCCTGCCCCAGCTGATCGGGATCGATCGGGCCCGGCGCATGACCTTCACCGGCGACTTCATCGACGCCGCCACGGCGTACGAATGGGGCCTGGTGGTCGAGGTGGTGCCCCACGAGAGCCTGATGGACCGGGCCCGCGAGGTGGCCTCGACCATCGCGTCCATCCCGGCGGAGAACGTCCGCGAGGTCAGGCGCATGTACGACGAGATCGGCGCCATGACCGGCCGGGCCGCCTGGGCCGCCGAGTCGGCCGCCTCGCGGGACTGGATGGCCAAGCGCTTCGACCAGTCCCGGCTGGCCACCGAGCGCGAGGCCATCATCGCCCGGGGCCGGGCCCAGAGCACCGGGGGGAACGGCCCGGCCGCATGAAGGTCTACGCCGGGATGGATCCCACCCTCGCCCTGCCGGCGGTGATCGCCCACGCCCGCCGGGTCGAGGCACTCGGGTACGACGGCCTCCATGTGGCCGAGACGATCCACGACGCGCTGGGGCTCTCCTTACTGGTGGCAGAGCACACCACCCGCATCACCGTGCGCACCAGCGTCGCCCTGGCCTTCACCCGCAGCCCCACCCTGACCGCCTACGCGGCCTGGGACCTGGCCAAGTTCAGCGGCGGCCGGTTCGAATTGGGCCTGGGGACCCAGATCCGCCAGAACGTCGAGGACCGCTACGCCATGCCGTTCAGTGACGACCCGCTGGGCCAGCTGCGCGACTTCGTGGGCGCGGTCCGGGCCGCCTTCGCCGCCTTCGGGTCCGGCGAGGCACCGAAGTACGAGAGCGCGCACTACAAGGTGACCCGGATGCAGCCCTACTTCAACCCCGGCCCGGACCCGGAGACGACGGCGCCCCCGATCTACCTCGGCGGCGTGCAGCGCAAGGCCTGCGCCCTGGCCGGCGAGATCGCCGACGGCTTCGTGACCCACCCGACCAATTCCAACCCGCGGTACCTCGAGACCACCTGCCGGCCCGGCCTGGCCGACGGGGCGGCCCGAGCCGGCCGGTCCTTGGCCGACGGCCCCTTCGAGCTGGTCATCGGGACCCAGGTCATCACCGGCACCTCGCCCGCCGCCGTGCGCTCCGAGCGCGAGCGGCAACGCCGACTGCTCGCCTTCTTGTACTCGACGCCCGCCTACCGGCCCACCCTCGAGCTCTACGGGTGGGGCGAGCTCGGACCGCAGCTGCGCTCCCTGGTGCGCAGCGACCGTTGGGATGCCCTGCCCCGACTGCTCTCCGACGAGGTGCTGGACACCCTGGTGCCCAGCGGGACGTTCGACGAGCTGCCCGGGCTGCTGCGCGACCGCTTCGGTGCGCTGGGGCAGGGCATCGTGGTGTCGCCCCCGCCCGACCCCGCCGACGACGAGGACTTCGCACAGGTGATCGGGGACCTGCAGGCCGCCTAGTCAGTGCGGCATGGGGAAGATCAGCTCCTCGGCCGCCATGGCCTCGGTCGCCGCCTGCCGCTCTGCCGCATCCATCGGGGTCGTGCGCTCGACGGCCCCCAGCACGCGGGGCAGGAGTCCGATGTCGCCGGGGGTGCAGAACCCGTGCACGCCCGGGGTCGACAGCGCGAAGCGGACGCCGCGCTCGATGGCCCCGTCGGTGTCGGCCGGCTCGTACCACGAGCTGGCCCAGCGCGAGCTGATGTCGGCGCTCCCCGCCACGGCGTCGGCCAGCGGGCGCCGATCGGCCCAGGGACGCTGCGCCACCGCCTTGATGGCCATCACCCCGATGTCGCGTTCGGCGCACAGGGCCAGCAGCTCCTCGGCGGGTTCGCGGTAGTCGGGACGGCGCCACAGGGCGGGGTAGACGGGGAACATCACCGTGTCGAGATCGAAGCGCCCGAGCGCCGCCAGGAAGGTCGCCGGCACCGTGAGGTCGTGGCCGGTGATGCCGGCGAACCGGGTCTGACCCTGCTGGCGCAGCGCGATGATCCGCTCGAGCGCCGGCGAGCGCCGGTCGAGCTCCTCGAGCGAGGTGACGGCGTGGGCCTGGTAGAGGTCGAGCACTTCGGCGTGGAGCAGGCGCCGCGTGGTGTCGAACTGGTCCTGCACCCCGTCGGGATTGGCGCGCAACGTCTTGCCGGCGATGAAGAGGTCCTGCCGGCGACCGGCCAGGTGGGGGCCGACGACCGATTCGGCCGCGCCGTACTGCGGTGCGATGTCGAGGTGGTTGACGCCCCGGTCGAGCGCCAGCTGCAGCCATGCCCCCGCCTCCTCGGGCGAGGCGGCCCAGCAGGCGGCGCCGCCGAGGATGGCGACGCTGCTCTCGTGCCCCGTCCGACCCAGACGCCGACGCTCCACCTAGGACTGCGGCTCCTCGCTGAGGGCGAGGACGCTGAACATCACGCCCACCGGGTCGGCCAGGAGAGCGAAGCGCCCGGGCTCGATGTCGGTCGGTGGCATCACCACGCTGGCCCCGAGCTTCTGAGCCAGGGCCACCGAATCGTCGGCGTCGGCCACGGCGAAGTAGACGCCCCACATCGGTGGCATCTCGGCCGGCATCTCGGGGGTCTTGAGCATCATGCCGCCCATCGACTTCCCGCCTAGCTTCCACTCGGTGTAGGCCACCGGGCCGCCCGGGGGGCCCTGGTCGGCCGCGTCCCAGCCGAAGACCGCCCGGTAGAACGCCTTGGCGGCGTCGAGGTCGGTCGTGACGAGCTCACTCCAGCAGTAGGTCCCCGGCTCGTTGGCCAGCTCGGCCCCGAGGTGCGTGCCGGGTCGCCACAGCCCGATCACCGCGCCGAGCGGGTCGGCGAGGATGGCCATCCGTCCCACGTCCATGACGTCCATGGGCCCGGCCAGGACGGCGCCCCCGTTGGCCGTGGCCTTGGCCACGGTATCGTCGGCGTCGTCGACGTTCACGTAGGTCATCCAGCTCGGAGGGGCGTCGGGGTTCATCTGCGGACCGAGGCCGGCCACCGATTTCCCGCCGAGGTCGCAGACCGAGTAGCCGCCGGCTTCGGGCGGCCCCTCGGGGCAGTTCCAGCCGAAGAGCCCGGCATAGAACTCCCTCGACCCGGCCAGGTCCGGACTGCTGATGTCCACCCAGGAAGGGACTCCGTTGTCGTAGCGCTCGAACTCCATGGCAGGTCTCCTCCGTTGACGGACCGGACAAGGCGAAGGTACCCGATCCCGGGCGGGCGTGCCCCGGTGCCCGGTGCGATGATCACGGTTATGACACACGGCACGGGGACCGGGTGACCCCCAACCCCATCGGTTCGCGGATGGAGCGTCTGGCCCAGGCGGTGGCCGAGCGGATCGTGACCCTGGTGATCGAGTCCATCGACATTGATGCGCTGATCGACCGGGTTGACGTGAACAAGATCGTCGAGCGGGTCGACGTGGAGCGGATCGTCGAACGGGTCGATGTCGAGAAGATCGTCGAGCGGGTCGACGTGCAGAAGATCGTGCAGCGCATCGACGTGAACGCCATCGTCAACGAGATCGACATCGACACGCTGGTTTCCCAGACCGAACTGGGGTCGATCATCGCCCGCTCCACCACCGGGGTGCTCACCGAGCTGCTCGACGTGGTCCGCAGCCAGGGGGTCGGGCTCGACGACTTCATCTTTCGCTGGGCCAACCGGCTGGTCGGCCGGAAGGTCCAGGACCTGCCCATCGGACCACCCCTGCTGGTGCGCGGGAAGGTTCCGGGGTGACGTCGCTGCCGGCGCCGCCGGTGGAGATGACGGTCGGCCGCCAGGGGCACTATGCCGGCGCCGTCAGCCGCCTGGCCGCCTTCGCGGCCGATGTGGGCGCCTCCTGGGGCCTCTTCACCGCCGGAGCCGCCCTGATCTCGCTGGCCAGCGAGCTGATCACCGGCACCTCGGTCACCATCACCCACCACCAGATCCTGGCCATCGTGCTGCTGGTGGTCTGGGAGTACCTGTATTTCACCTACCAGTGGGCGGTCAGTGGCAAGACAGTGGGCATGGCCCTCTTCGGCCTGCAGGTGGTCACCGCCGAGGGTGCCCCCATCGGACCGCGCCAGGCCGCCCTGCGCACCCTGGCCGTTCCCCTGAGCTTCCTGGCGCTCGGCCTGGGCTTCCTCGGCGTCCTGTTCCAACGGGAGCGCCGCACCTTGCACGACCTGCTGGTGGGCACCGCCGTCGTCTACGCCTGGGACGCCCGGGCGGCCCGGCTCCGCTGGATGGCCCGCGAGGAGCCTGACCATCCCGGGTAGGAGTCGAAGCTGCCTACCATTCCGGCCATGTCATTCGTCGAGGTCACCCACCCGCATCCGCATGTCGCCCTGGTCACCTTGAACCGGCCCGAGCGCATGAACGCCATGGCGTTCGACGTCATGATCCCGTTCCGCGACGCCTTGCGCCAGATCGGCCTCGACAACGACGTCCGGGTGGTCGTGCTGACCGGGGCCGGCCGGGCCTTCTGCTCGGGAGCCGATCTGGAGGACCCTGGCTCCGTCCCCCACATCGACGGGCTGACGCTCCCCACCATCGCCCTGCGCTCGATGGAGCTGCTCGACGAGGTGATCGCCACCATCCGCCGGTTGCACCAGCCGGTCATCGCCGCCGTGAACGGTCCCGCCATCGGGGGCGGTTTCTGCCTCGCGCTCGCCGCCGACATCCGACTGGCCGCACCCGGTGCCATCTTCCGAGCCGCCGGCATCAACAACGGCCTGACGGCGGCCGAACTCGGCCTCAGCTTCCTCCTGCCCCGGACGGTGGGGCAGTCCCGGGCGGCCGAGATCATGCTCACCGGGCGCGACGTGTCGGCCGACGAGGCCGAACGGACCGGGCTGGTGTCGCAGGTGGTGGCCGAGGGTGCTCTGCTGGCGAGCTGCTACGAGACGGCCGACCGCATCATCGGCTGGAGCCGGGCGGGCATCGAGTTGACCAAGCGCCAGCTGTGGAACAGCCTCGACGCCTCCAGCCTGCAGACCCACATGGACGCCGAAGGGACGGCGCAGCTCTTCGTGCGCATCACGACGCAGAACTTCGAGGAGTCGATCCGGGCCAGGCGCGAGAAGCGCCCCCCGGTGTTCGAGGATTGATCACGGTGTATTGACGAGCGAGGCGGCGGCCATCTCGAAGTAGGCGCCCAGCTCCTCGGCGTCGGCCGCCGAGAGACCGGTCCGCTCGGTCATGCGCTCCACCGCGGCATGCATGTGACGCAGCCAGGCGTCACGTTCGGCCGGACCGATGATGAAGGGGGCGTGGCGCATCCGCAGTCTGGGGTGACCCCGTTGCTCGTTGTACCTGGGGGGCCCGCCCCAGTACTGCATGAGGAAGAGAGCCAGATGGGCCCTGGACTCGGTGAGGTCATCGGGGTAGAGCGGTCGCAACAGCGGATCGCCGACCACACCCTGATAGAAGAGGTCGATGAGCTCGACGAAGAACCCCTCGCCGCCAACCCGGTCGAACAACGCGTCCACGATGACGACGGTAGACGCTGTAGAGTGCTCCCCGATTCGCGGCCGTAGTTCAATGGTAGAACCTCAGCCTTCCAAGCTGATCATGCCGGTTCGATCCCGGTCGGCCGCTCTCATCAGAAGTGCAGCCCATGGCGGTTGTGGCGAAATGCCCCCCTGCACCGTCCCCGTCATCCCGCGAACGTGTCAGGGAGTGATCCGGTGCGGGCCGATTCCGCGAGACCCGAGAGGGCCTCGGCGATCGCAGCATCGCGGTCTTCGGCGGCGTGCTGATAGCGAAGCGCGGCCGCCGGACTGGCGTGGC
>DASXZJ010000167.1:0-25467 GCA_036502025.1 Acidimicrobiales bacterium | reverse complement strand
GGTAGAGCACTGCTGCCGTGGTGTGATGGAAGCGGAAGGCCGAGTACCCCAGGATCAGCGCAGCGATGATGGTGATCTCGTAGGACTCGAAGAGGTCGGCAGCCATGCCGGCGCAGTCGCCCACGTTGTCGCCCACGTTGTCGGCGATGGTCGCCGCGTTGCGGGGGTCGTCCTCGGGGATGCCGGCCTCGACCTTGCCCACCAGGTCAGCGCCGACGTCGGCCGCCTTGGTGAAGATGCCGCCGCCGACTCGCATGAAGAGGGCGAGCAGCGAGGCCCCGAAGGCGAAGCCGATCAGCACCGCGGTGGCCGAGTTCTGGAAGATGAGGACGATGGCCGTAGCCCCGAGCAGGCCCAGCCCGACGCACAGCATGCCGGTGACGGCGCCGGTGCGGAAGGCCACCCGCAAGGCGCCGGCCATGCCGCCGCCCTTGGCCGCGGCGGCGGCGGTACGAACGTTGCCGCGCACGGCGATGCTCATGCCGATGAAGCCGGTCAGCCCCGAGAAGGCGGCCCCGAACAGGAAGCAGATGACCCGGTAGAGACCGTCGGCCTGGAAGCTCAGCGCTACCCCGCCGTCGGGCTTCACCACTTTGGTGGCGGTGAAGAAGATGAGGATGGCCAGCGGGATGACGATGATGATGATGGTGCGGAACTGGCGCTTCAAGAACGCCTCGGCCCCTTCCTGGACCGCCAGGGCGATCTCCTTCATCTTGGGCGTGCCGGTGTCGGCCGCCAGCACGTTGCGGGCCAGCAGGAGGCCGGCCGCGATGCCGACCACACCCGCGGCCAGGCAGATGTACAGCCAGGTCTTATCCGTGCTGGCGAGGTGGAAGTTCTCGTAGCCACCATTGCCTGCAGCAAGGAGGTTGATCATGCCTGGGGTGCCCTTTCTGATTCAGTTCGTCGTCTGGGTCCGAGGTCGCCGCCCGGGTCCCCTTCAACCCGGTGCTTCTCGTGCGTGCGGCAACTCGCGGTACCCACTGCGGTGGTCGATGTCGTGATCCCAAGCCGGGGCGCGAAAGAGGTTCGCACCCGACGACGGGCCGGGGGGGACGTTAGCGACTGGAGGGTGACGGAGCAAGAACGCTCATCGACCACTCAACCTTCGGTCGGGTCGCGTTCGGCTCCCGAGACCAGCTCGAATGAGGGATTGAGCAGGGCCGGGCGCCTCCCCCATGATCCCACCATGCCCTCGGCCACCAGGCGGGCGCCCGGCTCGATGCCGGCGATCTTCGGCCGGCCCTGGAAGACGAGCAGCAGGCCACCGGTGCCGTCATTCAGCACCAACTCAAGATTGGAGGTGCCCGCCCTGGGCTGGACCCGTACCGACTTGACCCGGCCCGCCACCTTGACCCGTTGCCGCTGGACCACGTTGGCGATCGGCGTCGTGTCCCCGGCCCGGCGGGCCAGCTCGTCGTCGGCCTCGGTCACCGCCGAGGGCCGGCGGGGGACCGCATCCCGGCGGCCCGTGCCCGAGCGATCTTCGGCGTCGACCGGCGGCTCGGTGCCGTCGGGACCCCCCGACTGGGCGGTCGTGCTCCGGAGCCGGGCCCGCTGCACCTCTTGCCCGTAGGTGCGCACCCGTTCGCCGAACCGGCCCGGCAGGTTGAAGGGGATGATGGTGGCCGCCACGTGGGGTACCAGCGAGAGCACGGCGGCGATCTTGTCGGCGGTGCGGTCGTGCAGGAAGCGCTGCCACACCCGGGCGTAGCTCCGGCGGGGCAGCAGCACCGTGCATTCGGTGTCACCGTCGAGAGTGGCGTCGGCCACCAGCTCAATGGCAGCGCGTGCCAGGCGGCGGTCGGGACACTCGATGATGTCGAGCGGCAGACGGGCCAGACCGACGCGCCCCCACTCCTCCTCGAGTTCCCGCGCCTCTTTCGAGTCGATATCGAAGTGCACGGCGCGCAGGTCGTCGGGGGTCAGCGTGCGGGCGTACTGCAGGGCGCGGGCGGTAGCCATGTCCAGGCGGTCGACCAGCACCACCACGACGTGCCGCCGCAGGATGGGGGCCTCCGATGCCTTCACCGCACCCTTCTCGAGGAGCTCGGACTCGCGTTCGTACTCACGATGGAGCCGGATGAGTCCGAGGTAGAGCAACGGCCCCACCACGACCACGACCCAGGCACCCTCCTTGAACTTGGCCACGGCGAAGATGAGCACGACGATGAGCGTCAGCAAGGCCGAGAACCCGTTGACCATGACGCTACGGCGCCAGTGTGGCCCCCGTTCAGTCAGGTGATGCTTGACCATGCCCGATCCGGCCATGAAGAAACCCGTGAAAACGCCGATGGCGTAGAGCGACACCAGCCCGGTCACGTTGGCCCGGAACACCAGAATCAACGCGATGGCCACCGCCGTGAGCACCAAGATGCCGTTGGAGAAGGCCAGGCGGTGACCCCGGCGGGTGAGCTGGCGGGGGAGGAACCGGTCGCCGGCCACGAAGCTGGCCAGAAATGGGAACCCGTTGAAGCTGGTATTGCCGCCGGTGTAGAGGATGAGCACCGTGGCCAGCTGGACGACGTAGAAGAGAAGATGTCCCAACGCGTTGGTGCCGAAGACCACCTTGACGATCTGGGAGACGACCGTAGGTGTACCCGCGGCATACGGGATGGCGTGGGTCCAGTGCGACAGCATGGTCACGCCGAGAACCAGGAAGGCCAGCACTGAGCTCATGATCACCAAGGTCCAGCGCGCGTTCCTCGACTCGGGGCGGCGGAAACTGCTCACGCCGTTGGAGATGGCCTCCAGACCGGTGAGCGACGAGCCGCCGTTGGCAAACGAGCGCAGCAGGGTGATGAAGGCCAGGCCCATCAGCCAGCCGTGGCCGGCCGTGCCCAGGTGCCCGCCGTAGATCTTGTCGGTGGGGGGCAGCGGAATCGTGTGCAGGAGTCCGAGCGCCTCCTTGACCAGACCGGCGATCACGACTGAGGCCAACGAGAACACGTAGAAGTAAGTGGGGATGGCAAAGACCTTGCCCGCCTCGCGGATGCCACGCAGGTTCCCGTAGAGAAGAACGAGGACGACGCCGATGGTGATGACCATGGTGTCGAGGGTGTTGGCCAGGCTGGGCACGGCGCTGGTGAGGGCAGCCGTCCCGGCGGATGTCTGCACGGCGACGGTGACCGTGTAGTCGATCAGCAGGGCGACGGCGGCTATCTGGGCGATCTTGGGGCCGAAGTTGTCCCGGGCCACCACGTAGGAGCCGCCGGCCTTGGTGTAGAGCTGGATCACTTCGAGATACGACAGCGTCACGAAGAAGAGGACGCCGAGGATGGCCAAGGTGATCGGGACGACCAGGGTGAAGGCGGCCAAGCCGACGTAGGGCACCATCTGGGTCAGCATCTCCTCGGTGCCGTAGGCCGAGGACGAGATGCAGTCGGGCGCCAGGACCCCCAGGGCGGTTGGCCGGCCCAGGCGCTCCGAGGTGAGCTGCTCGGTGACCAGCGGCGGGCCGAGGAGCTTGTTCTTCAGCCGGTATCGCCAGGTCTCGGGGATGCTCTCGGCGGCGAGGCCGGGTAGCGGAACCGGGGGACGCCACGTCGTGCTGGGCGTCGTGCTGGGGGTCGTGCTGGGGGTCGTGCTGGGGGTCGTGCTGGGCACGGGCCAACAGTAGGAGCAAATGGCCGGTCACCGACCACCTCCCTTTGCACATGTGGTCGGCGCGTGTTGCACTGTGGCATGCACGTGATTGTCGTTGGGTGTGGCCGGGTCGGCTCTGGCCTGGCCGTTTCACTCACCGCCGAGGGCCACACGGTGGCCGTGATGGATCGGAACGCCCGAGCCTTCCGCCGCCTCGAGGACTGGGAGGGTCAACGCATCGTCGGATCGGGCTTCGACCGCGATGATCTCGAGAAGGCGGGTGCGGTGGGCGCCGATGCGCTGGCCGCGGTGACCAGCGGGGACAACACCAACATCATGACGGTACGCATCGCCCGGGAGACCTACCTCATCCCCAACGTGGTGGCCCGCATCTACGATCCGCGGCGGGCCGAGATCTACCAGCGCCTGGGCATCCCCACCGTGGCCACGGTCACGTGGACCATCGATCAGGTACGGCGTCGCCTGTTGCCCGAGGTCGACGCCGATGACTGGTCCGACCCTTCCGGTCGCCTCACGTTGATGGACCGCTCGCTGCCCGACTCGTGGGCGGGGCGCCGACTGCAGGAGCTCGAAGAGCCGGGCCGTTTGAGCCTGGTCGCCGTGACGCGGGCCGGCGTCCCCCGGTTGGACGGCCGCGACCTCGTGGGACAGGAAGGCGACGTGCTGCACGTCGCCGTCATGCGCGACGCGCGCCGCGACCTCGAGGCGCGACTCGAGGACGTCCCGCGTGAAGGCGATGAGGCTTCGTGAGGGTCGCTATCGCCGGCGCCGGCAGCGTCGGCACGGCGATCGCCGCCGACCTCCATGCCAACGGGCACGAGGTGCTGGTGTTCGAGCAGGATCCCGACCTGGTCGAGCGGCTGCGCCCGACCTTGGACGTCACCTGGATCGCGGCCGACGCGTGTGAGGTGTCGTCGCTCGACGCGGCGGGACTGGCCACGGTCGACGTCGTGGTCGCCGCCACCGGTGACGACGAGGACAATCTGGTGATCTCCCTACTGGCCAAGCAGGAGTTCGCCGTCCCCCGCGTCGTGGCCCGGGTGAACCACCCCAAGAACCAGTGGCTGTTCAACGAGAGCTGGGGCGTCGATGTCTCCGTCAGCACGCCCCAGCTGCTGACCGCTCTGGTCGAGGAGGCGGTCTCGGTCGGCGCGTTGGTACGGCTGCTGCAATTCCAGGGGGGCGCGGCCCACCTGGTGGAGATCACCCTGGCCGAGGACTCGCCGGCCAACGGCATCGCCATCGCCGACCTGAACTTCCCCCGCGACGCCGTGGTGGTGGCCGTGGTGCGGGCCGATCGCCTGATCGTGCCCCGCGGCGACACGGTGCTGCAGTCGGGTGACGAGGTGCTCGTGCTCTCAACGGCCGATGCTGAGGGCGCCGTCCACACGCTCTTCATCAGCGACTCATAGACCCCTCGTTTCCCAGGCGGGAGCACCAAAGCGTCGCGTCACGTTCGGCCGGTCGTCACGCATGATCGGAAGTGCGGCCACGACCGCCTTACCATTGTGGGTATGGAGGCGGCGTTCTTCGACCTCGACAAGACGGTGATCGACCGTGCGTCCATCGCCGCCTTCGGCCGGCACTTCATGAAGGGCGGCCTGATCAATCGCCGCGCCGTCGTACGCGCCGCGGTCGGCCAGGTCATCTACCTCTACTTCGGCGCCGATGAAGAGCGGCTGACCCGGGTACGCGAATCGATGCTGGCCATGACCAAGGGCTGGGACCGGGCTCAGGTGCGCCAGATCGTGCGCGAGACCTTGCTCGATGTGATTGAGCCGATCATGTACGCCGAGGCACTCGAACTCATGGAGCTGCACCGGGCGGCCGGTCACCGCGTCTACCTCGTCTCGGCGTCGCCCGAGGAGATCGTCCTTCCCCTGACCGACATGCTGGGCGTCGACGGTGCCATCTGCTCACGCGGGGAGGTCGACGATGAAGGGCGCTACACCGGCCGCATGGCGTTCTACGCCTACGGACCGGCGAAGGCCGACGCCATGCGCGAGTTGGCGGAGCGGGTCGGGATCGATCTGGCGGCGAGCAGCGCCTACTCGGACTCGGCCACCGACCTGCCCATGCTCGAGGCGGTGGGGCGCCCGGTGGCGGTCAACGCCGACCGCGCGCTGGCCAAGGTGGCCAAGGAGCGGGGGTGGGAGATGCGCAACTTCACCAAGCCGGTCCGCCTGCGCGACCGGGTTGGGCGCACGACGCCGATGGTGACCACCAGTCTGGCCGTGGCCGGCGCCGCGCTCATCCTCTGGCGCCGCGGTGCCCGCGGCCGCCACACGCCGGGAGGCCGCGCCGCCGCGTAGTGGTGGTGGCCCTACCCGGGCACCGGGTTCAGTGCTCGCCGGTCACGGGGACCGGCCGCTTGATCAGGCCTCGCGCAGCCGCCGCGCCGCGACGACGCCGAGTCCGACAAGGATGGCAAGGAGGAGAAGCTTCTTCATGGGGCGTGAGCCTACCGGCCCATCCCGAGGCCTAGACCGTCAGGAGATCGCGGGCGCCGGTGTCCGAGGAGGGGTGGCGCAACTTCGACATGGCGCGTGCCTCAATCTGGCGGATGCGTTCCCGGGTGAGGTTGAAGTGCTCCCCGACTTCTTCGAGGGTCCTGGGCTCGCCCCGGTCCAGCCCGAAGCGCAGGCGGAGGATCTCGCGCTCGCGCTCGTCCAGCGGGGAGAGCAGGCGCCCGATCTCGTCGGGCAGCAGGGAGACGGCCGCTACTTCGAAGGGGGACTCGGCGGAGCGGTCCTCGACCACATCGCCCAGTTCGGCGTCGCCGTCCTCGCGCAGGGGCTCGGAGAGGGAGAGGGGCTCGGCCCGGAAGCGCAGGGCCTCGACCAGCTTGTCCTCGGGCATCTCGACTTCGATCCCCAGTTCGGCCAGCGTGGCCGGGCGGCCGAGCTTGAGCTCCAGCCGGGCTTGGGCCTTTTGGACCCGGGCCAGCGTGTCACCGGCGTGTACCGGGAGCCGGATGGTGCGGCCCGTGTTGGCGATACCGCGGGTGATGGCCTGGCGGATCCACCAGGTGGCGTAAGTGGAGAACTTGAAACCCTTGCGCCAGTCGAACTTCTCGACGGCGTGCATCAGACCGAGGTTGCCCTCCTGGATGAGGTCGAGCAGCGGCAGGCCGGACGCCTGGTACTTCTTGGCGATCGACACCACCAGTCGGAGGTTGGACTGGACGAAGGTCTGCTGGGCCTGCTCGCCCTCCATGGCCGACCGTCGCATCTCGCGCTTCTTCGCCGGGGTCAGCCCCTTGGGGGCCTTGGCGATGTCGAGCTCGGCGTCGCGGCCGGCCTCGATGGCCTGGGCCAGGCGTACTTCGTCGTCCTTGGTCAGTAGCGGGTACTGGCCGATGTCGGTGAGGTAGAGGCGGACCAAATCCTCGTCGTCGCGCTCAATTCGTTCTTTCGCCAAGATCTGCCGAACCTTCCATCAACGTGGGCCTCGACAGGCCAAATCCGTGTCGGGCGGTGATTACTTATGCCCTCTGCGATGTCGTTGGCGCGCAGGGCTGCATGAACATTGTACTGGGCGCGTCAAGATGGGCGCACAGCTGGGAAAACGCGGAAGCCCTCCCCAAACGACCGTTCAAAATCCCTGGTGAATTCGGGTACGGAATTCGCCTCGTCCGATCCCTCCAACTGGCGTTGGAGAATGGCCACCCCCGATGCGGTCTCACCGGGGGACACCGAGGCAATCAGCGCCAACACGGCCAGGACGGGGCGCTCGCTGACCGGGGACGCCCCAGCCCGGTGGGCCTGGTAGCCGGCCTGGAGCCCGGGCAGCACCACCGTCACCAGCCCCGACAGGCGGGAGGTGAGGCTCGGTTCGGCGTCGAGCGCGGCGAGCGCCTCGTCGGCGGGTCCCGGAGGGGGGACGACCAGGGCCGCCGCGTCGATCCCGGCCCGCACCGGTAGGCGGTCGCTCCACTGCGCCGACCAGGCGGCGTGCCGCGGCGCCACCTCGCTGAAGAAGACCCGCGTCTCGGGAGCCTCCGTGGCGACGGACCAACGCCCGGCCAACTCGAAGATCCGGCGCTCGACCCAGCAGTAGTGCCCGACGATCTCGGCCAGCTCCTCGAGGGTTCGAGGCGCGGGACCGGCCCGCTCACCCACGCGACTCCTGGGGGGCAGGCGGGCGGTAACGATTGGTGATCGGCATGCGGCGGTCCTTGCCGAACGCCTTGGTGGTGATGCGGACGCCTGGGGGCATCTGCCGCCGTTTGTACTCGGCCCCGTCCACCAGGCGGACGACCTGATCCACCACGACCGGGTCGAACCCCTGGGCGACGAGGTCGGCCGCCGTGAGGTCATCCTCGACGTAGCCCTGCAGTACCGGGTCGAGCTCCTCGTAGGGCGGGAGCGACTGATCGTCGCGCTGGTCGGGCCGGAGCTCGGCGGAGGGCGGCTTGTCCAGCACGCTGTCGGGGATGGGGCCGGGGAGGCCTTCGAGCACGGCCTGGGTGTTCCGGTAGCGGCAGAGGTCGTAGACCAGCGTCTTGGGCACGTCCTTGATCACGGCGAAACCCCCGGCGGAGTCGCCGTAGAGCGTGGAGTACCCGGTGGCCATCTCGCTCTTGTTGCCGGTGGTGAGCACGATCCACCCCTTGGCGTTGGAGACCCCCATCAGCAGCACGCCGCGCAGGCGCGACTGCAGGTTCTCGTCGGTGAGGCCCGTCGGCTCGCGGCCGAGCACCTTGGCCAGCATGTCGGTCGCCGCCACGTGGGCCCCTTCGATGGGCACCACGTGCAGATCGAGGCCCAGACGCTCGGCCAGGACCCCGGCGTCGTGGCGCGAGCCGTCACTCGAGTACCGCGAGGGCATGGAGATGCCGTGGACGCGCGACGCCCCCAGCGCGTCGACGGCGACGGTGGCGACGAGCGAAGAGTCGATCCCTCCCGACAGGCCGATCACCGCGTCGGTGAAGCCGTTCTTCCCGAGGTAGTCCCGGGTGCCGAGTACGAGCGCGGCGTAGACCTCGGCGTGATCGGGTAGCGGGGTCGGGAGCTCTGGTCGTGGCAGCGCGGGCCTCTGCGTCACCCGTGGCTCGGTAACCAGGACGCGCGGCAGCGCGGCAGGCGGGGCGTCAGAAGGGATGAAGGGAAGGTCGACGACCAGCAGGTCGGTCTTGAACTGGGCGCCGCTGGCCAACAGGGTCCCGTCGGCCCCGACCAGGAGCGAGTCACCGTCGAAGACGAGCTCGTCCTGCCCCCCCACCTGGTTCACGTAGGCGATGGCGCACCCGGCCTCGCTCACGCGCTCGCGCAGCATCACGAGACGCTCGGATCGCCGCCCGCGGTTGTAGGGCGAGGCGTTGAGGTTCACCACGACGTCGGAGCCGGCCCGCCCCTCTTCGGCGACCGGCCCGTCGGGGAACCAGACGTCCTCGCAGATGGAGATGCCGACCCAGGCCCCGGCCACCCCGAAGAGGGAGGGCGTCTCGGTACTGGGGATGAACCACCGCTGCTCGTCGAAAACCCCGTAGTTGGGGAGGAAGCGCTTGCGGTAGACCCCCTCCACCCGTCCCCCGGCGCAGATCGCGGCCGCATTGGAGAGTCCGAACCCGTCCGGGGTGGCGCCGACGTACCCGACGACCACGGCGCACGGGCCGGTGGCCGCCGCCACCTTCTCCAGCGCGGCCAGATTGTCGGCCACGAAACCCGGCTTGAGCAGGAGATCCTCGGGTGGGTAGCCCGGGATGGCGAGCTCGGGCACCACCAGGAGGTCGGCGCCGGCGCCCTCGGCCGCCGAGAGCGCGGCCAGGATCCGGTCGACGTTGCCCGCAAGATCACCGACCACGGTATTGAGCTGCGCAGCGGCCAAGCGCAGGTGAGGCATGCATTCAGCCTACCGGCGGGGTTCGGAGCCCCGATGGCCGCACGCCTCCGTGACGTCAAGCGAACGTTCAGTTAGGGTCGGCTCTGCGGCGCGCTCCAAGGAGCGTGGGAATCCGGCAATGACCCACGGCAGGCCGGTCCGGGGCGGAAGGACGTGCGCATGCACTCGATCAGGCGGAACCTCGGCAGTCCAATCGGCGAAGAACCCCCCGGGTCGCGGCATCGCTCCCGGATGGTCCGGGCGTCTGGATTGGTGGCGGGCACCGTACTGATGCTCGGGACGATGGCGGCCCTAGGCGGCCCGGCCGGCGCCGACCCGACTTCGCCGTGGGCGCTCCAGAACACCCCGAACCCGAGCGGCTCGATCGGCGACAGCCTGTCGTCGGTCTCCTGCGCGTCGGCCACGTCCTGTGAGGCCGTGGGCTCGATGAGCCTGGCGAACGTCGGCACCCCGCTCGTCGAGTTCTGGAACGGAACCGCCTGGACGGTACAGCCGGCCCCGGTGGTGCCTGGGTCGACGGCCACGGTGCTCATAAGCGTTTCGTGCGCCTCTCCGAACGCGTGCATGGCGGTCGGGTATGCCGTCGACGGCGCCGGCAACCGTGTGCTCGCGTCGGAGTCCTGGAACGGTTCGGCCTGGACGGTGCAGGCCATCTCGGCGCCCGCCGCCACGACCTCTCCCCTGCTGAACTCGGTTTCCTGCGCGACCGCCATCAGCTGTGAGGCGGTGGGCTGGGCCGCCAACGCTTCGAACACACAGATCCTGATTGCCGACACATGGAACGGGACGGCCTGGACGAACCAGACCCCGGCCACCCCGGCCGGGGTGGGCGCCAACCTCACCTCGGTGACCTGCGTGGCGGCCAACAGCTGCGAGGCGGTCGGCAGCTCCTCGACGGGACCGGGTCTCTTCGGGGGACTGGCGGAGTCCTGGAACGGGGCCGCGTGGTCGGAGCAATCAGTGCCCGCGCCGGGCGGCACCATCCAGAGCGGATTCTCCGCCGTCTCGTGCCCGTCGGCCTCGAGCTGTACCGCCGTCGGCACGGCGTCGGTATCGGGGCCGGGCCCGCTCACGACGGGGGAACCCGAAATCGGGACGTGGAACGGATCCGCCTGGTCGGTGCAGGCCCTGCCCGCCCCAGCGGGCGAACTGGACACCTCGCTCGCTTCGGTGTCCTGCACGTCGCCCTCGAATTGCGAAGCCGTCGGCTCCGAGGACACTCAGGACAACTCCTTCGGCATCCAGACGACGGTCGCCTACTCATGGAACGGGCTGGGCTGGACCCATCAGGACATGCCGGCCGGTGACCTCACCGAATTGAACTCGGTGTCGTGCACGACCACCTGTGAGGCCGTGGGCCAGGACGGCTCCGACGGGCCGGGCCCCGTATCGACGGCCCAACTGGCCGGGGTCGAGGCCGCGCCGGCCACCACGCTGCCGGTGTCGTCGACCGGGCTGACGGGGCTCCTGGACCAGCTCCTCGGGCTCATCGTCGGGATTGTCGCCGCTCTTTGATCGGCGCGGGCGGCTGCGCGTCAGTTCAGCGCCACGCGGAGGAAGTCGCGTAGGGCGGCCGTAAAGGCGACGGGCTGCTCGAAGGCCGGGAGGTGCGCGGCACCCTCCATCACGCGCCGCTGCGCACCGGGGATGGTGTCGGCCAGCCAGGCGGCGCGGGCCCGCATGTGGCCGAGATCCAGGTCACCCGCCACCACGAGGACGGGGCACCGCAGCTCGCCCAGGCGGTTCCAGGCGTCGACCACCGTGGGCTCGTAGCCGGGGCTCGGAGCGTTGAGGGCGATCCGGTTCATGTCGAGCGCGAGCTCACGGAGAGGGCCGGCGACCCGGCCTTCGGGCGCGGCCGGCCCGTCCAGCCAGAGGCGGATCTCGCCGAGGTTGAGGGCGTCGAGCGCGCCGGCGGCGTCGGCGGCTTCGAGCGACGCCCAGATGGCCGCCTCGTCGGGCTCGACCGCTGACTCGTCCACCGGCGGGGCACCCGAGACGGCCGGGGCCACCAGCACCAGCGCGGCAACCCGATCGGGATGGGTCAGGGCGAAGTCGAGCGCGATCTGCCCGCCGCGCGAGTTGCCGACCAGCACGGCCCTTGGCATGCCGACGGCGTCGAGGACCGCCAGCAGGTCGACCACCTGGTCGTGCGCCTCGGCCTCGTAGGCGGTCGTGCCGAAGCCGCGCCGGTCGTAGGCCACCACGTCCATTTCCGGGCTGAGAAGGTCCAGCACGCCGCCGAAGCTGCGGTGGTCAGCAATCCCGGCATGCAAAAAGACGACCTGAGGAGAGCCTCCGCCGCCCCGGCGAACGGCGGCCAGGCGGGCCAGTCCGCTGGGGATCTCGAGATGTTGGACGAGGTCAGGAGGCGCGTCGGCCACGCCGGCAGCGTAGAGGGCGGGGCGGCGGATGGGCGTTGCCCTCCCGGCACCTGCGAAGCTAGTGGGGTGCAGAGCCAGCGCGACTACGTGCTCCGGACCGTGGAGGAGCGAAGCATCCGCTTCGTCCAGCTGTGGTTCACCGACGTCCTCGGGACCCCCAAGGGGTTCAACATCACGTCGGCGGAGCTTGAGAACGCCCTCGATGAGGGGATGACCTTCGACGGGTCGGCCATCGACGGGTTCAGCCGGGTGCAGGAGGCCGACGTGCTGGCCCGGCCCGACCCCAAGACCTTCCAGCTCCTGCCCTGGCACGACGACGACTCGTCGGTGGCCCGGGTGTTCTGCGACATCGCCAACCTCGACGGGACGCCGTTCGAGGGCGACCCGCGCCACGTCCTGCGGCGGACGCTCGAGCGGGCGCGGGCGGCCGGCTACACGTTCTTCGCCGCCCCCGAGATCGAGTACTTCTACTTCGCCGACGCCGATCCGGGCACGGGGCCCAAGACGCTGGACTCGGGGTCGTACTTCGACCTCAGCGTGGCCGACCTCACCAGCGACCTGCGGCGGCGCTCGGTGCTCATGCTCGAGGAGATGGGGATCCCGGTCGAGCACACCCAGCACGAGGACGCCCGCAGCCAGCACGAGATCGACCTGCGCTACACCGACGCGCTGACCATGGCCGACACCGTGATGACCACGCGCCTGGTGATCAAGGAGATGGCCCGGCGGGACGGCGTCTTCGCCAGCTTCATGCCCAAGCCGCTGGGGGGGGTGCAGGGGTCGGGGATGCACACGCATATCTCGCTGTGGGAGGGGGAGCAGAACGCCTTCGTCGACGAGAAGGACGAGTACGGGCTCTCCGAGGTGGCCCGGCTCTTCATCGCCGGCCTGCTGCACCACGCCCGTGAGATCACCGCCATCACCAACCAGTGGGTCAACTCCTACAAGCGTCTCATCGGCGGCTACGAGGCGCCGGTCCACTTGAGCTGGGCCCGCAACAACCGCTCGGCGTTGGTCAGGGTGCCGGTGGTCAAGCACGGCAAGCCCGAATCGACCCGCCTGGAGTACCGGGCGCCCGACAGTGCCTGCAACCCGTACCTGACCTTCGCCGTCGTGCTGGCGGCGGGGCTGCGGGGGATCACCGAGGGGTACCCCCTGCCCGCGGAGGCCGACGCCAACCTCTTCTCGCTGACGCCGAAGGAGCTGGCCAAGAAGGGGATCGAGCCGCTGCCGCCGAGCCTGCAGGACGCGGTCAACGAGATGGAGCGCTCCGAGCTGCTGGCCGACACGCTGGGCGACCACGTCTTCGAATGGTTCATCCGCAACAAGCGCGCCGAGTGGGACGACTACCAGTCGCAGGTGACCCAGTTCGAGCTCGACCGCTACCTGCCCCTGCTCTGAGTGTTCTGACTACGTCGCTCTCGCCTACGCCCTCGCCATCGCCCTCGACCACGCCATCGCCCTCGACCTCGACCATGGACCCGCTCCTCTGCTTTCCCGCCGAACTACCCGCCGAGGTGACCCTCGCTCTGCAGAGCGCGGGGCTGGGTCACCACGCCGTGTCCGGGCCCGAGGCGCTGCCCGAGGTCGGGGTGGGGTCGGGTGGGTCGGGTGGGTCGGGTGGGGGCGACGGGCGGGCCGAGGGGTGGTCGGGCGTTCTCGTCGTGGCAGATGAGGACATGACCGCGGCCGTGGCCTTCTGCCGGGCCGTGCGCATGCGCGAGGTGCCGATGAGCCCGCTCTTGCTGATCATCCACCCCCAAGGCGTGGCCGATCTGCTGCTGCGCGACGACCTCTACGACGACTTCTGCATCCTGCCGGCCCGGCCCGAGGAACTGGTCACCCGCCTGCAACACCTCTTCTGGCGCAGCGGGCAGAGCATGCGGCCCGACCTCATCGAGTACGGGCCACTGGTGCTCAATCTCGAGACGTATCAAGCGGCGGTGGCAGGTCGGGTGCTTGACCTGACCTATATGGAGTACGAGCTCCTTCGCTTCCTGGCCGGTCACCCGGCCAAGGTCTTCACGCGCGAGACGCTGCTCAGCCGGGTGTGGGGCTACGAGTACTACGGAGGTGCCCGCACGGTCGACGTCCACATCCGGCGCCTGCGGGCCAAGCTGGGTGAGGAGCACGCCCACCTGATCCAGACGGTGCGCTCAGTGGGCTACCGCTTCGGGCAGGTGGCGTGGCACCCGGGTTCGCCCGGCGGCGGTCCGGGTCCAGCTCCGGCTCCAGCGGCGGGCCAGCGTTAGCGCTCGGGCGCGTAAGCCCAGGCCTCAACCTCCACCCGGGCCCCGATGGGCAGCGCGGCCACCGCGACCGCGGAGCGGGTGGGCCGATCCTCGGTGAAGTACTGCACCCACACCTCGTTGACGGCGGCGAACTCGCTCATGTCCAGTAGGTAGAGCGTCGTCTTGACCACATCGGAGAGCGTGGCGCCCTCCTTGGCCAACTCGGTGGCCACGTTGGCCAGCGCCTGGTGCAGCTGGGGAATGGTGCCCCCCTCGGCCAGGGCGGTCTGCCCGATGTTGTCGGTGGCCAGGCCGACCTGACCCGAGGTGATCACCCAGTCACCGGCGCGGCGGACTGACGAGTACGGGCCTACGGGGGGGCTCATTGGGGCTCCTTTCGTTGCACCGGTTGCACCGGGTCAGGGCGATGGTGTTGTCGATGGTGTTGTCGATGGTGCCACGGCCAGGGTTCGCGAGCGACCGCCGGTGCGGCGGGTGGGCCAACGCGGTGGGAGGCCCTCGGCGATCCAAGCGGCGGCCAGCGTGGCCGCGTACACAGCGTCGGACCCGTTGACCGGCCAGCGGTCATCCGGATGGAGGGTGACCTCGATGTCGGGTAGGTCGCGGGCGGCCAGGATGCCGAAGGACCGGATGGTGAGATCGAGCGGCCGGCCTTCGTCGTTGACGGCGATCCCCTCACTCCACACCAGTCCGAGCGCCTGGTGGACGGCGCCGAGCACGTAGGAGCGCAGGGTCACTGCATCTAGCGGCTCCCCGGCCCAGACCTCGGCGGTCAGGGTGCCACGACCGTCGCCGGCGGCCGGGTCGAGATGGACGACGGCGCGGGCCCCGCTCGGGAGGGTGACGTCCGCGTGCCCGGTGCCCGGGTCGATGGCGGGGCGGGGAACGGTGTTGGCGGTCAGCGCCGACAGGGCGGCGAGGAGTTCGGCCCACCCCGCGCCGCGGAGCTCGGCCCCGACGGGAGGTCCGAGGACGTCGACCTCCTCGATGTCGATGCGGCCGTCGGGGTCGATGGCCCTGACCCGTTGGTGGATGGCCGAGAGGTCCGGTGATCCGTCCGTGCGGCCCAGGCGAATGATCCCGGACCCGTCGGGCCTCAGGCCGAGGGCGACCGGGGGGCGCTTCGGCCCGTGCCGCACCACGTCCTCGCGGCTCCAGAGCACCCGGACCGGCTCGTTCAACTCGGTGGCCAGGGCCCGGGCGCGGGCCGGCGCGGGGCTGCGTCGCTTGCCGCCGAAGGCGCCCCCATTGGCCAGCGGGGTCGCCGGGGATTCGCCGGGCCGGCACCAGCTGGCGTCGGGCTCGACGTAGGCCGGCTCGACCCAGGTCGTCTGGAGGGTGACGGCCCACTCCCCTTCGGGCAACGGCACCGGATGGACGAGGGGAACCGTGCTGTTGCGGCCCTGCACCTTGCCCGATCCCTGTCGGGCCGAGGCGAGCGAGGGCGCGGGAGCGGTGTCGTCGGCCGCTCCGAGAACGACCAGCGCGCCGGCGGGGGACGAGTCGTCGGCGAATCCGCCACCACCGAGTACGACGTCGGGCCCCGAGTTCTGGAACATCGGACCCTCGATCTGGGCGCGCCACGCCGCCAGCAGCGGATCAGTTGGCATTGTCGGGGAGGCGTCGCGCACGCCGAGGGCGACGCCCGCCGCCTCGACGATGGACTGCCACCCGGTGCACCGGCAGAGGTGGGCCACCAGGGCCGACTCGATCGTTTCCCGCGAGGGTGGTCGGTTGCCCCTCTCCAGCGCGGCCAACCGCATCACGATGCCCGGGGTGCAGAACCCACACTGACTGGCGCCGGCACCGGTGAACGCACTTACCCAGCGCTGTTGAAGGTCCGGGGAGAGCCCGTCGACCGTGGTGACTGACCGTCCGGCGACTCGGCGCACGGCGGTGACGCAGGCCACCCGCGCCGCGCCGTCGACCCACACGGTGCAGCAGCCGCACTGACCTTGCGGGCTGCAGCCGTCCTTGACCGAATGACAACGCAGCTGCTCACGCAGCGCATCGAGGAGGGAGGTACCGCCGTGATCGTCGACGACGACGGGCGACCCGTTCAGGGAGAAGGCGACGGCTGAAGCCGCGGCGGTGTTGCTCAGCTGAAGGAAGAGCCGCAGCCGCAGGTGCGGGTGGCGTTGGGGTTCACGATGTGGAACCCGGCCCCCTGCAGCCCGTCGCTGTAGTCCAGCGTGGAACCGGTGAGCAGCTCCGCGCTGGCGGCGTCCACCACCACCTTGACGGTGCCGAACTCGCGTACGACGTCGTCGGCCATGACTTCGGAGTCGAAGAACATCTCGTAGCTGTAGCCCGAGCACCCGCCCGGCTTGACGGCCACGCGCAGGGCGAGCGCATCGCCCTCCTCCTGGGCCAGCAGCTCGGCCACCTTGGTGGTGGCGATGTCGCTGAGGGTGACCGGAGCCGGCTTCTTCCCGATGTTGACCGAGGTGGTCATGGTCGTCATTGCAGCCTCCTGTTTGCGCGCCGTGACGACGCAGGTCACTCCTGTGGGCACCCTGCCCTGGCGAGACCCATGTTACCGGGGTCAGCTGAGCACAGGCACGTCGAGGTCGCTCGAATGGAAATCGCCTTCACGCAGGTAGAATGCAGCCATGAGCCCCGGGCCGGGTTCCCGCCCGCCTTTTGTTGCCCCCACTCGTGAAGACGAGGTGCGGGAGTGCCTACGTGCCGTGATCGACCCCGAGCTGGGCGACACCATCGTCGACCTGGGCATGGTGCGGGCCATCACCGTCGAGGACGACCAGGTGGTTGTCGACGTTGCGCTCACCATCGCCGCCTGCCCACTGCGGACCCAGATCGAGAAGGACGTCAGGGGCCAGGTCGAGTCCCTGGAGTGGGTGGGCTCGGTCGAGATCCGCATCGCCACCATGGATGCCGACGAGCGGGCCGCCGTCATGGCCCGGGCCCGCTGGAAGGCCCGCGAGGACGCCCCCGAAACCGCCATCCCGGCCACCGCCCGGGTCCTGGCCGTGGCCTCGGGCAAGGGCGGGGTGGGCAAGTCATCGGTCACGGTGAACCTCGCCGTCGCCCTGGCCCAGCGTGGCCTGACGGTCGGCGTTCTCGACGCCGACATCTGGGGCTTCTCCGTCCCCCGCCTGCTGGGCATGGAGGGCGGGGTCGAGGCTCGCAAGGGAAAGATGGTCCCGCTGGAGAAGGTGGTCGGATCGGGCGTGGTCCGCGTGCTGTCCATGGGCTTCCTGGCCGACGAGGACCAGGCCATCATGTGGCGCGGCCTGGTGCTCAACCGGGCCGTGCAGCAGTTCCTCCAGGACGCCCACTGGGGCGAGCTCGACTACCTGCTCATCGACCTGCCGCCGGGAACCGGTGACGTGCAGATGGGACTGGCCCGGATGCTGCCCCGCACCGAGATGCTCGTCGTCACCACCCCGCCCATGGCGGCGCAGAAGGTGGCGGCCCGGGCGGCCGACATGGCGCGCAAGGGCTACCTGCGGGTGGCGGGCGTCATCGAGAACATGAGCGACTTCACTTGCGAGCACGGCACCACCTACGCCCTCTTCGGTTCGGGCGGCGGCGCCCGTCTAGCGCACAGCCTGGGCGTGCCGTTGATCGGCTCCATCCCTCTCCACCCCGACCTCGCCGAGGCCGGCGACGCCGGCCTGCCGGTGGCCGGCGGCACCGGGGAACTGGCGGCGCTCTTCGCCGAGGTGGCCCGGGTGGTGGCCGAGGAAGTGGCCCCGGTGCTCGAGACCTCATCGTGCACGGCGCGCCTCATCGAGCGGGTCGAAGCCGCGGTGGCGGGCGGCGAGGCGGGCCGTCGCGGCTAGCGGCGGCCGGGTGACCGCGGCCTAAACGGCTTCGGGTGGGGGCACGGACCACCGCGACTCGAGCGTGTCGGCACCGGGCTCGGTGTCAAGAGCGACCGCCCGGCCCTCGACGGCCAGCTGACGGAGATGAGCCCACAGGGAGAAGCGGGCCACCGGTAGCTGCTTCTCGGTGACGTCGTCGTACACCCGGGGCAGCAGATCGTCGACGGTGCCCTCCCCGGCGCTGAGCAGGGCAGCGGCCACCCGCTGGTGTCGCCCCCGCCGATGCGCAATCAACGAATCCACCACTTCGGTCACATGGTTCATGAGCCGACCGTGGCCCGGCGCCAGCGTGGTGATGGCGGGGGTGGTGTCGCGCACCCGAGCCAGGCTGCCCAGATACAGGGCGAGGTCACCGTCGGGTGGGCGGATCACCACGGTGGAGCCGTGCATGACATGGTCGCCGGTCAGCAGGGTCCGGCTCTCCTGTACGAGCCAACAGAGATGATCCGAGGCGTGCCCCGGAGTGTGCACGGCTTCGAGAGTGAAGGGGCCGGGGAGGGCGAGGGTCCAGCCGTCGCCCACGCTGAGGTCGGGGCTGAAGCCCTCGGCCGGGCCGAAGCCGATCACCTGGGCGCCGGTCGCCCGGGCCAGCGCGGCCGCCCCCGGCGCGTGATCGACGTGGGTGTGGGTGACGATGATGTGCCGGATGGGGCCCCGGGACCGGGCGGCCTCGAGCAGCGCGTTGCGGTGCGTCTCGTGGTCGGGACCCGGATCTATGACGGCGAGCTCGGTGGTACCGATCAGGTAGCTGTTGGTGCCGGGTCCGGTCATCAGGCCGGGATTGGGGGCGGTGAGCCGGACGAGGCCGGGAGCCAGCTCGATGGGCTGGCCGGGTGTGGGGGCGGGGCCGATGCCGTAGTCGGGGACGGTTGGGATGGGCGGTGCCGGCGTGGTTCGCCGGCCGGACCGGCGGTGGCGGCGGCGGTGGCGGTGGCGGCGTCGGAAGCGGCCGGGTCGGGTCAGCCTCACTCGACGGCGACGCCCCCCTCGACCGGCCCGCCCTCCTGATTGGCCGCCAGCGAGATGGTCCGCACGGCCTCGTTGAAGTTCTCGGGTTGGCGGTCGCCGGCGGGGTCATCGGCGCTACCGGGGACGGGCGCTTCGTCGTACCCGTCGTCGCCGGGCAGCACGATGCGCACGCCGTTGCCGTCGGCCACCACCCTCGGCTCGATGGTCGGCACCGAGCCCGAAGCCGCCGCGGCGGCGGACAGCAGTTCCTGGCTGCTGGCGAAACGGCTGATGGCCTGGAGGTTGCGGATGGTGGGGAAGATCATCTCGAAGGAGCCCTCCCGGTGGCCGGCCAAGGCGGCGCGGGGGGCGATCCAGGCCTCAGCGATGGTCTCGCCCGCATCGTGGGCGGCCTGCTGGTTGGGCGGAGCGGCGGCCACGAAGAACCGGGTGTCGAAACGGCGGGGGGCACCCTTGGGGGTGATCCAGTGCGCGAAGTAGTGGACGTCGCCCACCATCAGTCGCAGACCCTCATCGCCGCACAAGTCGAGGAAGCGCCGGGTCCCGGCGTTGACCGCGGCCCGCTCGGCCACGAAGTGGGCCTCTTCGGCGGGGTCGTTCCCGGAGAGCAGGGCCGGCCCCCCGGGGCGCTCGGCCAGCAGGAGGCCGGCCTCCTCGAAGGTCTCGCGGAGCACGGCCACCCAGTAGGCCAATCCGCCGGTGCCGATGCCCAACAGCGCGCTGGCGGCGGCGTCGGTCCGGCCCTGACACGCCGCCTCGGCCTCGGTGCCCCCGTCGGCCGGGTCGACGGCGCCGCCCGGGAAGACGTAGGCCCCACCCACGAAGTCCGAACGCAGATTGCGGCGCACCATGAGCACCTCGAGGCGGCTGCCGCCCTCGTCGGCCTCGTCCGCATCTCGCACCAGCATCACGGTTGCGGCGGGCCGGATCGCTATCTCGTTTCCCCCCGGGGCGTCGTCGTTGGAGCGGCCGGTGGGAGGGCTGCCAGCAGGGTCGGAGGGCACATGATGAGGCTACTGGGGCGCCGCGAGCCGCCCCCGATCGGTCCGAGACCCTCGTCTACGCTGGGACACCCCATGGCCCTCGACGTCCACGAGCATGCGGCCGCGCCCGTGGTGCACACGATTCCACGGCGCTATGTAGCCCTCGGTCTGATCGTGGTCGCCATCATTCTGCTGGGCGCCCTCCTGCTGATCCGGCACGACCTGTCGTCGAACAGCCCGAACGGGGCAACCACCGCGGAGACCTTCAACCCGTCATCTACTGGTGTGGTCAATTCGGTCACCCAGATACCCAAAGCCGTGGTCGACGCGGTGGGCGTCACCTCACCCGGGGGTCCGACCAGCGCGCCGGCGCCGGCCCCGGCGGTGGGCGGAGGGAGTGGGAGTGGTGGGAGTGGTGGGAGTGGTGGGGGCGGTAGCCCGATCTGGCAGGCCAGCAGCCACGGCGTGGTCGACCTGCCCGTCGTGTTCTTCTACGGCGCCGAATTCTCCCCCTACGCGGCGGCCGAGCGCTGGGCCCTCATCGCCGCCCTCTCGCGTTTCGGGACGTTCGGCGCGGGGTCGATCGGCGATATGACGTCGAGCGCCTCTATCGCCTTCCCCACCATCGAGAGCTTCACCTTCTCGCACACCACGTACCGGAGCATCTGGTTGAGCCTGCAGACCGTCGAGCGCTACAGCTCGCTCGACCCCACCGGCGGCCAGTACACGGCACTGCAGACCCTCTCGGCGCACCAGGCGATCGCCGTGGCCTCCTACGACACCTCCGACTCGACCTTCCCGTTCCTCGACATCGCCAACCGCTACGTCCAGGTCGGGAGCGGTTTCTCACCATCGGTGCTCCAGGGACTGTCCCAGTCCGAAATCGCCTCGGCCCTGTCGGACCCAACCAGCCCGGTCACCCAGTCCGTGGTGGCCGCCGCCAACGAGATCACGGCGGCCATTTGCACGGTCACCGGGAACCGGCCCGTAAAGGCCTGTGACGCCCGGGGCGTTGAGGCGGCAAACGACAAAATGGGCATCGCCGCATCGGGCTGAAGTCCGCCAGCTGACGGCCTGCTCCGCGCCGGCAGTTGTTTTCGCGGGTGGGTCGGAATTTCGACTCACTCCCGAGTTCGGTGGCTGGTCTCTCACCCCTCGCATCAACACCCCAGGTCACGGCGTCCTCGGTCGATACGCTGCGGGATGGAGTTCCGAGTGGGTTCAAAATTTCGACTCACTCCGGAATTAGCTCTCGGGAGAGTTGGCGCAGGCGATCAAAACCCTGGTCGTCGTGCGGGCTAGACGGGAGGGACTGGCAAAGCTAGGCCCGGCGTTTCCGCCGGGCCGGAAGGTTTCAGCTGGCTCGCCGGTCCAGCACCATTTTGCGCTCCACCTCGTTCATCCCGCCCCAGATCCCGTGGGGCTCACGGATCTTGATGGCGTAGGCGAGGCAGTCGCCGCGCACATGGCACTGACGGCAAATCTCCTTGGCCCGAACCTCCCGAGAAGCCTTCTCTTCCTTCCGTTCAGCATGAGACGGCGGAAAGAAAGCCGACGATTGCGGGCCTCGACAAGCCGCCTTGGCCTGCCATGCCTCTGTTCCCTGGCGCATGTAACCCCCCGGTGAGAGCACCGTAAGTCCCCCTGCAGGGCCAACGTAGCGCCGTCGGGTCGCCGCATTCAACCCCATTTACCAGGAACTTTGATTCAGGGTCGATCCCAGCGGCCGGAGCCCCAACTACGCTCGGCCTGACATGGACGTGCGGACCTTTTGCGCGGAAAGCCACGTTCTGGTCGTCGCCGGCAAGGGGGGCGTGGGCAAAACGACGATGGCGGCGGCCCTGTCCCGCATGGCTTCGAGGAGTGGGCTGTCCGTTCTCATCGTGGAATTGGAGGGTAAGTCCGGCATCACGGAAGCCTTCGGTCTGGACCACGACTTGGGCTACGAGGAGATCGAGCTCAGCCCGGCGAGCGGCCGCGGGGAAGGCTCCGAGCAGGGCTCCATCCGGGCGAGGCGGATCACCCCCGACGACGCGCTGCTGGAGTATCTCGACGACCACGGCCTCAAGCGGGTCTCCAAGCGTCTGGTGAAGTCCGGCGTCATCGACGTGGTCTCCACCGCGATCCCGGGCATCCGTGACGTGCTGGTCTTGGGCAAGGTGAAGCAACTCGAACGCGAAAGGCTGGCCGATCTGATCGTGGTCGATGCGCCCGCCACCGGCCACGCCATCACCTTCCTCACGTCGGCCAGCGGCCTGCTCAATGCGGCCAGGGGTGGCCCATTGCGCTCCCAGGCCCAGGACGTGGTCGATCTGCTCTCGGACCCGGCCCGCTGCCGCGTCATCCTGGTGACGTTGCCCGAGGACATGCCGGTCTCAGAGACCATCGAGTCGGCCTACACACTCGAGGACAAGGCTGGCGTGCAGCTGGGCCCGGTCATTGTCAACGCCTGTGACCCCGAGCCGGCCGGCCTGGACCAGTCGGCTCTGGAGGCGACCGCGGGCCAGGATGTGCCCCCCGACCACCTGGCCGATCTCGAAGCGGCCCGGCAGTTCCGCCTGGAGCGCCACGCCATCTCGGCCGGGCAGGTGGAACGACTGGCCCACGACCTCCCACTGCCGCAACTCTTCGTTCCCCGCCTGGGCAGCGCCTCCATCGGCTCCGCCGAGACCGACGCTCTTGCCGATGCGCTGGCACGTTCGGTGGGCGACCTCGTCCCCGAGGTCAGAGCCACATGAGCGACGCGGTTGTGCGCGAACAGCCGGCCGAGGGCGAGCTGGCCTCCTTGGTCCGGGAGCGTTCCGTGATCATCTGCGTCGGCTCGGGCGGCGTCGGCAAGACGACCGTCTCGGCCACCTTCGCCCTCGCGGCGGCGCGGGCCGGACGGAAAGCCTGCGTGGTCACCGTCGATCCGGCACGCCGGCTGGCCGACTCGTTGGGCGTGGAGTCCCTACCCAACACTCCGGCCGAGGTCGATGGCGATTGGCCGGGGAGCCTTCATGCCCTGATGCTCGATACGAAGGGGACCTTCGACGATCTGGTCCACCGCTACGCCAGCACCCCCGAGCAGGCCGAGGGGATCCTGGCCAACCGCCTCTACCAGAACCTGGCCGGGGCTCTTTCGGGCACCCAGGAATACATGGCCATGGAGAAGCTCTATGAGCTGGTCGACTCGGGTGCCTTCGACGTCGTGGTGGTCGACACGCCGCCGACGCGCAACGCGCTCGATCTGCTCGACGCTCCCCGCCGCCTGACGCGATTCCTCGAGAACCGACTCTTCAGGGCCCTCCTCTTCCCGACCCGGATGTCACTCAAGGCGGTCGGCGTGGCGGCCAACGCGCTGCTGCGCACCATCTCCAAGGTGGCGGGCGCCGAGATCGTGCAGGACGCGCTGGCCTTCTTCCAGGCCTTCGAGGGCATGGAGGAGGGGTTCCGCACCCGGGCCGGGGCCGTGCGGGCCCTGCTCTCGGACCCGGACACCGCCTACATCCTGGTGACCTCGCCCCGTCCCGACGCCATCTCCGAAGCCAGCTTCTTCGCCGAGAAACTGCTCGAACGTGAGGTCCGACCAGCCGCCCTGGTGGTCAACCGGATCCACCCCCATTTCGGTCCGGCGCGGCTGTCGGAGGCGCCCACCGAAGCGTCCGGCGCGCCGACGGCGTCGGCTGCCCTGGAACGCAACCTGGCCACCCTCAACCAGGTGGCCGATCGTGAGGACGCCGCATTCGCCGGGCTGGCGGCGCAGGTCGCACCGGCGCCGGTGGGTCGGATCCCGCTCTTCGGGCACGACGTGCACGATCTGACCGGGTTGGCCCGCACGGCCGACGCGCTCTTCTCGTAGGCGGGTTGGGCGGCGGGTTGGGTCGGGCGGCGGGTCGGGCTACCGCACCCCGACGGCGGTCCGATAGTCTCGCCGGCGTGCAGACCATCCTGGTCGCCACCGATGCGCCCACGCTCCGCCGGGAGATCGAGGCCGTCATCAGTGGCCCCGACGTCGAGGTCCACGCCGTGCTGTCGGGACCCGAGGTGATGTCCTTCGTGGCGGAGGAATCGCCCGACCTTGTCATCGTCGACATGCAGATGGGCAACATGGGCGGCATGGCTGTCTGCCTGGAACTGCGCCTGGAGGAGTCCTACGACGCGGTGGACCACATCCCGGTCCTGATGCTCCTGGACCGCCGGCCTGACGTCTTCCTGGCCCGGCGCTCCGGGGCCGAAGGGTGGCTGGTCAAGCCCCTCGACCCGATGCGCCTGCGCCGCGCCGTCATGGCGTTGCTGAACGACGGCACCTACGCCGACGACTCGTACACGCCCGTGCCTGTGCTGGTGGGGGCCGGACCCCAGCTCGAGGCGGGCACCGAACCGGCGAGCTGAACCGGCCGCTGGTGTCGACGCCGAGGGAAGCCGAGCAACACGTATCGAAGCGCCGACCCCGCTCGTTCTGGCGCCGGTTGACCGACGGCGGGCAGGGTGAGGATCACGAGGGCACGGGGCGGAATGGGCGGGGCGAGCGGGGCGGGGAGGTGTCCGAGCAGGAGCGCATCATCATTGAGGCCCTGGCCGACCTGCGCGACATGGACGTGCGCGAGGTCATGACACCCCGGGTCGACGTGGTCGCCCTGACCATCCCGGTGCACGCCGACGACATCGCCCGCGCCGTGCGCACCTCGGGACACAGCTGCTTCCCCGTCGTACACGGCGACCTCGATGACCTGATCGGCATCCTCTTCGTGAACGACATCTTCCGCACGGGGACGACACAGGACGGCCCGGCGGCCCGAGAGGCCACCGGCCCCAGCCCCTTGGAGATCTCGCGGCGGGTGCGCCAGCCCTATCTCGTGCCCGAGACGCTCGGGGTGCTCGAGGCGTTGGCCGACATGCGCAAGCACCGCCGAGCGGTGGCCATCGTGGTGGACGAGTACGGCGGCGTGGCCGGGATCTTGACCGTCAAGGACCTCCTTGAGCCGCTGGTCGGTGACCTCCGCGACGAGTTCGACACCGAGGAGGAGGCGTTGATCGTGCGGGTGGACGGCACCCGCTGGCTGGTCGACGGCCAGACCAACATCGACGAGCTGAGGGACCGCCTCGGCATGGACCTGCCCGACGGCGACTACGTCACCCTGGGCGGCCTCCTCTTCGAGCGCTTCGGCCACATCCCCGCCGAGGGCGAGCAGGTGCGGATCGGCGACTGGGAGCTCCGGGTGGTCGAGATGGACAAGCGCCGGGTGGCCCAGGTGGTGGCCACCCAACTCGGGCACCCGGCCTCGGTCCCCTCGCCCAACGGATCGGCGGAATCAGCGGAGTAAGGTGGCTGGCCTGCTTCCCTCGGGAGGCGGACGGGCTGTGGCGCAGCTTGGTTAGCGCGCTGCGTTCGGGACGCAGAGGTCCCCGGTTCAAATCCGGGCAGCCCGACCACGAAGTCCCTTGTCATCGGTGGCGAGAGCGGCGAACCTCATTGAGCCATTGGCGTCTATGACCCGCCCTCACGCTCGGGTCGCCTCGTCGAAGTGACTCAGGTGAAGATCTCCCCGCCGTTGGTGTCGATGGCCTGCCCCGTCATGGCCGACGACAGGTCGGAGGC
>DASXZJ010000166.1:0-4044 GCA_036502025.1 Acidimicrobiales bacterium | reverse complement strand
CGGTCCGGCACTGGCACGGGCACTGGCTCAGGCGAGAAAGCGGCGGAGGCCGGCGATCCGGTTGCTGACGATGGCGTCCACGCCGGCCGCGGCGACCTCGGCCATGTCGCGTCGATGATCGACCGTCCAGGTGGAGACCTTCAGTCCGAGATCGTGCAGGGCCGCCACGCTCTCGGGCGTGATCAGCTGGAACATCGGGCCAGCGTGCGCAGGTGGCGGAGGGCGCCCTCCACCACCTCCTCGCCGGTGAAGTCGACCATCAGCGGGACGTCGGTGCGGTCGAGCACCTCTCGGAAGGTCGGGATGCCACCATGGCCCGGGGCGAGCGCCCGCACCTCGGCCAGGTCGAGGTCCGCCACCGCGGCCTCCACGCCCCAGAGGCGGGCCAGGGTCGGGTCGTGGAGCACGACGATGGCGCCGTCCCTGGTTCGGCGCAGGTCCAACTCGAGCATGTCGGCACCCTTGGTGGCGGCGGAGGCGAACGAGGGCAGCGTGTTGTGGCGCGGGTCACCGCGATGGGCGATGGCGAGGGTGGCCGACAGGGTGAGTCCTCAGAAGAGCGCGATCGGGTTGACCGGCGAGGCCGTCCCCCTCCGCAGTACCAGCGGTGCCACGGTGAGCAGGAAATCCCAGCGGGACTCTTCCGCGCAGCTTCGGGCCAGGTCCTCCAGGTCCAGATTGTCGAGCAGGTGCAGGCCCATGGCCACGATGGCCACCGTGTGGATGGGCATCGTCACGCCCTCGACCCGCGAGGGCAGCACGTCGGAGACACCGTCGCTCCCGAGCATCGCCACCTCCCGCTGGTGGAGCCAGGGCAGGCAGGCCGCATCGAGGCCGGCCAGGCGCTCGTGGGGTGACCAGGGGCCGTGCTGCTCGCGCCAGCGCCAGCGCCCCGTGCGCACGAAGAGCGCGTCGCCGGTGCGGACGCTGATCCCGGCGGCCGCTTCGGCCGCTTCGAGGTCCGCCACGAATACCGGCTCGCCGGGCTCGAGGGCTTCGACGCCGCGCTGGGCGGGGATGTCGAGCAGCACACCGCGGGTGACGATGCCGGCGCGCAGGTGATGGATGCCGAGCTGGGTCGCCCCGTGCGCGGTCACCGACTCGATGGGGTAGCCGTTGTAGAGCCGGCCCTCGTGGAAGATGTGGCACAGCGCATCGAGGTGGCTGGTGGCGTAGCCGTGGGGCGCGACGGCGAAGTAGTCGGCTCCCATGCCCTCGGTCGCCGTGCCGATCATGTGGTGGGCCACCGGGCTCGGATTATCGAGGGAGGGCTGCGTGTTGAGGGGCCGCGCGCAGCTGACGGTGCGCCCGCGCTGCACCGATGCGGCCGCCCGCGCCCTCACCTCGGGGGTGATGTGGTTCAGTGCCCCCAGCTGGTCATCGTCGCCCCACCGGCCCCAGTTGGAGAGGGCGCGGTGAAAGTCGAGCACCGTCTCGGTGGGCAAGGGCTTGGGCGACACGATCGGAGAGTAGCCGGGGGCCACCCACCGTCTCCGTTCTACGCTGAGCCAATGCGCACCACGACCGGCGGCGGCGTCACCCTGTACTTCGAACGGGTGGGGGCAGGGGAGCGGTTGCTCTTCATCTCGGGCACGGGGGGCGACCTGCGCCACCAGCCGTCGGCCTTCGACGGGCCGCTCGGGTCTCGTTTCGACGTCCTGGCCTACGACCAGCGCGGCCTGGGCCGATCCAGCGTGCCGGACGGGCCGTATTCCATGGCCGACTACGCCGATGACGCGGCCGCGCTGCTCGACGAGGTGGGTTGGGACTCGTGTCTCGTGATGGGCATGTCCTTCGGCGGCATGGTGGCCCAGGAGGTGGCGATCCGCCACCCGGGCCGGGTGCGCCGACTGGTGCTCGCCTGTACGTCGTCAGGAGGAGCCGGCGGGGCCTCCATCCCCTTCGACGAACTCGCACGGCTGGAAGGGACGAAACGGGTGGAACGCCAGATCGAGATGATGGACACGCGTTGGGACGAGGCCCGCCGGGCCACGCACCCGGCCGAGTGGCAGATGATGGTGGACGCCATGAGCGGGTACCTCGGGGCGCGCGACGTTTCGCCGGAGCGGGCCAAGGGCGCGGCGTTGCAACTCGAGGCTCGGAGCCACCACGACACCTGGGACCGCCTCGGGGCGATCGCCTGCCCGACCCTGGTCTGCGGTGGGCGCTTTGACGGCATCGCCTCGCCCGAGAACAGCGAGCGGTTGGCGGGGCGGATTCCGGGCGCCGAAGTGGCCCTCTATGACGGCGGCCACCAGTTTCTCTGGCAGGCCAAGGAGGCGTTCCCTCGCATCGTGGCCTTCTTGTCTGACGGTCGGGTGAGGGCCGCGGGCTAGTCCCGACCAGCCCTCTACAGTGAATTCCATGGACCTCACCAGCAGGCCGGAGTGGAAAGCGCTTGCCGCCAACTTCGAGGAAGTGGGCCGGCTCCACCTGCGAGAGCTCTTCGCCGGTGACGAGGATCGAGCCGTCCGGTTGTCAGCCGGTGCGGGCGATCTGCTGCTCGACTACTCCAAGCACCGGGTGACCGACGAAACGCTGCGCCTTCTGATGGAACTGGCCCGGGCCGCCGGGGTCGAGGCCCGCCGCGACGCCATGTTCGCCGGCGCCCACATCAACACGACCGAGGACCGGGCCGTCCTGCACGTGGCGCTGCGGATGCCGGCCGACGAGCCGTTGCGGGTCGACGGCCAGGACGTCACGGCCGACGTGCACGCCGTGCTGGACAAGATGGGTGAGCGGTCGGACCGGATACGCAACGGGTCATGGGTGGGGGCGACGGGGGAGCGCATCCGCGCCGTGGTCAACATCGGCATCGGCGGCTCAGATCTCGGGCCGGCCATGGCGACCGAGGCCTTGGCCGACTACGCCGTGCCGGGTCTGGTCAGCCGTTTCGTCTCCAACGTCGATCCGGCCGACCTCTACGCGGCCACTCGCGACCTCGATCCCGCCACCACGCTCTTCGTCATCAGTTCCAAGACGTTCACCACCCTCGAGACGCTGACCAACGCGGCGGCGGCGCGGTCCTGGTTGCTGGACGGGCTGGGCCCGGCCGGTGGTGATGGGGCCGTGGCCAAGCACTTCATCGCCGTGTCGACCAACGCCAAGGCGGTGGCCGAATTCGGGATCGACACCGACAACATGCTCGAGTTCTGGGACTGGGTCGGTGGGCGCTACTCCTACGACTCGGCCATCGGATTCTCCCTCATGGTGGCCATCGGGCGGCAGGCCTTCGGCGAGATGCTGGAGGGGTTCCACGTGATCGACGAGCATTTCCGGTCGACGCCCCTCGAGCAGAACCTGCCGGTCATCTGCGGCCTGCTCAACGTCTGGTACAACAACCTCTTCGGCGCCCAGACCCACGCCGTGCTGCCCTACAGCCACCGCCTGGCCCGCTTCCCGGCTTACCTGCAGCAACTGACCATGGAGTCCAACGGGAAGTCGGTGCAGCTCGACGGCACCGCCGTGGCGGGCCAGACCGGCGAGATCTTCTGGGGCGCGCCGGGCACCAACGGGCAGCACGCTTTCTACCAATTGATCCATCAGGGCACCAAGCTGATTCCGGCCGACTTCATCGCCTTCGCCGAGGCCACGCACGACGCCGGCACCCAACAGGATCTCCTGATGGCCAACTGCCTGGCCCAGACCAAGGCGCTGGCCTTCGGCAAAACGGCCGAGGAGATCGCGGCCGAGGGCACGCCGGCCGCCCTGGTCCCGCACAAGGTCATGCCGGGTAACCGGCCGAGCTCGACCATCCTGGCCCCCAAGCTGACACCGTCGGTCCTCGGTCAGCTGGTGGCGCTCTACGAGCACACCGTCTTCGTCGAGGGGACCATCTGGGGCATCGACTCCTTCGACCAGTGGGGGGTCGAGCTGGGCAAGATCATGGCGAAGGAACTGGCCCCGGTGCTCAGCGCCGAAGCCGTGCCGGACCTCTCGGGGCAGGACGCTTCGACTGCCGCGTTGGTCAGGAACTACCGGGGCCTGCGGGGGCGACCGGTCTAAGGCTGGCTCAGGGGAGGGGGCGGTCTGGCTGCTCAGACC
>DASXZJ010000165.1:0-2912 GCA_036502025.1 Acidimicrobiales bacterium | reverse complement strand
AGAAAACGACAGAGTTCTCCGGAGGGTTGTGATAGATCCCTACGACATCGATCACCTTGTCCACAAAGAACGGGTCCGAGGAGATCTTGAACCCGTCCACCAGGTGCGGTTTGATCTCGAAGTCTTTCGGGTGCGGCTCTTGTGGAGTGACTATGCGGCTTTGGGGATGATGCTGTTGACGTAGCGGGTGGAGTGGACCCGGTGGCGTTCTTGTTGGAGGTGGTGCTCCCAGTAGGAGGCGAAGTCGCCGTTGGTCCGGACTGCTCGTAGCTTGAGGACTGCTTCGGCTCCTGGGGCCGTCCATCGGGCTCCGGTGATGTCCATGCGGTCTTTGACGAGGTGTCGGCAGGCGCCCTCGATCACGCCGGTCGCGATTTGCCAGCCAGCGGCGAGGGCGGTGGGATAGTCGAGGTAGGGGGCCTTGTTCGTGAGGTATCTGGCGGCCTGGTCGGCGTTCTTGCGCTTGGTGGTGGAAAGCCCCGCGGAGGTGGCGCGTCTGCGTATGCCCGCTGCGACCTGGTGGGCCCGGCCCTCCAAGATAGCGATCGCTCGGTCGTGCACCCACTTCTCGGCGGCGGTGTCGCCTTCGGTGTAGAAGCACCAGGCGGCGTCCCAGAGGTACTCGAGGACGTGGATGAAGTCGACCACGATGGTGACGGTCACACCTCTGGTGGCTGCTTCGGTGCTGATCCGCTCGATCTGATGGTTGTTGCCGTCGACCAGTGCGACCCAGGTCCGGGTGTGGGTCGGGTCGCGTCGTTCGGCTTCGTCGAAGACAGCTTTTACGACTTCGGCGGCGTCGTTGACCACGCTGGCGGTGAGCCATTTGTTCTTGGTTTCGGGTGCGGGGGGGGCCTGCTCGTGGTCTTGGGTGCTCATGATGTCCATCGCGCTTCGAGGTCGTGGGGTGAGGTCGTAGACCGCGCCGACCTCGGCGAGCCGTTTACGGTTGCGTTTCTCGCCTTTGGAGAGGCGGGTTTCGAGTTTGGGGGTGGCCGTGGCGGCCTTGGCCGCGGTGGCTGGTCGCAGGGAGTCGGGGCGCATGACGATCCCTTTGCCATCCGCGGAGATGACCAACACGTCATCTTCGTTGACAGGAGCGTGTTGGCGGGTGGCGTAGAAGCCTTCTACATGGGCGGCCGCTCGGGCGGCCAGAGCCTCGGTCTGGCGTTTGCCCACCGATACTCCAGTGCCTCGCTCGATCGCGTCGACAGCGTCTTGGAACGAGCCACGGCTCGCTTCGATCGCCGCCAGGCGGCGTAGACCGTGCGAATGGCGTTCTTCGGGTAGGTTCAACCCGGCGTCGGACGGGTGCAAGTTGGGGCCGCCCCGATGGCGATACGCGAGGCGCTCGACGGTCACTGCGCCGAATACGGTGGCCAGGGTTCTTTTGTGGCCGGCCTCGACGCTGCCATGGTTGAGACCGTCGCTATCGATCACGTCTGTCCGCTGTTCCCGCCGAGCTCGCAGGTCAAGGTGGTCCTGGAGCAGCAGACGCAACAGCTCCCGGCCTCGACGGTCAAGGTCGTCTTCGAGCTCGCCATGGGTGAGAGAACTGGCGTCGGTGCCTTCCAGCCACCCGACGATCTGTTCGAAACAGGCCTGGGATCCGCCGAACGCTATGGCGTCGGGGGAAGTCGCGGTCCCGGCCGTGCTCATCGGCTTCGGCGCCGATCGTCGAGACGGGCTCTCAAGGCGGCCACGCCGGTATCAGCTTGGGCGTCCAGCTCCGCCTTGGCCGTGTTGTAACGCTGCAGGGCGGCGCGTACCTGCTCCACCTCCGAGGCGGCGAGAGTGATCGTCTTGGTCCGTCCCCCCTGTGGATAGGCCAGTGCCGGGCTCTCATGGGGCGGCCCGCTGGCGCAATGGCAGTTCGGCTTGCCGCAGCGGCGGCGCAAGGTAAACAGCGTCCCGCGGACGATCAGCGACCGCGGTCGGGATCGGCTGGTGGCGGCCACAACCCGCACCTCCTATCTGTAGGTATATTACCAACAGATAGGAGACCACGAGGACCGGGACAGGTGGTGGATAGGCCCAGCTCAGGACCCATCCGCGTCCCGAGCTCAGGGGTGCGACACGATGGGTACACGGAGGTGATGTCGTGGCCAAGTTGGGACGAAACCAGCCCTGCCCGTGCGGGAGCGGCCGCAAGGTCAAATGTTGCTGCGGAACCCAAAGAGGGCCGTCGCCCGAAGGCCTCGCCTGGCAAACACTGCGCTATCAGGCACGTAAGTTCGCTCCCGTGCTCCGGCCCTACACCGAGTTCGACATCGACCGGCTACTCGAGCGGGTCATCGAGCTGCCGGTCCGCCACTACTCGCTACAAGTCCGCCTCCCGCGAATATGGCCCCCCGAGCTCGAACGCCTTCGAGCCGGCGTCAGCAACGACACCGACGACGTAGCCGACGCCGTCCAAGCCGCCGCAGCAACCATCGACGGGCCACACCTACGTCTCACACTGGCCCGCGAAGCCGCCGACCTCTGCCAACACGACGAAATCGACCTCGAATCCCTCGCAATCATCGTCGTCGACCTGGCCCGACCAATCTCGCTGTTCGTCTGCGCATCCCTTATCGCCGCCACCGCCGTCAGTCTCGGCCGATGCCCCACCCCCACCGGCCTACTCGTCGCAGCCAGCTGAACCGACCACCTCACACCCCCAAGACGCCCGCCCCCAAGTCACTCCAAGAGAGCCGCACCCTAAAGAGATCGTCTCGCCGGCGTGGCGCAGGACCCGGGCGATCCGCCGGGCGCCGTAGGTGCCCCGGTTTCGTTCGAAGATGGCCCGAACCTTGACCGCCAGGTCGTCGCGGCGCGCTGCGGTCGGCGAGGCCGGCCTGCTCTGCCAGTCGTAGAAACCCGAACGGGAAACCTCGAGCCAGGCGCACATCTTGGTTATCGGAAACTCGGCG
>DASXZJ010000164.1:0-1715 GCA_036502025.1 Acidimicrobiales bacterium | reverse complement strand
CATCGGGATCGTGACCGAACGGGCCTGGACCCCCGGCCAGCCCGCTCCGGACGACGAGTCGTTGGCCGACCGGTTCCTCCGGCTGGCCTGCCTGACCCACAGCGACGACGAGGCAGCCGACGCGGCCGCGGCCGCGCAGCTCCTCGCCGAGCATCCCGAGCTGCCGGGACACGACCTGTTCGTCGCTGCCGCGTGCGCCGACGTGCCCGCCGTCCGTCGCCACTTGGCGAGGCGGGAGGCTTCGGCGAACGTGCCGGGCGGACCGCACGGCTGGTCCCCGCTGCTCTACCAGGCCTACGCCCGCCACAACTCCCACGTCGACCTCGCAGCCACGATGGAGACCGCCCAGCTACTCCTCGACGCCGGCGCGGAGCCCAACGACGGACGGTTCTGGCATGCCCTGCCCACCCCGTTCACTGTGCTCACCGGCGTGCTCAGTTACGGCGAACGCCGCCACCGCTGGCATCCGCACGCCATCGCATTCGCCCGGCTGCTGCTCGAAGCCGGCGCCGACCCTAACGACGGGCAAACTCTCTACAACCGCATGTTCGGGACCAACGACGACCACCTCGTTCTGCTCTTCGAGTATGGCCTCGGCCGCGACACCCACGGCCCCTGGCGCCGCCTGCTCGGCGAGTCCCTCGAGTCACCCACCGAGATGCTGCGCTCCTTGCTGGCCTGGGCGATCACCCACGACCAACGCCGCCGCGTCGTCCTGCTCGCCGAGCACGGCGTCGATATCACGAGCCCTTTCACCGAGACCGAGCCGCGTAGCCCTCGACGCGGTACTCCGATCGAGGTCGCCCTTACCAACGGTCACCGCGCACTGGCCGACCAACTGGCAGCTCTGGGAGCCCCACCACCTCGGCTCAGCGCTGCCGACGCCTTCGTCGCCGCCGTCCTCGCCGGTGACGGCGACGCCGTGGCGCACACGCCTCCCCACGTTGTCGCAGCGGTGCGACGAAAGAGGTCCGGGCTGGTCACCTGGGCCGCCGCCCAGGGAGCACCCAGCGCTGTGCAACTGCTCGTCTCGGCCGGGTTCGACGTCAACGCCCTCGGCCGCAGTGACATCCCCAGCAACCAGCCCTGGCACACCGCCCTACACGTCGCCGCCGAAAAGGGTGACCTCGCCCTCGCCCAGACGCTCCTGGACCTCGGAGCCGACCCGAACATCCCCGACAAGCACTACGAGTCAACCCCACTCGGCTGGGCCCGCTACTTCGACCAACCCGCCCTCGCCGACCTGCTCGAACAGGTGACCCGTACCGAATCACTGCCTGGGCAGCAATGAACGGATGGGATAATCCGGTTTGCAAGCACGAGGCGGTTACCTCGGTTCTCGCCGTCGCCCGTCGGCATATGCCAGTCCGGGCAGGCTCAGGTGATTGTGGCGAAAGGCGAGCGGCGCAGCCCAGACGAGTCTGCCAGGACGCGGACGCCGGCGCTCGTTCAGGTCTCGCCGTCGCCGGTCATGGCGTGTCCTTGGCACGGGTTGCCAGCTCGAAGATTTCCGCGATCTCACTCGCGTACTTGTCGATGTCGAAGTCCGGATCAAGGACGAGTCGGTGCGGCACCACGTCGATGGTGGCTCGGATCGCCACTGCCATGACACCTGGGTCGAAGTCACGTCGGAGTTCCCCTCCGGCCTGGAGGCGCGCGAGCTGCTCTTTGAGGAGGTGCGTCGCCACGTCGATATCCCGGCCATCGACCCGGCG
>DASXZJ010000163.1:0-3013 GCA_036502025.1 Acidimicrobiales bacterium | reverse complement strand
GGCCGCCGCGCTGGACCGGGCCGAGGGACGCGAGCCGCACCTGCTCGATCTCGACACCGTTCCGTAGGCGCCGACCGTGACCGAGCCCGAGCCCGTGCCCGAGCCCTCATCATTCCGGCGGCTCTCCGAGGTAGAGGTCTTCCGGGGTTGGCTCTTCACCGTCGGCCACGTCGACCTGATCGATCCCGACGGCCAGCCCTTCGACCGTTTCGTCATCCACCATCCGGGAGCGGTGACCATCGTGGCGGTGGACGACAACCGCCGGGTCACCCTGGTCCGCCAGTACCGGTCCTCGGTGGACCGCATGATGCTCGAGGCGCCGGCCGGGACCCGGGATGTGGCCGGTGAGCCGGCCGAGGAGACGGCCCGGCGCGAGCTGGCCGAAGAGGCCGGCCTGGAGGCCGAGTCGATGGAGGTCCTCATGGGCACCTTCAACACACCGGGCATCAGCGATCAGTACACGACCATCTTCCTGGCCACCGGCCTGTCACCCGTCCCCACTCGGCCGGCCGGGGTGGAGGAGGGGTTCATGACTGTTGAGACGATCGGGCTCGATGAGATTGAGGCCCTCGTGGCCGACGGCACCCTGTTGGATGAGACCACCGTGCTCGGCCTCCTGCTGGCCCGGGCCCGGCTGGACGGGGCCCGCTCACCGTGACCGCCACGCTCCCGCTGCCCGTGAGCGCCGAGGAGTACCTGTCCTGGCTCGAGGTGGAGCGGGGCCACTCTCCCCGCACCCTGTCGTCCTACCGGCACGACCTGGTGGCCTACCAGGCCTACCTGGGGCAGACCGGCGCCGGGGTGACCATCGACCACGCGTCGTCGGGTCAGGTGGCCGCGTTCGTGGCCTCGCTGCGCCGGACTCACAGTGCCTCGTCGGTGGCCCGCTGCGTCTCCACCCTGCGGGGCTTCCACCGCTTCCTGGTCGAGGAGGGGGAGTCGGCCGGGGATCCCACCGTTGACCTACCCAGCATCGGGGTGGCCGACCTCCTGCCGAAGGCACTGAGCGAGGAGGAGACCGAGCAGTTGCTGGGCGCGGTGGTGGGGACGGGACCGGCCTTCCTGCGTGATCGGGCTCTGCTCGAGGTGCTCTACGGCACCGGAGCCCGGGTGAGCGAGGTGACCGGGCTCAGCCTGGGGGACGTGGCCGAGGCCATGGACCACACCGACGTCCCGCTCATCCGGGTCTACGGCAAGGGCGGCAAGGAGCGGATGGTGCCCCTGGGCCGCCTGGCCTGCGAGGCGCTGGCCGGCTGGCTCTCGGGCGAGGGCCGGGCCCTGATGGAGCCCAAGAAGTGGAAACACCGCAGCGACGCCGACGCCGTCTTCTTGAATGTGCGGGGCGGTCGCCTTTCCCGGGTGGGGGTGTTCGGGGTGGTCAAGAAGTACGCCGACCGGGTCGGCCTAGGCGACCGCGTCAGCCCCCATGTCCTGCGTCACTCCTGCGCAACGCACATGTTGGCCCGCGGCGCCGATATCCGGGTCGTCCAGGAACTGCTCGGGCACGCGTCCATCGCCACCACCCAGCGCTACACCAAGGTCTCGCCCGAGCACCTGCGCCGGGCCTACGAGGAAGCGCACCCCCGGGCGGGAACCGTCAGCGGGGGGAAGGACGTAGCATGAGCAGATGCCGAACGAGGCCCCCGCGGCCGAATCCGCCGATGTCGACTACGCCGAGCTCCTCCGGGTCGAGCAGGGCGTTCTCCAGGCTCAGCTCAAGGAGCTGGGCTACGGCGACGCGGGCAGCGGGCTGAACTACGACTCGAACTTCGCCGACTCCAGCCAGGTGACCGCTGAGCGGGGCGAGGCCGAGCGCCTGGCCACCGAGCTCCGTGAGTCGCTGGGTGACGTGGAGGCCGCCCTGGAGCGTCTGGCCGCCGGGAACTACGGGGTCTGCGAAGTCTGCGGCAAGCCGATCAGCCCGGCTCGACTCGAGGCCATGCCGGCCGCCCGTCTCTGTATTGACGACGCCGCCAAGCAGTAGGGGAGTGCGCCCACCGGGAGCTGGCGCCTCGGGTCGCCGGCCGATGACCGCCTCGACCAGGCAGATGCTGTGGATCGCCGCCGGCGTGGTGGTCGTGGTGGCGCTGATCGCCCACCACAACATCCACTCCTACGAACTGATCCTGTTCTGCGTGATCGTCCCCTCGATCATTCTGCACGAGGTCTCACACGGCTATGTGGCCCAGTTCTTCGGCGACGACACGGCGGCCCGGGCGGGACGGCTCACGCTGAACCCGCTCAAGCACATCGATCCCGTCGGCACCCTCATTGTGCCGGCGCTGCTTTCGCTGACCTCGTTCGGTGTGTTCGGCTGGGCCAAGCCGGTGCCGGTCAACGTGGCCCGGTTGCGCAAGCCGCGCAATCAGGGGGTCCTGGTCTCATTGGCCGGACCACTCACCAACGCCATCCTGGCCGCCATCGCCGCGGTGATCTTCACCAAGGTCCTGCACCCGGTGGGGCAGCTTTCGCTGCTGGACCAGATCTTCTTCTATTTCGGTCTGGTCAACGTCACCTTGATGGTCTTCAACCTGATCCCCATCCCGCCCCTGGACGGGTCGGTGCTCTTCGAGCGGTTGCTGCCGGCGCGCTACTGGCCCCGGTATCTGCGGATTCGGCCGTACACGATGCCGATCATCATGGGATTGGTGCTGCTCAACTTCTACCTCAACCCCGGTCCGTTGACCTGGATCTTCGATCACCTCGACACGTGGTGGGCCAACCGCCTCGGCGTTACCTACGGCTAGGCGGCCACCCTCAATCCCGGATCCGGTTCGCCTTGCCCCGGGCTGCCGCCACCTTGCGGGTCCGGTTGATCTGCTGGGCGCTGGGGGGATGGGGCGGGGCGATCCACTGGCGCTGTCCGGGGGATCCGGTCAGCCTCCAGCCGCCGTGGGTCTTTTGATCATGGTGCTCGGCGCAGATGCGGACCAGGTTGGAAATCTCGGTCGGGCCGTCATCTCGGTAGTCGACGTCGCAGTGGTCGATCTGGAGGCCGCGGCGTTTGGGGCAG
>DASXZJ010000162.1:0-4501 GCA_036502025.1 Acidimicrobiales bacterium | reverse complement strand
GGTGCGCCGACCCCAGCGGTCGATGGCACCGGGATTGCCGCCGGTGCTGCGGATGACCTCGAGGGCCCGGTCGAGCACGCCCTGGATGATGGTCGGCTCCGTGGTGGCCTCGAAAATGGCCATAACTTCGTAGGGCCGCATGAGCGGCGTACCTCCCTCTGGACCGGGCTGTGAGCCTGGGCCCCTGACGGTCAGGAGCAGGGTCTGTTGCGGGGACTGATGATAGTCGAGCCCGGGGACACCGAATCCCCGACCTCGGCTCAGCTCAGCGACTCACCCAGCTCGGCGGAGCCGTGGTAGCTCTCGTCGTCGTTGGGGAAGGCGCCCGAGCGGACGTCCTCGGCGAAGTGGTGGACGGCCTCGGTGGCGATCCGGCCCAACTCGGCGTACTGGCGCACGAACTTCGGTGGGGTGCGGGCGCCCAGGCCGAGCAGGTCGTGGAAGACCAGCACCTGGCCGTCGGTCGACGGCCCGGCGCCGATGCCGATGGTCGGCACCGAGAGCGCCTCGGTCACTGCGGCCCCCACCACGTCGGGCACCCCTTCGATCACGAAGCCGAAGCAGCCGGCCGCTTCGAGCGCCTTGGCCGCATCGAGGAGCGAGCTGGCGGCGTCGATACTCTTGGCCTGCACCCGGAAGCCGCCCATGGCCAGGACCGACTGGGGGGTCAGGCCCAGGTGGCCCATGACGGGGATCTCGGCCCGGATGATCGCCTCGACCACGGGCAGGCGGGCCCGGCCGCCCTCCAACTTCACGGCGTGGGCGCCGGCCCGGATCAGGGCCGCCGCGTTGCGCACGGCGTCGTCGGTGGAGAGGTGGTAGCTCATCCAGGGCATGTCGCCGAGGATGAGGCAGTGCGGCTTGGCCCGGGCCACCGCCGCGGTGTGGTGCGCCATCACCTCGATATCGACGTGCAGCGTGTCCTCATGGCCGAGCACGTTGTTGGCCACCGAATCGCCGATCAGGACGATGTCGGCCCCGGCGTCCGAGACGATGCGGGCCCCCGGCTCGTCGTAGGCCGTGACCATGACGATCGGGGTGGCCCCGTCGCGCCGCTTGCGCGAACGCAGGGTGGCGACGGTCACCGGGCCGGCCGGCTCCGGGCTCGGGCTCATTGGGCCCCCGGGCTTGGGCTCATTGGGCCAGCTTGCGGCGCGCCTTGGCCTTGGGGCCCCCGGCCGGGTACTTCCTCATCAGATGGTGCCAGGCGCAGTCCGGGCAGACTTCGACCTCGTAGCAGAGGACCGGCTCGGGCCGGCGCCGCAGCGCGTTGAGCTCGGCCACCGTGCCCGGGCAGCGGCCCCCGGCCGGCAGCTTGGCCCCGAAGACGAAGGTGACCGTGACCAGGCGGCAATCGGCGCAGATGGGGCACGACTCCGAAGTCGGACGCCCCACGTTGCGGGCGGCCCGGAGCAATTCGGGGTGGGCGTCGCAGACGTCGATCTTCTGGGTCCGCCCCCGCTCGACGTCCCGCACCACCCCGTTGCGCACCAGCCGGTACTCGACCCCGGCCGAGACGTCAGGGCTCACGGCACGACTGGACGACCTCGGTTCCGAGGTGACGGACACGGCGACAGATTAGTCCTCAGGCACCAAAACCACACTCACCGGCCGGCGCGCTCCTCCGAGGGAGGTCAGGGAACCAATTCGCCCCAATCGCCAACCGATTCGCCCCCGGTTGCGTCATAAATGGTCAATGGGATCGAACCTGGCGCGGGCGGTCACAGGCGCCTTCATCCTCGCGGCCGTCGTGGCGGTCGTCTCCGGCCCGGTCCCGGCGGCGGCCAGACCACTGTCGTCCCCCACCGTGGCCGACGTGGTCGGGGGACGCTTCGTGACGCCGGTGACCCTCGATGATGGAGTGCTCAGCGTCACGCCCGCCCCGGCGAGTGACCGGCCCACCGTCACCAAGAAGGCGGCGGCGCAGAAGATCTGGGCCAGCCCGGTGATGCTCGGCCGGGATGAGGGTCCGCTGGGTTATGGCATCGTCACCATCTCGCGCCACCAGCAGGGCGTGCCGCGCGTCTCGAAGCTGCGGGCCTGGATCGGCTTCGCCCGATCGACCGGCGCCGCCAGTTGCCCCGCTGAACTGGTCGTGCCGGGCACTGCTCCCTCCCGGGCCAAGCCCGTGTCGCTCCCGTCCAATGGATACGCCGCTGTCGTCGTCGGGGCCGCCGGCGGGTCACCCGCCGTCAGCTACACCGCCCGCAGCGAAATCTGCCTGTCGGTCCAGGCCGCCTCGCTCGCCCGGGCCACTGAGGTGCTCTCCGTGCCGTGGCAGGCCGTCAGTGGTATCGAGGGTGGCTCGATCCAGGTGCGGGTCACCATGCCGCCGTGCGGCAGCCTCGAGGGGGTCACCGGCGGTGGCTCGGCCGAGTCCTGGACCATCACCATTGGCGCCGTGGTCCCCGACGTCCCCGCCCGCTGTGGTCCGTCGACCATCATCACCCAGACCGTCAACCTGGGGCCGCCGAACAATCCCCCCGGCGCGCCCCCGTCCCCGGTCTCAGCCAGCACAACCCTGCTTCACGGGCCGGTCGGCCCGGTGCACCTGGCGGTCGCCTCTCCTCGTTGACCTGACCGGGCCCGGCCGGGACGAGCCCGGCGACCCCCACGCGGCCCCCTCCCGGCGCAGTGTGTCAATTGCCCCTCCGAGCAGCGCATTTGGGCTCCCCGGTGATCAGAGCGTGACGAAACGCTGTACAACGCTATATCGCTTCGATATAGTGAACCGCAATGTTGGACATGGCCATACTGGGCCTGCTCGAGGAGCGGGACCTGCACGGGTACGAGATCAGGCGACTGCTCCGTGACCACCTGGGCATCCTGGCCAACGTCTCCTTCGGGTCCATCTACCCCGCCCTGACCCGGTTGGAGAGGGCCGGGGCGGTGGTCGCCACCGAGGACTCGGCCCCCCGCGAGGACGGCCCGGCCCCGGTGCCCCAGGCCCCACCCACCGGATCGCTCAGCGGCGAGTTGGCCGTGCTCAGGGCCCGCCGGCACACCCCCTCGCGCTCACGCCGGGGCAAGAAGGTCTACCGGATCACCGAGCTGGGCCGACAGCTCTTCGCCGAGCTCCTGGCCGAGGGCGGCTCCATCGACGACGCCCGCAGCTTCAGCCTCCGGCTGGCCTTCGCCCGCCACCTGGCACCCCAGGCGCGCCTCGCCCTCCTCGAACGCCGCCGCGCCCTCCTGGTGCAGCGCCTGGCCGAGACCGAGGGAACCCGCGTCGAGCTCGACGTCTACGCCCGTTCCGTCGTGCAGCACACCGCGGACGGCGTGGCCCAGGACATCGCCTGGCTGGACCGCCTGATCGCCACCGAACGAGACACACCCCACTCGGCCCCGGCCGAACTGACATATGAAGGAGACATCCGATGAGCAGCCCCATCCGACTCGCCATTGCCGGCGTCGGCAACTGCGCCAGCTCGTTGATCCAGGGGATCGCGTACTACCACGACGCGCAGCCGGAGGACATCGTCCCCGGCCTCATGCACGTCGAGCTGGGCGGCTACCACGTGAGGGACATCGTCCCGGTGGCTGCGTTCGATGTGGACCAGACCAAGGTCGGCACCGACCTGAGCAAGGCCATCCACGCCGGGCTCAACAACACCATCCGCTTCGCCGACGTCGGCGAGGTCGGGGTGACGGTCCAGCGCGGCCCGACCTTCGACGGCCTGGGCAAGTACTACCGCGAGGTGGTCGAGGAGTCCCCCTACGAGCCGGTCGACGTGGCCCAGGCCCTGCGCGACGCCAAGGCCGACGTGCTGGTGTCCTACCTCCCCGTCGGCTCGGAGCAGGCCCAGCGCTACTACGCCCAGGCCTGCCTGGACGCCGGCGTGGCCTTCGTCAACGCCATCCCCGTCTTCATCGCCTCGGACCCGGTGTGGGCCCGCAAGTTCCGCGACGCCGGGGTGCCCATCGTGGGTGACGACATCAAGAGCCAGGTCGGCTCGACCATCGTGCACCGCATCCTGACCCGGCTCTTCGAGGACCGCGGCCTGGCCCTCGACCACACCTACCAGCTCAACGTCGGCGGGAACATGGACTTCAAGAACATGCTCGAGCGCGAGCGCCTTGAGTCCAAGAAGATCTCCAAGACCCAGGCCGTCACCAGCCAGATCGAGGACAGCCAGCTCGATACCGACGACGTCCACATCGGGCCCTCCGACCACGTGCCGTGGCTCAAGGACCGCAAGTGGGCCTACATCCGCATGGAGGGCCGCAACTTCGGCGACGTGCCCCTCAACCTCGAGCTCAAGCTCGAAGTGTGGGACTCCCCCAACTCGGCCGGCGTGATCATCGATGCGGTGCGGTGCGCCAAGCTGGCTCTCGACCGCGGCATCGGCGGCCCGCTGCTCGGCCCCTCGGCCTACTTCATGAAGTCGCCGCCGGTGCAGTACCACGACGACGTGGCCCAGGCCATGGTCGACGGCTTCGCGGCCGGCGACCCGGTCGAGGTCTGGCCGGCCCACTGACGCTGCCCCTCATGCGGCGGGCG
>DASXZJ010000161.1:0-13717 GCA_036502025.1 Acidimicrobiales bacterium | reverse complement strand
GTCCAGAGCATGGAGCGGCCCAGTTAGCAGGAAACTCGTCTTAGAGTGGCCTCAGATGTCACAGTGACGCCACGGGACCAGTTTCTTGACCAGGGAGCCCATGTCCGAACAGAAACCTCTCATTCAGATGATCGTGTCGACTACGCGAGCGGGGCGCTTCTCTGACAAGCCCGTCGCCTGGTTGGGGGACCGACTCGGCCAGCGCGATGACCTCGAACTCGAGGTCATCGATCTACGGGATCACCCGTTGCCCTTCTATGAGAGCGAAGTTCCGCCCGCCCGGGCCGGGAGGGATTACCCCAGTAACGAGATCGCCCACCTGGGCCGGACGCTCGACCGAGGCGAGGGGTACATCATCGTCACGGCCGAGTACAACCACGGCTACCCGGCCTCGTTGAAGAACGCGCTGGACCACGTCTTTCCCGAGCTGAACCGCAAGCCGGTCGCCTTCGTCGGTTACGGCAACGTGGGTGGTGCCCGCGCCATCGAGCAGCTGCGGCTGGTGTGCATCGAGTTCGAGATGGCTCCGCTGCGGTGGGCCGTCCACATCCTTCCCGAGGTGATGCTGCCCGCCATGAAGGCTGAGCACTTCACACCCGAACTGTTCGCCTCGCTGGACGGGCGCCTCGACACCTTGATCGCGGACCTCTTGTGGTGGACCAAGACGCTCAGCGCGGGCCGATCCGCGGAGTAGGCGGCCCGAATCGGGGCGTTCAGGCTCGGGCGCCGCGTGTCGACACGGCTGTTTCCCTGCGGTGATCAACGGAGCCCCAATTATTCCCGCCCGCCGAGGAGATCGTCACTTTGGGCACTATCCTTGGAAAGCTCTCATGGTGAGCGCTAGCGCCACCGCTTACGGGGGCAGGAACGGTGCTCCCGGTGGTCGACGCAGTGCCGAGTGCCCTTGATGCCGACTCCTGCCGGCCGCAGCTCCGCAAGGTGAGCCTCTGCGAGGACTCGATCGGGGGTGGAGTGCTGGCGCTACCGTGCCCGCGGGCCGCGCTTCGCCACGCCGTGCCGGTGGTACTCGAGGGTGTCCTCGTCCCGATCGCCTTGTTCTACGTGATCCTGCTCACCCTGGGCTTTCGCGGTGCGATCATCGCCGCGTTGGCCTGGTCGTCGGTCGCCCTGGCCCGCCGAGTGCGCAACGGCGAGAGGCCCTCGATGCTGCTCCTGCTGGGGACCGCTCTGCTGGCATTACGAACCGGCATCTCTTTCTTCACCGGAAGCTCCTTCGTCTACTTCGTGCAGCCAGCCGCGGGGACCATCCTCATCGCCCTCGTGCTCCTCGGTTCGGCGGTGATCGGCAGGCCGTTCACTCAGCGCTTCGCCCATGACTTCTGCCCCATCGATCCCGAACTGCTGGCCCGCCCGCTGGTGCAGCGATTCTTCGTGCGGATCTCGGTCCTCTGGGCCAGCGTGCTCCTGGTGAACGCCGGACTCGTGCTCTGGTTGCTCCTCACCTCGTCTCTTCACGCCTTCGTGCTCGAACGCACCGCCATCACCTGGAGCCTGACCGCGCTGGCCATCACGTTGTCCATCACCCGCTTCATCGCCGCCATGCGAAGCGAGGGGTTCACCGTGCAATGGGGCGGAACCTTGGCCGCCGTGCAGCACACCCTGAGGTAAGGCACGCGGCCGATAGTGCCGGTGGGGGCGCCTCCTCCGGCTCTCGGGCAAGATGTCGACCCGGGGAGTCCATCTTGAGGTGAAAGGGACGCTGGTGAGCATCGGGCCATTGGTCGGCGCAGACGAACTCTTCGCCCACCAAATCGTCGACACCTTCGGTTCGATCGCCCAGAGCGACCGGTCCTGGACCGAGAAGGCGTGGGCTCAGGCCTGCGCCAACGATGGTTCGCTCCAAGTGGCGTTCGGCATCGGCAAGTACCCCAACCGCGACGTCATCGACGCTGCCGCGGGCGTCTCACGGGGCGTCGAGCAGTGGGCGGTCCGGTCGAGCCGGCGCCTCTCCAAGGACCGGGAGTCACTCGCGGTCGGCCCCATCCGCTACGAGGTCTCCGAACCACTGCGGACGGTCACGTTCGCCCTGGAGCCGAATGATGAGATGCCGATCAGCTTCGAGTGGCGTTTCGAGGGAGCGGTGCCGCCCTTCTTGGAAAACAGGGAGATACACCGCTCGCGCGACGGTGGGCGCCGGGAGGCCGACCTCATCCGGTTCCACCAATCGGGAACCGCCTCGGGCTGGGTCGAGGTTGACGGCCAGCGCACCGAGATCGGCACTCACGGTTGGACGTCCACCCGCGATCGGTCCTGGGGGGTGCGCTACCAGGTGGGAGAGCCGGTCGGTGACACGCCACCGGGGAACCAACTCGACGGTGTCTCAATCCTGACGATGTGGAGCCCGATCCTCTGCACCCGTCCCGACGGCAGCCACTACGCCCTGCACTGGTACTACCAGCGGCACTCGGTGGGCTCCTATCAGCGGGTGGAGCTCCAAGGCGGGGTCGAGCATCCCGACGGCCGCAAGGAGCACTTCGCCGCCGTGATCCCGAGCCTGGAGTTCCGAGACGACAACCGACGGTTCACCGCTGGCACCTTGCGGTTCTCCATGGCCGACGGCACCGAACGGCCGCTGACCCTCGAGGCGGTCTCGGAGACCGGCTTCCACCTCGGGTCGGCCCTCTACTTCGGGCTCGACGGACACTGGCCGGGCCAGTGGCGCGGCTCGTCGCACGTCGAGGGCGAGTACGTCGCCAATTGTGCCGATCCGACACAGGCCCGGCGGCTGCACCAACTGCGCAGCGCCGTGGTTCGGGTGGAGGACCCGGTCGGCGGCGGCGTGGGGTACGGCGACTTCCAGACCTTGGTGCTGGGAGCCGATCAGGCCATGGCCCTGACCGACGAAGCTTCATTCGTCTGAGGGGCGACGGCGGTCGGCCGCCGGGAGCGCGGTCAGCTCACCGCGGCGGCGGCCACCCCAAAGCGGCTTCGAAGACGGCGGCGACATCGGCCGCGTACGTGACGGCCGCTTCGCTGCCCAGCTGGACGACCGACATCAACACGGAGAGCACGAGCGCGACGATGCCGTTGCTGATGGTCACCGGATCGATATCCGGGCGCACCGTCCCCGCCATCTGCTCGTCCGCCAACATGTCCCGGCAGGCCTTGCGCAGCTCGTTGAGCGCAGGGATCTCGAGCACGCGGACGGTCACCTCGGGCTCGAGGCCGGCCAGCAGCCGGCGAGCCAGGGGATGGCGCTCGACCGCGCCGACCAGGGTGAAGATCAGGGTCTCGCGCCAGTCCTGCACACTGCGCACCGACATCACGCTCGAGAGCCCTTCGTGGATGACCCCGGCGGCGTCCTCGTCGACCGCGGCGAGGAACAGGGCTTCCTTACTGGGGAAGTAGGCGTAGGCCACCGTGCCGCCCACGGCGGCGTCCCGGGCGATGTCGGCCACCGAGGTGGCTCGGTACCCGTCGCGGCCGAACCGGGTGATGGCGGCGGCCAGGATCGAGCGGCGGGTCTGTGCACCCTTGGTGCCGGCGCCGGCGCCGGCGCCCTGGTCGGATTCCTCAACTTCGGTGGCCGTCATTCCGGTCGCCAGGCTAGCAGAACAGAGCATTTGAGAAAATCTCTCAAATATTCTAATCTGCGGTGGATCAAGCCCAAGGGAGGCGAGTGCGATGAGCCGGACCAAGATCGACGCCGAGGCCAGCCCGAGCCAGGTGACCCCGACGCAGACCAGCAACCCCGACCGCAAGGTGCCGACCAGGCGGATGACCTTCGAGGAGTCCCTGAAGGACCTCCCCAAGCACTACGCGGCCGATGGCGATCTCATCGGGAGCCACCTCGCCGCCGGCCTCTCGGCTGTGTTCCCTGACGGGGAGGATTTCTTCGTCCGCTCGGTCCGCCACTTCCGCGACCAGATCACCGACCCCGCCCTCAAGCGCCAGGTGGCCGGCTTCATCGGCCAGGAAGCAGTCCACGGCCGGGAGCACCGTGTCTTCAATGACCGGCTCGACCAGCTCGGCTACCCGGTCAAGCGGTTCGAGCACCTGACCCGCGTGGGCCTGGAGTTCCGGGAGCGGGTGGCGCCGGCAAAGGCCAACCTGGCGGCCACGGCAGCGCTCGAGCACTTCACGGCGACCCTGGCCGAGCTCGTCCTCACCAACGAAGAAGTCCGGCGCCTGTTCGGCCACGAAGCAGTCCGAGACCTGTTCGTCTGGCACGCGCTCGAGGAGTCCGAGCACAAGGCGGTGGCGTTCGACGTCTACAAGGCGGTCGGGGGCACCGAACGGATGCGCGTCTGGACCATGAACTTCCTCCGCTTCGGGTTCGTCGTGGGCATGACCCTCCAGGTCGTGATCTCGATGCTCGGTGACCGCGAGACCTACCGGCGTGGCAAGCTGCGCCAGAGTTGGCGGCGCTTCAAGCGCTCCCCGATCATGCGGCGCGAACTCTGGGATCAGCTGCGCGACTACAACCGGCCGGACTTCCATCCCGACGACAGCGACACCAACGCTCTGGTCGAGCAGTGGCGGGCCGAGCTCTTCGGCCAGGACGGCACCTTGAACGACAAGCTCGTGAGCGTGGCGGCATGAAGGACTTCAGCGGCCGCGTGGCCGCCGTCACCGGCGCGGCATCAGGAATCGGCCGGGCCCTTGCGCTGGATCTGGCCCGCCGGGGTGCCCATGTGGCGCTGTGCGATATCGACGAGGCGGGCCTGGCCGAGACCGTGGCCCAGTGCGAGGGCTTCGGGGTCAAGGTCACCTCGCAACGGCTCGACGTGGCCGACCGTGAGGCCGTGTACAGCTGGGCCGATCAGGTGGTCGAGGACCACGGCCAGGTGAACCTCATCTTCAACAATGCCGGTGTCGCGTTGGGCGCCAACATCGAGTCCATGTCCTACGACGACTTCGAGTGGCTGATGAACATCAACTTCTGGGGCGTGGTGTACGGGACCAAGGCCTTCCTGCCCCATCTCAAGGCATCCGGCGAGGGTCACATCGTGAACCTCTCCAGTGTCTTCGGGCTGATCAGCATCCCGTCGCAGTCCGCCTACAACTCGGCCAAGTTCGCCGTGCGTGGCTTCACCGACGCCTTGCGCATGGAGCTCGAGATCGAGGGGGCCAAGGTCTCGTGCACCACGATCCACCCCGGCGGCATCAAGACGAACATCGCCCGCAACGCCCGGATGGACCCGAGCGTGCTGGCCCTGGCCGGCTCGGAGGAAGAGGCGCACGCGATGTTCGACAAGGTGGCGTTCACCAGCCCCAAGCGGGCGGCGCGCCAGATCCTGACGGCCGTCCAGCGGGACCGGCGCCGGGCCCTCATCGGTCCCGACGCCAAGGGGTTCGACCTGCTGGCCCGGCTGCCTGCTGGGTTCTACCAGGGCGTCATCGTGCGGGGGGCCCGTCGGCGGAGTCGCTGAGTCGGGCGGGAGCTTGCCTGCCTGTGATGACATCACCGGGTGGCCAAACCTCCCGTTGATGAATTTTCGGAGAGCGGAAGAAACGCACTCACTCCGAACCGAGTCGGGGCGGATCTGGCCGGGGCTGCTATCGCGTCAAGGGCAACGGCAGTGGTTCGGCGTGGACGATGCTCAGATGCTGGATCGGCCTGGTCAGGGCGACGTAGAGCAGCCGGAGACCTCGGGCATCCTCTCCGGCGATGGCGGCCGGCTCGGCCACGACCACGGCATCGAACTCCAGGCCCTTGGCAGCCAGTGCCGAGACCACGGTGATCGGCTTCTCTATTCCGCCGTCGCGGTGGAGCAGACCGACGTCGCTCCTTCCCTTGACGAGGGCTGACATCGCCGTGAGGTCGCCCGCGGCGACGATGAGCCCGACGAGGAGGTCCTCTCCGGAGAGTCGGGTCGCCTCGGCCAGTGACTCCGGTAGGAGCTGATCCGGTGGCACCTCGACGATGCGTGGCTCGCGGCGACCGCGCCGGATCGATCGTGTCGGCGTGACGGTGGGTGCCGCGAGCGGAAGGAGCTTGGAAGCCAGATCCAGGACCTGGCCGGGTGCCCGGTAGCCGAGCGTCAGCTCGTCCCGGCGCACGGGTGCCGTGGCGGGGAGATGCTCGAGGAGGTCGTCCCACGTCTCGTAGCTCCAGGCCCCTGTCGCCTGGGCGAGATCTCCCAGCACGGTGAGTGAACCGGCGGGAGCGCGGCGGGCCACCATCCGGAACTGCATCGGGGTCAGGTCCTGCGCTTCGTCGACCACCACGTGCCCGTACGTCCGCTTCTGCCCGTTGACCAGGAATTCCGCCTCATCAAGCAGCGGAAGGTCGTCGATGGTCCACGCCACGGTCCCGAGCCGCTGGCTCTTCGGGCGCACCAGTCGGGGCCACTCGTCAGAGGTGAGGAGCCCGGTGGCCGCGTTCTCCAATTCGGCGGCATCGGAGAGGAGATCCCTCACCAATGTCTTGGGCGGTACGGACGGCCAGAGGTGGTCGAGGAGATTCCTGAACGAATCGGACGCGGCGAGCTCGCGTTCGAACCAGGACTCCTCCACCTCGAAGCGACCGGCAGCTCTGAGCTTCTGGCGCGCCAGGCTGACCAACCGGGACCGCAGGGCCAGCCGGCCCGACTTGTAGGGCGCCGGCCGGGCACCGATGGAGTCGGCCAGCCTGTTGACCTCGTCGGGCGACAAGGTGCACCGCGTAAAGCGGGCCCGCAACGTCACGTCGTGCTGGAGGGGCTGGCGTCGTCGGCGCAGGGCCGACGCCAGCAGGAGGGCCAGGCGTGGATCTCCCTTGAGTCGGCGGACGTCGGACTCGTCGTCGGCGCGGACACTCACGCGGGGCGCGATGTCAGCGACCGTGGCCTGAATCACGGCTTCCTCGCCGAGTGACGGCAACACCTGGGCGATGTAACGGAGGAAGGCCCGGCTCGGGCCGAGCACCAGTACCCCGTCCCGTGCCAGCGGCGGGTGGTTGTAAAGCAGGAAGGCGGCGCGGTGAAGGCCGACCGCCGTCTTGCCGGTGCCCGGGCCCCCTTGGACCGCCATCAGCTGGGCCAGCGGGGCGCGAATGACCTCGTCCTGCTCAGCCTGGATGGTGGCGACGATGTCGAGCATCTCGCCCGTGCGGGCCCGTTCGAGTTCGGCCAGCAGGGCGTCGCCACCGCGGAGCCGGTGACCCGATAGGTCGCCCTGGTGCCGGCCGAAGAGGTCGTCGGCCACGGCGATGACCGTCCGCCGGTCGACCATCACCTGGCGCCGCCGCGTCAGGCCGAGCGCGTCCTCGACCCGGGCCCGGTAGAAGGGCACCGAGACGGGCGCCCGCCAGTCCACGACGACCGGATCCCCGCGTTGGTCCTCGACGTGGCGCCGACCGATGTGCCATGAGGGGCCGGCGTCCTCGTCGATGCGCCCGAACAGGAGCGGACGGGGGCTGTCGGCCAGCACGGCCACCCGGTGCTGGAGCGCGGCCTGGTAGTCGAGGTCGAGATTGCCGGCGGCACGCAGGTCCACGAGCAATGCGGCCGCTCGGTCTCGCATGGTGGCCAGCGAGACGTGGGCCCGGTCCAGGTACTCCTGCTCGGCCAACAGTTCGGGATCCCCGTCCGGTTCGGAACCCGTCATCTCCGCGCCCGCAAATGCATAATCCCGAACGCGCAAAGATCCCCGGACACGCCGGGGAACATATCGCTATTTCTTCACATCCGCAACGCCCCTACCTGCGGATTCCGCTTCTCCACCCCTCTCACTTTGTTACTTTATCAAAGGGGAGTTAGCAGTCGTCATTCTAGAGAAAAAAGCCCGTCATTGCAAGACGTTTTCAGGACGGCTTGCCGATCGTCGACGAGGCCCAGCGTGCCGCGGCGTGGTCAGACCATGACGAATACTCGTTGCCATCCCCGACCAAGTCTCAAGCGGCCGGCTCGTGCTCTTCCAAGTAGACGTCGAGGGCGGCGCTCTTCTGCGTGTCCTCGTAGACCTCGTAGTCAGCCATACGCCCCCATCTCAGGCAGCCCCAGATGACAAAGCGGTTGTCGTAGACCGAGCTGCCCTCGGGACCGGGCAGATCGATGTGGCCGCGGACGGCGATGGTCATCTTCCAGGGCCACCCCTTGACCACGGCTTCATCGGCGTAGGGTCTTAGTCCGACCCGCACGAACCGGCCGTACCAGTCCTCGAGGGCAACCTTGCCGGTGAAGTCACCGGCCCAGGAGTTCACTCCGGGAAAACGGAACCGGACGTCATCGGTGTCGAGCTTCAGGGTGGGGGCGATGTTCCCCGCCCGCATCTGGGCCATGTTTCGTGAGACGAGCTTCAAAGCCAGCCAGGAACGCACCAGACCTCCTCGTTCTAGATAGATCGCTCTAGCGATAATGTACCCAGCAGCGACCCGGCGCAAATTCGAGGAGGAAAGTGACGGAGACCAGGGAAAGGATCATTGAGGCCAGCGCCACCCTCATGCGGCGCCAGGGGTACACCGCCACGGGCGTCAAGCAGATCGTGACGGCCGCCAGCGCTCCCTTCGGTTCGATCTACCACTTCTTCCCGGGCGGGAAGGAGGAGCTGGGTGCCGCGGCCATTGCGCATTCGGGCCGGACTTACGAGCTGCTGATACCGGCCGTCTTCGACGCGGCGCCCGACGTGGTGAGCGGGATACGGATGTTCTTCGCCGGAGCCGCGGCACACCTCGAAGAGACCAACTTCGCCGACGCCTGCCCCATTGCCACCGTCGCCCTGGAAGTCTCGAGCGTCAGTGAGCCGCTCCGGCAGGCGTGCGCCGACGTCTTCGAAGGCTGGATCGAGGCCGGGGTCACCCGCTTCGCCTCGCTCGGCCTCGGGGCGACGACGACCCGTGAACTGGTGATCGCCGTCATCGCCGCTCTCGAAGGTGCCTTTGTCCTATGTCGCGCCCTGCGTAGCACCGCTCCCCTGGCCATTGCCGGAGAGGTCGTGGCGCAACAGGCGGAGCGCTCGTTGGATCTAGCGGCCGGCGGCGCGTGATGCGGACCGGCCAAAGGTCAGTTGGCCGCTCGTCTCGCCGGTACCCAGTCGTTCATTGAGGGAAAGAACTCCTCTGAGTGATCCGTTGTCCCGGCCGCGGCGTAGTGGAAGACCATGGCAGCCCGAATCGAATCGGACTCATTGTCGGTTGAGCAGTGCATGAGATGGCTGTCGAAGACCAGCAGGTCGCCGGGTTGCATCAGGACGGCTTCCGAGGCCCGCATGTCGTGGTCGACGATCTCGTAGTAGCCGTGGTTGGCCCCCGGACGGCGATCGGGCACGTGCCGGTGGACCGGCTCGGTGTTGGATCCCGGCAGCACGTGCAGGCAGCCGTTCTGGAGCGTGGCCTCGGTCACGGCCAACCACACCCCGACGACGGGCCGGGCCGGATCGAAGGGGAAATAGAAGGAGTCCTGGTGCCACGGCTGGCCCCAGGCACCCGATGTCTTGAAGATGAACTGCGACAGGAAGACGTCGATGTCGGGTGCGATCAGATCAGCTACGAGGTCCACGACAGGTGCCGACGTGGCAAAGGAGGAGAACACCTCGTCACGGTGGAGCATGAAGATCTTCGAGACGGCGTCCTCGGGATTGGCCACGGGTACCCCGGCCTTGTTGCTCTCCGGGAGGACCCTGGCGCCGAGCTGTTCCGCCAATCCGGGATCGCGAACGATGGCGGTGACGCGGTGCAGCATCGCCTCGCACGTGTCCGGATCCGCGAACCCCTCGATCCGGAAGAACCCCGCTTCGGACCACGACCGTTGCTGCTCGGGGGCGAGGGTGCCCGTGCTCGACGTCATCTCGTCGACCCGTCCCCACCGGCGGCCGCAGGGGCCGGCTCGCCGGGTGCCCGGGGCAGGTCGCCCCGCTCCCTCGGCCAGGCGATAGGGGTGACGTCGCTGGCGATGGCCTGACCCATCTTGATCCCGGGCCGGTCGACCGAGGGGTGTGGGAACTCGGCACCCCGCACACACCCGTCCCGGAAGTAGATGGCGGTGTGGACCCGTCGCACCCGATCTGTCCGGTTCGGCCCAGCTAGATGGAAGGTCAGCCCGTGGTGGAAGGCCACACCGCCCCGGGGCACCTCCACGTAGACCGGGGAGAAATCACGCAGGGGTTCGGAAGAGAGGACATCCTCCGGCCGGCCCGAGAAGATATTGACGAACTTGCGTATGCCCAAGAGGTGCGATCCGGCGAGGTAGCCCATGGCCCCGCTGTCGATGGACGAGCCCTCCAAGGGAATCCAGGCGGTGATGGTGTCCGCTTCGGCGATGGGCCAGTAGGGCTGGTCCTGGTGCGCGTCGGTCTCACGCCCGCCCGGCTCCTTGTACAGCGCTTGATCGTGCCAGACCCGAATGGCATCGACCCTGAGAAGACGGGCTGCGGTTTCGGTCACGGCTGGGTGGAACGTAAGCGGGCGAACGTCGGGGCAGTCCTCCCACAGGTTCTGGCACTGGACGAAACTCTGCTCATAGAGGGACTTCTCGGCCAGCTGGCGCGTGTCATGTCGGCTCCGCCGAGCCACACCCCGATCGACGGCGGTGCCAAACGCGTCGAGCTCGTGCTCGCCGAGCAGGTTCGGCACTACGACGAATCCGTTACGTTGAAATTCGTCGATCAGGTACCCGTCGACTTTGACTGCAGAGCCGTGAGACAAGGTGGTATCTCCCGCCGGAAATGGCCCGAACGGCCCAAAGGTAGTCGTTCGGCCGCCGGGAGGCCGATCCGGTCCGCCAGGCTCCTCTTGGGATGGGAGCATTGGCATTCGGGCGCTCGTCGTTCTGCCGTCCCGAAAGGAACTTGAGATGTTCGTTGCGACAACCGAGACACATTCCCGTGCCCATGCCAGTGCAGTGGCGGAGACCATCCATGCCGTCTTCGGATGACGACCGCAGGCCGGGCGATACGGAGCCGGTTTCGATCATTGAGGACACCGCACCCTCATTGCGCGCGCTGGGCGCCGATGCACAACTGCTCAGCCAGTTCGAAGTCGCGTTGCGAGCGGCACCGAAGGGCGCATTGGCGGGTCGAGTGTCACGAGTCGATCGGGGGCGATTTCAGGTCATGTCCGACGCAGCCGCTGTTTCAGTCTCAACTTCCGGCGTATCCCCCGTCTGCGTCGGGGACTGGTGCATTGTGATTGACGGACCACAGATCAGCGACCGTCTGACCACGTACGCGTTGTTCGAGGTGCTACCACGACGGTCGTCGCTGGTACGCCAGTCGTCGGGATCACGCACCGAAGTCCAGGCTCTGGCGGCCAACATCGACGCGGTCATGGTGGTCATCCCGCTGGACCGGCCGATCTCCGTGCGCCAGATTGAGCGGTTCCTGGTCCTCGCCTGGGACAGCGGAGCGGAACCGGTGCTGCTCCTCACCAAGGCCGACCTCGTCTCCGAAGAGACGTTGAGCCTCGTGCTGGCCGAGGTGGGTTCGGTCAGCGGCGAGGTCGCCATCCTGCCGGTCTCCGTCGTGGCGGGCCACGGCATGGAGAACCTGCGCAAGCTGGTGCAAAGCGAGCGGACGGTCGCCCTCCTGGGCACCTCGGGGTCCGGTAAGTCCTCCTTGGTCAACGCCCTCACGGGATCCGACGTGGTGCAGGTGGGCGCCGTCCGGCAGAGCGACGCCAAGGGGCGGCACACCACGACCTGGAGGGAGCTCGTCGTCGTCCCGTCCGGTGGTGTCCTGATCGACACGCCCGGACTGCGTGAACTGGGCATGTGGATAGACGAGGAAGGGATCGACGCCACCTTCACTGACCTCACCGACCTCGCCGAGGAGTGCCGGTTCAGCGACTGTGCCCATGCCAGCGAGCCCGGCTGTGCGGTACTCGCCGCCATTGCGGCCGGTGACCTCGATCCCGAGCGGCTGGCCAGCTACCGGAAGCTGCTCGACGAAGCGGCCTACGCCGCCAGCAAGAACGATCGTCGCCTGGCCAGGGAAGACCAGAAGAAGGGGAAGCAACGTACGAACGAGGGGCGCAGCCGGGCCAGGCCCTGACCTCGCTGGACACGGGAGAACTTCCGACCAATGATCAGGCCCGTGGAATCACCGTCCCTGATCGAGACAGCCATGCGGATGCCCGGGACCCTTCTCCGGCTTCCCGGCACCGCCCTGCGGGCGCTGGATGCGCTCAACAACCTGGCCGATCGGCTCGAGAAGCTGATGGCGCTCCTGGAGCGAATGGAGGGTGGCGTTTCCCGGGCCGGCATCGGCGTCGAGCTGGCTGCGACGGGGATCTCCCAAGCGGTGTCGGGACTCGAGAAGGCCGTCGGCACTCTCGATGGCTCGCTGCCCACGTTGTCCGATTCGGCCAGCGCGCTCCGTTCGTTGACCGAGCGCCTCAGCGGCGTAGCCATCGAACTGGCCACCGAGCTCCCCAAGGCAACGGCGACGCTGCAGGACATTTCTCCCGAGCTGGCCAAGGTGGTGGGCACGTTCGATGAGAGATTCAGCCACCTCGACGTCGTTGTGACCGACCTGGCCCGGCTCGTCGAGGCTGTTATCGGAACCATCCCGGGGATGCGCCGTGTCCTGCGGACGACGACCGGAGTCTGAGAGGATCCCATGGGCACAAAGGGCAGCGCCGCCGCGCTCGGCCTGGTCAGGTCGACGTCAACGCCGATACACGACATCGGGACTTCCATCTACCTGAGTTCCGATGTGTTCGGTTGGGCCGCGGAGTGGGGCTGGGCGAACCCATTCGCCTTCTACTTTGCCGGTCGAGGGGGCATGCTCGGCGACGTTGCGGCCGACGTGGTCCACTCGAGTTTCGGCTGGTTCGAGCCGGCCGCGGTCAGAGCGATGTACGAAGAGGGCATCGCGGTGGCCGGAACGACCGGGGCCGCACAGCGGATGGCTGAGGCCCACGCACTCTGGGGCCGCAAACACCTGGCCGACGTGAAGGGACTCGACGGCATTGTCCACGTGACCGAGACGCTGGTTGACGGACTTGAAGGTTCGGCCCTTCCCCTCTTCGTCGGATGGCGGGCAGCCACCAGAGCCCAAGACGCCCCGGGACGGGCAGCCCAGCTCATGCAGATCCTGCGGGAGTGGCGGGGAGGCGTCCACCTGGTAGCCACCACGGCGGTGGGCCTGACGCCGCTCGAGGCGATCTTGACCAACGAAGGCGAGGGTCAGGCCAAGTTCTTCGGCTGGTCCGAGCCGTTCCCCGGCTGTGATGACATCCGGCACAAGCACCAGGAGGCCGAGGACATGACCGATCGGCTGAACGCCGACGCACTGAGCCGGGCCCTCCGACCCGATCAGTTCGAAGCGTTCGGAGCCGGCGTGGCCGCCGTGCGCGCCGCCCTCCCGTAGGACGAGCACCAGGGCAGGTCCGCCCGTGGGCCGTTTCTCGAGGGTCGGCTAGGGTGAAGGGCTGCCCAAAGGGGAGATGACGCTATCGACCCGGCGAGCAGTACGGCATAAGCCGTTTACGGACCTGTGGTGCAGCTCGGAGTGCACGCCGCCCTGTCAAGGCGGAGGTCGCGGGTTCAAATCCCGTCAGGTCCGCCGCCAGTTCCGATCGGTCACCAGGACGATCGAACCTGGTCACCCGGTCGGGTAGCTCAGTTGGTAGAGCGCGCGCCTGAAAAGCGTGAGGTCACCGGATCGACGCCGGTCCCGACCACCGGAAAAGCCCAGTTCAGAGGCTATTTCGACTGATGGTCTGTTTCGAGGTCGGAATTTCGTGCCCTCCTCTGCGTGCCCTCCAGGAATTGGAACGAGTTTCAATTTCGTGTCCCCGCCCTCTGATTTCACCGTGAGGTTGGTCAAGGGGAAGCCG
>DASXZJ010000160.1:0-47150 GCA_036502025.1 Acidimicrobiales bacterium | reverse complement strand
CCTCGAGATGCAGTCGCTCTTCTCGGGGGAGTACGACGAGAAGGATGCCGTGGTCGAACTGCACGCCGGGGCCGGCGGCACCGACGCGCAGGACTGGACCGAAATGATGTTGCGGATGTACCAGCGCTGGGCGGAGCGACGCGGCTTCACCGTCGAGTTGGACGAGGCGACCGAGGGGCAGGAGGCCGGCCTCCTCTCGGCGACGTTCATCGTGCGCGGCCGGTTCGCCTACGGGATGCTGGCCACCGAGCGCGGCGTGCACCGGCTGGTGCGCATGTCGCCCTTCGACTCGCAGCACCGGCGACAGACCAGCTTCGCCTCGCTCGACGTCACGCCGTTCCTCGAAGACGTGTCGGCCGAGGTGGAGATCGACGAGAAGGAGCTGCGCATCGACACCTACCGGTCATCGGGCGCCGGCGGCCAGCACGTGAACAAGACGGACTCCGCCGTGCGGCTCACGCACCTCCCGACCGGCCTGGTCGTCTCATGCCAGAACGAGCGCAGCCAGCACCAGAACAAGGCCAAGGCGATGCAGATCCTGGCGGCGAAACTGGCCGACCGCGCCCGCAACGAGCGCAAGGCCGAGATGAACGCGCTCAGCGGCGACCGCGGCGACAACGCATGGGGCAGCCAGATCCGCTCCTACGTCATGGCGCCGTACCAGCAGGTCAAGGATCTGCGCACGCAGTACGAGACGGGCAACGTGGCGGCGGTGCTCGACGGTGACCTCGATGCCTTCATGGAAGCCGAGCTGCGTCGTCAACGCGGCAACGCGTCCGACGCCGGTACCTGATCGGCCCGACGCCCGCGAGAACCCACGCCGGTCACTTCGCCGCCCACAGGGGATGAGCCGCGTCCGCGTCAAGCCCTGTGTGCCTGACCTGCACCGGAGCCGATGACTTCAAACTGCAATAGGGGGACGGTAGGCTCGTTGGCCATGAGCCGTCACCGCGGGGTGGCTCTCAGCCCAATCTCAATATGATCCGATTCGACAACGTCACCAAAACCTACAAAGGGTCGACTGTCGCCCTGCGTGACATCTCGATCGAGATCGACAAGGGAGAGTTCGTCTTCCTGGTCGGCTCGTCGGGTTCGGGTAAGACCACTTTCATCCGCCTGCTCTTGCGCGAGGAGCTGCCCGACAAGGGACAGATCTGGGAGGCCGGCCGCAACATCGTCGATCTGCCCAAGTGGCGGGTGCCCTACCTCCGCCGCAACATCGGGTGCGTCTTCCAGGACTTTCGCCTGCTCCCGAACAAGACCGTCTTCGAGAACGTCGCCTTCGCCCTCGAGGTGATCGGCCGTCCCCGTCACGTCGTGGCCAATCAGGTGCCGCAGGTCCTCGACCTGGTGGGCCTGGCCAAGAAGACCGACAACCTGCCCAACGAGCTCTCCGGTGGAGAGCAGCAGCGGGTGGCGGTCGCACGTGCCTTCGTGAACCGGCCACTGATTCTGCTGGCCGACGAGCCGACCGGGAATCTCGACCCGCAGACCAGCCAGGGGATCATGCAGTTGCTCGACCGCATCAACCGCACCGGCACCACGGTGTGCGTGGCCACCCACGACGAGGTGCTCGTCGACAAGATGCGGCGCCGGGTGTTGGAACTGAGCAACGGCATCCTCGTGCGCGACCAGGCCCGCGGCGTCTACGGCATCGACGGTTCGTCCACCACCGAATGGCCCGACGAGGCCGCCGGGGGTATGGGCTGATGCCGGTCTCGGTCGACTACGTCGCGCGCGAAACCGCGTCGAACCTGTGGCGTAATCGCCTCATGACCATCGCCGCCATCCTCACCGTGGCAGTGTCGCTCACCCTGGTCGGCGCCGCGCTCCTCTTGCGGCAGGGCTCGGCCAACGCCACCGGTGCGTTGGAGCGGGGTACCGAGGTCACGGTCTGGATGCAGCCGAACGCAAACGCCCAGGAGATCCACGCCGTCAGCACGGAGTTGGCCGCGCTCACCTACGTGCGCCAGCCCTGCGCCTTCTGGGACAAGCAGCGCAACTTCACCGAGGCCCGCAAGCTGCTCAGCTCGAGCGAGCTGCAGTCGACCTCGGTGAGCGGGATGCCGACGTCCTTCTGGTGCACCCCGGTGGTCCTCCAGGACGCCAACCAGGTGCTCAAGACCTTCACCGGCACGGCCGGGGTACTGACCGTCACCGCGCCCACGCAGCAGATCCACACCGAGGAGAAGGTCATCAATATCTCCAAATGGGTCTGCCTGGCCATCGCCGTGGTCCTCATCATCTCGGCCGCTGTCCTGATCCTCAACTCCATCCGCATGGCCATCTTCGCCCGGCGCCGCGAGGTGTCGGTCATGAAACTGGTCGGCGCCACCAACTGGTTCATCCGGGTGCCGTTCATGTCGGAGGGCCTCATCCAGGGCCTGCTCGGCTCCGCGTTGGCGGCCGTGGCCACCTATGTCGTCTATCTGGTCATCGACCATGCCGGCGGCACCGATTCGAGCAATATCTTCCACGCCATGCACATGTCGGGGTGGCAGGTCTTCTGGACCAACAGCGTGGTTGTCGTCGTCGGGGTGGTGATCGGGTCGCTCGGCTCGGCTATCGCCATCCGACGGTTCCTCGACGTCTGACCCGCTCCATGTATACATGGGAGTTGTGAAAACGCGGCGCAGGGCGTTTGGCGGACTCGTGGCGGCGTTCCTGCTCGGAGCGGTGACCCTGGCCGGGTGCAGCAGCGGAGGCAACCCACCGGCGGCGAGCGGCAAGACCACCACGACCTCGTCGGGTTCGACGGGCTCGACCAGTTCGACCAGTTCGACCAGTTCGACCAGTTCGACCACCCAAACCACGACGGCTTCGTCGACGAGCACCACGTCAGTAGCGGCGCAGAACTTGGCGGCGACGGACTCGCTGAAGAGCCAACTCACCGCCGTTTACGTGGCGAAGAACAATCTGCCGGCCAGTCAGGTCGCGGGCACGGCGCCGGGATCGGTGTACTACGGCTACGAGCCGTCGACCAAGACGTACTGGGCCGTCGCCAGCTTCCTGCCGAATTCCTCGGCCACCATGCAGACGCAGGTTGCCATGCAGGACGACGGCTGCTGCGGGATCTTCTCCACCCTGAATCCGGGCAGTTGGACCCTCGTTGCGAGGTTCCTCGGTGCCCCGTGCGCGGGGCAGATCCCAGCCGACCTCATGGCCCTGTGGAACTTGCAATCCCCGGGCGACTGCGGGTAGCTCTCGATACGTTCAACCAACCGCCGCCGCGGGACTTATCCGCCGGTAGGCCGGCTGATCGCCCTCAACCACGCCGTCGGCGAGGCCGTTCCCGAGAAATATCGGGCGGGCAAGGAACTGAGCAAGGTTTCGAGCAAGGTGGCCACGGCACGCTCTCGCTTGCCCCTCGCGACCGTGAGGGGACTTGCGAACGACGAGGAGCAGGCCATGGCCAACAGCATCAGCATCACGGGCAATCTGACCCGGGAACCCGAGATTCGCTACACCCGCGACGGTCAGGCCACGGCCCAGTTGGGCGTGGCCGTCAACCGGCGCTGGCAGGATCGCACCACCCAGGAGTGGCAGGAGTCGGTGTCCTACTTCGATGTCGTGTGCTGGAGGGATCTGGCCGAGAACGTGGCCCTCACCCTCACCAAGGGTATGCGGGTCGTCGTCACCGGCCGCCTCGAGCAGCGCAGTTGGGAGTCCGAGGTAGGCGAGCACCGCTCCAAGGTCGAGATCACGGCGGATGAGGTCGGGCCGAGCCTGCGCTTCGCCACGGCCGACGTGCAGCGCAACGAGCGCCGCGCTGCGCTCGAGCCGTCCGAAGTGGGAGCCGACGCCGGAGCCGGTTCAGCGCTGTCGGTCGATGCGTGACCGTCTCCCTAGATGATCACCTCGTTCGGCCTGCCCGTCTCCCTGACCGCCGGAAGGCGCCTGATCTCGGGGTTGCTCGACCTGCCGCGGGACCCACTGGTGGTGGCACTGATCCTCACGATGGCACTGACCGCGACGGTCGCCGCGTGCCTGGTGAGACCCGTGCGGCACCGGTGCGCCTCGCGGCGCAGACCGAATTCCTAAAGGATGAGGTCTTCGCCGTGTGTGGCGCGCTCGCGCTCGGCGAGTCGCTGCTCAGGCGGCTCGGCTGGCCGGCCGAGGCCGATCACCTGGCGTCAGTCTTCGACCTCGTCGAAGGACGGCTGGGGGTGGTTCAGCCCTCTGACGTCGCTGACTCCGAGCCGTTCGACTCGGCGTCCTTGTCGTAGGTGAGCGACAGGGAGTTGACGCAGTAGCGCAATCCGGTGTCGGTGGGGCCGTCGGGAAAGACGTGACCCAGATGGCCCCCACACCGGGCACACAAGATTTCGGTGCGGGCCATGCCGAAGCTGCGATCGGTGTGCTCGATGATGGTGCCGGCGCTCTTGGCCCGGTCGAAACTGGGCCATCCGGATCCCGACTCGAACTTTGAGTCACTGTCGAACAGCTCGGCGCCACAGCCGGCGCACCGGAAGACGCCCTCGCCTTCCACGTGCAGCAGCTCTCCGGACCAGGCCGGCTCCGTGCCGGCGCGCCGCAGGACGGCGTAGCGATCTGCCGGCAACGCCTGCTTCCACTCGTCGTCACTCTTGACGACCTCGTACTCCACGGTGGTGTCTTGCTTGTCGGCCTTGCGCGTGAACATATCCAAACCCTTCCTTTGGTGTTTACAACAAGCGTGGGCCTAGAAGTATTTCGCTTCGACCCCGATGGAGGAGTAGACGGCTTTGATCAGGCGTCGGGACCGGGGATCGCCCACGGCACCCGCTGACATCTGGTTCATTACGTATCCGACAGCCAGGCTGTTCTCGGGATCGGCGAACCCGTAGGAGCCGCCGGCGCCGGCGTGGCCGAACGAGCCTTCCGCCCCGAAGGGTGAGTACAGGCTGGAGATCCAGAACCCCTGGCCGATCTTTTGTTCCATGGGGAAGCCCAGCGACAGAAAGACCTGGTCGGGGCCCGACGTCCGCGCCATGCGGGCCTCATCGACCTGGGCCGCCGTGAGCAGGCGTTCGGGCGGGCCGCCCTCGACGGTGCCGATCAGCCCGGCGTAGAGGCGCGAGAGCGACCGGGCGTTCGTGATGCCGTTGGCGGCGGGCAGCTCGGCGGCGTGCCAGGGACGCCGGTTCATCCAGCCCCGATCGGAGAAGGCGCCGCCAACGTTGAGGGCCCGAGCCACCAGGGTGGAGGCATAGTCGGCCGGCACGCCTCCCTCGCCCTCGGTGGGCGCGAAGGCGACCTCGCCGCCGCCGATCGGGGAGACCCGGTGCTCCTGCTCCTCGGGCAGGCCGATCCAGAACTCCACCCCAAGGGGGCCGGCGAATTCCTCGGCGAAGTAGGTGCCCAACGTGCGTCCGGTGATGCGCCGCACCACCTCGCCGACCAGCCAGCCGTAGGTGAGGGCGTGGTAGCCGTGCGCCGTCCCGGGCTCCCAGAACGGCGTCTGCGCCGCCAGAGCCTCGATCACCGGGGCCCAGGCCTGGACCTCTTCGGCGGTGAGCGACCGGTCAATGGCCGGGAGGCCGGCTTGATGCGTGAGCAACCAGCGGACAGGTATCTCCGCCTTGCCGTGCTGGGCGAACTCGGGCCAGTACGAGGCCACGGGAGCGTCAAGATCCAGCTCGCCGCGCTGGGCCAGCAGGTTGGCGCACATCGCCGTGGCGCCCTTGGTGGTGGAGAACACGAGCTGGAGGGTGTCCGGGTCATACGGAAGGGTGCCGTCGCGATCGAAGTAGCCGCCGCAGAGGTCGACCACCGGCCGCCCGTCGACGTGTAGGCAGAACGCCGCGCCGTTCTCGCGTCCCACCTCGAAGTTGTGGGCAAAGGCGTCACGGACCGCTTCGAACCCGGGCTCGACGTAGCCGCTGACGACGGAACTCATGGTGGTCTCCTTGGAGTCGCTGGGGTGGGTTACGCCGCCAACTGCGCGCCCGCGGTCCCCATGAGGAACAGGAAATTGTCGACGTAGAATTGCCGGCGCACCTCGTCAGTGGCGTCGCCCAGACTGGCCTCGAAGCGCTCGACCGGCTTTCTCCCCCCTTCAACGTGAGGGAAGTCCGAGGAGAACATCACCAGGTCCGCGCCGCCCTGCTCGACGATCCAACCGACGTCCTCGGTCGGGTAAGGGGTGAAGCGGATCTGGCGGTGCACATAGTCGCTCGGCCGGAGGGACAGGGCCTCGAGCCGGTCCTCGTGGCGGTGGAAGGCCTCGAAGGCGGACTCCATCTGCCGCATCCACGACGGCACCCAGATGGCCCCCTGCTCGATAACCCCGATCTTCAGCTCAGGAAATCGCTCCAGCACGCCGTCGAAAATGAGCGTCGCCAGCGTCTGGGCCGGCGGCACGGGGATGCCCATGTAGTCGACCGACCGGAAGTTCTCATCGCCCCCGTGGAAGTCGTGCGGGATCGGCAGCCCGTTGACGAAGTAGTGCGGGTCGATCAGCGCCCCGGTGCCCCCCACGTGGAACACGATCGGGATCCCGGCCTCCTCGGCCTGGGCCCACACCCCGAAGAGGCCGGTGTGGCTGGGGGAGAACTCGGGCGGGCATCCCGAGGCGACGAGGAGGGCGGCCGCGCCCTGGTCCAGCGCCTCCTTGGCGGCGGCGACCGCCTTCTCGGGATCGACGAGTGGGACGTAACAGGACGGCAGCAGTCTCGGGTCGACCGAGCAGAACTCCAGCATGCCCCGGTTGTGCGCCCGGGCGGCGGCGTAGGCCAGCTCGATGTCGCCGGCGTGCTCCAGACCGTGCAGCCGCCCGTTGTGGAAGGTGTTGAAGAGCAGCTGGCTGCTGAACCCGAGCAGGTCTAGCGCGCGCGGCCGGTCCTCGGCGATGAACGCGCCGGTGGCGGCGAAGTTCTTCCGCTGCATGATCTCTGCTGCTTCCACCGCCCGGTACTCCTCGGACTCGTGGCGGCGGCGCAGGTCCTCGAACGCCGCCACCAGATCCCGCTGTTGCTCCTCGGGACTGCCCGTCTGTCGCAGCTCGTTGCCACCGGGGTAGCGCAAGACGGGCAGGCGGTCGCGGTAGGTGGCCTCGGCATGATCACGGAGCCACGTCGGTGTCTCCATGATGTGGGCATCGGCATCGTGCACGACCCGACCTTCGCAGTAGGGCATCGACCCCCCTTTCGTGCTCCCGCGAGTATTCCAGCCAGGACCAGGAGGAGGCCATCGGACGTCTGGGCGGCTTTGGCGCTCCCACCGCTCCCTGGCCGCCCGCCCACGCCTGCCGGCGCCGAGCTGACGGGCCGTCAGATCGGGTTGGTGGGCTTGGGTACGATGCCCAGGCCATGGACCTGCGAGACCGCCCAGAAGACCTGGCGTTCCGGGACGAGGTCCGCCGGTTCCTCGATACGCACATGGTCGGCGAGTTCGCCGAGCTCGGCGGCCGGGGCGGCTCGGGCGACGGAACCTTCGGCTTCGAGGTCCGCCTGCGCTGGGAGAAGGTGCTGGCCGACGGCGGCTGGACCTGCCTGGGTTGGCCCAAGCAGTACGGCGGCCGTGGGGCCACCATGGCCGAGCAGGTCATCTTCAACGAGGAGTACGCCCGGGCCGCCGCACCCGGCCGGGTCAGCATCCTGGGCGAAGGACTGATCGGGCCGACGCTGATCCACTACGGGACACAGGCTCAAAAGGACCGGTTCCTCCCCCCGATCTGCCAGGGCACCGAGCTGTGGTGCCAGGGCTACTCCGAACCCGATGCGGGGAGCGACTTGGCCAACGTCAAGACCAAGGCCACCCCGGACGGTGACGAGTGGGTGGTGAACGGTCAGAAGGTGTGGACCTCGCTGGCTGACCAGGCTGACTGGTGCTTCGTCGTCTGCCGCACCGATCCGGACTCGCAACGCCACAAGGGGCTCTCCTACCTGCTCGTCCCGATGGACCAGCCGGGCGTCGAGATCCGCCCCATCCAGCAGCTCACCAAGACCAGTGAGTTCAACGAGGTCTTTTTCGACGGCGCCCGCACGGCGCGGGAGAACGTGGTGGGCGAGGTCGGCGACGGGTGGCGGGTGGCGCTGGCCACGCTGGCCTTCGAACGTGGCATCGCCCTCTTGGGCTTCCAGCTTGGCTTCGTCCGAGAGCTCGACCGGATCATCGCCCTGGCCCAGGAGAACGGGCGCGCCCGGGACGCGGTCATGCGCCAGCGTCTGGCCCAGGCCCACGTCGAGCTGACCATCATGCGGTACAACACACTGCGCAGCCTGACCGGGGTCGACGGACCGGTGGCCCCGCCCGAGGCGTCCATCGCCAAGCTCTACTGGGGCACGTGGCACCGGCGACTGGGTGAGCTGGCCCTCGATGTGCTCGGACCCGCCGCCACCGTGCTCGACGACGGGTCCTACGAGCTCAACGACTTCCAGCGATCCTTCCTGTTCTCCCGGGCCGAGACCATTTACGGCGGTTCCAACCAGATCCAACGCAACATCATCGGTGAGCGGGTGCTCGGCCTCCCGCCCGAGCCGAAAGGGGTGGCGTGAGCCTCCAGGGATTCTTCGACCCACCTGCACCACCTGACCCGCCGGAGGGCCACGGCCTCCTGCGCGACAAGGTCGTCATCGTCACGGCTGCCGCCGGCACGGGGATCGGCTCGGCTACCGCCCGCCGGTGCCTCGAGGAGGGCGCCGCGGTGGTGGTCTCGGACGCGCACGAGCGGAGGCTGACCGAGACCGCGGACGCGCTGGCCGCCCAAACCGGTGGCGACGTGTACGCGGTGCCGTGCAACGTGACCGACGAAGCGCAGGTGCAGGCGCTCTACGCCGCCGCCGTCGAGCACTATGGCCGCTTCGACGTCGCCGTCCACAATGCCGGCCTTGGGGGTACCGTGCCCCTGGTCGAGATGACCGACGACCAGTGGTCGACCGTGCTCGACATCACGCTGACCGGGACGTTTCGCTGCACCCGGGCGGCGCTGACCCATCTGCTGCCCCAGAAGAGCGGGGTGATCGTGAACAACGCGTCGGTGCTCGGGTGGCGGGCCCAGCACGGACAGGCACACTACGCGGCAGCCAAGGCGGGGGTGATGGCACTCACCCGTTGCGCCGCGGCCGAGGCGGCACCGTCAGGAGTGCGGGTGAACGCGGTATCACCCAGCCTGGCCGAACACCCCTTCCTGAACCGGGCCATCCCAGACGAGGACCTCGCCATCCTGCGGGGCCGTGAGCTCTTCGGCCGCGGGGCGGAGACCTGGGAGGTGGCCAACGTGATCGTCTTCCTGGCCAGCGACTACTCGTCCTACATGAGCGGTGAGGTCATTTCCGTCAGCAGTCAGCACCCGTGACCGGGACGCCGCGCGACGGCGCGGGCATCGGTGGCGCGCCCGCCGAAGACGAGGATCCCCGGGCCGATCTGACCTGGGGAACCATTCCCGCCCTGGTGGCCGACGGCGCGCGCCGCCACGGCGCCACCGAGGCGTTGGTGGACGGGGATGTCCGCCTCACGTACACCGAGCTGGCTGAGTCGGTCGATCGCTTTGCTCGCTCCTTCATCGCGGTTGGGGTGGCGCCCGGCGAGCGAGTGGCCATGTGGGCCCCCAACTGCGCCGAATGGATGTTGGCCGCCTTGGGCGCACTACGGGCCGGGGCCGTCCTGGTCCCCATGAACACCCGCTTCAAGGGCGGCGAGGCGGCGTACATCGTGCGCACCTCGGGCGCCATCACGCTGGTCTCGGTGCGGGGCTTCCTCGGTGTCGACTACCCGGCCCTGCTCGAGGGTGAAGACGTCGACCCGCTGGCTCGGATCGTGCTGCTGCGTGACGAGCCTCCGGGGGCCGACGGGGCGGCCGGCCCGGCGCCGGTGCCCTCGACCCAGATCGTCGGTCTGTCGGCCTTCCTGGAGCAGGGGTTGGCCGTCGACCCGGCCGAGACAGCCGCTCGGGCCGCCGCCGTTGGACCCGATGACGTCTCTGACCTCATCTTCACCTCGGGCACCACGGGCTATCCCAAGGGGGCGGCGACCACGCACGCGCAGTCACTGCGCACCTTCGGCACCTGGTCGTCCATCGTCGGGCTCGGACCGGGGGACCGGTACCTCATCGTCAATCCGTTCTTCCACACCTTCGGCTACAAGGCGGGGATCTTGGCCTGCCTGATGGCCGGGGCCACCGTGGTGCCCGAAGGGGTGTTCGACACTCAGCGGATGATGGAGAAGATCGAAGCGGAAAAGGTCTCGGTGCTGCCGGGGCCACCGACGCTCTACCAATCGCTGCTGGCGGACCCCAAGCGCTCCGCCCACGACCTCTCGTCCCTGCGCCTCGGCGTGACCGGCGCCGCCGTGGTTCCGGTCGAACTGGTGCACGCCATGAGCAGTGAGCTGGGCTTCACGACCGTGCTGACGGCCTACGGTCTCACCGAATCGTGTGGCACGGTGACCATGTGCCGCCGGAGCGACCCGGCCGAGATCGTCGCCGGGACGTCCGGTCGGGCCATTCCGGGCCTAGAAGTGCGGGCCATCGTCAATGGTGAGCCGGTTACGGCGGGTGAGCCCGGAGAGATCGTCGTCCGGGGCTACACGGTCATGTCGGGGTATTGGGCCGACGAGGCGGCCACCGCGGCAACGATCGATGCCGAAGGCTGGCTGCACACGGGCGACATCGGCGTGATGGACAAGGACGGCAACGTGACCATCACCGACCGGGTGAAGGACATGTTCGTAGTCGGCGGCTTCAACGCCTACCCGGCGGAGATCGAGGCCATATTGCGCGGCCATGAGGCGGTAGCTCAGGTCGCCGTGATCGGCGTGCCTGACGATCGGATGGGCGAGGTGGGCTGCGCCTACGTCGTCCCGGTCGACGGGGCCGACGACGCCGCAGCGGGAGAGGTGCTGGGCCGCGCGATTCTGGGTTGGGCCCGTGACGCCATGGCCAACTACAAGGTGCCTCGGAGCCTGGTGCTGGTCGATACCCTGCCGGTGAACGCCAGCGGGAAAGTACTCAAACGCGAGCTGCGTGAGCGCCATGCGGCCGGACAAGATCATGTCGTGGTCAACGAGAGGAGCAACTAAGTGCGAGGCATCGTGTACACCGGTGAAGGGGTGGAGGTCACCGACGGGCTCGAGGTGCGTGAACCGGGGCCGAACGAAGTTCGGATCCAGGTGGCCGCCGCCGGGGTGTGCCATTCCGACCTGTCGGTGATCGACGGCACCATCCCGTTCCCGGCGCCCGCCGTCCTGGGGCACGAAGGAGCCGGTGTGGTGGAGTCGGTCGGCTCGGCCGTGCGGTCGGTGAAGACCGGCGATCACGTGGTGGTGGCCACGCTGGCCAGCTGCGGCACCTGCCGGGCCTGCAGCACGGGACACCCGACCTGGTGCAAGAGCTCGCTGGGCAACATCTCGACCCCGTTCACCTTCAACGGGGAACCGGCCTCCAACTTTGCCGCCGCGTCCGTCTTCTCCGAAATGACCGTGGTCAGCGAGGTCCAGGCCGTACGGATCCCCAAGGAGGTCCCCCTGACCTCGGCCTGCCTCATCGGCTGCGGCGTGCTGACCGGGGTGGGGGCGGTGCTGAACCGGGCCAAGGTGCGCCCGGGGGACACCGCTGCCGTCTTCGGCGTCGGGGGCGTGGGCCTCAACGTCATCCAGGGCTTGCGCATCGCCGGGGCCACCCGGATCGTGGCAGTCGACACCATGGCCTCCAAGGAGGCTCTCGGCCGTCAGTTCGGTGCCACCCACTTCGTCGACGCCAGCTCAGGCGACGCCGCCGCCACCGTGCGGGAGCTGACTCCGGCCAACAAGGAGTCGGCGGCCGGTGCGCTCTTCCCCCTAGGCGGGGTGACGTGGGCCTTCGACTGCGTGGGGCACCCGGCTGTGCTGCGTAGTGCCCTGGATTGCCTCGACTGGGGCGGCAACGCGGTGGCGATCGGAATCCCGCCCAGGGGCACCGAGGTGGCGGTGGACGTCAACGCGCTGGCGTACGTGGACCGTGGCCTGCTCGGTTGCCGTTACGGTTCGGCCCGCCCCCACCACGACATCCCACTCATGGTGGATCTCTACCTGTCGGGCCGCCTGATGCTCGACGAGCTCGTTTCCTTGACGCGACCTCTGGCGAAGTTCGGCGAGGTGGTCGATGAGATGCACGCGGGCCGCGTGGCCCGAGGCGTGCTCACGTTCGACTGACCTGCCCCGGTTCCCGTTGGCGCGGCTTTCGTCCCCAAGAGGCCGACGGCCGTGACGTGATCTCCTTGCCGTTGGGTGCGACGAAGACCAGCTCCCCATTCGGATCACCGCGCACCTTCCAGCCGGCTTCGTGGACGCGGTGATGATGGAACTCGCACAGCAACAGAAGATTGTCTACATCGGTCAAGCCACCGAGGTGCCAAGGCACGAGATGATGAACATTGGTGAACGTCGTATGGGAACAGTCGCCGAACCGGCACCATTTATCCCGCCTGAAGATCTCTCGACGTTGGGTCGGGGTTGGGAAGCGTTGGGCCCGGCCCTCGTACATGGTGTGCCCGCCGTCGTCGTCGATGGCCAGGGCGACCGTTGCGTCACACGCCAGGCGCTGGATCGTCTCGGCGCTCAGCAGTCCCAGGTGCTCGAGCTCGGCTGAGCCCTCTCCACCCTGGAGGTAGGAGAGGTCAGTGTGAGCGACGATCAAGTAGGCCTGCTTCTGACCCTTCCCGGTGCCGGTGTCCGGATCGGTGGCCCCGTTCAGGCAGATTGCGATCAGCGCGTCACATTGGCGCTGGTCCAACGGCGTCTCTCCGTCCGACGCCATGTCTTTGATCCGTGCGTTCAGCGCGGCGCGCACGGCGGCGTAGTGCTCCTGGGGAAGCTGGGCCACCATCGTGCGCCGCTCATCGTTGAACCGCAGGTAGCGCGCGTCGTAGGCGGCCTGGGCCTCGGTGCGGGTCGGTGCGCCCTGGGCCCGTCGGTCCAGGTCAGCCAGCTCGACGACGGGGCGGGATTGCGCCTCCAGGGCCATCTCGGCGTCGTTCTCGGGCGTGCAGCGACCCATCACGGCGCGGACCTTGTCCAGGCTCAGGGCGCCCCGGGCCAGCCCGCCGGCCACGTGGGGCAGGTCATCGAGCGATGCTGAAATGTTGACCCAGGACCGGGCCGTGGCCCGGGAGACGCCGCAGCGCTGCACGATCCAGTCCACCAGCGATGCCGCCCCTTCGTCGCGCCAGCCCTCGCGCTTGTCCAGCTCGGCCAGCACGGGCATCAATTCACCGGCGACCGACGAGAGCCGGGCGCCCAGCCGTTGCGCATCGTCCATCAGCGCAGAGTTCGTCGCCTTGGTGACCGGGCTCTTCATAACTAAAAACGGTCGACGGTTGATCGCCGGCAGTGCGAAAACTTTCTGAGGTTTTCTTGGGAGAATTGACGGCCCGCCCCGCGCCCTCTAAGCACACACTATGCAGACCGTGACGCAGCTGGGGGAGCAGGGATGAAGGGGGTCCTCCTGGCCGGAGGGACCGGCTCACGCCTCTACCCGCTGACCCGCATCACCAACAAGCATCTTCTCCCTATTTACGACCGGCCGATGATCGCCTGGTCGATTGAGGCATTGGTGACCGCCGGCATCGACGAGATCATGCTGGTGACCGGGGGGACCCACGCCGGTGAGTTCCTGCGCCTCCTGGGCAACGGGCACGCGTTCGGCATCGACCGACTCTCCTACGCCTACCAGGAGTCGGCGGGTGGCATCGCCGAGGCCCTCGGCCTGGCCGAGCGGTTCGTAGACGGTGATCCCGTCCTCGTCATGCTGGCCGACAACGTCATGGAGCGCTCGATCCGGCCCATGGTCGACGCCTTCCGGGCCGACCCTTCGGGAGCACGCATTCTGCTGACCGCGGTCAAGGAGCCCGAGCACCTGCGCCATCTCGGTGTGCCGGTGCTCTCCGACGACGACCGGGTCGAGCGCATCGAGGAGAAACCAGAGACGCCGGCGAGCAACTTCGGCGTCACCGGTATCTACTGCTACGACGCCGACGTCTTCGGCGTGATCCCTACCCTCGTCCCCTCAGGTCGCGGCGAGCTCGAGATCACCGACGTCAACAATCACTACGTGGACCAGGGTCGGATGGCCTACGACATCCTCGAGGGATTCTGGGGCGACGCCGGCGAGTCGATTGAGGCGTATTACGAAGTCAACGACTTCGTGCGTGCCCACGGAGCCAACCGGCCGTAGTTGGAAATCGTCGGTGCCGGCGCCGCTACGGGTGACTCGCCTAGGACTACTTCGAGGGTCGGTCGGCGGGCGCCGAGGCAGAAGCCGCCGCCGCTGGCGACGTAGCCGGCAGCAGGGCACGGCGCACGCTCTCGGCGATGCCGGCGCCGTTGAGGCCCAGGCTGGCCAGGATGTCGTCGGCCTTGCCCTGGGCGATGTACTGGCGGGGCACACCGAGCACCCGGGTGATCGGACCCCGCCCACCCTCGGACTCGGAGGTGGCCGACATGGCGTCGACCAGGAAGGCGCCGGCGCCGCCGTGGCGCACTCCATCTTCGGCCGTGACCACAAGTGCGTGCCGGGAGGCGTCGGCCAGCATGGCCGGATCGGGCGGACAGACCACCCGCACGTCCCACACAGTGGCGTCGATGCCTTCATCGGCCAGTTCTTGGGCGGCGGCCATACAGGCCGCGACCAGCTTGCCCACGCCGAGCAGGCAGACCGATCCGTCGCCATCTCGGAGTCGGAGGGCCTCGAGGCCCCAGCCGACCTGGTCCTCGTCGACGTGGCGGGGTGCCGTCTTGGGGAAGCGGATGGTGGAGGGGCCGGGCAGCGACAGCGCGGCCTGCAGCATCGGCTCGATCTCCTCGGCCGCCGAGGGGGCGAACACGGTCATCCCGGGGATGGCGAGGGCGAGCGCCATGTCCAGAATGCCGTGGTGGCTGGGACCGTCGTCGCCGGTGATGCCGGCCCGGTCCAGTACGAAGACGACCGGGGCGCCATGGAGACCCACATCGAGGTTGGCCTGGTCGAAGGCGCGGCTGAAGAAGGTCGAGTACACCGCCACCACGGGGCGGATCCCGCCCATGGCCATGCCGGCGGCCGAGGTCACCTCGTGCTGCTCGGCGATGCCCACGTCGAAGAAACGGTCGGGGAAGCGGGCCTGGAACGGGAGCAGACCGGTAGGGCCGGGCATGGCCGCGGTGAGGGCAACGATCCGTTCATCGTCGTCAGCGGCCAGGAGCAGGGCCTGGGTGAACGCGTTGCCATAGGTGGCGGCGCGGCGCGGCGGATCGTGGGCCTCGGCTTCGGGGGTGGAGCCGGGGGAGGCAACGCCGCCGGCGTCGGCTCCGGCTGAACCACCCACGGCCACCCCGGCGGAGCTGCCGATGGTGTTGTCGAGCGGGATGGGCTTGGTGGCCTTCACGTCGTGGAGCCGCTGGATGTCGTCTTCCTCGGCCGGCGCGTAGCCGCGCCCCTTCTGGGTGAGGACGTGCACCACGATCGGGCCGTCCCAGGCCGCCGCGTGGGCGAAGGCCTGCTCCATGAGGTCGATGTCGTGGCCGTCGATGGGGCCGGCGTACCGCACGCCGAGCGCTTCGAAGAAGGTGTGCGGGGCCACCATCTCGCGGAGGGCGCTGGTCACCGAGTGCACGCTGGAATAGGCCAGCGTGCCGAAGGCGGGCAGACCGCGCAACCGGTTCTGCAGGCGGCGGCGCGTCTGGAGGTAGGTCGGGTTGAGGCGCAGGCTGGTCAGGCTCTGCGAGAGGTGCGACACCGTCGGCGCGTACGAGCGGCCGTTGTCATTGAGGACGACGATGACGCGGCGGCCCGAGTGGCCGAGGTTGTTGAGCGCCTCGTACGCCATGCCACCGGTCAGGGCGCCGTCGCCGACGACCGCGATGACCTTGCGCTCGTCGGACTGGCCGCGAAGGGTGAGCGCGTTGGCGATGCCGTGCGCGTAGGACAGGGCGGTCGAGGCGTGGCTGTTCTCGATCCAATCGTGCTCGGACTCGGCGCGGTTGGGGTAGCCCGACATGCCGTCGGCCTGCCGGAGCGACTTGAAGCCGAAGCGCCGGCCGGTCACGAGCTTGTGGACGTAGGCCTGGTGGCCGGTGTCCCACAGGATGACGTCGCGGGGCGAGTCGAACACGCGGTGCACGGCGAGGGTGAGCTCCACGGCGCCGAGGTTCGACCCGAGGTGCCCACCGGTGGTGGTCACCGTCTCGACGATGAAGGCCCGGATCTCCTCGGCCAAGGTGGTCAACTGCTCTTGGCTGAGTGCCTTGATGTCGGCCGGTGTCTCGATGCTCTGAAGAATCATGACGATTGGGTAACGCTACCCCGTGGGGCGCGGTTCGTGACTGCGATCGGCCCGTACGAGTGAGAACAGGGCGACCCCGAAGGCGGCCACGGCCAGGACCTGGAGGCCCCGGCTGGCCCCGTAGGTTTGCGATATCCAGCCGACCAGGGGAGCACCGGCGACCCAGCCGATGTAGCCGGCGGCGGTGAAGGTTCCGACGGCGCTCACCACCTGGCTGGCCTGGCGGCTGACGGTGCTCATGACCAACGGCCAGAAGAGCGACGCGCCGCCGGCGCCCAGCGCCAGTCCGAGGGCGGCCAGTCCCGAGATGTGGGTCAGTGACTCGAGCAGGATGCCGCCGCCGGCCACGCAGCCGCCGACGATCAGGGCCCGGCGGGTCGACAGCCGTCCCAGCAGGGTGGCGCCGGCGCCGCGGGTGGTCGCCGCCACGGCCTGTCCGACCACGTACGCCCCGGCGCCGAGCAGGACGCCGGTGGAGAGCTCATGACGGAGAAAGAGGACGCCCCACGTGTCGACGCCGCCCTCGGTGATTTCGGCCAGGGCGAACACGGCGAGGAGGACGAGGAGGCGGTCACGGCGGAGGCGGGCGATGGGACGCTCCCCGGTACGAGGTCCGGCGGCAGCAGCGGGGCCGGCCCGGAGGGCGGCATTGGCGGCGTTGTCGGCGTGATCGGTGTGGGCGGCGGGGGTGAGGGCGGCACCGGAGTCGGTGGTCATGGCCCAGAGGCCGACCGCGAGGCCCACCACGGCCACCCCGGGCCAGACCCAGCGCCAGGAGACGCCGGCGTGGATGACGACCCCGGCCGCCGCCGCGCCGGCCAGGGCGCCGCTGTTGAAGAGCGAGTGGAAGCGCACCAGGGCAGCGGGATTGCCGATGAGGCGGTGGGAGGCCTCGGCGTTCATGGCCGTATCGATGCTCCCGCCGGCGACTTCGACCAGGACGAGGGCCAGGACGAAGGTCCACTTCTGCGGAGCGGCGCTGAGGAGGAAGAGCAGGCCGGACCAGGTGAGCATGGCGATCCAGAGCAGGCGGCGGGCGCCGACCCGGTCGGCCAGGTGCGCGGTGACCGCGGACGTCGCACCGGCGACGGCGATGGCCAGGGCGAGCAGCAGTCCCAGCTGGGAGTCGGAGAGGTGGAAGGAGTGCTGGATATTGAAGACCATGACGGCCCAGCTGCCCCAGAAGAGCCCGAAGGTGGAGAACGCCGCCACGACGGGCCCGGCGCCGACCAGCGACTCGCGCCCGGTGGAGGTGGGCGTCGGCGTGGCGGACAGGCTGGTCAGGGTGTGCCGGCCGCGCCGGCCTTGGCCAGGAACGCGACCTCGTCGACCAGCACCCGGGTTACCCGACCGGCGCCGACCAGGCCTCCGCCGTCGTGTTCGAGGCGGGCGGCCGAGACGGTGAAGATGAGGCGGCGGCCCTCGACCTTGACCAGCGTGGCCTCGGCCAGGACGACCTTGCCCACGGCGACCGGCGCCAGATGGTCGAACTGCACCCGGGTGGCGACGCTGGACTGAGCCGAAGTCAGGTGGCCGTCGGTGGCCCGCACGCTGGCCTCCTCACACAAGGCGATCAGGCGGGGGGTGGCCAGAACCGGGACGTCGCCGGAGCGGAACCACTGCGCCGTGTCGCTCTCTCCGACGGTGAGCTCGACCTGCGCCGAGAGCCCGGTGTGCGGGCCGTGCCCTACGGCGGTGGGCAACTCGGAGGAACGATTGGGCACGACGATTACGATACCGCCCGTGACCGACACCTCCCTGATCGAGCCCGATGTCCTCGAACGCGTCCTGTCAGAGGCTTTGACCAGGGGCGGCGACATGGCCGAGGTCTTCGCCGAGGACAGCACGTCGGCCAGCGCCATGCTCGATGATCGACGGGTCGAGGAGCTCTCCTCCGGCCGCTCCCGGGGCGCCGGGATTCGGGTCGTGATCGGTGAGACCACCGGTTTCGCCCACACCTCGGACCTGTCCGAGGCCGGCCTGCTGGTCGCGGCGGCGGCGGCGTCCTCCGTGGCCCGGGAGGGTGGGAAGGGGAAAGCCGTGCGCACGGTGGCCCTGGATCCGTCGTCGGCCCACGGCCGGGGGGACAAGATCCTGCCGGGGTCCGTCGAGAAGGCAGCCAAGCTCGACCTGTTGGTGCGGGCCGACGAGGCGGCCCGGGCGACGGGCGGCGCCATCACCCAGGTCCAGGTCGGCTGCGGTGACACCCGCCGACGCGTCCTCATCGCCACGTCCGACGGCCTGCTGGCCGAGGACGACCAGATCCGGACCCGCTTCAATGTGATGTGCGTGGCCAACGCCGACACCGGGATGCAGACGGGGTTCGAGTCCCTGGCCCGGACCGAGGGGTACGAGATCTTCGAGCGCTACGACATCGAGGACATCGCCCGCACGGCTGCCACCCGGGCCATCACCAAGCTCTCGGCCCACCCCGCTCCCTCGGGCGAGGTGCCCATCGTCCTGGCCGGCGGCAGCGGCGGCATCCTCTTCCACGAGGCCTGCGGGCACGGGCTCGAGGCCGATCACATCCTCAAGGACGCCTCGGTCTACACGGGGCGCGTCGGCGAGCTGGTGGCCAGCCCGCTGGTCACGCTCGTCGATGACGGCACGGTGCTCGGTGAGTGGGGCAACTTCGGGGTGGACGACGAGGGCCATCGGCCGGCGCGCAACGTGCTCATCGAGAACGGCGTGCTGACCGACTACATGTGGGACTGGTTGCGGGCCCGCCAGGAGGGGCGGGCCTCTTCGGGCAACGGGCGCCGTCAGAGCTACCAGCACCTCCCGATGGTGCGCATGACCAACACGTTCCTCCTGGCCGGTCCCGACGACGCCGCCGAGATCGTGGCCCAGACGCCGTCGGGGGTCTACGTCAAGAAGCTCGGCGGGGGACAGGTCAACACGTCAACTGGGGATTTCGTCTTCGGGACCACCGAGGCGTATCTCATTGAGAACGGGCAGATCACGGAGCCGTTGCGTGATGCCAACCTCATTGGGAACGGCCCCGAGATACTGCGTCGCATCGACGCGGTGGCCGACGACTTCGACATGACGCCCGGAACCTGCGGGAAGGACGGCCAGAGCGTCCCGGTCGGCTGCGGCCAGGCCACGCTGCGGATCACCGGCTGCACCATCGGAGGCACGGCGTGAGCGACCTCGACTTGATGGCGCTGGCCACTTCGGTGGTCGACCAGGCCCAGCCCGGGGAGGGCATGGAGGTTTACGTCATGCGGGGCACTGAGAACGAGGTGCGTGCCTACGACGGTGAGGTGGAGTCCCTCACGTCGTCGGACTCCTCGGGGGTGGGCATTCGGGTCGTCCTTGACGGCGACGGCGGCGGCGACAGGGGCGGGGGCGAGGCCGGCGGCGGGAGCCGCCTGGGCTTCGCCTGGGCCGGCTCGCTCGATCCCGCCGTGATCGCCGCGGCGCTCGCCGACGCCCGGGACAACGCCCGCTACGCCACGCCCGACCCCGACGTCGTGTTAGCCGTCCCCGATGGGACGCTGGCCGCGGCTCTGGACCTCTGGGATGACCGTGTCCTGGCCACACCGATGGACGAGAAGATCGCGCTGGCTATCGACCTCGAGCGGGCGACCCGCACCGCGGATCCCCGTATCCGGCAGGTGTCGTCGGCCGATTACTCCGACGGCCGGACCGAGATGGCCCTGGCCTCGACCACCGGCATCCGCTCCACGGCCCGCCGGACCACGGCGTTCGTCTCGGTCGACGCCATTGCCGGTGAGGGCGCCGACACCCAGACCGGGACCGGGTTCAGTGTCGGGAGATCGCCGGCCGACCTCGATCCCGACGAGGCCATGAACGACGCTGTGCTGCGGTCCACCAGGTTGCTCGGGGCGCAGAAGCCGCACTCGGCCCGCTGCACCGTCGTCTTCGATCCGCGGGTCGTGTCCACCCTCCTCTCGGTCATGGCGTCGGCCCTCTCGGGTGAGGCCGTGGTCAAGGGCAGATCGTTCTTCGCGGGGCGGATCGGCGAGTCGGTGGCCAACGCGGCGGTCACCTTGATCGACGACCCGACCGATGGCCGGGCCTTCAGTGCCTCGTCCTACGACGGCGAGGGTCTGGCCTGCCGGCGGAACATCCTCATCTCCGACGGCATGCTCAGGATGTTCGTCTTCGACACGGTCTCCGCCCGGCGGGCGCAGACGCAATCCACCGGCTCCGCCGTGCGCGGCGGGTTCGCCGGCACCCCTTCGGCCGGCTGCCGGGCCCTCGTCCTGTCCCCCGGGAGTAAGGGCGCCGACGAGATTCTGGCCTCGATCGGTGAGGGGCTCTTCGTCCAGTCGGTGACGGGTATCCACTCGGGGGTGAACCCGGTGAGCGGTGACTTCTCCGTCGGGGCCGAGGGTCTGATGATCCGCTCCGGCGCCCTGGCCGAGCCCGTGCGAGAGGTCACGGTGGCGTCCACGTTGCAGAGAATGTTGCAGTCGATCGTCGAGATAGGCGGCGACCTGCGCTGGTTGCCCGGGGTGGCGGCCGGTCAGACGCTGGCGATCGCTGACATGCAGCTCGGCGGGGGGTAACCCCGGTTCAACGGACGATGGGCCAGCGCCGTTGGGCGGCGTGGCCCATGGCCGGCCGGGGTCCTAGCTGACCGGCGCCGCAGCCGGTTTCGATTCCTTCTTCGGAGAGTCGCCGTTGGAGCTCGGCTTCGAGGTGTCCGTTTTGGAGCTCGAGTCGGTCTTGGTGTCGCTCGAGGTCGATTCTGATTTGGTGGTTTCCTTCACGTCGGATCCCGAGGACCGCCCGGCGGACGAGCGCGAATCTGTCTTGTAGAACCCGCTCCCCTTGAGCACGATCCCGATCGCTCCAAAGACCTTGCGGAGAGCTCCGCCACACTCCGGACACTGGGTCAACGCGTCGTCTGAGAACTTCTGGACGGCTTCGAGCCGGTGCCCACACGCCGTGCACGCGTACTCATAGGTCGGCAATTGGACTCCTTGGATTGGCACTCACCACTGGCGACTGCCAAGTCTACCTGACGCCGCGGGAGGGTGGTCCGGGTCATGACAGGACCCGTCCGTCGGATTTGTAGTCGTAGAATGCCGATTCGTGTCCGACCGCAGCCTGGCCCACCTCGATCCGCTAGGCGGCGCCCGCATGGTCGACGTCACCCCCCGGGAGCCGACGCACCGGCGGGCACTGGCTCGATGCCGGGTGTCCATGCTGCCCGAGACGACCACCTTGGTCGCCAACAACGCCATCACGAAGGGCGACGTGTTGGCGGCAGCCCGGATTGCAGGCATCCAGGCCGCTAAACGGACGGCCGACCTCATCCCGATGTGCCACCCGGTGCTGGTCGGATCGATCGCCATCAACTTCTCCATCGGCGATGACTACGTCGAAGTGGAAGCCCAGGTCGAGACGGTCGACCGCACCGGCGTCGAGATGGAAGCCATGACGGCCTGCACCACGGCCGCTCTGACTGTTTACGACATGTGCAAGTCGTCCGACCGCACCATGACGATTGACCACGTCGCCCTGTGGGAGAAGTCGGGTGGGCGTTCGGGCCCCTGGCGCCGACCAGAGGCTCGCCTTTAACTCAGGCGCGGCCCACCTGGGCCGGGGTGTCTAGATTCTTCGTCAGTGAGTGCGCGAGTCGCCGATCCCCCAGACGTGGGCAAGGGCATTGTCGGTGCCGTCACCTCGGTGGTGGGGCGGATCGGGGGCCGCAACGTCGTCATCGTCCGGTCGTTGGGGACCATGCGGCGCGGTGCCATCACTCACGCGGACGGCAGGCGACTCTGCGAGGCGGCCGATCAGGCCCGCAACCTCCGCATCCCGTTCGTCTTCTTCGTGGCGTCCAGCGGTGCCGACGTGCTCGACGGCGTCGCCGCTCTCCACGGGTGGGGTAACGCGGCGGCCGCGATCTCGCGGTGCAGTGGCATCGTCCCGGTGATCGCCGCGGCCACTGGGCCGGTTGTCTCGGGACCGGCGCTGCTCCTCGGTCTCTCCGATCTGGTCGTCATGAACTCTGAGGCCGTCGCGTTCGTCTCCGGCCCCGAGATGGTGGCCGCTTTCACCGGCGTCACAATCGGACTGCACGAGCTGGGCGGCGTGTCCACGCACGCCCGATCGAGCGGATTGTGTGCGGTCGAATCAGACGATGTCGAAGGTGCAGTGGCCGAATTGCTGGAGTATCTGCCTGGGCACGCCGACGAGATGCCGCCCATCTCGACGATCGCCGACCCCGTGCTGCGCTCGGTGCCCGAGCTGCGTGAGGTCATTCCCGATCGAAAAGCGGCCACGTACGACATTCGCGACGTGATCAGGGCCGTCGCCGATGACGGTGAATTCCGGGAGCTGTGGCCACGTTGGGCGGGCCAGATCGTGACCGGCTTCGCCCGCCTGGGCGGACTGCCGGTGGGCGTGGTGGCCAACCAACCCCGGATCCTGGCCGGCACGCTGGACATCGCGGCGTCGCAAAAAGGGGCCCGGTTCGTTCGGCTCTGTGATTCGTTCAACCTCCCCATCGTGAGTCTGGTCGACACTCCGGGCTTCCTGCCCGGCAAGGACCTCGAATGGCGGGGCATGATCCGCCATGGGGCCGAGCTCGCCTTCGCATACGCGCAGGCGACGGCGCCACGCATCTGCCTCATCCTTCGGAAGGCCTTCGGAGGTGCGTACATCGTCATGGACTCCCGGGGCATCGGCAACGACATCTGCCTCGCCTGGCCGGGCGCGGAGATCGCCGTCATGGGCGCCTCGGGCGCTGTGCAGATCTTGTACCGGGGGATCGAACCGGGCGAGCGGACGGAGCGGGAACAGGACTATGAGGAAGCCTTCCTGAACCCGTGGCCGGCCTCCGAACGGGGGCTGGTCGACCAGGTCATCGACCCGGCCGACACCCGGATCGTGCTGTGCTCCGTCCTCCGCCAGCTCTGCACCAAGAGGGAGTTGGTGGTCGGGAGGAAGCACGATGCCGGGCCGCAATAGCGGTGTGATCAGGGTGGGGTCTTATTGTCATCATTTCGCAACGCAGATGAGGTTGATTCGACGCTGATTTGGGGAAGTGATCGTGCATGATCACCAATGTGGCTCCCCCCACAGACTCCGACAACGGGCTCTTCGTACTTGAGTCGTGCCACAGCACCTGGATCTTCGACACGGATCGCCTGCGCTTTCGACGGATCCTCAAAGGCCTTGCCCTGGATGCTCATGCCGCCACAACGGCCTGGCGCGCCTACTTCGGGCTCGAGATCGATCCGATTTCAGAGTCCTTCGTCGTCCTCTTGAACCCCGAGGGCACTCGGCTGTTGCGCTCCTGGAGGCACGTCGAGCACTGCCCGCAGTGCGGCGGCAACCAGACCGCCGAGCTGTCGCTCGACGAGTTGCGTGGGGCAACCCTCGCCTAGACGATTCCTGCGCTGGGCGACACCGCTTGGCGTCAGAAATGAATGACGTGGGCGGCGGAGAGTAGTAGCGCCGCCAGCGTTGCCATTGTGGCCAGGACGACCCCCACGGTGAGGGAGCGCAGGGCGGGCGACCGAGGCTCAGACGTGCGAATCCGATGGTCGTGGGCGAGTTGGCGTACTCGGGAGGCCAGGGCTAGCGGCTCATCGGTGGGCAGGATGAAGCGGTGATGGCGGCCCCCCCGCTCCACTACCAACATGACGAGTCCTTCCCGTCCATCGGGGAGGACGGAGTGTTCAGCCATCGATAGTTCGTCCAGGTTGCTCCAGCGGCTGCGCCACGTGGCCTCGCCGTCGGTCTTTGCCAGCTCGAGCCCCTCGCCCCGAATGGTCAGCTTGAGATTGGGGACAGCGACCCGCCCGCTGCCGTCACCCTCAGCCAAGAGGAAAACGTCAGAGATGCTCCAAATCTCTTCTGATTCACCCGTGGATGGCATACGAGGAGCAGACGCTACCGCCCGACGAGCGAGTCGCCAACGCATCGGATGGGTGTCGGAATGGGTGTGACCTCCACTTCGCCACTCGAGCGGTCGCTACTGGGTCGGCCACTGTCGACGCACGAATTCGTGGTACGCCGCCGCCCGGAGCAGGCTCGACTGGCTGTCGTCGAGGCGGTGACGAAGGTCGGAGGTCGTCGACCCGAAGGGTAACGAGCCGATGACCCCGAAGGGCTGGCGGGGCAAGGTGAAGCGTCTGAAGTCAGCCGTGACGACGGGCCCGTCGGTCAATCCCTTCGGACGAAGGTCGCGACGGAGGGTGCTGACCCAACGCGGGTCGAGTTCGACTGCGACGAGTCGTACGCCTCGCCGAGCCAGCGCGACAGTCAGGCCGCCGTTGCCGGGAACGAGCTCGCCCGGTTGGAACGTCGCCGCGGCAACGATCCCTTCAGCGATGTCGGGCCGGAGAAAGTTCTGGCCGAACCGGCGCCTCCGCTCGTTTCGAGCTGTCCGCCGTTCGGCGGACACGGAACATCGTCATTTACCCATGGTGGCGATCTGCCGCACTTTCGGCGCGAGCGCTGTATTCAGCCAGGGGGAGTGGCTGGTGGGGGTCCGCTCCAGCGCTCCCGCCGGTCGCGCCGATCAGCCCGTTCGATTTCTCGCTCGACGTCTGACCAGATCAGAGGCTCGTCGCCTTCGTCCCCCGCCGTGCCCTGGCCACGGGTCATGATCGTGAAGGCGACCGCCCAGAGCACCGCGATGGTGCAGAGTTTGGCCAGGAAGCCAGCCAGCTGCTGGTCCAGCACGGGTGACACACCCGCAATGGTCACGTGGTGGGCGTAAGCGGCGTAGAGCGGCCGGCGGGCGAAGATCCAGACGACCGAGAGGAAGCTCGGGACGATCGACTGAACAATCAGGTAACCACCCCGGCCGAGCGCCGAGAGGCGCGTCACGCCGGGGAGCTCAGTCAGGATGGGCGCCCACAGCACGAAGCCCGAGAAAAGGACCAGAAGTTGAATTGCCGCGCGGGCAACCTCCGAAGAATTGGCAAGGCTCACAGCTCCCGTGGTGAGGGTTCCGACGGCCACCACGGTGACGAAGGCCACGGCTGGAATCGGTTTGGCGGCAAGGCGGATGATGGTGTCAATCACCATTGGTCTGGTGAGTCGGGCGAGGATCGGTCTCGGTGTTCCGGCCACCAGGAGTGGTGGGATCGCCAACATCAGCAGGAGCCGCTGGAGCACCAGTGCCATGAGCAACCAATGGGCGGCCAGGTCGCCCAGCGGCCACGTGACGGCTACCGCGAGTGCCACTAGGCCGAGGATGAACGTGGCGACCTGTCGGCGGTCGGGTCGCCGATCAGGCGCCCTCGTGGCCCGGTAGTAGACCAGAACCAGGGCAATGATGGCCAGCGTCCAAAGGATATGGATGTGCCAACTGAGGGGATGATCGAGTGCAATCATCGAACGTTCCCCGCCATAGGCTCTCCCCGATGGCTGGACCGGCACGACTCGACCGACTCGAACGGGTGACGGACCTCGTACTGGTCCTTCTCAACACCACCCAACCACTCACGCTCGAAGCCATCGGCCATCAGGTGCCCGGGTACCCGGTCGAGCACGCGGCGCGACGACAGGCGTTCGAGCGGGACAAGCGCCTCCTCCGCGACGAAGGCATTCCCGTGCGGACCCAGAGGCTGGACGGCCTGGAGCAATACGGGTACCTGATTGATCGTGACGCGTTCTACCTGCCTGATCTGGCGCTCGAGCCAGATGAGCAGATCGCCCTGCACCTGGCCGTTGCCGGCGTGCACCTGGGGGATCCTAGTGGTCGAGATGCTCTCTTGAAGCTCGGGGCGACCGGCTTGGGCGAGGTGCGCCCGATCGCCACGCTCGATCGGCCACGTGCCCTCATCGATCTGTTCGAGGCGGTGCGCACGCGCGCGGAGGCCGCCTTTACCTACCGATCGGAGGCCCGCCGGGTTGCTCCGGCCGGACTCTGGTTCCGATTCGGCCACTGGTACCTTGTGGCCTGGGATCTCGAGCGCGACGCGGTGCGCACCTTCAGAGTCGACCGGATCGACGGCGCGGTGACACTGGAGGCGCCCGACAGCGCTGCACTTCCCCAAGGGATCGACATCAGGGCTGCCTTGCCGGACGACCCTTGGCGCTCTGAGAGCGGTGACCTCGTGGCGACCAGGATTCGGGTAGACGCCTTGGAGGGACCGCGGGTGGCGGAGGAAGTGGGAGACGACAGGGTCGAGAGCCGGGACGATGACGGGTCCGTCGTCCTCCGACTTGAAGTCGCCGGTTTCCCGGCCATCAGATCATGGATCCTCGGCCTCATGGAGCACGCCGAGATCCTCGAGCCGGCTGAGTTCAGGACCGAGCTGGTCGACTGGCTGGTTGCTCAGAGGGAGGGCGCCCAGTTGCCCACGTCCAAGGGCGCGGCACCGGCCACCCTGCAGGCCCTCGAGTCGACTGACGAGTTGTCTGCCGCCCGGGGCGTCCCCGGACAGGAGACCAGCCAGCGACTTCGCCGCCTGTTGGCGGTGGTCGGGTGGCTGGCCCAGGTTGGTGAGGCCCCGATCGCCGAGGTGGCTCGTCGCTTCAATATGGGTGAAGCCGAGCTCGTCCGCGAGCTTGAGCTGGCTGCGTGCTGCGGGATTCCCCCGTACACGCCCGACGCCTTGATGGAGATCGAGGTGTCGGACTCCTCCGTCCGGGCCTTTCTCCCGGCTGAGTTTGCGCGGCCGCGCCGGCTGACATCTGCTGAAGGATTCGCCGTGGCGGCTTCGGCACGCCTGATCCTCGCCGTCCCCGGTTCGAACGACGGTGCGCTCCGCCGCGCGCTGGCCAAGCTCGATTCGGCGCTCGGCTCGCGCGAGGCCCTGGGCGTCGACGTCGACGCACCCCGGTTCTTGCCCGAGGTGCGGCGAGCATGCGAGGACGGACAAGCCCTCGAAATCGACTACCACTCGGCGTCGCGGGACGAATCCACTACCCGCGTCGTCGAGCCGGTTCAGGTCGTGACCACGGAGGGCCATTGGTATCTGGATGCGTTCTGCCACAAGGCCGACGACATGAGGAGGTTCAGGGTTGACCGCATCGGTGCCGTTCGGCCGCACGACCTGGCTGATGCACCCAAAACGGTCGCCGTCCGGACCGCCGAGTACACGTTTCTTCCCGGTCCGGGCGCCGTCGAAGTTCAGCTGCGCCTCGGCCCGGGGGCGCAGTGGGTGGCCGAGTCGGTGCCAGTGAGAGCGGTCGCCCGGTCCGCCGACGGGTTGGTGACCGACGTGGTCCTCGCGGTGGCCGGCATGGCCTGGTTCGAGCGACTCCTCCTCCAGCTCGGCAGCGACGCCGAGGTGGTACGTCCGCCTGAGCTGACCGACCTGGCGGCCCGCGCCGCACAGAAAGTTCTCGCCCTGTACCAAAAGGATATATGATGGTATGAAAAGCATCTAAAATTAGGGAGGCCGAAGGGAGATGCTGGGTGTCCATCGGCTGGCCTCCTTAGGGGCGGACTATTACCTCGCCGATCTCGCCCAGGAACTGCCGCTCCCGATGTCGGGAAGAGAGGGGGGGCGGGCGGAGTGGACCGGGACGGCCGCCGAACGGCTTTCGCTGCGGGGGCCAATCGACCCGGGCGACTTAGGGAGCATCCTCGGGGGGCGCCACCCTGCCACGGGGCACCGCCTCCGCTCGGACCGTGCCACCGTCCTCGGCTACGACCTGACGTTCAGTCCGCCCAAGTCGGTGAGCCTGCTGTTCGCCCTCGGAGGCGAGGAGATGGGTCGAGAGGTTCTAGCGGCACACCGGGCGGCCGTCGGTGGTGCCCTCTGGTATGTCGAGGCGCACAGCCTTTCGGCTCAACGCGGCTCAGGAGTAGATCGGAACCTTGTGCCAACGACCGGACTCGTCGCGGCCACATTCACTCACGGAGTGAATCGAAACCTCGACCCTCATCTCCATAGCCACGTCGTGATGGCCAACCTTGTCCACGGCCTCGACGGCCGGTGGAGCGCCTGTGACCAACGGGGACTGTCCGCACACCGTGGGGCGGCCGACGCGGTATACGGCGCCCACCTGCGAACCGAGCTGGCGGCCCGTCTCAACATCGGGTGGGCCGCCACGCCTGGACTTCAGGCTGAAGTCCATGGCATGTCGCCGCTCCTCATCGGGGAGTTTTCGTCACGTTCAGCCGACATTCGTCGTCACATGAGCACGTGGGGGTCTCATTCGACTAGGGGCGCTCGCGTTGCCTGGGCCGCCACACGATCACCGAAACAGCCGGGACCAACCTATGACGACCTGTCAGCGCAGTGGGCAGGACGAGCCAGGGCTATCGATGGTGAAGCCGGCTTGGGACACCTGCTGGAACGAGGCCCACCTCGGGAGCAGAACCACACGCTCAATGAGCACCGGTACGGCGCCGTCCTGTCGCTCAGCCCCGATCGGGCCGCTCGGCGTCGTGATGTCGTGGCTGCCTTTGGCGCTGCTGCGGTGGGAGGCGCCCGTACGGAGCACCTTCAGGCGTTGGCCGACATGTGGGTGCCTACAGCCAAACCGCAGCCCCAGGTCGGAGTGGCCGAAGCTACTCACTCGCTGCGGACGGTGTCCCCCGGGTCACATCTCCTGCAAGCACTTGGCCCGCGGCCCATCGACCCCGCGGCGCATGCGGTCTGGCGCAGCGCAGCTGGCGCTATCGAGGGGTATCGCAGCCGTTGGGGTGTGGCCAGGGGTGACGATGGGGCCGGGTTCGTCGCAACTCCGCCGGGCGTTTCGAAACTTCCGGCGAAGCAATTGGCAGATCAACTCCGCACTGCTCGTGAGATCGAGGTGGCCCGTCAGCGATTGGGTTGGCGGCCCCCTCAGATGCTCGACATGGACCGGGGACGCTAGCGATCACCGACCGCGATCAACGGGCTCGTGGTGCATGAGCGAGCGCCCCGGCGGCAGAAGCTCGCACCACGGCTTACAGTCGTGGGCCGGGGTAAGGGTGACCGCACCGAACTGGCGCTCGGCGCTCACGGCGATCGCTCGACCCTTGGCACCGCGGGCGATCGAGTCGACCGGCAATCGCGGTAGACGCACCGTGCTGACCGAACTCGAAGGGCGGATCCGCCCTCGGTGACCCACGGACTGACCCAGCGTGGTGGACGCCACCTCTCTGTCCCCGGCGAGCGCGCTGAGATTCCGCAGGGTCGTGGCGTCGGCGATCCCGGGTAGCACGACCGTCGTGCCGAACAGAGAGACGAATCCTTCGGCGGCGGCCCCCCAACGCGCCCTGGCTTGCGAGAGGTCCTGTAGGCAGGCCAGGACAAGAAGCCCCTGACCGGCCCCTTCACTGACCATGGTCGGGAGGTCGGGAATTGGGGCGATATTCGCCACCTCGTCGAGGGCGAAGAGCGTCGGCGGCGACCGCACCCCGGACCGCTCCCGAACGTAGGTGGCATCCCGAACGTCGCCGATGGCGGCCACGACCAAGGGAGCGAATTGGTGCTGTCGACGTCCCGGGGAGCAGATGTACATCGTGTTGGGCCCGCGACAGAACTCTGCCGCGTTGAGGGGCGGTGCCTCAGTGGATGCCAGCGCACCCTGGGTCCGGTACGCCGCCAGGACACCGGAGGCGGTGGACCAGATGCCTGATTGTTCTCTGGCATCGGTCCCCACAATTCCCGCCAGGAGGTCCGTGGCGGTGGCTTCGTCGCCCACGGTGCTCGAGAGGATCTGCAAGGGCGTGGCCCCGTCGTGCCGATCAATCCAGCGCAGCACGCTCCTCATGGGGAGCGACTCCAGGGCGGCCGCATGGAGCAAAGGAGAGAGCAAGGCACCCGCTCGTTCGGTCCAGTGCTGCTCGTTCGGCGAGTACGAGGCTGACCCACCTCCAAGGCGTGCCGCGCGCACCATGGCGTCAGATGTCTGCACGGCGGCATCCCAACTGAGCGCCGTCGTGATCGGTGACCACCCGATTCGCTCGACCCCTCGAGGGCATTCAATTTCGCCGCTGGGGTCGTAAAGGAAGGCCCATCCTTCACGGGAGCGGGCCGGGGCCGTAGCCTCCATCACGTCAGGCTTGGTTGAGGTCGAGACGGCCGGTCCCCCGGCCACCAGAAGATTGGGTATGACCAGGGAGGACGTCTTCCCTGAGCGCGAGGGGCCGAGGACCAGTGTGGACCGTTGGGCGCCGGCCCAGAGCCACCCCATTTCTCCCGCTCCGAGATAGATGCTGTAGCCCGCATTGCGATGAACAGCGCGCAATCCGTCTACCTGCTTTGTGCGTGATGCAGCCGCATTGTCGTCGTCCATTCGTGCCCATTTCACTGGGTCGATGGTCGCGCGACGGCATGCACATATCTATGGGACATTGTTTCGAAAGAGGCGACGAGTGCTCGCGACGCAGCGCGTTAGTGCGCCTGTCGAACGGAATTTCCCGCCATGTACGCGTCCATAATGATGTCGATTTTGCACCCCAAAAGCGCGGCGCGATTGGAGGATGCTTGACCTGAGCATGTTCACCGCCAAGAATGTGCGTACCCGAAGTGTTAGGGAGGGTTGAAATGTGCTGCGACACAACAGTGAGCAGCGCGAGAGGCGACGATGTCGGATTGCCGAATACGCGCGACATGCGGTGCCTCATCACCTCAATCAATCATTGCAATTCGGGAAAACGGAACGGACTGGCTCAATGAGGCGAAGTCGATGACCAAGCTTCGAACGGGTCATATGTCCCGATTGACAGAGAAATCGGTGCGGCAGTGCGCACGACGATGTGTTCCGCACATCGTCGTGGCGCAGGCTTCACCTCTATTCAGTGACCATGCTCCTAGGGAGGTGCACCTGTGGCAGTAGCCGCGAAGAGAAGGGCCCCAGCCAAAAAGGCAGTGAAACGGGCCCCAGCAAAGAAAGCAGTTAAGCGAGCCCCGGCCAAGAAGCGCCCGGCAGCCAAGAAGGCTGTCAAGCGCGCTCCGGCCAAGAAGCGCCCGGCAGCCAAGAAGGCTGTCAAGCGGGCTCCGGCCAAGAAGCGCCCGGCAGCCAAGAAGGCTGTCAAGCGGGCTCCGGCCAAGAGGCGCCCGGCAGCCAAGAAGGCTGTCAAGCGCGCTCCGGCCAAGAGGCGTCCGGCAGCCAAGAAGGCTGTCCGTCGGGCACCTGCCCGCAAGGCGGCTCGTCGGCGCTAGGAAGAGCGTTCCTTCGGGAACGGGTGAAGTCGGGGGCCTGCGGGCCCCCGACTTTGCAATTGGGGCCCCTTAGGGATCTGAGATCACCTAGCGAGATCCTTGACGTCGTCCGGCCAGTCCACGTCATAGGCCAAGGCCGGTATCCGGAGAATGCGCACCGGCAGACCGAGTCGGCCCGCCTCCGCCCGGTGAGCCCGAAACGAACCCGGCCCGTAGGAGAAGTGAAAGTCGACGTTCACAGGAAGGCGGAGCACATTGGTCCCATCGTCCCTGCGATCGGGCGCCAGGGTCACGCCCTCGAACGGATCCAACGCACCGAGATGGCGGGCCCGGGGTAGATCGCCATGGGCCACGGTCACCCACTGCACCCCAGCATCGGAGAGTTGATCCACTCCGGATCGCACGGCGCCGTTCAACCCTTGGCCCGGCTCCCACATGACGGTCGCCCCCAGAGCGCCGGCCCACTCCGCCACCTCGGGGTCGTCACACACCACTACCGCTGGAAGCGGAGCACAGGCGACAACGACGTTCTCCGCCATCGATCGAACCAGGTTCACCCGCATTTCATCACTCAGGGTGGCGCCGAGCCGCCGTTTGGCCTGGCGGAAGCCCTTGACCGGGATGAGGACGACGCGGGGTCCGAGAGGCGTCCGGGGAAGCGACGTGGGGGAGCGCGGGGTGACAGAGACGCCTGCGGGCACTGACGACAGTGTACGGGCGGGCGGAGCGGGTCCTCCGGGCCGCCGTAGGCTGAAGGGGATGAACGATCGGGTGGCGGTCATAGGCGCTGGGTCATGGGGCACCGCGGTCGCGGCCCTGGTCGGGGCGAGCCACCCGACCTCGCTGTGGGTCCGCTCACCGGCGCTGGCGACGTCCATTGAGGAGACCCGGGAGAACGAGACGTACCTCGCCGGGATTCCACTGCCCGATGCGCTGCGAGCGACCGCCTCCCTCGAAGAGGCGGTCGATGGTGCCGGGGTCGTGTTCATGGCGGTGCCGTCACACGGCTTCCGGGCCGTGCTGGGTGACATGGCGCCCTTCGCGTCGGGCATCGAAGCCGTCATCAGCCTCTCCAAGGGCATCGAGAACGGCACGAACCTGCGCATGTCCGAAGTGATCTCCGAAGTGCTCCCCGACATTCCAGCCGGGGTGCTGACCGGGCCGAACTTGGCCCGTGAGGTCGCCCAGGGACATCCCGCGGCCAGCGTCGTGGCCTTGAGCGATGAGACCCTGGCCCGACGGGTGCAGGACCTCGTGCACACCCGGACGTTCCGGGTCTACATGGGCACCGATGTCGTCGGTTGCGAGATCGCCGGCGCATCCAAGAACGTGATGGCCATCGCGGCCGGCATCTGTGACGGCCTCGGGTTCGGCGAGAACACGCGAGCCGTGTTGATCACCCGCGGTCTGGCCGAGCTGGGTCGCCTGGGCATCTCGGTGGGTGGCCAGGTTCTGACGTTCGGCGGCCTGGCCGGCGTGGGTGACCTGGTGGCGACCTGCGCCAGCCCGAAGAGCCGGAACCGGACCGTGGGGTTCGAGCTCGGGCAGGGCCGCCCGCTCGACGAGATCGTGGCCAGCATGCACATGGTGGCCGAAGGCGTGAAGAGCGCCGGGCCCCTGGTCGGTCTGGCCCGAGCCCACGGTGTCGAGATGCCGATCGCCGAGCAGGTCGAAGCCATCGTGGAAGGTCGGTGCTCCCCCCTCGATGCGCTGATGTCCCTGATGGACCGACCCTCGCGGCCCGAATGGGACGAGGCGCTCATTCGCGGGCTGCAGCAATGAGCGGGCTCTTCGGGCAGGAAGGGTCCCTCTCGTCGGACCATGACGGGACCAGGCGGGAGACCGCGCTGGCCCACGTCAGTGACCTCCTCCGGGGATACGGCGCCACGGTCGAGGAGATCGACCAGGCCGTGGCCGACGATGTCCTCGACCTCTTCGTCTACGACCGGATGCTGGTGCCCTCCCGTCGGCGCTACACCCGGCTCGAGGTGGCCGAGCTGACGGGCGTGGATATCAAGTTGCTGGAGCGGTTCTGGCGGGCCCTCGGATTCCCGAGCGCCGCCGACGACGACCGCTCGTTCACCGATCTCGACCTCGAAGCTGTGCGACTGTTCCAGGGCCTGCAGGCGCTCGGCGCGGCTCGCACCGATACCGCCCTGCAGCTGGCGCGGGTCATCGGCTCCTCGATGTCGCGCATCGCCGAGGCCGAGCTGGTCCCGGGCGACATCACGAGCACCGACGTCGACTCGGTCATCGCGGCGGATGCCTTCGCCAGCGTGGCCGACGTCACCATTCCCGCCATGGCCCGGATCCTCGAGTTCGTGTGGCGGCGCCAGGTGGCCGCCGGCATCAAGCGCAGCATCATGCTGCGCAGCCACGGCCTGGCCCCCGGTGAGAGCCCCGTGCTGGCGGTCGGGTTCGCCGACATGGTCGGTTTCACGCTGTTGAGCCAACACCTGAGCGACCAGGAACTGGCGGCCGTGGTCCGGCGGTTCGAAGAGCTGTCCCACGACATCGTGACCGGGCTCCGGGGTCGGGTGGTCAAGATGATCGGCGACGAGGTCATGTTCGTCGTCGACCGCCCCGCCGATGCCGCCCGCATCGGTCTCGACCTGGCCGACGCCTACGCCGACGACGAACTGCTGTCGGACGTCCGGGTCGGGCTGGCGTCCGGCCCCGTCCTCTTACGTGACGGCGACTATTACGGACCCACCGTCAACCTGGCCCACCGCATCGTCAACATCGGGAACCCGGGGACCGTCCTCATCTCCGACGAATTCCACGCCGCCTTGCTCGAGGAGACATCGGACGAATTCACGGCGCGGGCCCTGCGCCCCCGGCTCTTGAAGGACCTGGGCCGGGTCCAGCTGTGGTGGCTGGGCCGAGCGGGTCAGGAAGCCGACGGCGCCGGAGCGGCCGCCGACCGGCGCCGGAACGTGCGCTGGGAGCGGCTCTCCGAGGTCCTGCGCGATCTGGAGGAGCTCCGTGAGGTGGGGGAGCGGCTGCTGACCAGCAACCGGCCCCCCGGTTCAGTCGCCGCGAAGTCGGGCGGTGGCGATCCCGAAGGGTCGTAGCTCGAAGGAGCCCTCGAAGGGCCGCTCGGGGTAGCCCCGCAGGTCCACCAGCCACCCGGCGCGCCCGGCGATGCCGACCGTCGTCGGCGCGGCCGTCGGATTGAACACCCGCACCTCGATCAGGCCGCCCTCCCGTCGCAGCGCGCTGACCTCGGCGCCCTCGATCGTCAGTTCGCTGCCGGCCGACGGCCGGGTGCCCCCTCCCAGCGTGGTCACTACCTCGAGGGGGAGGAGCACGTCGTCCGCCATGGCGAACGGATCGACGTCGTCCCCCACGGCCAGCGCGTAGCGGAGGCTGACGGGCCGCCCCGTCATTTGCAGACCCGGTACCGGCGTGAGCGGGCCGGCGGGGAAGGGCCGATAGGCCATGCCGAGCCGCGAGAGCATCCCCGTGGAGCGAAGGACGGTCAGCGCGATCGCCCGGGCCGCCTCGCCGCCGCCGCCGCCGTCGTCGTCGATGTCGATCAGCTCGTATTCGCAGACCCCTTCGTGTACCACGGTGAGTCCGCCGGCGAAGACGAATCGCCGCGACGGGGCGGTCGGCAAGCCATACTCGTCGCTCCTTCCCTCGACAGTCAGGCCGCGCTCGACGGTGCCGAAGGCGGTCTCGGCCCTCGACACGGTCGCTGGCTCGGGGAGGGGAAGGTGGACCCGCAGGCGGTGGTCCTTGCTCGGGTTCACGAAGGTCGTCGTCACACGGACGACCGGCTCGTCCGCCCTGAGTTCGAGCGTGGTCTCGATCTCGACGTCATGCTCGCCCACCCGGGCCTGCGACGAGCCGTCGACGTGGTCGGGCCAGGTGTAGGCGGCGGTGATGACGGCCATGGCCCGGACGGGTCCGGACTCGAGCAGCTGCACCGAGACCGACGTCGGGGCGTCGACCGAGCTGTCCTGGCGGGGCGGGGAGTAGTTGTACGAATCGCCCAGGTCCCCACCGTCGACCAGGCGGCCGTAGCTGGCGACCCCGTTGAGGGCGAACGTACCCAGCGCCTTGTCGACCTCGACCGTGACCAGGCCGTTCGCCAGCGTGACGATGGCGTCGTCGTCGGAGGTGGTCAGCGGGTGGTCGAGGCGAGCGGGCTCGAACAGTTGCCACCCGTAGCCGGCCACGTCGGTCACCCGGGCCGCGATGCGCCGGGTTGGGGGTTGGTCCATGGCGACGCGGATGACCGCATCGGGCCGGGCGCCGAGCCTGGTGAAGATGTCCTGCTTGGCCTCGGCGATCGGCACGTTCGGGCGCTCTTCGGTGCCGATGGTCAGAGTGATATCGAGGCCCTCGTCGTCCTCTTCGATCACGATGTCCTGGACCCAGGCGTCGTCGCTGATCTTCGGTCCCTGCAGCATGCCGAGGACGGTGCGGACGGTGTCCGCATCGAGGACCATGGAGCCCGGGAGCCCCATCCGCTCCGACAGGACCTGGACGTCGGCGGGTGCCGGTTCGGACGCGTCCACCACCAGCTCGACCACGCCGGAGCGGGCCCGCTGCACCGGGTTGAGGACGAAGGCGCCCGGCTCGGACAGGGAACGGGCGAACGACTTGACGGCCCGGGCGGCCAGGCCGTTGGCGATCGTGCGCGCCTCGGCGTAGCGGTGCAGGACGGCGTCGACGACATCATCGACCGAGCAGGCGCAGATCGAATCGTGGGCCGAGTTGCGCACCACCTCTTTCCACGCCAGGTGGAGCAGTTCGGCCGGCCACGCCGAGGGAAGCTGGAACAGGGCGGCCAGCGGCTCGGCCCGCCGCTCGAGCTCACGCTCGGCGAGGGCGCCCATCCGCTTCACGTCCACCCGGTTGGACGTCACTCCCATCAACATGTTCGAGCGCCAGCCCGAGCGGAGCTCACCCTGCCACCGCTCCAGCCCGTCGGTCGGCGCCCCCTCGAGATACTGCCCGAGCGACGTCACCTCGAAGACAAACTCGTCCTGCAGGTCGTTGGCCTCGGCCACCACCCGCCCGAGCGCCGGCTGCGGGAAGAGGTGGTCCGATCCGTTCATGCAGAGGAGATCGTTGATCAGGAACGACTCGACTTCCTTGACGTGATCCGACGTCCGCCGGACCAACGCCTTGGCGTCGTCGGGCAGGGCCGCCCCGTTGCCGTAGCCCACGGGCAGGTACTCGGCCCTCACCGTGGAGCCGTCGGGGGCGGCCCAGAGGAAGGCGTTCTTCGAGATGGCCGAGGGCACGCCCCGCCACACCACGGTGTGGGCGAAGCCGGCCTGGCGGAGGATCTGGGGCATCTGCGCGATATGCCCGAACATGTCGGGGAGATAGCCGACGTCCATGGCACCACCGAACGCGGCTCCCCTGACGATGCCCATCTGAAGGTTCCGGATGATCGTCTCGCCCGAGGAGAGGAACTCGTCCATGAGGATGTACCACGGCCCCATGCTGATGCGGCCCGCCGCCGCCAGCGCCCGGAGCCGCTCCTCGGCCTCGGGCCGAGCCTCTAGATAGTCGTCGACCACGGCCATCTGCCCGTCCAGCATGAAGTACTGGTAGCTCGGGTCGGCCTCCAACAAGGGGAGCAGGGTGTCGATCAGGTCGACCAGGTTGAGACGGAAGTCCTGATAGGACTTGTACCATTCACGGTCCCAATGAGTGTGCGGGACGATGGCAATGCGGCGTGCGGTCATGGCCGCCAGACTATGACGTGCCTATGGCTGTGGTGATTCCGGCCGGTCGGCATCCCGGGACAGCCGAAATGCTGATGGCGGGCGGGACCCTGCCCCGCCTGTGGGCGGCCACCTGGTCGTCACCGCCGCGGGCGGCCCAGCCGGCTCTCCTCGATGGTGCCGACCCGACCAAGGTCCTCGACGGCGGCCAGCTCGCTGAGCTGACGGGCCAGGCGGCGGCGGGGCTGCGCGAGCTCGGGGTGGGCGCGGGCGACCGGGTGTTGTGGAGCTGCTCGGCCGGCCTCGACGCCATCGTGGCGTTGCTCGGGGCCATGCGGGCGGGTGCGGTCGTCGTCCCGGTGAACCCGTCGTCGACCGCCGCCGAACTGGCCCACCTCGTCGGCGACGCCCAGCCGGCCGTCGCCGTGGTGGACGGCGACGATCACGGCGAATGGGTCGGGGCGGCGGCGCCGGGGATCGCCATCGGGCGCCCGGCCCAGCTCCTGGCCGACGGTCGCAACTTTGGCGCTGCGGGCGGCGACCTCGACCGGTCGCGGCCCGACGACGACGCCTTGATCGTCTACACCTCGGGGACGACGGGGAAGCCGAAGGGGGCCGTCCATACGCACCGCTCGCTGCTGGCCGGGGTGCAGTCGGTGCGAGCGGCGTGGGGTTGGCAGCCGGACGACCGGCTCATCCTCGCCCTCCCGCTCTTCCACGTACACGGCTTGTGCGCCGGGCTCTTCGGCACCCTCACCGCCGGGGCATCGGCCGTGGTGTTCGACCGCTTCCGCGAGGAGAGTGTGCTGGCTGCCGCCCCCTCCTGCACCATGTTTTTCGGCGTGCCCACGATGTACCACCGCCTGGCCGGCACGGGTCGGGCCGGCGAGCTGCGGAGCCTGCGCCTGTGCGTCTCGGGATCGGCCCCCTTGCCCGCCGAATTGTGGCACCGCCTGGCCCGAGAAGGGCTCCCCGTGCTGGAGCGCTACGGGATGTCCGAGACGCTGCTCACCCTGTCCAACCCGCTCGAGGGAGAACGGCGACCGGGCACGGTCGGCACACCGTTGCCCGGCATCGAGGCCGCCATCGACCAGCCGGACGAGCGCGGGGTGGGGGAGCTGTTGGTGCGGGGCCCGTCGTTGTGCCGGGGCTTCTGGGGCCGACGTGGGGCCACCGAGGCGATGGCGGACAACGGTTGGTTCGGCACCGGAGACCTGGCGTCGGTGGACTCGGACGGCTACGTTGCCATCCGCGGCCGTCGGACCGAGCTCATCATCACCGGGGGCCACAATGTCTATCCGGCCGAGGTCGAGGCGGTCCTGGCTGGCCATCCGTCGGTGGCCGAGGTCGCCGTGGTCGGGTGCCCGTCGCCCGAGTGGGGCGAGTCGGTGGTGGCCTTCGTGGTGGGCGCCGACGGGGCGCCGGACCTCGATGCACTGGAGGCCCTGGCCACCGAGCAGCTGGCCGCCTACAAGCGGCCGCGCCGGTTCGAGGTGACGGACGCACTCCCCCGCAATGCCATGGGGAAGGTACTGCGGGGCCAGCTCGGCGGGACGTGAGTACACCAGGGGCGACCACCACCCTGCGGTAGCTTGGGCGCATGTCCACCTTTTTGATGCTCTCGACAGTGGGGCCCGAAGGGGCAGCCACGCTGACCGAGAACCCGGACCGGCTGAAGGCCGTCAACGCGGAGGTCGAGGCGATGGGCGTGCACGTGGTGGCCCAATGGGCCCTGCTCGGTCCCTACGACTTCGCCACTGTGCTCGACGCGCCTGACGAGAAGACCATGGCGCGGGTCGCCCTCATCCTCGGGGCCCGGGGCACACTCAAGACGCTGACGCTGTCGGCCATCCCGATCGACGAGTACATCGAGGCCGTGCGCAAGCCCGGGCCGTAGCGCGGCTCAGTGCCACCAGAAGCCCTGACGCTTCCGTTCGCGGCGGACGTCGTCGCGAGAGAACAGCTCGCCGAGGATGCTGCCGTCGGAGAGTCGTCGGATGCGGTAGCCCTCGCTGGTGAACTCCGCCACCTCGAAGCCGCGCACCCACGTTCCCTGGTACCGGTTCCGCACATCCACCTGGGTCCCCGGGGCCAGGGGAGTCCGCGCGTTCGGGTCCAGTCCCGCCACCCCCTCGTCGTCCACGGCCCCATCGTATTGAGGGCGACGCCCCGGTGAGGACCCCGTGACAGGAACCGGGGTCTCCCGCCCCACTCTTGCCATGGAACGGTCGCTCCGGACGCAGGGCCATGCTCGGGTCGCCGGTCTCGATGAAGTCGGGCGTGGCGCCTGGGCCGGCCCGCTCACGGTTGGGGTGGCCGTGGTGAAGCCGCGGGCCGAGCGATCGATGCCGGCCTGGTTGCGCGACTCCAAGCAGCTCAGCGAGGCAAGGCGTGAGGAGATTTTCGAGGCGGTGGGGGCCTGGTGCATCGAGTGGGCGGTCGGCCACGCCACTCCCTATGAGTGCGACGAGTGGGGGATGACCATCGCCCTCCGCCTGGCGGCCGAGCGCGCCCTGGGCGGCCTTTCGGTGGCGCCTGACGCGCTGCTGGTCGATGGCCCGATCAACCTCCTTCGCCGATCCGACGGCGTGGCGAGTGAATTCGATGGTCACGTGCGACCGGTTGTCGGGGGTGACGCCCGCTGCGCGTCCGTCTCCGCCGCGTCGGTGTTGGCCAAGGTCGTGCGGGACCGTCTCATGCGAGGCGAGGCGGAGCACTTCCCGGCCTACGGTTTCGAGCGCAACAAGGGCTACCCGTCCAATCGCCATCAGATCGCGCTCCGGGGGTACGGCATGTCGTCCATCCATCGCCGGAGTTGGGCCTACGCCGAGGACCTGCCGTGGTCAGTTGGGACGCAAGAGGGCACAGGCCAGCGTCAGTGAACGGAGCGGGCACCGGCGCGCACCGGGTCCGCCACGGGGGTCCGCAGCGGGAAGTGACAGGCGGCCTGATGTCCAGGTCCGAAGGATCGCATGGGCGGCTCCTCGGCCGCGCAGCGATCCTGCGCCGCCGGGCATCGAGTGCGGAACCGGCAGCCTGATGGGGGGTCGACGGCGCTCGGCAGCTCACCGGTGACCGGCACCACCGTCTTGGCCTTCTCCCGGTCGGGATCCGGCTCGGGAATGGTGGCGATGAGCCCGGCCGTGTAGTGGTGAGCGGCTCGCTGGTAGATGTCGTCCGCCGAGCCGGTCTCCACCAACTTCCCCAGGTACATGACGCCGATGTGGTCGGCCAGGTACTTCACGACGGCCAGGTCGTGCGAGATCACCACATAGGTCATGCCGTGCCTGTCCTGCAGCCTCTTCATGAGGTTGAGCACCTGACTCCGGATGGATACGTCGAGCGCACTGACCGGCTCGTCGGCCACGATGACCTTGGGATTGAGGGTAAGGACCCGGGCCAGCCCGATCCGCTGGCGCTGGCCGCCTGAAAATTCGTGGGGGAAGCGCTCGACGGCGCTGGCCGGCAGCCCCACCTCCCCCAGCAGCTCACGGGTGATGGCGTCCTGCGAGCGCCGATTGCCGATCCCTTGGATCTCCATCGGCTCACGGAGAACGGCCCCCACCCGCATCCGAGGGTCAAGTGACCCGATGGGGTCCTGGAACATCATCTGCAGGTCGCGGCGGAACCGGCGGAAGGCCCGCTGGCTCAGGCCCGAGATGTCCGTCCCCTCGAACACTGCGCTTCCGCTGTCGGGCCGTTCCAGGCCGACGATGATCTTGCCCAGGGTGGTCTTCCCGCACCCGGACTCCCCGACGAGCCCGAACGTCTCGCCCCTCCCCACCGAGAGCGATACGTCGCTCACCGCTTTGACCGACCCCGACTGCCGCCTGAGCACCATCCCCGAAGTGATCGGGTACTCCCGGACCAGGTTCTGGAGGACCAGGACATCTGGGTTCGGGCTGGTGGCCGGCTCTGCCGCCACCGCCGGAGGGAGGCGAGCGGCCGTGACCGACTCCAGGTCGACCGGGCCGTCGACCGGGTGCCAGCAGGCGAACGCGTGGCCGCCGGCGGGGTCGATGAGTGGCGGTTCATCGACGCGGCACTGGTCGGTGGCCAGGCGGCAGCGGGCCGCGAATCGGCAACCGGCCGGTGGATCGATCAGGTCGGGTGGGAGCCCCGGAATGGAGAACAATTCGATCTCGGGATCCTGCGTCAGTTTGGGAATGGAGCCCAGCAGCGCCTGGGTGTAGGGATGGTGCATGTGCGAGAACATCGGGCTGGTCGATGCACTCTCGACGATCCGTCCGGCGTACATGACGTTGACCCGGTCGGCCCGCCCGGCCACGACGCCCATGTCGTGGGTGATGAGCAGCACGGCCATCCCCAGTCGCGCCTTGAGGTCGTCGAGCAGGGCCAGAATCTGTGCCTGAATGGTGACGTCGAGCGCGGTGGTCGGTTCGTCTGCGATGAGGACCTTGGGATCGCACGACAGCGCGATGGCAATCATCACCCGTTGGCGCTGACCCCCCGATAGCTGGTGCGGGTAGGTGGCGAGTTGGTCCTTGGGGCGGGGAAAGCCCACCAGACCGAGCATTTCCGCCGCCCGGTCCAGGGCCTCGGACTTCGAGAGCCGACGATGTCGGCGGAGTGGCTCGGCAATCTGGTCCCCGATGTTCATCGTCGGGTTCAATGAGGTGAGCGAGTCCTGAAAGATCATCGCCACCTCGTTGCCCCGTACGGCCTGCATGTCGACGTCGCTCTTGGTGACCAGGTCCTGCCCGTTCAGCAGTATCGATCCGGAGACCACGCGGCCCCCGCCGGGCAACAGGCGCATGATGGAAAGACCGGTCATGGACTTGCCGCTACCCGACTCGCCGACCAGGCCGAGTGTCTCGCCCGCCTCGAGGGAGAAGCTGATGTTGCCGACCGGCTGGACCACCGAACGGGACAGCTGAATGTGGGTCGTGAGGTTGACGACTTCGAGGACAGGCATGCGACGTGCGGCCCGGCTGCTCAGCGACGCCGCAAACGGACGTCGACGGTGTCGCGCAGGGCATCGCCGATGAAGTTGAACGCCATGACGACCAGAACCAGGCAGATGCCGACCGGGTAGACCAGCCACCAGTATCCATCCTGCAGGGAGTTCAATGCGTCAGAGAGCATGTCGCCCCAGTCCACTTGGGGGTAGTTGAGTCCGAAGCCGAGGAAGCCCAGCAGGGCCAGCAGGTTGATGGCGTCGGCCACCTGGAAGGTGATGTTGACGATGACGACTCCGAGCGCGTTGGGGATCAGGTGCTTGTAGATGAGCCGGCTCTTCGAGGCCCCCATGGTGCGCGAGGCCAGGACGAAGTCCCGGACCCGGAGGGTGAGGACCTCGCCCCGCACCAGGCGGGCCGACACCAACCAGGAGAAGGCGCCGATGATGAGCGAGAGACTGAAGACGCTGGCCCCATTGAAATGGGCCGACACGATCAGGATGACGAACAGCAGGGGGATCGATAGCAAGATGTCGACGATCCTCATCAGGAGGCCGTCCAGAATCCCACCGATCAGGCCGGCCACCGCTCCGACGAGAGTGCCGATGACGGTGGCGATCAGTGACGCGAACAATCCGATCTCAAGGGCCGCCTGGCCGCCTCTCATCATTCGTCCCAACTCGTCAAACCCGTTGCCATCGGTGCCGAGCGGATGACCCTTGCCGGGGGGCAAGTACGCGTCGATCACGTTCGTGTCGATCTGGTTGGTGTGGTACACGAACGGCCCCAGGAAGCAGAAGGCGATGAAGAACACGATGATCCCGACGCCGACGACGGCCAGTTTGTTCTCGACGAAGGACGACAGGGCCAGGCGCCAGCCGGCCCGCGGCCCTTGGACCGGCCCGCCTTCGGGGAGAGGGCCGGGCACAGTCTCGGCTACCTCGCCAATGCTCACCATGGCGTCGGCCTACGCGATCCGGATCCGGGGATCGGCCACGCTCAGCGCGATGTCGGCGAGGAAATTGCCCACCACGGTGAGCACGCCACCGATGAGTACTAGTGCGATCACGGTCTGATAGTCCTCGTTGTTCAGTTCGTTGATGAAAAGTAGACCAAGGCCGTGCGAGTTGAAAAGGTTCTCGACGATGAGATTGCCGCCCAGCAGCACCGGAATTGAAAGCCCGACCAGGGTGATCATGGCCAGGCTGGAGTTGCGCAGCAGGTGGCGCCGGAGCACGAGGGATTCGGGGAGTCCTTTGGCCCGGGCCAACCGGATGTAGTCCTGGGCCAACGCATCGAGCGCGGACGATCGCATGTAACGCGAGTACCCGGCCACCGAGGTAAGGGTCAGGACCATGATGGGCAAGAACATGGCGTGTATGTCGGCAATGAAGCCCCAGATCGACTCAGACTGACTCGCTTCAGCCGGGAACCAGCCGAGGTTGATGGCGAATAGGCCGATGACGATGAGGCCGAGGAAGTTTTGGGGCATGGAGTAAGTGGTGAAGGCGACCGCCGTGAGCGCCTGATCGGAGAAGGAGTTTCGTTTGACCGCCTGGTAGATCCCGAGCGGGATGGCGATCAGCACGCTGAGCACCAGCGACGCACCCGACAGCCAGGCGCTGCGGGCCATGTTCTCGGCCAGGAGCGAGTTGACCGACTGGTTCAGTTTGTAGGAGTAGCCCAGGTTCCCGTGGAGGAGCTGCCCGACGTAGCTGAAGAATTGGGCGATGACCGAGCGGTCGTAGCCGTGCAAGCGGTTGAAGGCGTTGACGGCCGCCGGGCTGGCCCGGTCGCCCAGCAGGGCCCGGCCGGGCGAGGGTGCCACGGCGTGCAACATGATGAAGGTGACCAGCGCTACCCCGAAAATCACGACCACCGACGTGGCAGCCCGACGGATCAGGTACGCGCTCACCGGGAGCGCAGCGGCCCGGGTCCGTACCCGACTCCGCCATGGTTAGACATCATGCGCACCACTCGTGACCAGTGCGGACCCGTTGGATTATTTGGTGAAGTACCAGTACTCCGGCTCGGGTTGGTACTGCGACATGGAAGCGAAGCTGGCCGGCGGTCCCGAGAGGTTCTTCTTTATGGCGAAGACCAGGTCGGGCTCGGGTTCGAAGAGACCGGGCTGGTAGTGGGTCACGTCGGACAGCTCCGTCTTGACCGCGTTGGCGTTGAGGGAGTTGGCCGAGTCCAGGATGTCCTTGTCCACCTTGGGTATGGAGAAACCACCCTGGTTGAACGACCCAGTGGTGTTGAACAGCTCATTGGTGGTCGGGTACAGGTCGTCGGTGAAGCCGCCGAAGTCCTCCATGGCCCACGTGTTGTCATTATTCGGGTTCGACACGTCGGACAGGTTCTGGGTGATGTAGTTGAACGTCTTGGACTGCAGCTTCATGTTGATGCCGACCTGCTTGCCGTTCGAGGCCAGGGACTCGACGATGGTCGCGGTGACCGGCGGGTCGGGCGTGTAGACGATGTTGAAGCTCAGCGGGGTCCCGGGCGGGATGCCGGCCCCACATTCGCCGGAGCCGGTGCCAGCCTTCTTGCAGGTCGTCGTCCCCCCCGGCTTCACGTCCCAGCCGTGCGAGGAGAGGAGGTTGGAGGCCGCCGAGACGCTGAAGGGGTAGGGGTTACTCAAGGCGTCCGCCGGCGTGAACGGAGTGGCGGGAATGGCCGGGGCCGGCCCGTAGGCCTGGCCGGCCGCCCCATCGAAGCCACCCTTGGACTTGATGAGACCCGGTTCGTCCTCTAGGTGGGCGATGGCCTGACGCACGTAGAGCTGGCTGATGATCTTGTCGAAGTCGCCCGTGGTGTCCTTGAAGTTGTAGGCGGCGTAGTCGAAGCCGAGATCGGGGTAGCCCCACACGTTGTATCCGTCATTCTTGAGCTTCGCGACCTGGGCAAGATCATTGGGTTCTACGTACCCGACCGTGAGCTTGCCCGTCAGGAGCTGATTGAACTCGGAGGAGCTCGAGGTGAAGGCGACTTCGTCGATCCCGGCGATGTGCGGCTTCTGGGGCCCGGAGTAGGCGTGATTGGCCACCAGCGTGTTGCCGTCGGTGGAAGGGTCGAAACTGGAGATCTTGAACGGGCCGTCGACCACCTGCCAGAGCGGGTTGGCGCCGTAGGTCGAGAGTGAGTTCGACTGGGCGTTCAAGAAATTGTAGATGGCGGCGGCGTTGGTCGGGTTGGTGAAGTCCACGATCGGTCCGGTGGCACTGGTCTTGGACCAGACATGGGACGGCAATGGTGCGATGGCCCCGAGCTGGTCCAGTTGCAGGAAGTTCTGGTTGTAGGTCGCGTTCAGATTGAGTACCAGCGTGGTGGCGTTCGGGGTCGTCATGGAGACCAGGTTGTCGGGGAAGAGACCCGGCGTGTAATCGCCGTCGTTGGCCGGGCTGATCTTCACCGCGGCCTTGAGGAGGTCGATGTAGAAGGCCAGGTCGGTCGAGGTGACCGGCGTTCCGTCGGACCACTTCCACTTCGAGCTCATCGTGATGGTCAAGGTCTTGTTGTCGTTGCTGTAGGCGGGGGGCTTGGGGGAGATGCTCTCGGCGTAGTCGACTTTGGGCGTGGCACCGCTCGGGGCCCACCACAGCGGCCGCCACATGAGCGACTGGAACTGGTCCACCACGTAGGCGCTCAGGTCGGAGGCCGGTGTGATGGGGAAGATATAGGTCGGGCCACCGCTGGGCTGCTCGGCGAAGCTGACCGTGCCACCGCTGGTGGGCTTGCCGGTCTGGCTTGGAAGCTGACCGTAGGAGTTCGCCGGCTGCGAACCGGCCGCGGCAGCCGGGGTGGAGGCCACAGCCGTCCCCAGTCCCAACGCCAGGGTGGAGACTGCACCGGCCACGCCGGCCCATCTGCGAACGGCACCCATGGCTCCCATATGACTCCTTGCTATGTGGTCGCCCGGTGGCGACCGGTACCCCATCTCCACCCACCACAGGCATGGAAGATCACCCAAACGTAACGCAATCGCCACATTGGAGATAGGGGCCGCGCACCTTTTTCCGTTGCCTTCGCCGGGCTCGACGAAGCTGATCGGTGCAACGGCACTCCTGGCACACGGATCGTGCGCCGACCGAGGCTGGCACGCCCCATTGTGACTACCTTGGTGCCACCTGTGAGCCAACTGCGTGCACCGTAAAGCTGGCCAGTACTATCGGACCTGAGCCGATGGTTTACGTCCTTGCCGTCCTAGCGGCCCTCTCCAATGCGCTGACCAGCGTGTTTCAACGCATGGGCGTTGAGGATGCGCCCGAGGAGTCCACCATGCGGCTGAGCCTGATCGCCCATGCCATGCGCCGCGGCATCTGGATCCTGGGATTCTTCTTCATGGTCTGCTCCTTCCTGCTCCAGGCCTTCGCTCTCCATGTCGGGCGACTCTCGGTTGTGCAACCGATCTTGACCATGGAACTGCTGTTCCTGGTTTTCATCCTCGGGACGTACTTCGGCTACAAGATCACCTACCGGGAGTGGATCGGAGCATCGGCTATCGCAGTCGGGCTTTCGGGATTCCTCCTCTTCGCCAGTCCGGGCGGGGGTAATCGGGCTCCCACCAATCTGGGATGGACGGTGGTGGGCGGGACAGCCACTCTCGTGATGGTGCTGGCCGTGGTGGCGACCCGATGGGGACCACGCTTCTGGAAGGCTGCCATGTTCGGCACGGCGGCCGCGATCTCCTTCGCCTTCACGGCCGCCCTCATAAAGGTCGTGAGCGACTATGCGGCCCGGGACTGGGTCACCATGCTCGCCCACTGGCAGACGTACGGGCTGATCGCGTTCGGTCTGGCCGGCCTCTTCCTGACCCAGAACGCCTACCATGCCGGTCCGTTGGCCGCCTCTCAGTCCACCCTGGTTCTGGTCGATCCATTGGCCAGCATCGTCATCGGGATCGGCCTGTACGGAGACAGCCTCAGAACATCGGGCCCCTGGGGTCCGCTGGAGGCTCTCTCACTTCTGCTCATGTTCGTCGGTGCGGTGTACCTGTCCCATTCTCCGCTGGTGACCGGGATCAAGGGTGAGGGCAAGGGTGCGGAATACGAGGAATTTCTCTCCCGGCGCGTGAAGGGGTTCCACCAGACCGCGTCGGAGAGTCCGCTGCCCGACGGCGGGCTGCCTCCGTTCTCCCGCACCTAGCTAGGGCTGCGCCCGCTCCAGCACGACGCGGACGAACGCGGCGAAGTGGTCCGGATGGGACAAGTGGGCACCGTGCTGGGCGCCCTCTATCTCATAGGCCATGGCTCCGGGGACGTGCGAACCCAACCACGTCACGGC
>DASXZJ010000159.1:0-4443 GCA_036502025.1 Acidimicrobiales bacterium | reverse complement strand
GGCATGCCCCCGTCGCCCAGCCAGCGGTCCATATCCTTTCGGCCCACGGCCAGACCCTATCGGGCGACCCCGCCGGCTCCGGGACCATCCTCCCTGGGGCCGGCCTCCCTCGCCCTTCCCCCGTCCATACCTCCCCAAATGGTGCCTCGGAGCACGGCAGGTAGAATGTCGCCGTTCTGCAACCGGCAGGGAGGCCCCGCCGGATTTGGGAGGAGACATCATGACCACTGCCGTCATCGTCGACGCGGTCCGGACCGCTGGCGGAAAGCGCAACGGCAAGCTGCGCAACTGGCACGCCGTTGACCTGGCCTCCGAGGCGCTCATGGCCCTCCAGGAGCGGAACAAGCTCGATCCCGCCGTGGTCGACGACGTCATCATGGGCTGCGTCATGCAGGTGGCCGAGCAGTCCCTCAACATCGGTCGCAACGCCGTGCTGGCCGCTGGTTGGCCCGAGTCGGTGCCGGCCACCACCATCGACCGTCAGTGCGGCTCGTCCCAGCAGGCGCTCCACTTCGCCGCCCAGGGCGTCATGGCCGGCGCCTACGACATTGCCGTTGCAGCCGGGGTCGAGAGCATGACCCGCACCCCGATGGGCTCATCGGTCGTGCGCGAGCTCGGCTTCCCCTTCGGTCCGCGCATGATGGCCCGCTACGCCGAGAAGGGCGGGCTGGTCGGCCAGGGCATCGGCGCCGAGATGATCGCCGACCAGTGGGGCATCTCCCGTGAGGAGCTCGACGCCTTCTCGGCCCAGAGCCACCAGCGGGCCGCCCGGGCCACGGCCGAGGGCCGTTTCGAGAACGAGATCATCCCGGTGGCCATCCGGGACGACGAGGGCAAGGCCACCGACGAGCTGCTGACGTCGGACGAGGGCATCCGCCCCGACAGCACGGTCGAGACGCTGGCCAATCTGAAGCCCGCCTTCAAGCCCGAGGGCGGCAAGGTGACCGCCGGCAACTCCTCCCAGATCACCGACGGGGCGTCGGCCGTCCTCATCATGAGCGAGGAGAAGGCCAGCGCGCTCGGGCTCCGTCCCCGGGCCCGCTTCCACGCCTTCGCCCTCGCCGGCGTCGACCCGGTCACCATGCTCACCGGGCCCATCCCGGCCACCACGGCCGTGCTGGAGCGGGCCAAGCTCACCATGGATGACATCGACGCCGTCGAGATCAACGAGGCCTTCGCCTCGGTCGTGCTGGCCTGGGAGAAGGAGCATCACCCCAACATGGAGGTGGTCAACCCCAACGGTGGCGCCATCGCTCTCGGGCACCCGTTGGGCGCCTCGGGCGGCAAGCTCATGGCCACCCTGCTCAACGAGCTGGAGCGCACCAACGGCCGCTACGGGCTGCTGACCATGTGCGAGGGTGGCGGGTTGGCCAACGCCACCATCATCGAGCGCCTGGGCTGATCCGCTAGCGGTACCTGGTCGCCATCAGGAATCCGGCGAAGATCGCTACCAGGCCGGCCACCAGTCCCCACGCCGACCCGTGGGAGACGAAGGGCAGGTGGGCCAGGTAATTGGCCACGATCACCGCGACCCCTCCGATGAGGAGCACGAGCACGAGCACGCCGTACCAGGCCGGGCTGCGGCGGACGCTCTTGGGGATCGGCGCGGTGTAGCGCCCGCTCTCCTCGGCCGTCTTGTACCGGCCGACCTTGGAGGCCGTGGTCCGCCCGCCCGCCGACTTGCCCTTGCGCGAGGGTCCTCCCGGTCCGGACTTGGTCTTGGTAGCCACGACGGTGAGGATAGTCAGCCCCAGCCGGCCGCTCCGATCGCCTGCGGTACGATCGCCCGTTCATGGGAGCCCGGGTCCTGGTCATCGACAACTACGACTCGTTCGTCTACAACCTGGTCCAGGAGCTGGGTGAGCTCGGGGCAGCCCCGATGGTCTTCCGCAACGACGCCATCGACGTCGCCGGCATACGAGATGAGAAGCCCGACGCCGTCCTGATCTCGCCGGGGCCGGGCCGGCCAGAGGACGGCGGGGTGAGCCTGTCGGCGATCAGGGAACTGGCCGGGGAGTTTCCGCTGCTGGGTGTCTGCCTGGGCAACCAGTGCATCGGCCAGGTCTTCGGCGGGCGGATCGTGCCAGCCCCCCACCTCATGCACGGCAAGACATCGGAGATCCACCATGACGGGCTGGGCGTCTTGGCCGGCCTGCCCAACCCGTTCGTGGCCACTCGCTACCACTCGCTCGTGGTCGATCCGGCGTCGGTGCCCGACGAGTTGACGGTCACGGCCACCTCGACCGACGGGGTGATCATGGGCCTGCGCCACCGTGAACTCGCTATCGAAGGGGTGCAGTTCCACCCCGAGTCGGTCTTGACCGCTTCGGGGCCGGCGCTGCTGACTAACTTCCTGGCCCAACTGGGCGGGGTGGAAGCGGCGCGCTGATTTAAAGGATCCCCTGCGCCGTCGTCGTGGTGGTGGTGCCGGGCTCGGTGGTCGTCGTGGTCGACTGGGAGCCGCACACGCTGATGTTCACCGACTGCGGGAAGGGCGGATCGAGCACGGTCCCGGCGGACGGGTTCTGACTCTGGACGGTCCCCGGTGCACTGTCGAAGCAGAGGACCGGATTCACCGAACCCAACGTCAGGCCTGAGGTCCCGTTGATGGCGCTGGTGGCGTCAGCCTGGGTGTCACCGACCACGTTCGGGACCGTCGCGCTGCACGGTCCATTGGAAACCACCAGATTGACCGGCGTCGACGTGGGTTGTTGCGTGTTGGCCGCGGGCGTCTGGGAGGCCACCTGGCCGGTCGGGTACTGCTGCGAACAGGCCATGGTCACGTTGCCCACGGTGAGGTTCTGCGCGTTCAACGAGCTCCCGGCCTGGACCTGCGAGAGACCCACCACGTTCGGCACACTCGTCGAGGTCTGGCTCTCCGACACGGTGAGGGTGACCAGCGTCGTCGATTTCACCGTCTGATTCCCGGCGGGATCCTGCTTGATAACGGTGTCGGCTGGGTGGGTGCTCGGGACGAGCGTCGTCTTGAAGTTCAGTCCGGCCTTGTTGAGGGCGGCGATCGCAGCCGTCAACTGTTGCCCGACCAGGTTCGGCAGTTCCACGTTGGTCACGACCGGGCCGGCGCTGACCTCCAGCTTCACCGTGCTGCCCTGGTCCGCCTTCTTGCCGTGGGCCGGGTCAGTCGCGATGACGTCGCCCTTTTGCACCGTCGTGCTCGTCTTTGACTCAGGGGAGACCACGAAGCCGTCACTCTGCAGATTGCTTGTTGCGGCGGCCTGGGGCTGTCCCGTGACGTCGGGCACCGTGACCTGGGTTGTTCCGAAGACACCGAGAGAGCGCATGAGGAAGTAGGCGATGACGGCCAGCACCACCAGCAAGGTGACCAGGATGGCGACGAGGTTGCGCGTCCGACGTTGACGCTCCCATTCGGCGTGGCTTACCCCTCCGGGCGGTCCGGCCGCGGGAACCGCCTGGGTCTGACCGGTCACCATGACGGCCTGGGTGGCACCGACCGCCGAGACGACACCGGTGACGCCGGGGTCGCCCGCTTCTACGGGGCGCCCCTCGGCGAACCGCAGCAGGTCAGCCCGGAATTCCTCGGCATTGACGTAGCGGTCGTCGGGGGACTTGGCCATCGCTTTCATGATCACGGCCTCGAGCGCAGCCGGGACGGCAGGGTTGGCGACGCGAGGCAGTACTGGTTGGTCCCGGACGTGTTTGGACGCCACCGCAACGGGTGAATCCCCGGTAAAGGGTGGCTTGCCGACCGACATCTCGTAGAGCACGACCCCGAGCGAGTAGATGTCACTGCGCGAGTCGACGCTGTGGCCCTCGGCCTGTTCGGGCGAGAAGTAGGCGGCCGTCCCCATGACGGCGCCGGTCTGGGTCAGGCTCTCCTCGGTGTTCATGGCCCGGGCGATGCCGAAGTCGGTTACCTTCACGGTCCCGTCAGCGGTGATGAGCACATTGCCAGGCTTGACGTCCCGGTGCACCACGCCGTGGCGGTGGGCAAAGGCCAGCGCGGCAGCCACGTTGGCACCGATGGTGGCGATCTGCTGGGGCGGCAAGGGGCCCGACTCGCGCAGGACGGCGGAGAGGGGCCGACCGTCGATGAACTCCATGACGATGAAATACGCCCCGTTGTCCTCGCCCCAATCGAACACCGGCACGATGTTGGGGTGGGAGAGGTTGGCGGCGGCCTGGGCCTCCCGGCGGAACCGCTCGACGAAGGCCCGGTCCACCGAGAGCTCGGGGAACAGCACCTTGAGCGCCACCGGCCGATCCAGCTGGCGGTCGCGGGCGCGGTACACCTGCGCCATGCCCCCGCGGGCGATGAGATGGGTCAGTTCGTAGCGGTCCGAGAAGACCCGCGGCGTGTCAACCGGTTCCATGGCGCCTTGAGCCTACGCTGTGAGGCCCGGGAGATTTGAGGCAGCCGACCAGGTCATCCTTGGGCTCCTGTCTCGGTGAGGTAGGCCTGGA
>DASXZJ010000158.1:0-26725 GCA_036502025.1 Acidimicrobiales bacterium | reverse complement strand
GGTCAGTCCCGGCCGCACCCTGGTGGCCGTCGACTCACCGGGTCACGCCAAGCACCACGTCGGATTTCACGACTCGTCGAGTGGCATCCTCTTCGCCGGCGATGCGGTCGGGGTGAAGCTGCCCGACGGGGGCGTGCTGCGACCGGCCACCCCGCCCCCTGACTTCGACCTGGACCAGGCCCTCTCGTCGCTGCGGAAGTTCGCCGCTCGGCGGCCGTCGGCCATCGCGCTGGCCCACTACGGCCTGCTCGAGTCGCCCGAGGAACTGCTGGCCGAAGCCGACGAGACCCTGCGCCAGTGGGCCGAGGTCGCAGAGGCGGCGTACCGGGAGGGCTCGGACATCGCCGCCGCCCTGGCCGCCCGGTTCGACCCCGGGCTCGGCGACATCGACCCGGCCCACCGCGAGAAGCTGGAGACCCTCAACGGGGTCCATTCCAACGCGGCCGGCTTCCGGCGCTGGCTGGAGGGGCGCGACGCAGCGACGCAGTAAGACGCAGTAAGACGGACGGGGTTACTCGACCACCATCTTGGCCCGCAGCTCCTCCTGGCGGACCTCGAAGTCGTCCAGTGAGATGCGGCCGTCGGCCAGGTCCTCGTGCAGCGCGGCGAACTGCTCGAGCAGACGGGTCTGGTCGACCACCTCGCCGTTCGTCGTGTCGGGCTCCTCGTCACCCGCCGCCTTGTCCTCGCGGCGGGACTGCCGGTCGTCCATCTTCGCTCGGGCCCGGTCCTTCTTGGCCTGATCGCGCTGCAACTTGCCAAATGTCGAGCGTGCGCGTGCCATAGTTCGCTCCTTTCCGGCCGTGGGGACGACCAGGTACTGCCGACAGGACGCCTGCCCTGCCGCAAAAATCACCTGCAGACGAGCGGGTCGACTCGACCCGACGGCGGAGGGAGTGGGTCTGCAACCCACGGTACCCATGAGGCACAACGGTCGAGAAAACCGTCTCTTTCGCCTCCCTACCTACTCCGACCTGCACTTTCTCAGTAATCGCACCTCGGGTGGTTTTCCCGGGGACGTCCGGCATTCTACCGGTCAGCGGAGCGGGTGGGATTTGAACCCACGGTGGCTTGCACCACACAACATTTCGAGTGTTGCACCTTCGGCCTCTCGGACACCGCTCCGCCGGTGAGGCTATCAGCGGCCCTCGGAGGCCCCTCGGCGCCAGCCGCTCAGCCGCCCCGTTTCTCGGCAAAGAAGGAGGTCAAAAGAGTGCCGGCTTCCGCCGCCCTCACCCCCGGCGTGATGGGGAGCTCATGGTTGAGCCGGGGGTCGCTACAGAGGTTGTAGAGGGTGCCGCAGGCCCCGGCCCGGGGGTCGCCGGCACCGAAGACGAGCCGGCCCACCCGAGCCGCCACCAGGGCCCCGGCGCACATCGGGCACGGTTCGAGGGTGACGACCAGGGTCGCCGCCGACAGGCGCCAACCTCCGATCGCCCTGGCGGTGTCCCGCAGGGCCAGGATCTCGGCGTGGGCCGTGGGGTCACCGGCCAACTCCCGCTCGTTGTGGCGCGAGGCCACCACCAGCCCGCCCACCAGGGTGACGGCGCCCACCGGCACGTCGCCGTGGTCCCGGGCCCGGCGCGCCTCGACCAGGGCGAGGTCCATGGCCTCCTCGTCGGACAGGCCCCGGCCCGGCGCAGGCTCGGTCACGGGAAGAGGGTGGCGGTCGGCTGGCCGAGGTCGCGGCGCACGGTGTTGTCGGCCGCCTGGGTGGCCGCGCCGTGGGCGTCGAACTGGGTCAGCCATGAGGCCAGCGTGGCCGCCCGGGTGGAGGTGAACGTCTGGAGGAAATCGTTGAAGGCCTGCAGCTGGCCGTAGAGACCCTGGACGGCCGCCGACATTCGGGCCGGCCAGCCCAGGAAGTGCAGCTCGAACTCGTAGTTCTTCACCTCGGTCGTGTACGGCGAGACCGCGGCCGACACCGCGGCCAGCGAGGGCGCCGACCCGGCGGCGCCGAGCTGGGTGGTCACCGCGGTGTTGGCGGCGTCCATGACATGGGCCAGCGAGGCGAAGACACGGACCACCTTGGGGTTGACCGGCGGCACCGTGTGGTGGACCACCGTGGTCGTGGTGCTGGACCGGGCCGGGTGGGACGGGCCCGAGCCCGAGGTGGCGAAGAGGGTGGCACCGACCGCCACGAGGATCAGCGCCGAGATGATCCCCAGCGTCATCCGGCCGACGCGCTGGCCCGGCCGGCGGTGTTCCTTGGTGACCCGGCGGGGCCGAGGTTGGGTTGCGTCCGGAGCGGTGCGAGATCCTCGGGCCGACGACGGCCGGGGCATGAAGAATGGATCCACCTCGACGTCCTCGGCCCGCCGTTCCTCCACCGGCCGGGGGACCGGACGTGCGTCCGCCGAAGAGGGAGGCCGCTCCTCTTCGCTGTTCCCGTGCCGAACCTCGACCACCCCGCTCGGCTCATTGCGGGTGTACGTCCGCCAGTCCCACTTGCGCCCCCAGCCGCCTGACGCCGGCGCCGTCTCCTCCTTCTCTTCGGGGCCCTCAGCCACGGCGAAGCCCACCCGCCCTCAACCTGACCTGCGGTCCGAGCCTCACCGCCCCGAGGCTACGGCCCAGGCCATCCCGCCGGCAGACCCGCCCGGCGTCGTCGATCAGGGGGCAGCGGTCCACAAGGGAAGGATAGGAGAGACCCCGCGCGTGTCTCAGCGGAGGCGGTGGGATTTGAACCCACGGTTGGTTGCCCAACACACGATTTCCAATCGTGCCGATTCGGCCGCTCTCGCACGCCTCCCGGAATGCAGCCCGGTCAGGCTAGTCGCGAGGGCGCGCGGTGGCCGGTGGGGGGTAGCCTAGATACTCCACTCGCCGGTGCTGGGCGCGGTGGCCGGGTCCTGCGCAACGGCCGCTCGTGAATCGAGTCAGGGTCGGAAGGCAGCAGCTCTCAGCGGGTATGGCCGGGTGCCGTAGCCAACCTGGCCACCGCGCCGAGCACCGGCGATCCTGTCTCAGCGCACCGGTAGGCTCGGCGCCCATGACCGAGGTCCCCTTCGTCTCGCTGTACCGGCGCTTTCGGCCGGGGCGCTTCGATGAATTGCTGGGGCAGGATCACGTGGTCCGGGCCCTGCGCAGCGCCGTGCGCGACGACCGGGTCTCCCACGCCTACCTGTTCAGTGGAGCCCGGGGCACCGGGAAGACATCGTCGGCCCGCATCCTGGCCAAGGCGCTCAATTGTGAAGCCCCGAGTGCGGGCGAGCCGTGCGGGCAGTGCACCTCGTGCGTCGAGATCATGCAGGGCACCTCCCTCAACGTCCACGAGCTCGATGCGGCGTCGAACAACGGCGTCGACGCCATGCGCGACCTGGTGGCCCACGCCTCGCTCGGGACGCCCGGGAAGTGGAAGGTCTACATCGTCGACGAGGTCCACATGCTCTCGACCGCGGCCGCCAACGCGCTGCTCAAGACGCTGGAGGAGCCGCCCAGCCACGTGGTCTTCGTGCTGGCGACGACCGACCCCCAGAAGGTCCCGCCCACCATCCGGAGCCGGACCCAGCACCTCGAGTTCCGCCTGCTCTCGGCCGACACGCTGCACGGCCTGCTCGAATCGGTGAAGCAGCAGGCCGGGCTGACGGTGGACGAGGCCTCGGTCGAGGCAGCGGTGCGCCGGGCCCGCGGCTCGGCCCGCGACGCCCTCTCGGCGCTCGACCAGGTGGCGGCGTCGGGTTCCGCCGATGCCGTCCGTCCCGAGCTCACGACCGTCGTCGCCGCCCTCGACCGGGGCGAGGCTTCGGCCGTCCTGGTCGGGGTGAGCACGCTCCTGGCCGGTGGGTGGGGCCCCCAACAGCTGGCCACCGAATTGGTGGACGACCTGCGCCAGATCTTCCTGGCCGGTCTCGCCCCCGAGCTGTGCGAGGTGTCCGGTGCAGCCCGCGATCAGTTCGCCGGGCTGGCGGTCTCGATGGGCCTGGTGCGGGTCGTTCGCAGCATGGAGATTCTCGGCCAGGCCCTTGTCGACATGCGCGACGCCCCCGATCCCCAGGTCGTGCTGGAGATCGCCCTGGTGCGCGCCTCCCGCCCCGACCTCGATTCGGGCGTCGACGCCCTGGCCGATCGGGTCACCGCGCTCGAGCGATCCATCTCCACCGGTGCCTCGGCCGCGCCGAGCGCACCCCACGCCCCCGGCGCACCCGCCCCACCGCTGTCCCCTCCGCCTGCGGCGCGCCCACCCTCGGAATCCCCAGCAGGAGAACCCGAGGCGCCCACCGAAGTGGGCCGGCGTCCATCGGTCGGCGCCATCCGCCGCCGCAACGATCCCGCCAGTGCCCCCGAGCCGCAGGCTGAAGCAACGCCTGACGGCGACCCCTCGCCGGCCGCACCTCGACCCGTACCGGAGGCCGGACCCGCTCCGTCACCATTGACGCAGGCGGTCGACCGCGAGAGCCTGACGCAAGCCTGGGGCGATGGCATCCTGCGCAGCCTCTCGGCCCGGGCCAAGGCCTTGTTCAGTGCCGGTCGGTTTGTCGCCTTCACGGCCGGCGTGGCGCGGTTCGCCCTGCCCAACGCGGCACACCGCGACCGCTGCACCGACCTCGCCCCCGCGGTCGAAGCCGCGCTCACCGCCCACTTCGGCACGCCGATCGGGCTGGAGTTGGTAGTCGATGAGGGCAAGGCCGGACCCTCATCGGGCCGGCCCACGACGCCGGACGAGGGCCCGCCGCCGCTGGACGCGACGGCCGACGACCCCGATGCCGTCGACCCACATGACTTCCGGGCCGCCACCTCCGGCGAGGTCGACCAGGCGTCGGCCGCCGAGGCGCGCCTGCTCGACGCTTTCCCGGGCGCCAGTGAGGTGACCGGCTAGATGTTCACGGGACCTCTTCGCGCGCTGATCGAAGAGTTGGGGCGCCTACCCGGCATCGGGCCGAAATCAGCCCAACGCATCGCTTTCCACATCCTGAAGGTCCCGGCCGAGGACGCCCACCGTCTCTCCGACGCCATCGTGGCCGTCAAGGAGCGCACGACGTTGTGCGACCGGTGCTTCAACGTGGCCGAGGGGGGAGCGCTCTGCGCCGTCTGCAGCGACGACCGCCGGGAGGTCGCCGTGCTCTGCGTGGTCGAGGACCCTCGCGACATCGTGGCGGTGGAGCGCACCGGGCAGTACAACGGCAGGTATCACGTGCTGGGTGGTGCCCTGAACCCGTTGGAGGGGATCGGGCCCGATCAGCTGAAAGTGCGTGAGCTCCTGGCCCGGATTGACGAGGGAGTCATCCGTGAGGTCATTGTCTGCACCAATCCGAACCTCGAAGGTGAGGCGACCGCCATGTACGTCGCCCGCCTCCTGACACCGCTCGGCGTCGTGGTGTCGCGCCTGGCGAGCGGCCTGCCTGTCGGCGGCGATCTCGAGTACGCCGACGAGCTCACCCTCGGGCGGGCGCTCGAAGGTCGGCGAACGCTCGAGGTTTAGCTCAGCCGAGGAGCGACCAGCGGCGAGTCAACTTCTTCCCGAGGAGGCCGAGCAGGAAGAGCAACGAGCCGATGTAGATCGCCCCGAGCACCCCATCGGTCGGCCCCGTGAACGCCAGCGAGGCTCCGCTCGTTGGGGGGCTCAGGTCGCTCGCCCCACCCGCTGCGGTCGGCCCCGGTGGTGACGACGTCGCCGCGCCCGCGGGCAGCGAGTCGGGGGTGCCGATCTGGGGTGGCCCCGACGTGGGCGTCGGCCCGGATGGTCCCGCCCGTCTCGGTGGCCTCCGAGGGCCCGTCCCGGGCCCGTAGCAGGGATGGGGACCGAGGTCCCGGTGGGCCACCCAGGCAATCGAACACAGGAGGTTCGTCACGGCGGCAATTTGAGCTCTTCTAAACTCACGGGGATGAGAGTCGCCATTGTGGGTGCCACCGGTCAGGTGGGCGTTGTCCTGCGTTCGATCCTGGCCGAGCGAGCTTTCCCGGTCGATCAGATGCGGTACCTGGCCTCAGCCCGGTCGGCGGGGACAACCCTGCCCTGGGGTGACCAGGACGTCGTCGTGGAGGACGCCGCCACGGCCGACCTTTCCGGCATCGACCTGGCCCTCTGCTCGGCGCCGGCTTCGGTATCTCGCGAGCTCGCCCCCCGCCTGGCTGCGGCGGGTGCCATCGTGATCGACAATTCCTCGGCGTGGAGGATGGATCCCGACGTGCCCCTGGTCGTGCCCGAGGTGAATGCGGACGCCTTGGCATCGATCCCCAAGGGGATCGTGGCCAATCCCAACTGCACGACGATGGTCGCCATGCCGGTGCTCAAACCGCTGCACGATGCCGGAGGCCTCAGCCGGCTGGTGATCGCCACATACCAGGCTGTTTCCGGCGGCGGCGTCGACGCCGTGCGCGAGCTGGCCGAGCAGTTGGCCAAGACGGCCGACCGGGCGCAGGATCTCACCTTTTCGGGTAGCGCGGTGGATTACCCGCCCTACTCCGTCTACGACACGCCGATTGCCCACAACGTCATCCCGCTGCAATTCTCCATTGTCGACGACGGATCACTTGAAACCGATGAGGAGCAGAAGTACCGCAACGAGAGTCGCAAAATCCTCGGCATTCCCGACTTGGACGTCACCTGTACGTGCGTGCGCGTGCCCGTGTTCACGGGTCACTCGGCGGCGATCATGGCCGAGTTCAGCCGTGAACTCTCCGTGGAGCGCGCCACTGCGGTCCTGTCAGAGGCCCCGGGAGTGGAATTGGCCGAAATCCCCACGCCGCTCATGGCCGCCGGTGGTGACGTCTCCTACGTGGGACGGTTGCGACGGGCGCAGGGCGCACCCAACGCCTTGGCCTTCTTCGTCGCCGGTGACAACCTGCGCAAGGGCGCCGCACTGAACGTGGTGCAGATCGCGGAAACCCTCTTCACCGCGAGGCGCTGAATTTCGGTCAGGCCGATGAGCAGGTAAGGGTCAGTCGGGACCGGAGGAGCCCGGCTCAGGACCGCCCATGACCAGGGCGGACATGCGCCGGGCCAGGTTGACGGCGTGGTCCCCGAAGCGCTCGTAGAAGCGGGCGACCATGGCCAACTCGATGGCCACCGGCAGGGGCATGGTCCCCGCCACCAGCTCTGCGGTCAGGGTCACGTGGAGGTCGTCGAGCTCGTCGTCCAGGTCGTCGATGGCGTTGGCCGCCTTGGCCGAGCGTTCGGCGAAGGCATCGGCGGTGCTGCGCCAGATGGTGGTCGCCACCTCGCCCATCCGTTCGACCAGGCCGCGGCTGCGGGCCGACATCTCGGCTCCGAGACCCCGGGCGGCCCGGCGGGCGATGTGCTCGGCCAGGTCACCGTTGCGCTCCATGTCGGGGAGCATGCGCAGGATGGCCACCATCTCGCGGCGCTCCTCGGCCGTGGTCTCGCCGTTGACGAGCTGGAACTGCACGGACTGGGAGATCTCACCGATGATCTGGTCGATGACGTCGTCGCGCTGGACCAGGATCTTCGCCGCTTCCCGGTCACCGGCCAGCAGCGCGTGGGTCGCCCCGGCGATCCCCTCGCCGACCAGCGCGAAGACCTGCGCGAACAGGCGGTCGACCTCGTGCGGCTCAGGGACGGTAGGCCAGAGCGGTTGCTCCATGACCAGCGGCCCCGCCGCGGGAGGCGCATCCTCGTCGTCGGTGCCCCAGATGCGCCGGGCCGTGCCGCCGATTCGGAAAGCCACAACGGCCACGTTACCGGGTCTCCTGTGCGTTCTTTCCGGCACCCCGGCACGGTCCCCAGCCCTGATACACCCCGCCGTTACCCTGGTTCCGTGATCCTCGGAGTGATAGTCGGACTGGCAGCGGGCGTGGCAATCGGGATGGTCTGGCACCTCCTCCGGCACGCCTCCGTGACGGCCTCGGCCCGGACCGCGGAGGCCCGGCTGGCCGACGCCCAGGTGGCGACGGCCCAACTGAGTGTGCAGCTGCAAGAAGCCACGGCCTGCGCCTCGGCCGCCGAGACGGCCCGGGCCGTGTTGTCGTCGGAGCTGGCCCTGCTCAAGAGCTCAGCCGGCGATGTCGAAGCCCGGACCCAGGAGGAGCGGCAACGACTGGTCGGGACGTTCGCCGAGCTGTCGGCCGAGGCGCTCCAGAAGAACAACGAGCAGTTCCTGGCCCTGGCCGAGACAAAGCTCAGCCAGGCGCAGACAGCCGCCCAGGGCGAGTTGAGCCAGCGGCAGCAGGCCATCGCCCAGCTGCTGGGGCCGTTGAGCGAGACGCTGGCCCGCTATGAGCAGGGACTCCAGCAGATCGAGGTGGAGCGCAAGGGGGCCTACGCCGGCCTGAGCGAGAAGGTGGCCCAACTCACAGTCGGCAACGACCAGCTGCAGAAGGAGACCCGCAATCTGGTCACGGCGCTGCGCTCGCCGCAGACCCGGGGGCGCTGGGGGGAGATCCAGCTGCGCAGGGTGGTCGAGATGGCCGGCATGCTCGAGCACTGCGACTTCGACGAGCAGGTCACCACCACGACCGAAGAGGGTCGGCTGCGCCCCGACATGATCGTGCACATGCCCGGGGACCGGGAGATGGTGGTCGACGCCAAGGTGCCGCTCGACGCCTTCCTCAAACTGATCGACGCCGACGACGACGCCGAGCGCACCATCCTGCAGGCTTCGCATGCCCGTCAGCTCCGGACCCACGTCGACCAGCTGGCGAAGAAGGAGTACTGGAAGCAGTTCGACCACTCGCCCGAGCAGGTGGTCGCCTTCATACCCGGCGATCAGTTGCTCTCGGCGGCCTACGAGTCCGACCCCACCCTGCAGGAGCACGCCATGGCCAACGGCGTCTTCCTGACCACGCCGACCATGCTCATCGCGCTCCTGCGTTCGGTGGCCTTCGGGTGGCGGCAGGAGACCCTGGCCGAGAACGCGCGCGAGGTGCAGAAGCTGGGGGCGGAGATGTACGACCGGCTCCGCACGATGAGCACCCACCTGCAACGACTGCAGCGCAGCCTGACGGCCAGCGTCTCGGCCTACAACGACGCGGTCGGATCGCTCGAGTCGCGCGTGCTCGTCTCGGCCCGGCGTTTCCCTGAGCTCGGCGTGATGGGGGCCGGGACGGACGACATCACCGAGCTGGCGCCGATCGCCGCTGCGCCCCGCCACCTGCAGGCCATGGAGCTGGTCAGCGACACCAGGGAATCAAGCGCCCCTATCGAGCTGACCGAGAGCGACGCGGCGGCTTCGTCGTAGGGGTTCGTGCGCTAGTTCAATCCTGCGGGCTCAATGGCGGCGATCCGTTCCATCGCTGGACCGAAGGTTGACTCGAGCCAACCAGCCGGGTCGTCCCCAACGGCACCGGTGACGACGGTCGACACGCCGATCTTGGCGAGGGCCTCGGCGCCCTGAACAATGTCGTCGACCGTTGCGTCGGCGGGAAAGTCCCGGTACATCGCCGTCACCTCGATCTCACTGGGGTCACGGTCCACGGCGTCGCAGTGGCGACGGAGGACGTCGATCTTGTGCGCTACCTCGTCGGGCGCCGCGATGATGTTGCACGCGTCGGCGTACTGCGCCACCAGCCGCAGCGTTTTACGTTCGCCACTGCCTCCAATCAGGATCCGCGGGCGAGGCTCGCTCACCGGCATCGGACTGCAAATCGTCTCGGCGAGCTGGTAGTGCCGGCCCTGGAAAGGCCCGTTGTCATCGCTCCACATCTGTTGGCAGATCTGGAGCGTCTCTTCCAGGCGCTCGAACCGCTCTGCGGTTGGCGGGAACGGTACGCCGAGACCGAGATGCTCACGGTCATACCAAGCCGCCCCGATACCGAGCTCAGCCCTCCCACCCGACAGCACATCGAGGGTCGTCACCGTCTTGGCCAGGAGCCCCGGATGGCGGTAGGTCACTCCGGTCACCAGGAGCCGTAACCGCAATCGTTCGGTGCGACCAGCGACGAAGCCAAGGGCGGTGTATCCCTCGAGCATCGGGTCCTCGGCTGGTGCCATCCAGTCCATCTGGAAGTAGTGGTCCATGAAGGACAGGGTGCGCACCCCGATTGCCTCGGCCCGCTGGGCCAGGTTGGCCACCCCGGGTCCGATGCCTTTGGGGCCACCAGCCCAGTCGAATCGCGAAACGTGAAGATCAAGTTGCATGCTCGCCGTTTTAGCACCGGTCCTTTAGACAAGGGACAGTGTGACGATCGCCGCGGAACTGAGCCCATTGGCTCAATTAGTCGGTCACCACTTCTTCCCCCGCCGTGACCAGCCGGCGGACGTCGGCCACCGCGGCCTCGAGGTCAGGAAGATGGCGCTCAATGGCCCCGTTGGGAGTAAGGAAGAGGAACGTGACCCGGACGACGGGTTCCGCGGTGGTGGCGCCGACGGTGAGGGCGTAGGAGGCTCCCTGGAGCCGGTAGCCCTCCACCCGCTGGTCCAGGGCGTCGGGGTCAGAGGTGGCCGACGTCTTGTAGTCCACCACCACCAGGCCCTCGGGGCCCCGGTAGAGCAGGTCGATGTAGCCCTCTAGGAGACGCCCGTCGAGGGGCGAGCAGGCGTAGACCTCCCGCCAGTGCGGCGAGGCGGCCGCCTCCATTACCGATGAAGAGGTGAGGGCCTGCGCGACGAGGGTACGCACCGTCTCGTACTCGCCGGGAACGGCTTCCGCCTGACACTGGGCGGCGACCGCCTCGTCCAGGCCGGCCCCGCTGGCCAGGTCGATGGCCTGCAGGACGCCGTGGACGGCCCGCCCCACCGCCGTCCCGTAACGACCCTTCAACCAGGGCGGCAGGTCGAGGTCCCGGGCCCGTTTTTGGAGGCCGGGGTCCGGTTCCCCCTCGCTGTCCGGCTCCCCTTCATCGGTCAGCGCACTGGCGGCCACCGTGGTCGGGCGAGAGGCGAGCCGGAGGGCGGCCGTCCGTTCCACCCGCCACTCCTCGAAGGGCGGCGGGGGTGGGGGTGACTCGACAATTAGAGGTCGGAGGGCGCCACCCTGGGTGGCCCCGTCCGGCAGATGGTCCACCGCCGTGCCCATCCCGGCGAGCAACAGCTCGGAGTTGGTGCGTGCCTTGGGTTCGGGGTCTTTCGCTCGCGCCTTGCGGTGCAGGGAGACGATCAGGTGATCCCGTGCCCTGGTGCACGCCACATACAAGAGGCGAATGCGCTCGTGCAGGCCCATCTGCTCGTCAATGGGTGCCCAGTCCACGTACTGGGTGGTGCTGACCCTGCTGCCGAACCGGTAGCCGACGGACCCGTCGGTCGGAAACACCACTTCGGCCGGGGCTTTCCGGCCGGATGGTGCCGTCGACATGCCCGAGACAATGGTGATGGGGAACTCGAGACCCTTGGCGCCGTGGATGGTGAGGATCCGCACGGCGTCGTCGTCACTCTCGGGCAGGATCGACTCGGCCACCCGTGCCCCCTCGGCCGTCTGGCGGCTCACCCAGTGCAGGTACTGGCGCAGGTTGCCGCCCGTGGCCTCACTCCAGGCCCGGGCCTGGTCGGTCACGAAGCGAAGCCGGCGCCACACGTCCCGGGGCCTTCCCTCGGCGAAGCCGAGCTCCAGGGCCCGGCGGTCACGCACGATGCGCCCGAGGAGCTCGGATGGAGCCAGCCAGCTCCGCTGGTCGTAGAGAGAGTGCAGATAGGACAGTCCGGCCCGGACCGGGTCGTCGGGCGGGACGGTGTCGGGCTGGTCGGCCAGGTAGCTCCAGCTCCCCCTGCGCTCCCACTTGTACCGGAAGAGGTCGTCGTCGCCGCAGGCCAGCAGGGGCGTGCGCAACGCGGAGACGATGTGGAGGTAGTTGGTCGGGTCATCGACCGCCCGCAGGACCATGAGCAGGTCGCGCACGGCCCGGCTGGCGTAGACCAGTGAACTCGTCTCGGCCCGGAAGGCGATGCCGGCCTCGTCGAAGGCGTCCTCGAGGAAGGGGAGCGAGGTCCGGGCCGGCACCAGCACCGTGATGTCGCCGAGCCGAGCCGGCCGCCAGGCGCCGTCCTCCTCGGAGACGTCCCAACCCTCGTCCATGACACGGGTGACCGTGGCTGCCACCTCGCCCGCCTCGACGGCGCGCAGGTCGTCGGCCCGGGTGCCTTTGGGATGCTCATGGCGCCCGAGGATCGCTATCGGCGGGCCGGTCCCGGCGGCGGGCCGCGTCGCCTCGAGGGCCAGGTACTCGGGTTGCGAATCCGGCGCGGTGACGTCGGATGGCTCGCTCATGAGGGTGTCGAACACGTCGTTCACCCAGTCGACGATCGGTTTGACCGTCCGGAAGTTGGCCGAGAGCTCGACGGTCCCATTGCCCTCGTTGCCGAAGCGCCGGGCCGCCCGCAGGAAGGTTGAGATATCGGCCCGGCGGAACCGGTAGATCGACTGTTTCGGGTCCCCGACCACGAAGAGGTGCCCCGAGGTGACATCCAAGCGGTCCCACGGTTCGCTGCCCGTACCAGGGTTACGCGGATCGTCGGCCGTGATGCGGACCGCCAGCTCGACCTGGATCGGGTCGGTGTCCTGGAATTCGTCGAGCAGCACCCGGTCGTAGCGCTGGTGCAGCGCGGATCGCACGGCCGGACCGTGGCCGGGGTCGCGCAGCAGGGCGCGGGCCAGTACCAGCAGATCGTGGAACTCCAGCTGACCGGCTCGCTGGCGGGCGCGGGCGCTGGCCAGGGTGAACTGCCGGATGGCGCTGGCGAGTCGGTGCGCGCAGGCGCTGGAGACGTCAGCCGAGACGCCGGCCAGCCCGTCTCCTGCTTCGAGGACGCGCGCCTTGAGCTCATCGAGGTCGCAGTCCCAGGAACCTTTCCTCCCTTTGCCGCCGACCCGGAAGCTGGGCAACTTGGGATTGGCCTGAGGGCCGATGGCCTCGAGCAGGTCGACCTCATCCTCGATGGCCTCCAACCGGACCATGTCGGCGGCGATCTCGTCGAGGCGTTCCCGCAGCTTGTCGCCGGCGTCGCGGCACGGCTCGGCGCACACGGCCCGGACCCGCGCCACGGCGGCATCGAAGAGTCGTCGGACCGGTGGGGGGTCGGGCGCGCGCTCGGGGACGCGTTCGTCGACCAGGTCCCAGTTGTCGTCGAAGGCCTCGGCCAGCGACTGCAGGGCTTCGGGCTTGACGCCGGTGGCGAAGAGCAGCAGCACGGTCCGTTCGAGGGCGGGGTCGGTCAGCAGCTGGTCGCGAAAGGCCGACCAGCGCGCGTCGAAGGCCACCGAAGAGCTGACCTCGTCGAGCACCTCGACGCGCGGTGGCAGGCCGGCCTCGACCGGGTGCTCAGAGAGGATGCGCTGCGCGAACGCGTGCAAGGTGCCGATCGCGGCCCCGTCCAGTTGTTCGAGCGCCACCTGGCCCCGCCGGACCCGTTCACCATCGGGATCGTCGACGACGGCCCGTTCGAGTTCAGAGCGGACGCGGTCGCGCAGCTCGGCGCCCGCCTTCTCGGTGAACGTGATGGCGGCGATGCTCCCGAGTTCGGCCACACCCCCTTGCACCAGGGCCAAGACCCGGTTGACCAGGGCCGATGTCTTCCCCGATCCCGCCCCGGCCACCACGAACAGCGTGGCGTCGAGCTCTTCGACGATCCGATCGCGCGCCGGCTGGTCGGGGGCGGGGATCGATCGGTCGGACGCGGCCTCAGACATCGGGAACGAGGTGGGGATCGGCATCGGGCGCTGGTGCGGCGGCCGGGAGGGTGAAGTTCACGAAGGGGGCCATGGCCGGATCGGCCTGCTTGCGCTCGATGAGGCGGCGCAACTGGGTGACGCCCATGCCGTCGGGATCGCAGTAGGCGCACTCGACCCACGGGGTCGTGCTCGATGCCGTGGGGTGCGCCGGGAAGACCCCGGCCTCGATCCCCTCGACCACGGCCCCGACAGTCGCCCCGACGTGCGCCAGGACGGCCGGTGTGACCGGGTAGCCGACGCGCGTGAAGTCGCCCCGCGCCGAGACGAACCAGTACTCGGCCCGGACCGCCGCGCCGGGCGAGTCAGCGAAGAGGCGGGCCGCCTGGCCGTAGACGGGAAGCTGCAAGCGCCGTCCACCATCGTCGGGGTTGTCTTCGCTGAGGTCCTTGTAGTCGTCGGCCTTGCCGGTCTTGTAGTCGAGGACGTGCAGCGCGCCATCAGCGGCCACATCGACCCGGTCGGCCTTGCCCCGGAAGGGAACGGTGCGACCATCGGGCAGGCTGAGGGCGACCGCGCTCAGCTCTGCTCCCGGCATGCCGAATTCCAGCTCGGCGGCGACCGGATGGGTGCCGGTCGCCGCCCGGTACGCGGCGTCCTCCTGCAAGAACCGGCGCAGGTCGGCGAGGATCCGCTTCCTGTCCCGCTGCCAGAAGATGGCCCGCCCGGTGCGGCCCTCGGCCTCATAGGTCGCGCCCACCATTTCAGCGATCTCGGCCAGGCGGGCGGCGTCGGCCGCCGACCAGGGCCGGCCCGAGGGCGACCGCTCGATGGCCTCGACAATGAACCGCTCCAGGATCTCGTGGACGAGCGATCCCTTATCCCGCGGTGTGATCTGCAACTCGTCCTCGGGGTTCTCGACCTCCTCGACCCGCAGGATGTTGTGCAAGAGATAGGCGAAGGGGCAGGTCGCCCACCCCTCCAGGCGGGTGGCCGACGTGGCGCGCTCGGCGGGCGAGGGCAGGTCCAGGCCGGCCAGGTTGCCATCGAAGCGGGTGAAGCGGTCGCTGCGCCTAGCCGCCACGACCTCGGCGCCGGCCGCCAACGGTCCATCACCAGCGGCCTGCAGGACCCGGACGGGCAACTGTGCCGAGCCCTGCGCCATGAGGGATCGCAGCCGGTGCTCCTGCTCGGTGGCAGGAAACGCCAGGCGACGGATGCCGGCATCAAAGGAGGCGACGTGGGTCAGCCACTCCGGCTGGGCGTTGCGCAGGTCCTCGGACCACCATCGTTCACCCGCCATCGCGCTGGCGATCTGGAGCACCCAGCGCGAGGGCACCCGATCGATGTTGCGCCGCAGGTCTCCCCGCGGCACGCAGAGCAGCTGGCTTGACGCCCCGGCCAGGGCGGCCAGGAGTTGGCGGTGCTGGCGCTCGACCTGCTCGGAGCGCGGGGGCAACTCGTCGTTGGTCCAAGCCCGTTCGTGATCAGGGAGGAGGGAGTCGTCGTGGGTCGGGGAGGGGAAGAGCCCCTCGGCCAGGCCGAGCACGACAACCAGATCCAGGTCGAGCCCCACTCCCATGCCGACGGAGCCGACCAGCACCCCCTCACCCATCCGACCGACCCGTCCGAGGTCCGCCTCCAGCTCGAGTTCGAGGGTCCGGGTGAAGACCGCGAGCTCGACCGGCCCCTCGACGGCGTCGAGCGTGGACAGCCGATCCAGCGCACCTTCCACCCGTTCGGCCGCCTTCTGCTCGGTCACCGGCCACCTGGCCCGCCGGCGCTCACCCCCCAACAGCGTGTGCAGGTGGCGGTGAGCCCAGGCGACTCGCTCGCTCCACCTCTGTGCTGTGCCGGCCGCCCCGCTGACGTCGTCGATCAATCCCAACACGAACTGTCGCAGGGACCGGGCCCGGGCGGCCTCGTCGTGCAGCCGCTCGGCCCTCGACGGCGGGACATCGGGGTCCTGCCCGACCTCGATGGCTTCCTCCTCTTTGTTGGTGGCGAAGACGGCCAACCGCTCGTCCCAGTCCCGCCGCCCCGCGACGACGCCCGCCTGGCGCGAGATCCGCTCCCAGGCCGTGACCGGGACGGCGTGCCCGTCGTGGCGCAACTGCCCGCCGGCCAGCCAGGCGAAAACGTCCTCGCGCCGGAAGCCGCGCTCGGGTAGGGCCAGCAGACCCAGGAGCCCACGACCGGCGACCCGCGCCGCGGGCGGCAGGACGGCCGCCCCGTTCAGGGCGATGCCGGCCGCCGAGAGCTGCTCGTAAGCCAGGCGGGCGTAAGGCTCGGGACTGGCGTACAAGAGCGCGATCCGATCCAGCGGAGACCCGGCCCGGGCGGCGTCGACGATGGCGCGCACGGCGGTGCGGACCTCCTCGTCGCAATCGGACACGGTGACGATCTGCGTCCGGTCACGGTCGACGGCGGCCGGGAGGTGCCCGTCGCCGGCGCTGGGTCCGGCGGCCGTGACCTCGATGCGCCGGACCGACCGGTACACCTCGGCGTCGGCCCGCGGGTCACCGGTGGTCCCGGCCAGCACGATGAGATCAGCCGTGCCGCCGACTGCGCTGAGCAGTGTCCCACTGTGGCGCGACAGCCGCTCGGGGAGATAGGCGATGACGGTGCCCAGCGGCTGGGCCGCCCCGTCGGTCCCCCAGGCGTCGGTGGCGGCGTCGAGCAGGTCCTCCTCGTCGTAGAACCCGGTCTCGAGGTCTGCCCGCGCCGCTCGGTGCAACCGGACGACGTCGGCGGCGCGAGCGCTTCTCGTGGCCAGCGCATCGAGGGCGCGGTCGGAGAGATCCCGGAGCTCGCGGTAGGCGGAGATGAGGGCGGTTTCGGTGGCGGCGTGGTCGGCCACCGGTTCGAAGATCCCGGGTTCCTCGGCCAGGGACGACCGCAGCGCGGCAGCGATCACCGGCGTGGAGACCGGCCGGCGACCTCGGCCAGCCAGGGCAGCAGAGCCGAGCAGCTCGGCCAGCCGGTAGATGGTGAGGAAAGAGACGGCGGCCATGCCGGTGCCGCGGCTGGAGAGCGGGCCCAAGGTGCCCGACGCCAGGAGGCGACGGGTGGCCACGCCGACATAGTTCGAGGGCACGATGATGGTCACCGGAGCGAGCGGCTCGTCGCCCTTGCCCAGACTGATGGTCGAGCGCAGCGCCTCGGCAGCCGGCGGCCCGTAGGCCACCCATCTGACGTCAACGCTCATCAGCGGATGGTAGGTCATCGCTGTTTTCTGACTTCCGGGTGGACACCTCGCCGGGGCATCGGGCCTGTTGGAGCGCTTAGACGCTTCCAGTACTTGAGAATTGGGTAGGGCTGTCAACGAAGTAATCGGGGTCTTCGACCGGTGGATCACCGAGGTAGGGTGCGAACCGATTTAGGCTCTGGGCAGCCCAATCAGGGCCGGATCATCAAATGACAACACTGCACACAGGTGGCATTCAGGCAAATAGCCGATGATGAAGTCGCCAAAGCGCATGGCGGAACGCCGCGAATAAGGCGAGAAAAGGATGACAATGAAGATTCTGGTCCTGGGCGGTGATGGCTACCTCGGGTGGCCGACCGCGCTCCACCTCTCGGCCTTAGGTCACGACATCACCGTGGTCGACAACCTCGTCCGGCGTGAGTACGACGCCGAGATGGGCGTCGACAGTCTGGTGCCCATCGCCCCCATTGAGGAGCGGGTCAAGAAGTGGAAAGAGGTCTCGGGACGCCAGGTCGGCGTCCGGGTCGGCAACCTGACCGACGCCGCCTTCACCTACGGCGTCGTCGCCGAATGCAAGCCCGATGCGATCGTGCACTTCGGTGAGCAGCGCTCGGCTCCTTACTCCATGATCGACCGGGAACATGCCGTGTACACACAGGTCAACAACGTGGTGGGCACGTTGAACCTGATGTACGCCATCGCCGAGACGGACCCGACCATCCACCTGGTCAAGTTGGGGACGATGGGCGAGTACGGCTATCCCAACATCGACATCGAAGAGGGCTTCATCGAGATCACCCACAAGGGCCGCACCGATGTCCTGCCTTACCCCAAGCAGCCCGGCTCCTTCTACCACCTGTCCAAAGTGCACGACAGCGCCAACATCATGTTCGCCTGCCGGGTGTGGGGACTGCGGTCGACCGACCTGAACCAGGGCATCGTCTACGGGCAGTCCACCAACGAGACCGACATGGACCCCGCGTTGGCCACCCGGTTCGACTACGACGGCGTCTTCGGCACCGTCCTCAACCGCTTCTGTGTCCAGGCCGTGATGGGTCACCCGCTGACCGTGTACGGCGCCGGCGGCCAGACCCGCGGCATGTTGCACATCCGGGACACGCTGGCCTGCGTCACCCTGGCGCTCGAGAATCCCGCCGATCAAGGTGAGTTCCGCGTCTTCAACCAATTCACCGAATCGTTCTCGGTGCGCGACATGGCCGAGATGGTCAAGTCGGCGTCGAGCAAGCCGGTGGAGATCGCGGTGGGACTGGCCAATCCGAGGGTTGAACACGAGGAGCACTACTTCCACGCGGCCAACACCAAGCTCCTGGACCTCGGTCTCGAACCGCATCTCTTGAGCGACGAAGTTATCGCCGGCATGCTCAGCCTGGTTGAGCGCCACCGGGACCGCGTTGATCCCAACGCCATCGCGCCGACGGTCCAGTGGCGCTCGAGCGCCAGCACGCTCAAGACGGCGACGGCAACCACCGACGCCTCCTTCCTGGAGGTTTGAGCCCGGCTGTAGCGTGACCGGGCGATGCTGCCCCTCAGCCACCGTCGCCGCGCCCGGCGACGGTCGAGGTCAGGGCGCTTCGTACTCCTGATCGCTGCCTTGATCGTGGTGGCGGTGGTGATCGGCGGGTTGACCATGGTCTCCCGCCAGTCGGGTCCTTTTGACACCAGCCAGAACCGGTCCTTCGCCTCGGCTGGCGGCGTGGTGGCCGACCAGTCGAATGTGACCGGTTCAGACCTGCGCCACCTGATCAAGGGGTTACCCACGGCGGGCCGTCTCCAGCTGGAGGGTGGCCTGGACACCATCGTCCAACGATCGGCGCAGCAGTCGACGCAGGCCGCCGCGGTGGTCGGCGCGCCGAGCGGCGGAATACGCGCCCAATTCGTGTCCGTCTTCGCCGATCGCGCCACGGCGGCCCTCCGGGTTCGTGAGGCTCTTGACGGCTTGCTCGGCCTACACCCCCTACCGGTCGCCGGGGCACCCCAGGCCAGCGGAGCCTCGACCCGCGCCCCGACGCTGCTGTCGACGAGCGAGGCCACCTCTCGCATGGTGGCCGCCGGCGCCCTGCTCGAACGTGCCGACCAGACCTATCGCTCGGTCCGCCGCGCCCTGGCCCGCGCCGCCGGGCACGCGCGGTTGCCTGCCTCGGAGTGGGTCACCAGCCAGCCGGCGTGGCAGTTCGACGCCGTGGCGACGCAGGTCGAGGATGCGTCCACCTCGTCCACTTTGGCGACCACCCACCAGGTGCAGATCCGAACGGTGAGGATCTCCCCCCCGGCGCTGCCCTCGTCCACCGGGGTGACCACCCCGGGGTCGTCGACTCTCTCTCCCACCCACCTTTTCCAGGTGAGCGTGGTCATCAGCAACTTGGGTTCGGTCGATGAGCCGCATGTGACCGTCCAGTTCACCCTCACGTCGCTCGCGGCCAGCCTGACCTCGACGGTTAATCGGTCATCGGCCGTGACGGCGGGACGATCGGTCGCTCTGAAGCAGGTGGTGTTCGCGGTGAAACCGGGCCAGGGCTACCGGCTCACGGTTGCGATTGTCCCGCCGGCCGGGCAGAGCGACCTCACAAATACCTCGGTGACCCAGGTTCTCCAGATCGCCCCCGGGACATAAGTCGCCCCGTCCCCGGGGCCGGTATTCGGCGTCCTCGGGGCGCGTCTCGACCGAAGATGATTTCGGGCCATAGGATCGGCCCTGAACTCAATCAGGAATTGGAGGGGTCGCCCTCGTGGCCGAAAGCATCACGATCACCGACAATCGAAATGGCGAGACCATCGAGATCCCCATTTCCAATGGCGGCGTCTCCGCCGAGGAATGGTCGAAGCTCCTGCCAGGAATCTGGTTCTTCGATCCGGGCTTCATGGCCACCGCGGCCTGCGAGAGTGCGATCACGTACCTCGACGGCGAGGCGGGGATCCTCCGCTACCGGGGCTACCCGATTGAGCAGCTGGCCGAGAACTCGACCTACCTGGAGGTGGCGTACCTCCTCTTGAACGGGGAACTCCCGACCACCGAGCAGTTCGACGACTGGCGCCACGAGATCACGTACCACACCTTCATCCACGAGAACGTGCGCAAGCGCTTCCTCGATGGATTCCACTACGACGCGCATCCGATGGGGATGCTGGTCTCCGCCGTAGCAGCCCTGTCGACCTTCTACCTGGACGCCAAGGACATCTTCGATCCCGAATCGCGCAACAAGCAGGTCATCCGACTGATCGCCAAGATGCCGACCCTGGCTGCGGCGGCCCATCGCTTCAGCGTGGGCATGCCGTTCGTGTACCCCGACAACTCGCTCGATTTCGCCGGGAACTTCCTCTCGATGCTCTGGAAGGTGGCCGAGCCCCGGTTCGAAGCCGACCCGGTGCTGGCCAAGGCGCTCGACGTCCTGTTCATCCTTCATGCCGACCACGAGCAGAACTGCTCGACCACCGCCATGCGCGTCGTGGGTTCCTCACACTCAGATCCCTATTCGGCCACCGCGGCGGCGGCGGCCGCGCTGTATGGGCCACGCCACGGTGGCGCCAACGAAGCGGTTATCCGCATGCTCACCGACATCGGGAGCATCGAGAACGTCCCCGAGTTCATCGCGTCGGTCAAGAGCGGACATGGCGCGCAACGGCTGCAGGGATTCGGCCACCGGGTCTACAAGAGCTACGACCCGCGGGCCAAGATCGTCAAGCGCATCGCCGACGAGGTGTTCACCGTGACCGGGAAGAACCCGCTGCTGGACATCGCGCTCAAGCTCGAGGAGATCGCGCTTTCCGACGAGTACTTCACCTCGCGCAAGCTCTATCCCAACGTCGACTTCTACTCGGGCCTCATCTACCAGGCCATGGGATTCCCCCTGGAGATGTTCACCGTCCTCTTCTCCATCCCGCGCACGGCCGGCTGGTTGGCTCACTGGCAGGAGATGCTGGACCAGAATTCGAAGATCGCCCGGCCCCGCCAGCTCTACATCGGATCCGAGCCGAGGGACTACACCCCGATCGCCGGTCGCTAGTTCGCGGGCCGCAGCCGGACCAGGCCCTCCTGCACCAGCGACACGCAGAGGTTGCCGGCACGGTCGAAGAGGAAGCCGCGGGCCAGGCCGCGGCCCTGGGCAGCCACCGGGGAATCGGTGTCGTAGAGCAGCCACTCATCGGCCCGGAACGGCCGGTGGAACCACATGCAGTGATCCAGGCTGGCCCCCATGAAGTTGCTGTCATCCCAGCGCACATCGTGCGGCGCCAGGATGGTGTCGAAGAGCGACATGTCCGAGGCGTAGGTCGCCACGGCGGCGTGGAGCAGGGGATCGTCGGGCAGGTCGCCGTCGGCCCTGATCCAGAGACGCTGGTACGGCTCGCTGACCCCGTCGCGGTGCCAGGGCAGGTGCCCGATGTGCCGTTGGTCAATGGGGTGGGGACGGTCGAACCAGTCCGTCAACTCCTCCTTCCAGGGCTCGAGCCGTTCGAACAGCGGCGCCAGGGTCTCGGGCTCGGGCACTTCGGGCATGGGGAACTGGTGGTCCAGCCCCTCTTCGAGGTCGTGGAACGAGGCCGACAGGTTGAAGATGGCTCGGCCGTGCTGGATCGCCACCACGCGGCGGGTCGTGAAGGAATGGCCATCCCGGATCCGGTCGACCTCGTAGAGGATGGGAACCTGGGGGTCACCGGGCCGGAGAAAGTAGGAGTGCAGGGAGTGGACGCGGCCGTGCTCGACCGTCCGCCCGGCCGCGATGAGGGCCTGGGCGGCCACCTGACCACCGAAGACACGCTGGCGCTCCTCGTTGGGCTGCGTGCCCCGGAAGATGTTGACCTCAATGGGTTCGAGGTCCAGCAGGTTGACGAGGAACTCAAGGGAGGCACTCACGCCCACATGTTCGCAGGCCGGCGGTCGACCCGGGACCGAGCAGTGTCACATCTGCCCCGCTACCCTGCGCCGTGATGAGCAATGGGAATGGTGGGGGAGTGGGAAGCCGTCTGGACTTTCCCGAGGGCTTCACCTGGGGGGTCGCCACGGCGGCGCACCAGATCGAAGGTGGGAACGTCAACAACGACTGGTGGGCCTGGGAGCACACGCCCGGGTCCGGGACGCTGACGCCCAGCGGCGACGCCTGCGACTCCTTCCACCGTTGGCGCGAGGATGTCGAGCTGGTGGCCGAGCTCGGCCTCTCGGCCTACCGGTTCTCCCTCGAATGGAGCCGCATCGAGCCGGCGGAAGGCGAGTTCTCGATAGCGGCACTCGAGCACTACCGGCGGATCTGCGCGGCCTGCCTCGGGATGGGGATCCGCCCGGTCGTCACCTTCCACCACTTCACCACCCCGCTCTGGCTGACCAGCCGCGGGGGATGGGAAGCACGCGACGCCCCTGACTGTTTCGCCCGCTTCGTGACCCGCACGGCGGCGCACCTGGGTGACCTGATCGGGTGGGCCTGCACCATCAACGAGCCCAACGTGGTGTCGGTCATGGGGTACTTCCAGGGCCAGTACCCACCGGGGGTGAAAGAGGACTTCCACCGGTACGCCGCCGTCAACGAGGCCATGGTGCGGGCCCACCGCTTGGCCGTCGAGGCGATGCGCGCCGGGCCAGGCGACTACCCGATCGGGCTCACCCTCTCGATGGCGGAGATCACCGCCGACGAAGGCGGCGAGGACCTGCGCGACGCGGCAGAGGAGATGCTGGAGAACGTCTTCCTCCGGGCGACGGACGGTGACGACTTCGTGGGAGTCCAGTGCTACACCCGGATGCACTTCGGACCCGACGGGTTGGCCGAGAACGATCCGAGCGTGCCGGTGACCCAGATGGGCGACGAACGGTGGCCCCAAGCGGTGGAGCACACGGTGCGCCGGGCCGCCGCGGTGAGCGGTCGGCCCGTCGTCGTGACCGAGAACGGGATCGCCACCGAAGACGACACGGAGCGGATCTCGTTCCTCACCGAGGCCCTCCGGAGCGCGCACCGCTGCCTGGAGGAGGGCATCGACCTGCGGGGTTACTTCGTGTGGAGCCTGCTCGACAACTTCGAGTGGCATCTGGGATTCGGGCCGAAATTCGGTCTGGCCGCCGTGGCGCCGGGCACCTTCGAGCGCCGCCCGAAGCCCAGTGCGCACTGGTTCGCCCAAGTGGCCAGGCAGAATTCCCTCTCTCTCCCCGCTGGCTGACAGTTCCCGCACCGGAGGCCCCCAGCGCCACCCGATAGCATCCCGGCGTGGCCGAAGCCGACCAGCATCCCCCGATTGGCGATGTGTGGTCGTCGGATGAACCGCTGATCAGGAGGATCCGTCAGGTCATCGTCCACCCGTCGGGGCTCAAGCTGATCAAGTACTCGGCGGTCTCACTGATCTCCACCGCGGTCTCGCAGCTCACCCTCCTGATCACGTTCGGGGTGTTCGAGCTGCTCTCGGAGGTGCCGGCCAACCTGCTGGCCAACGTGATCGCCACGGTTCCCTCGTACTGGCTCAACCGGCGCTGGGTGTGGGGCAAGGGTGGCAAGTCGCACTTGATGCGCGAGGTCGTCCCGTTCTGGGTCCTATCCTTCGTCGGCCTGGCGGCGTCGAGCCTGGCCGTGTGGGGCGCCGGGGCATTAGCCCGCCACCATCACCTGCACCATTTTGGGACCACCGTCCTGGTGAACGGCGCCAACCTGTCCGCGTTCGCCGTGCTGTGGGTGGGCAAGTTCATCATCTACAACAAGCTCTTCCACATCGCGCCGGTCGAGTTCGACGAGCACCACCACGACGACGCGACGTCGGACATCGCCCGCATCGGCTGAAGCAGGTCAGTCCCGGAAGTTGTTGAACTGCAAGGGGATGCCGAAGTCCTCTTCCTTGCAGGCGCTGATCACGGCCTGGAGATCGTCCCGCTTCTTTCCGGTGACCCGGAGCTGATCGCCCTGAGTCTGCGACGACACGCCCTTGAGCCCCAGATCCTTGATGAACTTGTTGAGGCGCTTGGCGTGGTCCGACGAGATGCCGGCGCGGATGGCGACCTTCTGCCGTGCCGTGCCTTTCTGGGCCTCCTCAATCTTGCTGTCCTCGAACGCCTTGAGCGAGACCTGCCGTTTGACCAACTTCTCGTCGAGGACCTGGTGCAGGGCCCGCAGCCGATCCTCGGTGGAGGAGCGGAGCACCAGCTCGTTCTCGCCGATCTCAATCGCTGAATCGGTGTTCTTGAAGTCGAAGCGGGTGGCTGCTTCGCGGTTGGCCTGGTCGACGGCGTTGCGGACTTCTTGCATGTCGACTTCAGAGACGATGTCGAAGGTGGGCATGGCCCGCCAGCGTACCGGCATGGCCCGATCGGGCACGGTTCCCGATCGGGCTATCCTCCCCGGCTGCGGGTCGGTGTCCGAGTGGCCAAAGGAAACAGGCTGTAAACCTGTCGGTTAACGCCTACGGAGGTTCGAATCCTCCCCGGCCCACGCAGCGTGCAGGAGGCGATCCAGTGCCTGGGTCCGGCCTTGCCAAGGGCCGGGTTGTCATTACAATGATGTTTCAGAACGATTGCGGGAAATGCTCGTCGGAGAGCGTCCCCACCCCCGCTTGCCGGATGTTCGGCCGATGTACGAGAAGCGAGACTGACACCCTGTGGACGAACGAGTGAGCACCTCTTCACCCGCAACGGCGGATGGTGTCCAGTCACGCCTGCAAAGCCTGTCGATGATGGCCGATGGGGTGCGCATGCGGCTCACCTCTCGCTTCTCCCTCTCCGAACGGGTCGGGGCTGAGATCGGCGAGACCGGAGACTGGCGGTTCCTCCGACGCCCCGCCGTCCTGGGCTTCATCGCCATCCTCTCGGTCTGTGCCGGCGCCTCGCTACCGAGTTCGCCCTTCAAGCTGGAGATGGCGGGTACCTGGTTCTTCGGCGAGGGGAACGGGACCAGCACGTTCATGCTCCTCCCGGGCGTGGTGCTCGTCTACGGCGGCATGCTCCTCTTTATCCGGGTCTGGTTCGGTCTGATCCAGACGTTGCGGCGCCGGCCGGGAGCCCCCATCCGCTACCTGGCCATGATGCTGGCCGCATGGATCGTCCCCCTGTTGATGGTGGCCCCGCTGTTCAGCCGCGATGTCTTCTCCTACGCCGCGCAGGGCGAGATGATGAGCCACCACATCAACCCCTACAACTACGGGCCGGGCACCATCGGCTCCGGCCAGTTCGTGGGACCGGTCGACCACCTCTGGCTCAACACCCCGGCTCCCTATGGCCCGCTCTTCCTCATGGTGGACGGCTGGTTCGCCTCGCTCAGCGGGCACAACGCCACGGTGACAGTGCTGTTCCTGCGACTCCTCTCAGTGCTTGGTGTGGCCCTCATCGCCTACTGCATCCCCAAACTGGCCACGGCCTACGGCCGTGACCCGGGGACAGCCTTCGTGTTCGCGGTACTGAACCCGCTGACCCTGCTGGCCCTGATCGGCGGGGTTCACAACGACGCCATCATGGTGGGACTGCTCCTGGCCGGCCTCACGGCGGCCAAGTACCGACATCCGGTCGTCGGGGTCGTTCTGTGCACCCTGGCAGCCGCCATCAAGGTGCCGGCGGCCATCGGCATCATCTACGTGGCCTGGGACTGGGCCGGCCCCGGCGTGGAGTGGCGCCAGCGCATGCGACCGGTGATGAAGGCGGCGCTCATCGCGCTGGCCGTCATGGCCACGCTCTCGTTGGTGTCGGGTCTGGGCTGGGGATGGATCGCCAATCTGGGGACGCCGGGCACCGTCCGATCGTGGATGGCGCCGGCTACCGCGGTGGGCCTGGTGCTCAGCGGTGCCTTTCATGTCGTCGGGGTTGGCGTGGGACTCGGTGGTGTGCTCACCGTGACCAGGGCGCTCGGGTTGTTGGCCGCCGTCGGTGTCGGGCTGCACTGCCTGCGCCACCATGAGCGCATGGGCACGCTCCGGGCCGTCGGCATCACCATGTTGATGTTCGTCCTCCTGGGACCCGTGGTGCAGCCGTGGTACCTGACCTGGGGGATCATGCTCATGGCTCCGATCATCAGCGGCCGCATGCGCATCCTGGCCCTGGGCCTCTCGATGGTGGCGCCGTTCATCGGCCTGACCGGTGGCTCGTCGCTGCTGAACCAGTTGGTGCACACCAACCCGGCGGGCATGGTGGCCGCCGTGGCCGTGCTCTACGGGGTCGTGATGATGCCGTTGGGCCGCTGGACCACCTGGCGGCGGCTCGACACTGGCCGCCTGACCTCCGCCCTGCCGGCGCACGCGCTCGACCCGGCGTTCGAGGGCTGAACCGAGCTTCAGAGGAGCCGTTGGAGCTCGACGACGTCGAGCCACTGCCGGTGCTTTCGACCGATCTCGCGCTCCACGCCCACCAGTTCGTAGCCGGCGGCGGTGTGCAGCCCAATGGAGGTCTCGTTGTGCCCGGCGATGCGGGCGATGACCGAGTGGAACCCGTGGGCCGAGGCCAAGGTGAGCAACTCGGCCAGGAGGGCCCGGCCCACCCCTTTGCCCCGATGGGCCCGGTCGACGTAGACCGAGTTCTCGGCCGTGGCCGCATAGCCGGAGCGGTCGCGGAAGGAGGAGAGGGACCCGAACCCGAGCACGATCTGCCCGTCGGCCCCCACGTGGCCCTCGGCCGTGGCCGGTTCCTCGACGGCCACGACGGCCGGATGGACACCGCTGTGCTGGCGGAGCCAGGCCTTCTGCTCTGCTCTGGTCCGGGGCACCATGTCGAAGGTATTGGTGCTCTCGAGCACTTCAATGTTGTAGATCGCCCGAATGGCTTCGGCATCTCCGGGGGTGGCCAGCCGGATGCGCATCGTCGGATGGTACTGTTGGGCCGTCACCGGCAGAGGAGGCGCAGGCGTCGTCTGCGGTGCTCTGGCTATCATTGACGGTTCGCGGAAGGATGCCGCGGCGCCCCCTTAGCTCAGTCGGTAGAGCACAGCCATGGTAAGGCTGGTGTCGTCAGTTCGATTCTGACAGGGGGCTCGCCCTGGCGGCGTAGCTCAGTTGGTCAGAGCACACGGCTCATAATCGTGTTGTCGCGGGTTCGAGTCCCGCCGCCGCTACCAGA
>DASXZJ010000157.1:0-57951 GCA_036502025.1 Acidimicrobiales bacterium | reverse complement strand
TGCCCCGGGGCGAGGGGTTCGTCTTCCACGACAAGGTGGTCGGCGGCGCCATCCCGCGCCAGTACATCCCGGCGGTGGAGAAGGGCGTGATCGAGGCGATGGCCAGCGGTGGTGTCTTCGGCTACCCCGTCGTCGACATCTCGGTCACCGTCGACGACGGCAAGGCCCACTCGGTCGACTCCAACGAGGTGAGCTTCAAGATGGCCGCCGCCGCGGCGATCCGCCAGGCCATGGCCGCCGCCGGGCCGGTGTTGCTGGAGCCCGTCTCGAGGATCGACGTGACCATCCCGGCTGAGAACCAGGGCGACGTGCTGGGCGACCTCCACTCCCGCCGGGCCCGCATCATCGGCACCGACCAGGCCGACGGCGGCTTCCAGATCGTCTCCGCGTTTGCGCCCACGGCCGAACTCACCCGCTACGCGGTCGACCTGCGGGCGCTGACCGGCGGCCGGGGTTCATTCACGGTGGCCTACGACCACTACGACACGGTGCCCGAGCACCTCACGGCCTCGATCGCACACGCTTCGGAGGGCTGAGGGCGGGGCAGCCGTCGGGGCTGAGCGGGGTGAGGTGCGGCGGCTAGGGGGTGGTCGAGCCCGGCGGCGGGGTGACGGTGGCCGGCGCGGTGGTGGTCGTCACTTGGCTGCTGGTGCCCGGATGGTGGATGGGAGCCCGCCCGGGGTGGGTGGCCCAGACGAAGAGCAACAGCAGGGCGGTGCCGACGAGCCCCGAGATGATGGCGCTCAGCACGACCGGCCACTCACGCTCGTAGTGCCGGCGCACCGGCTTGGCCAATTCTTCGTCGCGCGCTTCGAAGTACCGCCGCGCGAACTCCTCGGGGGATCCCGGCTCCAGTTCTGACCTGAGCCTGTCGCTCGGTGCTACGTGCGCCATTATCTCCACGGTTCTTTCGACCAGGTGGCCCTGCGCCGCCTGGTGACCAGAATACCGCCGGCTTCCGATGGGCTGGACGGCATAGCGGGGCGCGACTTTGGGACTAGGTGGGCTCTACCCGATCTGATCAACCGAGATAGACGAACCTGAGGTGAAGGTCTGAGCTAAGAGGCTGTTATTCACAAGCGTGATGGTCGACGGTACCGAGGTGACCTCGAAGGTTGCCGAGTTCACGATGGGTGCTTCAGACGTGGTCGCAGTGGTGACTGGGCCGACACCAACTCCGTTCACCTCCACCTGCACGCCCCCAAGTAGGGAGAGCGTGGCAGTTTGTAGAGCGAAACTGACTCGGTAAATTCCGGGCGCCGATGCGACAAAGGCATTGCCGCCAACGAGCGACAGCGTGGTGCTCTCGAGTTCGACTTCGGCGAATGGAATGGGCGAATCACTAAGGACAAGTATCCCTATAGGGTCGTTGTCGAATGCGTCAACCGTCGCGAGCACTCCGCCGCCCGTCGAACCCTGATCTCCTTGGGCACCCTGCGCGCCCGTACCGGCAACACCTTGGAAGCCCTGGAACCCTTGGGGTCCTTGCGTGCCGACACCGGTAACTCCTTGGAAGCCCTGGAACCCTTGGAAGCCCTGCACTCCTCGCGGACCTTGTGGTCCCTGGAAACCTTGGAAGCCTTGGTTGCCTTGTGCGCCTGAGACCCCCAAATCCCCCTGGAATCCTTGAGTGCCTTGTGGGCCGTTCTGGCCCTGGAAGCCTTGAGTGCCTTGCGAGCCTGGTGTGCCCGTCGCGCCCTGTGAACCAAGGCTCCCTTGGACACCCGTCGAACCCTGAGTGCCGGTCGTCCCCGGAAGGCCCTGATTTCCCTGGACCCCCGTCGTGCCCTGTGTCCCTGGTGGCCCGGCCATCCCTTGGGGACCCTGGCCCCCCTGGGAGCCCTGGGCGCCCTGGACTCCCTGGGCGCCCTGAGGCCCGGTGATCTGGGTCAGCACCTCGCCCGGAGTGTCGGCACAGAACTGGGAGGTGAAGGGCATGGCTTCGACGCCGACTATCTGGCCCGCTTCGAGGCAGGCATAGAAGGTCTTGGTCGAAATGGTGGGCGGCTGAGGTGGGGACGCCCCGGCCTCCACGCCCATGGTCAAGCCGGAGGAAATCACGGCAGCCCCGAGGGCCAAGGCCGAGTTGCGCACCCGCCGGCCGCGTGAGGGTGGGGTGTACCGACCGTTGCCACTCTGCCGCTCGTGACGTGCCATGGGGACCTCCTCAGCCGTGGGAGGTGCCACGCAACTCCGCTGAGGCCAGCTTACGACGGGCATGACCGCGCGTTCGGTGAACTGGGGGAACTTCTCACCGCCTGCCGTGGCCCGGCACTCCCGGCGGCGCGCCGACCCGGTGGGCCCTACGTTCGTTCAGGTCGGCCAGGCCGCGGACACTCTGGCCCAGACCGACTGCAGGGTCTCGGGCATCACCCTGGTCTGCGCGATCGGCGTCATGAAGTTGGTGTCACCGGACCAGCGCGGCAGAACGTGCAGATGGACGTGGGCCGGAATCCCCGCGCCGGCGGCGCGGCCCAGGTTGGCTCCCATGTTCAACCCGTCCGGGTCGAAGGCGGTCTCGAGTGCGGTGATGGTCGACTGGGTGGCGTGCCACACATCGAGCGACTCGGCTTCGGTCAACTCGGTCAGGGAGCCGACGTGCCGAAGGGGGAGCACCAGGAGGTGCCCGCTGGCATAGGGGTAGACGTTAAGGACGACGAAGGCCAGCTCGCCCCGCCACACCACCAGGTTGTCGACCGAGGGCGGTCCACTCTCGGCCAGCCGGCAGAAGACGCACGACGCCTCGTCGTGGGACTGACCGCCGGCCCGCTCCCGGGCGGTCGCCTCTTCCATATAGTCGTGCCGCCAGCCGGCCCAGAGTGTGTCCAGGCTCACGGGGCCGGCTTCCCGCCCGTGCTGTCCTCGGGCGAGCCGCGACGGGCCACCTCCTCGACCACCTCTGCCACGAACGGCGCCAGGCCCACCCCGCGCTCGGGCTTGTTGTCGGTCGAACCCCGGCGGTTGACGCCGACGGTGCCCTCTCTCACGTCGTCCGGGCCGACCACCAGCACGTAGGGCAACTTGGCCAGCTTGGCCCGGCGGACGAGGGCACCGAGCTTCTCGCCCGACGTATCGAGCGTGGCCCGTAGCCCGGCGGCCTCGCAGGCGTCGACGACGCTCCGCCCGTAGGGCACCTGCTCGTCGGTCACCGGGAGTACCCGCACCTGTTCGGGCGAGAGCCAGGTGGGCAACGCGCCGGCGTAGTGCTCAATGAGCACCGCCATGAACCGCTCCACCGAGCCGAAGAGAGCCCGGTGGATCATGACGGGTACGTGGCGCGCGTTGTCGGCCCCCACGTACTCGAGGTTGAAGCGCCGGGGCAGGTTGAAGTCGAGCTGCACGGTCGACATCTGCCACGACCGGCCGATGGCGTCGCGGGTCTGCACCGAGATCTTGGGGCCGTAGAAGGCTCCCCCGCCCTCGTCCATGACCAGTTCGAGCCCCATGCCCTCGGCGGTCGAGCGCAGGACCTCGGTCGCCTCGGCCCACTCCTCGTCCGAGCCGATGGCCTTGCCCTCGGGCCGAGTGGACAGCTCGAGGTAGAAGTCGGTCAGCCCGTAGTCCTTCAACACGTCGAGCACGAACTCGGTGGTGCGGCGGAGCTCCTCGACCAATTGGTCCTGGGCCACGAAGATGTGGGCGTCGTCCATGGTGAGGCCCCGCACGCGGGTGAGGCCGTGGAGCACGCCGGACTTCTCGTAGCGGTACACGGTGCCGAACTCGAAGAAGCGGAGGGGGAGCTCACGGTACGAACGCTGCTTGGACTTGTAGACGAGAATGTGGAACGGGCAGTTCATCGGCTTGAGGTAGTAGTTCGTCCCGCCGTCGAGCTCCATCGGGGGGAACATGCCCTCGGCGAACGACTCGAGGTGGCCCGAGATCTCGAACAGCTCGGACTTGGTGATGTGGGGCGTGTTGACGAAGTCGTAGCCGCCCTCGACGTGCCGTTGCCTCGAGTAGTCCTCCATGATCCGGCGGATCGTCCCGCCCTTGGGATGGAAGATGGCCAGTCCCGAGCCGATCTCCTCGGGGAAGCTGAAGAGGTCGAGCTCGGCGCCGAGCTTGCGGTGGTCGCGCCGCTCGGCCTCCTCGAGCTGGAGCAGATGGGCCGCCAGGGCCTTCTCCGACTCCCAGGCCGTGCCGTAGATGCGCTGGAGCTGCTCGCGCTTCTCGTCGCCGCGCCAGTAGGCACCGGCCACGCGCATCAACTTGAAGTGACCGAGCCGTCCGGTTGACGGGACATGGGGGCCCCGGCACAGGTCGGTGAAGGCATCCGAGTTCCAGTAGGTGCTGACAATCGGGCCGGCGGCGTCGACCTCGTCGGCCCCGGCGTCGACCGCCTCGATGATCTCCTGCTTGAAGGGCTGGTCGGCGAAGAGGGCGAGGCCCTCCTCGATCCCGTACTCGTGGCGGACGAACGGCTGGTCCTCGGCCACGATGGCGCGCATCTCGGCCTCGATCCGCCCCAGATCGTCGTCACTGAACCGCGCCCCGTCGGGCAATTCGAAGTCGTAGTAGAAGCCGTTCTCGATGACCGGCCCGATGGCGTACTTGGCCCCGGGCCACAGCCGCAGCACCGCCTGCGCCAGCACGTGGGCGGTCGAGTGCCGGAGCACCTCGCGACCGGCATCGGAATCGGCCGTCACGATGGCCACCTCGGCCCCGTCGGGGAGCGGCGCGCTGAGGTCGACCTCGCGCCCGTCGAGGGTGGCGGCGACCGCCGCCTTGGCCAGCCGGGGCCCGATGGATTGCGCGAACTCGGCCGCCGTCGTCCCCTCGGCCAACTCCCGCATCGAACCATCGGGGAGCCGTACCGATATGACGCCAGCCATTGTCCTACCTCTCCTGTTCAGCCGGGGGATGCGACCTCACCGGCGGGTGAAGGCCCAAGGGTAATGGAAGCCCCTCGGCGCGCCGGACCTCGTGGCGCCCGGGACCGGGTCGCGCCGGATCCTTCGATCCGGAGGACCGACTCTGGTACTTCATAATTCGGCAGTGAGTCGGAAAGTGAACTCACTGCCGTTTCCGGGCCGCCTCACCGTGCCTAGCGCCCGGGAGCGAGTTCAAATTTCCGACCCGCTTTCCGCAACGCCGTGGTGCGGCCCTGGTGTCCGGCCCCGCCGGCCGCTAGAGCTCGACGCCCAGGAGGGCGGCGCCGGTCCGGACCGATCGGCCGGCTGACGCCTCGGCGTCCAGGGCGGCCAGCGCGCCGGGGGCATCCAGGTCGTCATCGAGGGCCGAGCGAACGGCCGCCAGGCCGGGCGCCCCATCGCCCTCACTGTCGGCGGCGGCGCGCCACCGGGCCAGCCGGGCCACGGCCGCGGGCATGTCCTCGGCCGTGATCCAGTCCCAGTCGGTCCGGTAGTGATGGGCCAGGAGCGCCAGGCGCACCGCGGGCGGTTCCCACTCCTTGCAGAGGTCGCCCACGAAGACGAGGTTGCCCAAGGACTTCGACATCTTGGTGCCGCCCAAGCCGACCAGCCCGACGTGGAACCAGACCCGCACGAACGGCTGGCCGGTCACCGACTCGGACTGCGCCGCCTCGCACTCGTGGTGCGGGAAGACGAGGTCGCGCCCGCCGCCGTGGATGTCGATCGTCTGGCCGAGCTCGCGCAGGGCCAGGGCCGAGCACTCGATGTGCCAACCGGGCCGCCCGGGTCCCCAGCGTGATTCCCAGGCCGGCTCGTCGGGGAGGGACGGCTGCCACAGGACGAAGTCGAGCGGGTTGCGCTTGTGGGGATCCTCGGGGTGGCCGCCGTGTTCGGCTGACAGCGCCAGCATCTCGTCGCGTCCGAAGCCGCTGATGCGGCCGAACTCGGGGAAGGTGGCCACGTCGAAGTAGACCGAGCCGGCGGCCTGGTAGGCGTGCCCGGACTCCAGCGAGGCACCGACGAGCGAGAGGATCTCGGAGATGGCCGAGGTGGCGCGGGGCTCGGAGTAGACCGGTAACAGGTTCAGCATCCCCAACTCGTCGTCGAACCGGGCCATCTCCTCGGCCGCCAGGTCCAGGTAGTGCACGCCGAGCTCCCGGGACTTGCGGAGAATGTCGTCATCGACGTCGGTGACGTTGCGCACGACGCGGGTCTCGTGGCCGGCGTCCTGCAGGCGCCGCTGGAGAAGGTCGAACTGGAGGTACACGGCGGCGTGCCCGAGGTGGGCCGAGTCATACGGGGTGATGCCGCAGGAATACATGGTGACGAGGGGGCCCGGCTCGAAGTCCACCACCGCGCCGCGGGCCGTGTCGTAGAGCCGCATGCCTAGATGCCGCCCATCCGCAGCGTCGAGTGCGCCTTGTGACGGATGTTGAGCGTGATGCAGACCGCGGTGAACGCCTCGATGGCGGCGGCTTGGCTCAGGCTGCCCGCATCGAGCGGGCGCAGGCCTCGCATGAGCTGAATCAGTTCGACCGTGGCCGCGGTGGCTTCGGGATGATCGGAGCACACCAGCACATCGGCCTCCAACCCCGACTCGAGGTCCTCCATCTGTCGCGCCGGCAAATGGTGGAAGGCGGCCGAGAGCAGCGACCGCGGGAGCACGGCCTGGACGGTGGCGGCGACCGAGCCCCTCGGTGGGATGAGCGCCAACATCTCGCGACCTTCCTTGATCAGCGCATTGGCCATGGAGATGACGACCTTCCCGCTCAGCACCTCCTCCAATGGTTGCACCGTGGCGGCGGCGCTGTCCCAGGGCGTGGCCAGGATGACCACGTCGGCCGCGGCCGCGCCCTCGTTGCCGGCGCCGTCGACGGGCAGGGTCAGACCGGGCCACTTCGCCCTGACCTCGGCGGCCACCAGCGCGGCCCGCTCGGCGTCCCGCGAGCCGAGCGTGACCGTCACACCGGCCTGGGCCAAGCGAACCGCGACACCCCGCCCGGCCGGGCCTGTCCCTCCGAGTATCCCTACGTGCACGCCCCCACTGTCGCATAACCTCGCGAACCCAATGGGACTCCTGGACGGCAAGCGGCTCCTCATCACCGGCGTGCTCACCGACGCGTCCCTGGCCTTCGCCGTGGCCAAGCTGGCCCAGGAAGAGGGCGCCGAGATCGTCCTCTCGGGCGCCGGGCGGGCCCTCTCCCTCACCCGGCGGACCGCCCGCAAGCTGCCCAGCCAACCCGAGGTGCTCGAGATCGACGTCACCTCGCCCGAGCAACTGGCCGCGGCGGGCGCGGCCCTGGCGGCGCGCTGGGACCGCCTCGACGGCCTGCTGCACGCCATCGGGTTCGCCCCACCGGACTGCCTGGGCCACGGCATGTTCGCCGCCGGCTGGGAGGACGTGTCGACCGCCCTGGAGGTGTCGGCCTACTCGCTCAAGGCACTGGTGGAGGCCTTCCGCCCCCTGCTGGTGGCAGCCGGGCGGAACGGCGGGGCCTCGGTGGTGGGGCTCGACTTCGACGCCACGGTGGCCTGGCCCATGTACGACTGGATGGGTGTGGCCAAGGCCGCGCTGGAATCCCTCTCGCGCTACCTGGCCAAGGAACTGGGCCCCGACGGCATCCGCGTCAACCTGGTGGCGGCCGGCCCGATCCGGACCATGGCGGCCAAGTCGATCCCGGGCTTCTCCGCCTTTGAGGACACCTGGGCCGACCACGCGCCCCTGGGGTGGGACGTCCACGATGCCGACGTCGTCGCCCGCGCCTGCCTCGCCCTGCTGAGCGACTGGCTGCCCATGACGACCGGGGAGATCCTCCACGTCGACGGCGGCGTGCACGCGGTGGGGGCCGGCACGGCTCGCTGAAACGGCCGCTGGGCCGAGCTTCCCGGCGGCCGGTTGGCGATCCGGACGCCGAGTTCAGGCGGCTGTTCCCGGGTTTACGAGGATTTCACCGGCCCGGGGATATGGGAGCGCCTATCATTGGCGTGGCGTGAGAGACATGCGCTTCACTCGTTGTTCGATGGTGGGGTTCAACGAGGAGCCACCTCTCCTTCTCTCAAACAACCGTTTGGGGACTTCGTGAGCGTCTTTAACCAGAAGATAGGGACAGTCGAATCGACCGCCGCCAACGCGACCGTGTCGGCCACGAACTTCGCCGTCCCCGCCTCACTGCCCGAACCGGGAGCGTCCGAGACCAGCCGGGCCCAACACCGCTCGATCACCGATCGGGAGCTCGCGCTGGTCCAGGTGTGCACCGACTTCCTGTGCGCCTGCCTCGCCCTCCCGCTGTCCCTGCTGATTCTGGCGGTGGCGTCGTCGGCCTCGATCAACTCGATCCACATCCTCGGAAAGAACATCGCCACCGACTGCCTCTTCCCGGTGGCCGTCGTGGTGGCGCTCGCCCTGGGCGGCATGTATCGCATCACCCATCAGCGGTTGCAGCCGAGCGCCTTCCTCGAGATGCGTGACCTCTCCTTCGGCGTCGGGTCGGGTTGCGTGCTCGCCCTCGCCGTCGGAGCCGCCATGCACGCGGCGACCGGGCTCACCGAGCCCTTCGCCACCCAACTGGTGTTCGCGGTCATCCTCACGGTGGGTTTCATCACCGTCGGACGGATCGTCATGCGGTTCTTCCTGCACGCCCTGACGACGACCCGGGTGCTCGTGGTCGGCTCGGGGAAACTGGTCGACCGGATCATGATGAGCGTCCGCCAGGACCCGGGTATGACGCTGGTCGGCCGGGCCGTCGACAGCGACACGCTCGATCCCGGGGCGGTCGGGCGGGTCGCCGACCTGCCGGCACTCTGCGCGCAGCTCGACATCCACCGCATCCTGGTCGCCTCTCCGAACCAGGTCTCGCACGAATCACTGAACACCTACCGCAAGCTCCAGGAGTCGGTGCACATCGCCATGGTGCCCGGGTACTTCGAGCTGGTCAGCTGGCGCTCGCGCTTGACCGACCTGGCCGGCATGCCGTTCCTCGAAATAGCCCGGCCCCACCTGAGCCTGTGGGACCAATTCATGAAGCGGCTGTTCGATCTGTGCATCAGCTCGGCTGTCCTCCTGGTCACGTCCCCGCTGTTGCTCGTGGTGGCCATCGGGGTCAAGCTCAGCTCGCCGGGACCCGTCTTCTTCCGCCAGGTCCGCCTGGGCCGCAACCAGGTCCCCTTTACGATCACCAAGTTCCGATCCATGACCATCGGGACCGAGATCGACGGTCGGGGCCTGGTGGTCGCCGAAGAAGAGGACGAGGCGCGACCCCTGCACGAGATCCGCGGCAAGCTGGACGAGAAGAGCCGGATCACCCGCATCGGCGCCTTCCTGCGCAAGACCAGCTTCGACGAGATCCCCCAATTCATCAATGTCTTCCGGGGCGACATGTCAGTCGTCGGCCCGCGGCCGTTCATCCCCGAGGAGTCCGGCGTGGCCGGCTGGGGCACTCGTCGTTTCGAAGTCCGCCCGGGCATCACCGGCCTGTGGCAGGTGTCCGGGCGCAACGACCTGTCCCGGAACGACCTGGTGCAGCTGGACTACCTCTACGTGGCCTCCTGGTCCTTGTGGTGGGACCTCAAGATCATGTGGGAGACCCCCAAGACCATGGCCCGGGGGGTCGGCGCCTACTAACGCGACGCGCCGCTGACCGGGCGGGGTGGGCCGATAGCCTCCTCTGCTCATGCGGGGAAGACCAGCGGCCGGGGCCTGATGGGTTGGACCCGCCGGCACCGCCGGGGACTGCTCGCGCTGGGCCTCCTCGCCTTCGTGCTGGTGGCCCTGTTCGTGGTCGCCGTGGTGCTCACGTACCGGACGTACCAGCAGGTGCGGGGGCCGCTGTTCGCGGCTCAGAACACGCTGACCGTGCTGGCCCACAATCCCGACAGCCTGGACACGGCCGCCGGCCGCGCCGATGACGAGTTCCACCTGATCGCGGCGTTGCGCGACGTCGACGCCGCCAAAGCACAGATCGACGGGTCGACCGGCCTCAAGCTCCTCGGCCTCATTCCCGGACTGCACGCGCAGCGGGTCGGACTCGACCAGTTGGTCGCCGACCTCCGCTCGACCACGCTCACCGCCGGCGCGCTCCTGCGCTCGGTCAACGCCCTGGGCGCCGACAGCCACGGGACCGACATTTCGATCCCGGACATCACGCACCTCGGCGCGGTGCTCCGCACGGCCCACGCGCAACTGGTGGCGGACGATCGCTCGACCAGCGGACTGTGGGGCCCGATCGGCGCCGACCGCCAGAAGTTCGACGACGAGGACCAGCGGGCGGCGCACCTCCTGGCCCAGGGCGAGGAACTGACCCGGTACGCCGCGCCGTTCCTCGGGGCGAACGGCCCCCGGACCTATCTGGTCACGGGAGAGAACAACGCCGAGATGCGCGATCAAGGCATGACCCTCTCCTACTCGCTGATGACCACCCAGGGCGGATTGATCACCGACACCATCGGCGGCACGGTGGACAACATGGAGCTCTCGTCGCCGGCCCCTGGCGTCACCATCCCGGCGGGAACTCAGGCCATCTTCGGAGAGCTCTTCCCGACCGAGACCTGGCAGTCGACCAACGCCACGGCTGACTTCCCCTTCAGCGGCCGGGACATGCAGAGCATGTTCGCCGCCTCCGCCGGCCAGCATGTGGACGGGGTGATCGGGATCGACGTGGTGGCCCTGCAGGGATTGCTGACCCTCACCGGGCCGGTGTCGGTGCTGGGAATCCCCGAGCCGGTGACGGCCGCCAACGCCCCCTACGTCCTGCTCGATCAGCTCTACGCCGGGCTGCCGCCCGGTTCGTCCCAGGGCCCGCGACGCGAGGAGCTGGCCGCCGTGACCGCGGCCACCGTGCACCAACTCCAGGTCGGCCAGGTGGACGTGGTGGCCCTGGCCCGCGTCCTGGCCACCGAGATCAGTGGACGCCACCTCCAGGTCTGGGACGAGGATCCCGCCTTCGAGCGCACCCTGATGGACGTGGGTGCCTCCGGCGCCATCGACACGGTGGACCCGGCCCGCACCTTCCACGTGGCGGTGGAGAACGCCACCGCCACCAAGCTCGACTACTTCATGGGCGTCTCGGTGTCCGATCACGTCCACCTGTCGTCCAACGGGAGCGCCGTGGTGAACACGTCGGTGACCGTGACCAACCACGCGCCGGCCGGGCAGCCGCCCAGCCTCCAGCTGGGCCCCGACGGGGTCAACTCGCACGTGGCCGGGGAGTACGTCGGCCGCGTGCTCGTGTGGGGGCCGCGGGGCTCGATCCAGCGCGGGAGCGTGAGGGAATCCGGCCTCGTGCTCAACGAAGAGGATCTGGAGGTACTGCCCGGGCGGTCGGCCACGGCCCAGTTCGAGACGACGATCCCCCATGCCCTCCGCCACGGGAAGCTGCAAATGGTGTTCGTCCCCCAGCCCAGGCTGAGCCCCGAGACGTTGACGGTTCACCTGGAGTCCCCCGGGTTGCCACACTCCGAGGCCACCGTTCACGCCGTGCTCGACAAATCGGCCACCTTCGCCTGGAAAATTTCAGGAAACGGGGGTTGACCTGCGCAAGATGGGGCACCCAATCGCAGTTTCAATAAATAAGAACCTGTTGTAACATCACCCGGGTCAAGGCGTCCTAGGTCAGGCGGGTTCGGGATCTAGTCGGAAGGGCTCCAAACGTGCGACGGCTCCAGGCATTGGTGGCACTGGTCGGGTTGGTAGCTATGGGGACTCTAGGTCTACAGACCGCGTCCGGCGCGGCGGCGGGTTACCCGGGGGCAACCACCAACGGCGGTTCCTCATCGCAGGCGCTCTCAACGGTCGACGTCGGTGGCTCGTTCGGCGGAACCGTGTGCGGGTATCAGCCCGGATCGATCGTCACCTTCGACGTCGACGGAACCGCCGACGCCACCGCGACCGCCAACAGCGGTGGCTGTGCCACCTTCACCGGTCATGCCACAGACCCCCACCTCTCCGTCTTGGGCGGCGCGCCCATCACGGTGAGTTACGGCTCCAACCAAATCGGCGCCACCGGCACCAGCTCCACCGGCGGCATGCAGACCGACACGGTCGTTGTGCCCCTGGCGGCCAGCGACACCTCGGCCACCACGTCATCGGCCGGATTGGCCCTCACCGGGGCCGACATCATGGCGATGGTCATCTTCGGGATGGCGCTCATGGCGCTCGGCTTCCTCATTCTCACGTTCTCCCGCCGCCGGGTGCCGACGACCTACGAGAGCCGGTAACTCCCCTCCTCACGCAGCCGCGTACCGCACGGTACGCGGCGGGTTCTTCTGACCCGACCATCCGCCTACGGGCGCATCCCGGGTTGTACCTTGTGATCTTCATTTCGTGACGGGCGAATGGGAGAGCGCACAGTGAACCTCGGACGACAGGGGCTCCTCTCCGGCGCGGTCGGACGGCGCTCCGCCGCGCTGGCCCTCGGTTCGGCCGTCGCGGTGGTTCTCGGAGCGTGTGTCCTCCCGGGGCCGGGCGGTCTGGGCGCAGGAACCACGACCACCACGACGGCGGCGCCGACCACGACGACGACCGCCTCGACCACCACCACGTCCACCACGACGACCACGACCACGGGCTCGACCACCACCACGTCGACCATCCCGCCACCGACCTGTGGTGGAGAGGAGACCCTCGTGGCGGACGGCACCACGTGGGACTGCACCTTTGACTCCGAGTTCACGGGCAACACGCTCGACACCACCAAGTGGACCCCGATCGTGACGTCGGCGGGTGGCTTCACGTCGGGAGACGTCGCCTGTTTCGTCAATACGCCGGACAACATTGCGGTCGGCAACGGCTACCTGAGCCTGACGGCTCGCGAGGAGGCGGCCCCGTTCGTCTGCAACGACCCCTACGGCAACTTCATGACCCAGTACACCAGCGGGAGCGTGGCCACCGTCGGGCTCTTCTCGCAAACCTACGGGCGGGTCGAGGTGATGGCGAAGGTCCCGTCAACCTCGGTGCCCGGGTTGCAATCGTCCTTCTGGCTCTACCCCGAGAGTGCCGCGTCGGCGCCGGTGACCACCCAGGCCGAGATCGACATTGCCGAGACCTTCAGCAATGAGCCGGGCCTGGCCATCCCCTACCTCCACTACCAGCCCGACATGCTCAACGAGAGTGCGGCGACGAATACCAACATCGTCACGAAGAACACCTGCACCATCAACCCCGACCAGTTCAACGACTACGTGGTCGAATGGTCGCAGAGCACCATCACCATCATCTACAACGGCACGACCTGCCTGATCGATCACTACGACGAGACGCTGACCCCCCCGGGCACCCCGTTCAACCAGCCCCTCTTCATCAACCTGACCCAGGCGCTCGGCATCGGCAGCAACAACTTCGGCCCGGCGACCACCCCCCTGCCGGCCACCACCGAGATCGAATACGTCCGGGCCTGGCAAGCGGCATCCTGACCCGCGGTTGCGGTGGGTGAGCGCTCTTAGATAAAGCGGTTCATGGCGTTGCGCTTCCGAGCCATCAGCGTGCGACGCCGACCGGTCAGGCCACCCAGGCCGCCGACCAGAAGGGCGGCCGCGATGGAGGCCAGCCAGAGCTTGAGCACGCCGAGGTTCAGGCCGTTCACCAGCACCAGGCGGCGGATGACGTCGGCCACGAGGAGCAGGGACAGCGTCAGGGCCGCCACCAGCACACCCTGATTGAAGGCGCCCTTCCGGTGCTGACGATGGCGGCCGGCAATCACCCCACCCACGAAGAAGCCGACGGCCATGATGGCTCCGGGGATGACCCACCAGATGCCGCCCTGGTCGATCAGCGGCTTGCCGCGCCACAGCTCCTCGACGAGGAACGTCGGGCCGACCACCACCAGGGAGACCAGGAAGCCGTCGCTCAACGACCGCCAGTGCCGGTAGACCGGCTTGGCCTCGGACGATGTCTTGGTGGTCGACACGGCTAGGCGGTTTGGAGAGCGAGCTCCTGATAGAGGGCGGCCAGCCGGACGCCCATCTCCTTGCGGTCGAACCGATCCCTCACGCGGGCACTGGCCGCGGCCACCAGCGAGTCGCGCAGGCCGTCATCGGCCAGGAGCTTCAGCACGCCGTCGGCCATGGCCAGGGTGTCCCCGAAGGGGAAGAGCAGCCCGGACACCTCGTGCTCGACGGTGTCGGTGTTCCCGGCCACGTCGGAGAGGATCACCGGGACGCCGGCTTTCATCGCTTCGAGCGGCGTGTAGGCGGCACCCTCGAAGAGCGAGGCCAGGATGAAGACGTCGAACTGCTCAATGGCCACCGACGCCTTGGGCAAGAACGGGATCTGGTGGAACCGGTCCTCGATCCGGGCGCTCCGCACCGCGGCGTCCACCTCGGGCTGGAGGTGGCCCATGCCGACCAGGACGAAGTGGACATCCTCGCGGGAACGACGCACTTCCGCACAGATCCGCACGAACTCCTCGGGTGCCTTCTGGCGCGCCAGTCGGGCCACCGTCCCCACCAGGGCCACGTCGGCGGGCAGGCCGAGGTCGGCGCGCAGGTCGAAGGTCCGGCCGCCGTTGGGCTCCAGATCGATCCCGTTGTGGATGACGATCAGCCGATCCTCGCTCGTCAGCCCCAGGTCGAGCACCAGGGCGCCCTCGCTCTCGGATACGGCGATCAGGTGGTCGGTGCGCCGGGCCAGGACCTTCTCGACCATGAGTATGGCCCGATTCGTCGCTACTCCATTGGGGGTGTAGACGACGGGAACCCGTTGGCCCCAGGCCGCGGCCCGGGCGAAGGCGCCCCCGACCGAGCTGTGGCCGTGCACCACCGCGGGCTGCAACTTGGCGATGAGCCGCCGCAAGGCCACCACGCCGGTGGCGATCTTGGGGTGCAGCGGGTTGCGCACCATCGAAACCCGGTGGATGGCGGCACCCGAATCGACGATCCGCTGGGCGGCCATGGCAATGGCCGAAGTCCCGTTACGCCCGGCACTCGGCGGCTCGGGGGGGATCACGACGTGGTGCTCGGCGTGCGGCACGGTCTGGATGACGTCCACGATGTGGTGGAGCGTCCCCCCGCCCACCGCTTCGAGCACGTGGAGGATCTTGGGGCGCGAGGCCCCGTTCGAGGCGACCGCGCCGTTCGACTTGGTGGCACCGGCGTCGGCGCCGTTGCGGAGGCCCGGGTCGACGGCGACCGCCTTGGATCCATTCGGGCTGCCCCGGCGGTACGCCTGAGCCCTGCGGCCACGAAGAGCGGGCTCTTCGATATGGCTATCGGATGTCATCGAATCCTCTCCATGCGTTCGCACGCCTCCCCCATTCGGCGCGACGGGACATCCGTGATGCCCCACGTCGACGCGTTCTCCCTCCGGTTCCGAGCCAGCCCTCCGAGTACTCGGGACCGTACGATTCTATTCGACGAAGGCATAAGTAACCGGCCACCTCAGTTCCGGGGTCGTGCACTGACCCAGCCCGAAGCAGCTCCGAACTGCCGTGTGAACAGCCAGAATGTTAGTTCGTGCAGCGACCGCGGCCGGTGAGGCGGCCAGCGGGGCCAGGATCGACCCAGCGGCTGCAGAACGATGCCTCCACCTGCGACTACTTCGAAGCCGGCCGCTTCCACCATGCGCCGATGGCCTCGGAGATTCGGTGTCCAGAATCGGTTTTCCTCCCCTGAGAGCGAGAACTGGCCGGTCGGCGTCAACGGGCGGAGAACCGTCTGGGGAAGAGAAATGGCCTCAAACGAGAGGAATTCCCCTTTGGTGATGCTCCGTACCTGCTGAAGTGCCCTAATGGGATCCCGCAGGTGCAGCAGGACGTTCCCCATGAAGACGTAGTCGAACCGGCCAATACCCAGTTGGTCGAGGTCGTACACCGACCCGTCGACCCGCTCGACGTTCAGGCCGGTCGCCTCCTTCACCAGGGCGAAGGCCTGGTTCGCCCGCCCCGTCCCGGCGGCGCGCCCCGAAGAGTCCCGCGAGGGGTCGGCGTAGTCCTGTTGGGCCGCGTCGGGCAGATCGACGCTGACCACCTCGGCCGCCCCCCGCCGGGCCAGTTCGAAGGACCAGAAGCCGTCGGAGGCGGCCAGGTCGAGACAGCGCCGCCCGGCCAGCGAGGCGGGGATCGGAAGCTTGTTGACCATCTTGCGGTGGTCGAACAGACCCGAGGTCGAGATGCCCCCCGGGAGGTCGAAGGAGTGGTACCAGGCCAGCGCGTCCACGCGCACCTGCAGGCTCGGCTGCTCGGGGCGCGGCGATCCGTCCATGCTCTCCTCGTTGCTCCGGGACGGTCCGACCGTCACGTGAATCGGTCAACCCTACCGGGCACCTCCCAGGAGACCGATGGATGCGGATGGATAGAGTCACGCCTGGTGCCGCCGAACATTGTGCTCATCGTGATGGACACGGCTCGAGCCGACGCCTTCGAACCCTGGGGTGCCCACCTCGGGGCCTCGCCCACCATCGCCGACCTGGCCCGGCGGGGCCAGTCACTGGGCCGCGTGCGCAGCACCGCGAACTGGACCGTGCCCGGGCATGCCTCGATGTTCAGCGGTGAACTGCCCCGCACGCTCGGTCTGGGCATCGTGGAGAATTGGAGCAGCGCGCCGGCGATTGCCGCGGCCCGAGACAAGTGGTTGCCCGAAGTGCTGCGCCGCCACGGGTACGCGACGAGCGCGGTCAGTGCCAACCTGTGGATCTCCAAGCACGGCGGGTTCGATCTCGGCTTTGACCGCTTCGAATCGGTGGTGTCGCCACGCCATCAGACCATGGGGAACACCGGGCTGCGGGCTCGGCTGGGGTGGGCCCATGAGGGGGCGCGGGCCCGGGCCGACGACGGGGCCGGGCAGGCCGAAGCGATCCTGGCCGGTTGGCTGGACCACGATGCGCATCGACCCTTCTTCTGGTTCGTCAACCTGACCGAGTGCCACTCGCCGTACCTGCCGCCGCGGCCCTACAACGATCTGGGCCTGCTTCGACGAATCCACGCGGCCGACCAGGCGCGGGGCAACCTCACGCTGGAGGCCATCTGGAAGACATCCCTGGGTGGACGGACCATGAACGCCGAAACCCTCGACCGCATGCGCCACCTGTATCAGCGCTCGGTCCTCGCCATGGACGACTGGGTGGGTCGCCTCCTGGCCCGTCTCGAGACCCACGGACTCATCGACGACACCATCGTGATCGTGACCTCTGATCATGGTGAGAACTTCGGTGAAGGCGGGCTGATCGGCCACTGCTTCTCACTCGACGACCGCCTACTCCACGTGCCTTTCGTATCGTCGCATCCGGGCTTCGCCGACCCGTCGATGTCCAGCCTGTCGGAACTCCCGGGGACCATCGCCCGGTCGGCGGACATCACCGGACATCCGTGGGATCGACCCGTGGCGCCGTCGGGGGTGGCGGTCGCCCAGATGGAGGCCGTGTCCAGTCGCGCCCGGGTAGAGGAGATCGTCGGAGCGTGGGGCCTGGACGATGAGGCGATCGACCTCATGACCACCTCCTTCACCTGCGCCACCGAGGGCACCTTCAAGCTCGTCCGCCGCGACGACGGGCTCGAACACCTGTACCAACTCGATCTGGATCCCTTGGAGAGCTCACCGATCGCCCTGAACGGTCGGCTCCCCGACGCCGCGACGCACACGGTCACCGTGCTGCGAAGCGCCATCGACGCCGCGGCGGCGAGCGTCTCCCGAACCGTCCGCCACGCCGCGGACCTCGGCTTGGACGAGTCCGAGGTGGAGCGGATCGAGCGAAAGATGCGTGAACTGGGCTATCTGTAGGCGTCAGAGGAGCAGGGTCCGGTGCCGCACCGAACTGCGGATCATGACGATGACCGCCCAGCTGTCGGCGACGAATCCGAGCGGCACCGAGGTGGCCCATTCCTGCAGGGACCGGGCCCGGTAGTGGCTCCGGTTGAACTGCCAGACGTAGAAGAGCGCCGCCGCCAGGGCGAACACGGTGGAATCTCGGCTCCCACGACGGAGGAGGAGGTTCAGCCCGGCGGCCCAGGCGACCAAGACCGCCTTGTCCACCGAGCGGAGGAACCAGCCGGCCCCCACGTTCTGCCGCGCCTCGGGATGACGGGCCACCAGGGTCACGATCCCTTCCAGCCGCCGGATGCGGCGGAAGTGGGCCGCGAACTGCGACGGGCCGACATCGTGCCAGACCAGCGCCTCGGGGACGTAGGCATCGCGGTATCCCGCTCCGGCCGAGCGCAGCCCCAGGTCGGTGTCCTCACCGTTGGGCCAGGCGAAGGCGGCCTCGTCGAATCCGTCCATCCCGTCGAGGACAGCCCGGCGATAGGCGATGTTGCAGGTGGAGAAGCTCTGGTTGTGGCCGATGTCCAGGTAGCTGCTGAAGGGGCCGATCAGCGGCAGCTGGTCGTCGGGCGGCCGGGTCCGGCCCACGGCGATATCGGCCTGGTCGAGGCCCGCGACGAGCGAGGCGAGCCACCGGGAGTCGGGCACGCAGTCATCATCGGTGAACGCCACCACGTCCCCCCGGGCCGACCTCCATCCCTTATTGCGCGCCCCGGCGGGGCCCGTGTTGGCCTGGGATGGAAGAACCTCGAGCGCGAAGGGATAGCGAGACGACACCTCGTGCAGGCGATCCACCGTGCCGTCGTCGGACGCGTCATCGACCACGACCACCTCGAACGGCTCACCCATGGCCTGATCGGCCAGCGCGTCAAGGAGCCTCAGCATCCGGTCGGCCCGATTGTGAGTCGGCACCACTACCGAGATGCGCACGCGGGCCTGGGTCACCGGCAAGACAGTACCGGCGCCCTCAAAAGCGGAAGTAATAGAAGGGCACCGGGGTCTCGCCGCTGAAGAGGACGATGGCCGCCAGCATCAGGCCATAGGTGACCCCCTGCATCGATGGTCGCCAGTGGGTGATGCTGACGTGCGTGTGCGCCGTTCTCTGAATGACGTCGATGAGCGTGGCCAGGCCGGCGACACACACCAGGGTGAGGACGAAGTGACGATCGACCGGACCGCCCCGCAGGTCCACGATGCCGCCCAGATAGTGCACCGCACTCGACACGTTGGGCGAACGGAAGAACACCCCGCCGAAGACGAAGAGCTCGAAGGTCACCATCACCCGCAGAAGGTCGGAGGGCCATTTCCAGTTGCGGGCGTAGTCGTCACGGGAACCGGGCCGATACTTTCGCTCGAGCACGAGGAACACCCCCTGGCTGACCCCGAAGACGACGAACGTCATGGCGGCACCGTGCCAGAGTCCGCCGAGGGCGAAGGTGATGAGGATGTTGCGGTAGGTGGCGAGGTCAGAGCCCTCGTTGCCGCCGAGCGGGATGTAGAGGTAGTCCCGCAGCCACGTCGACAGCGAGATGTGCCATCGGCGCCAGAGCTCGGTGATGCTGCGGGAGAGGAAGGGCTGATTGAAATTGACGGGCAGATCGATGCCGAGCAGCTTGGCCGAACCACGGGCGATGTCGGAGTAGCCGGAGAAGTCCAGGTAGATCTGGAAGATGAAGGCCCAGGCGCCCAGGATCAGGGTCACCGAGCCAGGCGCGCTCGGATTGCTGAAGGTGGCGTCGACAAAGGGCGCCAAGGTGTCCGCCAGCACGATCTTCTTGAAGAGGCCGAGCAGGATCAAGAACAGGGCCTCGAGGATCTCCCGGCGGTCCGGGAACACCCGGTCCCGCTCGAACTGGGGCAGCTGGAGGTGGGCCCGCCCGATCGGACCGGCCACCAGTTGGGGGAAGAACGCCACGAAGACCGCGAAGGCCACGAGATCATGGGTCGGCTTCACCGTGCGGCGGTACACGTCGAAGCTGTAGGAGATGCCGTGGAAGGTGTAGAAGGAAATGCCGATGGGCAGCAGCACGCGCAGGACGGGCGGGGCGACATGGAGGCCGAGATGGCCCAGAAACGCCTGACCCTCGTTGGTGAAGAAGTCGAAGTACTTGAAGAAGCCCAGAATGCCGAGATTGACCACCAGCGAGATGACGAACGTCTGGGTCCGCCTTCGCTGGTTCTCCATGTGCTCGAGCAGGCGACCGACCGTGTAGTCGGTCATCGTCGAGATGATCAGCAGACCGACGAACCGCCAGTCGAAGAGGCCGTAGAACACGTAGGAGGCCACCAGGAGGAGCAGGTTCTGCTCTCTCCGGTGAAGACGCCAGTAGATGATCAGGACCAGCGGGAGAAACCCCGCGTACTGCAGCGAGTTGAAGGTCACCGGCCCGATCCCGTCAGCCGCGCCGAGAGCCAGCTACTGAAGCGCGCCGTGCCGGCCCCGTTGAGGTGAGCGGGACTGGCGAACAGGTTGTTCGGCCACACCCCGGCATTCACCGTCTGGGCGCCGTGGGCCCGCGTGTCCGCCATCAGGTCGGCCAGCGCCGCCTCGAAGGTCGCCCTCCCACCCGGGATCGCGGCCACGAAGTCGGCGGCGATCGGCATGACCACGAACACCACACGGGTCCCCTCGCGGCGAAGCTGATCGATCACGGCTCCTAGTTGCGCGGCCGGTTGCGACCCGACGACGAAGTCGTGCAGCACGTCGTCCTTGATTTCCGCCTGGGCTTCCTTCGGCGTGATCGCGTTCGGACCCACGCTGTAGTGGAGATCGCGGAAGCTCTCGTTCCAGCCCAGATTGCTCAGGAGGGGCGCATAGGTGCTCGTACCCGATGAGGTGGAGGGCGCAAAGACGTTCCGCAGCACCGACCGGTAGCGGTAGAGGTAGATGTGCGTCCGCAACCAGGTGTCGAGATGATCGATGACATCACCCGAGCCCTCGGCCACCTTGACGACCCGGGAACCGCTGTACGCCGCCTGCACGGCCGCGGCCCCCGGGATGTTGGGACTGAGCACATCGACGTTGAACCCCAGCACGACGGTCTTGGGATGTAGCCGCGGCACGACGACGTCGGTGGCCCACGACCCGATCGTCGGGAGCGTCTCGCCGGCCAAGGCGGCATTGAAGGTGACGCCCGGCACGCGCGTCATGAGCGCCGGATCGGCCCCCGCATCCACCATCGAATCCCCGAAGAGCACCGTTTTCACGCGATGGGTGGGCGCCAACTGCGTGACGCGGTCGTACTTGTACTGCGACTCGGGCGTCGGCCACGCCTGAGGTTCGGCCAGCGACGACGCGGCCAGCCGCACGGCTAGTTCAGCGACCAGGAGAACGGCGACGGCGCACGCCAGAACGACGCGGAACTTGCTCCACCGGCTGCGAAGGCGCGGCGCCAGCTCGCTGCCCACGCCTTCGTCAGTCGCCACCGGCCACATACTGCCAGAAGGGCAAAACTTCCAAGGGCACAGCGGGGCGCATTCGGCAGGGTCCTTCCTATTCCGCCCGTCATAGAATCACGATTGCCGTGTCAACTATGGTCACATCCTCCACAGAGAGCACGGAGATGGCCCTGGGACCCACAGAGATGCAGCAACGGTTGGACGCTCACCCGTTCTGGTACCACACGATCGACGTGGCCCCCGGCGTAACGACGAAGGGCTGGTTCGATCTCCGGGCCGTCGTCGATCTCATGCCCTGGCCCGAAGTGCGCGGCAAGCGATGCCTCGACATCGGCACTTTCGATGGGTACCTGGCCTTCGAGCTCGAGCGTCGAGGGGCGGCGGAGGTCATCGCGGTCGACGTCGAAGACCACCTGCTGTGGGACTGGCCCCCGGACTACCGGGCCAAGGACCTGCCCCGTGATCCCGGGTTCAGCGGGCCGCCCAAGGGCGCCGGGTTCCGGCTGGCCAAGGATCTCATGGGGTCGGCGGTGGAGTGGCGGCCAACCAGCATCTACGACCTCGATCCGGCCCAGGTCGGCATGTTCGACGTCGTCGTCCTCGGCAGCCTCCTCCTGCACCTCCGCGATCCCCTGCGGGCGCTCGAAGCGGTCCGGCGTGTCACCGGCGGCCACCTCCTCTCCTCGGACCAGATCGAGCTCGGGCTCACCTTGGCCAGCCGGAAGCGCCCGCTGCTGAGGCTCAACGGCTCGGGCGCCGACTGCCAGTGGTTCAACTTCAATGCGGCGGGGCATGAGCGGTTGCTGTTCGCGGCCGGATTCGAGGTCCAACGGCGCAGCCGTCCCTATGTCGTCCAATTCAACCAGCACCCCAAAGACCTGCCGCTGACCCTGGGCAACCTCGCCCGCCGGGTCGGGACCCGCTACCTGACCGGCAGGGCTGACGTGGGAGTGCTGCATCAGGGCCTCCTGGCCCGGCCACGAGTATGAGCTGGGAACCGGACTCCAGCTTCTGGCGCCACCGCAAGGTGGCGGTGACCGGTGGCACCGGCTTCCTCGGCTCCCACCTGGTCGCCGCGCTCTGCGATCTCGAGGCCGACGTGGTGGTGGTCGTACGCGACGACGTCCCGCTCGGGTCCGTTCACGAGGCCTGGTGGAACCGGGTCATCAGGACTCATGGCGACGTGCGCGACCAGGGATACATGGAAGAGGTGCTGGGCGAAGCCGAGAGCCAGACGGTGTTCCATCTGGCCGCTCAGACGCAGGTCGGGGTGGCCAATCGCAACCCCGCCTCGTCGTACGATTCCAACATCCGCGGCACCTGGAGCGTGCTCGAAGCCGTGCGCCGGTCGCCGATGATCAGGCAGACGATCGTGGCCAGCAGCGACAAGGCGTACGGGTCGCAGAAGGTTCTCCCCTACCACGAGGAGATGCCGCTGCTGGCGGTGCATCCCTACGACGTCTCCAAGGCGGCGGCGGAGATGATCGCGGCCAGCTACGCCCAAACCTTCCGCGTCAACCTGGCCATCACCCGGTGTGGAAACTTCTACGGACCGGGGGACACCAACTGGGAACGGCTGATCCCCGGCACGGTCCGCCTTCTCCTCGACGGCGAGCGACCGGTCATCCGATCCGATGGAACGCTGAGCCGCGACTACCTCTACGTCGGCGACGGCGTTCGGAGTTACCTCCAACTGGCCGAGGAGCTCGACGCACGGCCCGAGCTCTCCGGGGAGGCTTTCAACTTCTCGGTTGAACGCCCTCTCACGGTGACCGAAGTCGTCGAGCTGGTGCAACGCACTATGGGCACCAACCTCGAACCGGACATCCGGGCCACGGCGTCCGGCGAGATACCGCACCAGTACCTCTCGGCCGAAAAGGCGCGGTCGGTGCTGAAGTGGGTGCCCAAGTACACCTTCGAAGAGGGTCTGCGCCTCACTGTCGATTGGTATCGCTCCTCGCTCGGAAGATGACCAGCGTGCTGGTGACCGGTGCCGGTGGGTACATCGGTCAACGCCTCACGCTCGCCCTGGTGGCCGCGGGCGTCGGCGTGCGGGCCCTCACCCGGAGTCCCGTGCCGTGGCCCGAGGGCATCGACCCGGTCGTCGGTGACCTGGTGGCCGAACCGGACCTGGCCAGGAGGGTGGCGCAGGGGGTCGACATCGCCATTCACCTGGCGGGAGCCAACGAGGTGGCCGCGGCCGAGCATCCCGCGGCGGCGCTTCGTGACACGGTCGCCGCCGCCGAGTCGGTGGCGCACTCGGGCATCGCTCGGGTGATGTATCTCTCAACCGTCCATGTCTACGGAGCCGCGCTGACGTCCCGCTCCTTCGTCGACGAAGGCACGCCGGCCGGGCCGACCTTTCCCTACGCGGCGGCTCGCCTGGCCTGCGAGGACGCCTTTACCAGCAGCGGGTGCCCCACCATGATCTTCCGGCTGACCAATGCCGTCGGTGCACCAGCCCGACCAGAAGTACGGCGCTGGAGCCTGGTCGCCAATGAGCTCTGCCGTGAGGGCGCGCTCGACGGGCGTCTCACCCTCCGCACCGCTGGGGTGCAATGGCGCGATTTCATCGCGTTGTCCGACGTTGTCTCGACCCTCACCAGCCTGGTCAGCCCGGCGTCGTTTCACCCCGGTCTCTACAACCTGGCCTCGGGAAGCTCCGTGACCATTCGGGATCTGGCCGTTGTGATTCAACAGAGCTTCGTCGGCTTCGGCCAACCGAAACCCGAACTGTCGGCGCCGCCTCCACCGTCGGATCCGCCGGGCCCCTGCCGTATCGACATCGGGCGCTTGAAAGGATTGGGAATCGCCCCCGGCACTTCGCTTCGCCAGGCCGTGGACGAGACGGTGACGTTCTGCCTGGACCATCGCGCTGCGCTGCGTTAAGCCGGACGGCGCGCTCGGGACGCACAGGCACGCAAGGTGCCTGTGTCAAACTGCTCCGGTGGGAGCACGATCAGAAAAGGCCGCTTCCGAGGGGTCAGAGGCCAGCGGAGAGGCATACACGCGTGTCTGACCACGTCGTCGAGACGCGGCCGACGGCCATGTTCGAGCTCCACCCACGTCCGACCAAGCTCGTCCCGTGGCTGAAGGAAATTTGGGGCTTCCGGGAGGTCACCGGTGTGCTGGCCCGCAAGGATTTCCAGGTTCGTTACAAGCGAGCCTCTTTCGGCATCCTGTGGGCGGTGCTCCTTCCGCTCCTCCAGGCCATCGTCTTCGTGGTCATCTTCAGCCGAGTCGGGCAGTTCCATCACACGCCGTTCAACTACCCGGCCTATGTCCTATCCGGGGTTCTCTCGTGGGCCTACTTCAGCACGACCACGCTGAGCGCCTCGACCTCCATCGTCGACGGGGCGACGCTGACCGACAAGGTCTGGTTCCCGCGCTCACTCCTGGTGTTAGTACCGTCGATCAGCAACCTCTTCAGCCTCCTCACTTCAATGGTGCTGCTCATTATCGCCATGCCGATCGTGCATGCCCACATGACCTGGCGGCTGCTCATCATCGTCCCGGCCATCCTGCTCCTGGTGGCTCTCACCGTGTCGTTGGGTCTGGTGACCTCAGCCCTGCACGTCTACTTCCGAGACGTGAAGTTCATCGTCCAAGCGGCCATTCTCGTGTGGTTCTACGTCACTCCGATCGTCTACCCGGCCACGGCGCTGCACCGCCTGGGCCCGTGGCTCGACTTCAACCCGATGACCGGGGTCATCGGGTTGTTCCAGTTCGCCGCCGCCGGTTCCTACGGGCCGATGATGCGGTCCATCCTCGTCTCGTGCGCCGTGACCGCGGTCCTCTTCGTCGTGGGCCTGCAGGCCAATCGACGGCACGACCGCCTGTTCGTTGATCGCCTGTAGGGCTGTCATGAGCAACGGAACAACTTCGTCACCGCGGCCGGCCGTCGAACTGGTCGGGGTCACCAAGCGATACGCCAAGCTGGCCGACCAGGCCATGCTGCTCAAGTCGATCATGCCGTTTCACCGTCCCCAACGTGAGGAGCTCCTCGCGTTGAACAACCTGAGCTTCGAGGTGGAGCCGGGAGAGACGGTGGGCATCCTGGGTCGCAACGGGTCCGGAAAGAGCACCCTGCTGCGGCTCCTGGCCGGCGTCACCAACCCCAGCGAAGGCATGGTGCGGATCCGGGGCCGCATCGCTCCCCTGCTCGGGGTGGGCGTGGGATTCCACCAGGAGATGTCCGGCCGGGAGAACATCATCGTCAACGGGATGCTCCTCGGCCTGACCCGCGCCGAAATACGGGAGCGCTTCGACGCCATCGTCGAGTTCTCCGAGATTGCCGACTTCATAGACACTCCCGTGAAGTTCTACTCGTCCGGCATGTACATGCGGTTGGGCTTCTCGGTGGCCGTTCACGTGTCGCCCCAGATTCTCCTGCTCGACGAGGTCCTGGCCGTAGGTGACGTCGCCTTCCAACTGAAGTGCTTCGAGCGGATGCGCGACCTGCAGCGACGTGGCACCACCATCGTCATGGTGAGCCACTCCATGCATGCCATCCGGCTCATGTGCCCCCGAGTGCTGCTGCTCCGCAAGGGCGTCCTCGAATTTGACGGCGATGCCGAATCGGCCATCAGCCGGCACCACCAATTCCTCACCCTCGACGGCGCGGAGGACCATGCCGGTTACGAAGGCATGCCCGTCCGGATCATCGAACGCACGGTGAAGCGCAACGGCGTCGACACCGCGGCGTCCGATCATGACGACATCCTCGAAGCGATTTGGAGCATCCGCTTCGAGCAGGCGGTCAGCAGCCCCCAGGCCATCTTCCGCATCTTGGCCGAGGACGGCACGCTGGCCTACTCCATGCAGACGACGATCGGATCCGAGTGGCAGGACTTCTCGGCCGGCGACACCACCCAGGTCCGCGTCACGTTCCAACCCCGGTTCGGCGGTGGCGGCACCTTCCGGCTCCTCCTCGACATCCTCGACACCAAGGGGGTGCACGTCCTCGGCACCGACCTCGAAGGCCCGCGGCTCTACGTGGGCCCGCGCCTGGGGACCGGAGGGCTCGGCGACGCCCAAGCCACCATCTCCATGGGCGACAAGGTCCTGAGCGACCACCGGGCTCTGACCCTCGAGGGCAACTCGGAGGAGACCAAGCCGCTGCTCCTCCCTCACATCCTCTAGTGACGGGCCTCCGAGTCAACGTGCCCGGGGATCTCTTCAGCGGGTACACCATGAGCGGGCGTGGTCGCATGTGGCACGAAGTCCTGACCCGGCTGGCCGATCTCTGCCAGGTGCGCCCGGTCGACGATGGTCCCCTGGCGCGATTGAAGAGGCGGCGGCAAGGTCCACCCGACGCCTGGTTGTTCGACGGGCATCTCGGGCCCCTGGCGGTCCCTGAACCCCAGGTGATCCAACTTCACGAGGCCCCCTGGACCGAGGCGGACACCATGCTCACCCTCGGACAGCGGTTCATCGAGATGGTGGTCGAACCTTCCCGGCGATCGGCCCGCGCCGCCGCGGCCATCGTGTGCCCGTCGGAATCGGCCAAGCGCCAGATCGTCGAGGATTGTGACGTTGCCCCCGAAGTGGTCTTCGTGGCGCACCACGGGGTCGACCACCGCGTGTTCCATCCGGGGATCGGCGGAGGATCCGACGTGGTGCGTCGCCACGGCGGCCAAGATGACCGTCCGTACGTCCTTACCGTGGCCAGCGTGCATCCTCGCAAGAATCTGCAGGCGCTCCGCACCGCCGTGACCCAACTGGCATCGGAAGGCTTTCCGCACCAGCTGGTCGTCGTCGGGGGACCGGCGCACGGGCGACCTGATTGGGAAGCGCTGGCCGCGGCCGCGTTCGCCGATCTGGAGGGCGCCCCCGGACGCCTGATCGCCATCCCAGCCGGGATCAGCGACGGCGAGTTGGCGGCGCTGATGGGCGGCGCCAGCGCCTTCTGCCTCCCCAGCCTCTCCGAAGGCTTCGGGCTTCCCGCCGCGGAGGCCATGGCCTGCGGCGCTCCGACCGTCCTGGCCAATCGCGGTGCCCTGCCCGAAGTCGGCGCCGGTGCCGCCGTCATGGTGGAGCCGAATCCGAGCGACATCGCCGACGGATTGCGCTCCCTCTTGATCGATCCGGTGGCGGCCCGGGTCCTGGGCGACGCCGGAGCCGTGCGAGCGCAAGCCTTCTCTTGGGATCGATGCGCGGCACAATGGCTCGATGCCATCACGGCGGGCGTGGCCCGTGACGCCCGGGCGATGAACTAAGCCGTGGCCGCGCGCAACCCGCACTCCTCGCCCCTGACCACCTGCCCAGGCTGCCATAGCCATTCGGCCCGCACCATCTTCCTCCGCGGCGCGCCCCTGCGAAAATGCCGGGACTGCCAGCTGGTGTACGCCCCGGCGTTCGCCGATCCCGATCAGATCTACGTCGAGGGCTACTTCTCGGGTGAGGTGGGCGACTTCGGGATGGACACGCGCTATCCCGAGTTCGACGAATTCCTCGACTTCGTCGCTCGGTACCGCATGGACTTCCTCGAACGCGTGGTCACCGTTCCGGGGCGGATTCTCGACGTGGGATGCGGCGACGGCCACACGCTTGCCGAGGCGAAACATCGGGGCTGGGATGCCGTCGGGGTAGACCTGGTCGCCGACGCCGTCGAGAACGCCGTCACCCGGTACGGCCTCGACGTCCGCCGGGCCTCCTTGGAGGAGTCCGGACTCCCTCACCAGTCGTTCGACGTCGTGGTGACGACGCACGTCCTGGAACATCAGCTGGACGGATCCGGCTTCCTCACGTCGATCGCCCGTTGGGCGCGGCCGGGCGGATACCTCCTCATCGAAGTGCCCAACTGGAGCAGCGCGGATCGCTGGTCCAACAAGGACCACTGGTTCGGACTGCGGCCTCTGGAGCACCTCGGGCACTACTCGCCACGCACGTTGGCCAGGACGCTGGAGCGTATTGGCGCGCAGCCGGTGGCGGTGTCGACACCCTCCTACCAATTCCACCAGCGCCAGACGATGGGACAGGCCCTCCACGATCTCGGACTGGAACGCTTGGCGCCCTACGTGCAGGGAGATCGCTACACGATCCCCGCCGTCCGCCGCGACCACGAAATCCGCCTGCCCAAGCCCGCCGCCAGCCGCGTCCTCCACGGCATCGAAAGGGCACTCGGCCTCCTGAAGGCCGGCAGCGTCGTCGTGATGCTCGCACGGGTGCCCTGAGGTTCAGGGCACGACAATGAGCCGACCGGTGAAATCGATACGGTTCAACAACACGGCCAGTCCCCGGCGTTCGATGTACTCGTCAACGGCCCGCTTCGAGCCCATGAGGTGCCCGTAGTCGTCCACGATCAACACACCCCCGGGGGCCATCCGGGGGTAGAGGTGCTCCATCTCGTGGAGGGTCGATTCGTACCAGTCAGTGTCCAGCCGGCACAGGGCGATCTCGGTGGGTGCCTCACCCGGAATGGTCTCCTCGACCATCCCCTTGACAAAGTGCAGCCGCTCCTCGGGGTACCCCGTGGCCGCCATCAGGGCGAGGATCTGATCCTGGGGCAGATACGAATAGACGGGACTGTCGAGCGCCGCCTGGTAGAAGTCCGCGGCGGGAGTCCCCCACACATCGATGTCGAGGGGACCCGGAGGCGGCATGGTCTCGAACGTGTCGAACAGGTACAGGTCCCGGTCGGTCTGCCCGAGCTCGACCAGGGTGTGGGCCACGACGAGCATGCTGCCGCCCCGCCACACCCCGCACTCGACAATGGCCCCGGGTATATCCGCTTTCGCCACGTAGGTCACCGCCTGCCGCAGGGCGAAGACCCGCTCGTGCGAGGTCAACGTGAAGGGCTTCACCTTCCAATAGAGGTCGATCGATGCCGGATCGTAGTCAGGCGGCATGAGCTTGCCCCCGACTATCTCGTAATTCCTTCGTGCCAACAGGGAGCGAACCATCTCGAAGATCCTCGAATTGAGGCGCTGGCGGATGGTCAACGTCACTCTCGGTTGCCCATCCGGCGAAGCCTACGGCGGCCAGCCGTCGCAGAAGCCTTGAGGGTGTGACCCCAGAGGTCGCGCACTGACATCCGCATCGGGCCGAAATCCACCGGGAGGTTCGCGCCCCATTGGCGGCAAAGCTCCATGGTCAGTGGAAACAGCGACTCGCTGAGTTCGGGCATGCTGCCCTTGATCCCCACCCCGAACACCGTTTCCGGCATCAGCGACCACCCGTACGCCATCACCACGCTGCTCTCGAACCGACCGAGCAGCAACCCGAATCCCTCGGGAGTGAAGCGCCAGTAGTCCCAAGGATGGGCATGGATCGGGAAGAACATGACCGAGGAGATCACGACGACTCCACCAGGACGAAGCACCCGCCATATCTCGTCGAGGGCCCGGCGCGGATCCGCAACGTGTTCCAACGTATCGAGTGCGAACACCCCCCCGACACTCCCGTCCGCGAAGCTCAACGCGTGAACATCCTCTATCCGGTCGACTCTGCGACCGCTCTGGATATCGCAGCCGATGTAGTCGACCCCAGGGAACAGCTCACGCAGGTCCAGGGAAGCCTCTTGCCCCATGGCAGGGCGGGCGCCGATCTCAATGATGGGAGAGCCGAACGGCAGGGAGGTCGCCGCCTCTGACGCGAATGTTTCGACATGCTCCCTCATGGAGCGCCAAGGTGCTCCGCCCGGAAGACGAACTGCAGCGTGCCGAAGTCGCCCAGGTGCGAGGCCAAACGATTGACGCGGGCCGTCGGATTGAGACTCAGGGCATAGACGCGCTCCAGCTGCGTGATCTCCAGTCCCGTGTCATCAAGTAGCTCCGGGAGATTGTGAAAGGCGAACCAGCGCAGATGGGTTCGATCGAAGATCCCGACATCTTCATAGGGCCATCGCCGATGGCGCAGCACTGAACGAACCAGTTGGGCATGGCGGACGTTCGGTACCGAAATCACAAAGCACCCGCTATCGGACAGGAGCGTGGCGGCCCAGCGGGTAATCGACCACGGATCCCGCAGGTGCTCCAGCACATCGGCGAACACGATGCAGTCAAAGGGGCCACCGACGTCAGTTTCAGTCAGCGCCAGTGTCTCGACATCGGCTTCAATGACCCGGTCCAGGCACAAACGCGCCTTGGCCGCAAAGTCGGCGTTGAGTTCAATGCCCGTCACCTCGTGACCGTTTTGCTTCAGAGCCTGCCCCATCGCTCCCACGCTGCAGCCGACATCGAGTACCCGGAGGCCTCGCGGGGGCACCAGGGCGATGACATCGTCACGGCGGCCGGAATAGGCGGCGTGCACCACTCCGTCATAAATCTGAGGTCGTAGCTTCATGGGCCTGGGACCGGCTAGCCGGTTCCAGTGCCGCAGCGCCGCATCCGGTCTGCCGGGCCCGTCACCTGAGATCGCGCCATGATGTGTTCAAGTTAGTGGACGGCCCCACCTCAGCCCAACAACTCAGGGTCGTCGGCGGGCTACGGTGACCGTTCAAACCGAACCTATGATCTGGTTCCGTCCCACCAAGCCGACATCCCTGGAGACCGGTGACATCCATTGACGGCATGACCATCACGCCCCTCCGTCGAATTCCTGACGAACGAGGCGCCGTATTGCACATGCTTCGTGACGACAGCGAGGGGTTCGAACGGTTCGGGGAGATCTACTTCTCGACCGTCTATCCGGGCGCCGTCAAGGGTTGGCATCGTCACCGGGAGATGCGGTTGAACTATGCGGTGCCGGTCGGAATGGTCAAACTCGTCTGCTTCGACGATCGCCCCGCCTCACCCACGCAGGGCAACCTGGTCGAACTGCACGTGGGAGAGATGAACTACGTCCTCGTCAGCATTCCTCCGGGCGTGTGGAACGGATTCAAAGGCGAGGGAGTTACCCCCTCGCTGGTGGCCAACTGCGCCACCATCCACCACTCAGCCGACGAGATCGAACGGCTCGACCCGGCGACGGATGCGATCCCCTACAGCTGGGATTTGCGGCATGGCTGAGGTGATCCCCACCATCATCCTCTGCGGTGGGCGCGGCTCTCGGATCAGCGACTACAACCCGAGCATTCCCAAGCCGATGGTGCCCATAGGGAACCGACCGATTCTCTGGCACATCATGAAGATCTACTCCACCTACGGCTACATGGATTTCGTGCTGGCGTTGGGGTGGCTCGGTGAAGAGATCCGCCGATTCTTTCTGGAATACGAAGCCCTGACGCGCGACTTCACCATCGAACTAGGGGAAAAGAGCCAGATCCATTTCCTCCACGCCCAACCTGACGACGGCTGGCGTGTCACCTGCGTCGATACCGGCGTCGATTCCCTGACCGGGACGCGCGTCCGGCTGGCGGCCGCCCATCTCGAACCCGGGCCGATCATGGTCACCTACGGTGACGGCGTCGGGTCGGTTGACGTCAAGGCCCTGATGTCCTTTCATCGCCGGCAGGGGAAGTTGGCCACCATGACGGCAGTGCAGCCGCCCAGCCGGTTCGGCGAGCTGGTCGTGGACAACCAGGGCATGGTGCGCGAATTCGCCGAGAAGCCGCAGACCAGTACCGGGGCCATCAACGGCGGGTTCATGGTCTTCGAACGCGAGGCCATCGATCGCTACTTCCCCGCCGATGTGGACTGCATGCTCGAGCGGGAACCGCTCAACGGTCTGGCGGCGGACGGCGAGCTGGCCGCCTTCGAGCACCACGGCTTCTGGCAGTGCGTCGACACCCCGCGGGAGCGCACGCTGCTCAACGATCTCTGGACGAGCGACCAGGCTCCCTGGAAGACGTGGACCTGATACCTACCTCTCCTGCTCCGCGTACCAGGCAATGGTGCGCTCCAGCCCATCGGTCAACGAGGTAGTGGGCGACCATCCGAGGAGCTCCCGTGCCTTGGTGTCGTCACCGAACATCCGCCATATCTCGTTGGGGCGAGTGTCCAGCGCCCCGAACAGTGCCTCGACCGGGTTGCCCATCAGGTCAAGCACCGCCACCGCGAGGTCGCGGATGGAGATCTCCTCACTCCTGCTCACATTGATGACCTGACCGTCGATGCCCGGCGTCAGCAACGCTCGCACGAACACGTCGGAAACGTCATGGACGAACATGAACTCACGCGTCTGTCGTCCGGCGGTCATCTTCAAGTCCGTCCCGTGCAGAGCGGAGATGATGAGTTCGGGAATGATCCGGTCCGGGCTCTGCTGAGGTCCGTAGACGTTGAACGGCCTCAGGCAGACGATTGGCCATCCGTAGGCGTCCTGGAACATCCGACAGAACCGTTCGGCGGCGTACTTCGACACTGCGTACGGCGACGCCGGGCTCACCGGGCCGTCCTCTCTGAAGGGGACGGGAGCATCTCCGTACACGTCGCCGCTGCTGATGTAGACGAAGCGCTCGTAATTTCCATCAAGCGCCAGGAGCAGGTTCACCGTCCCCTGGATGTTGGTCTGAATGTTCTCGTCGATCCGGGAGAAGGATTTGCCGACGTGGGTGAAGGCCGCCAGATGGATGACCAGCTCGGGGCGGGCTTGGGCGATCACGTGGGCCAGAGACGAGCGGTCGGTGAGATTGGCCTCCAAGAGGTCGATTCGATCGACATATGGGGCCAGACGTTCCCGGGAGTACGTCGAAACCGATGAACTCACGGCGAAGACATGCGCACCGCCCTCGACGAGCCGGCCGACGACGTGGGATCCGATGAACCCTGAGGCACCCGTCACCAGCACGCGTTTGCCCTCTAGCTCGCTCATGGGACCATCATCATAAGGATCCTCGGACTAAGGCCGAGGAATGAACCCACCGCTGTCGAATCACCGCCCAATTTCCAACCGGTAGCATCGGCGCACGTGAAGCTCGCGGTCACCAACCCATATTCTTGGCCGGAGGTACGCCGCGGCGCCGAACGAATCATCGTCGAGACCGCACGATGCATGGCGGCGCGCGGGCACAAGGTCACCATCTTCACCGCCGGTGAGCGCTGGGAACGGCGTCGTGAAGGCAAGGTGACCACCGTCAAGCTCCGTCGCCGCTTCGAAGATCCCAGCCAGCACGAGCGGTGGTTCGGCCGGCGCATCGCCCCACTCCTCCTAATGGGTCGATTCGACGCGGTCCATTCGATGATGCCCTACGACGCCCTCGCGGCCGTTCGGACCAGGCGGTTCGCCGGTCACCGATCCGTGTACGAGGAGCTGGGCAGCCCGATCAGGGATTTCTGGGAGACGCTCTCCGACGGTGACGTCCGAACCCAGCTCGTGCAGGAGGTCGACGTCTACGGGTGCATGTCCAACTTCAGTCTCGACATCCTCAAGAGCGAGTGGGGTCGCAACGGTGACCTGATCCCGGGGGGTGTGCGGCTGAGCGAGTTCACCCCGTCGTCGAGCCGTGACCCTCGCCCAACCGTTCTGTTCTCGGGCGCCCTCTCCGAAATCCGGAAAGGGCTGGGTCTCCTCCTGGCGGCGGCCGACCTGTTGATGGAGCGCCACCCGGATCTGCAGCTGTGGCTCAGTGGCCCGGGCGACCCCGACCCGATATTGGCCGGCGCCACGCCTCGGGTGCGGGCCCAGGCAACCCTCCTGCCCCTCGGTGACCCGAGGGAACTCGCCAATCGATATGCCGATGCCTGGGTGACGGCACTCCCGTCGGTGGGCGATTCGTTCGGGATGGTGCTCATTGAGTCATTGGCCTCGGGCACCCCCATCGTCGTATCGGACGACAGCGCACCGCCCCAACTGGTGACGCCGAAGACCGGCATCATCTCCCGGCCGAATGATGCCCGCGCACTGGCGAAGGCGATCGAGGCGGGGTTCGAGCTGGCCGCTGACCCGAGCACGCAGGACCACTGCCGGGAATTCGCACGGCAGTTCGACTGGGACGAATCGATCGGGCCCCTGCTTGAGAAACTGTACCGTGGCACGCCATGACGCCACCAGCGAAGGCAGCCCACGCCACGGCGGACATCGCGGTCGTCATCCCGACGTATCAGCGCGCCCAGCCCCTGGCCCGTCTCCTCGATGAGCTGTCCAATCAGTCACTGCCCTCGGAGCGTTTCGAAGTGCTCGTGGTCGACGACTGCTCCACGGACGACACGGTCGCGACGGTAGAAGAGCTGGCCCGTAAGGTCCCCTATCGACTGCGAGTCTTCCGGACCCCGAAGAACCACGGACCGGCTGCCGCCCGCAACATCGGGTGGCAGAAGTCCGAAGCATCCGTCGTGGCGTTTCTCGACGACGACTGCACCCCTTCGGCCGGTTGGCTGGAAGCGGGTCTGGCGGCCTTCCGGGCACAGCCCCGACTGGGTGTCCTCCAGGGGGCGACCCTCCTACCGGTCGGCGCCGACACATCGGTGCTCAATGAATGGTGGGTCTGTCGCCTGGTCGAGGCCCCCACGCCCTGGTTCGAGGGCTGCAATCTCTTCATCTCCCGCCCTGCGCTCGACGTGACCGGGGGGTTTGATGAGGAAATCCGCTACTACGGTGAGGACTGCGCGGCCGGGTGGCGCGTGCTGGAGGCCGGGTTCGATCGGGACTTCGCGCCGGACGCGTGGGTCACCCACCCGATGGAAAATCGGGGCTTCGGATGGTACGTGCAGAACGGCTACGTCGAGAGCAGGATCGTGCACTGCGCCGCCAAGCACCCGGGCTTTCGCCACGAGGCGTTCTGGCGCCCCTGGGCCTTTCGCAAAGAGGACCCTGCCTTCGTCGCGGCCCTGGCGGGTGCATTGATCGGACTCAAGTACCGGCCGGCGCTGCTGGCGGCGTTGCCCTACCTGTGGTGGCAGCGGCCTTCGGTCCGGCGCATCAGCTTCTTCAGGCTCTGCCTGCAGGTCCCCGCCGTCGACGCCGCCCGTATCGCCGGGCACCTCAAGGGGTCGATCGCTCACCGGATCTTCGTGGTGTAGACGCTCATGTCCTCGCCCGTCCCCGAGATCACGGTCGTCATCCCCACCTATCAGCGGGCGAACCGACTGCCCGACCTGTTGCGCAATCTCGGCAACCAGTCCCTGGCGCACCGTCGATTCGAGGTCGTGGTGGTGGACAACTGCTCTACCGACAACACCTCCGAAGTTGTCACGGGTCTGATTCCGGACCTGCCCTACTCCCTTCGTCTGGTCCGCACCAGCGTCAACCGGGGTCCAGCTGCCGCCAGGAACCTGGGATGGCATTCCGCCTCGGCCCCGCTGGTGGCCTTCATTGACGATGACGTCGAGCCCAGGCCCGGGTGGCTCGAGGCCGGCCTGAAGGCCTTCGATCTCCAACCGCAGATGGGCGTCATACAAGGACGCACGCGCGTGCCGAAGGACATGGAGCATGAGCTGCACGACTACGGCCCTCCCCGGTGGGAGATCTTTCACACGGTGGAGTGCCCTACGCCGTACTTCGAAGCCTGCAACATTTTCTACCGCCGCCAGGCGCTGGAGGCGACTGGGGGCTTCGACGAAACCATCGGCTGGTGGGGCGAGGACACGGCCGCCGGATGGAGGGCGGTCGGGGCCGGATGGGATCGTGGGTTTGCCTTCGAGGCCATGGTGACCCATCCCGTGGAGCGTCGGGGCTGGGCCTGGTTCTTGCGCAACGGCATCCGCGAGAAGAACCTCATCAGGCTGGCCGTCGAGTATCCCGACTTTCGCGAGTCTGCGTTTTGGCGACCCTGGTCGTACCGGAAGGTTGACGCGGCGTTCAAGACCGCCGTGCTGGGCGCCGTCGTGGGCCTGCGTTGGCGGCCGGCCCTGCTCCTCGTGCTTCCCTACCTATGGTTGCAGCGACCGTCGATTCACCACCTCAGCTTCTTCCGGCTCTGCGTGCAGATCCCGATGGTCGACGCGGCCCGGTCGGTCGGACAACTGCGCGGCGCCATCACCTATCGGGTATTTGTGATTTGAAGGCTCCTGGTACCGTGCTCGAGGTGAGCCCGGGCGCATGGAGCACTGACACCGACGTCCTCTACTCGGCCGCCTGGAAGAAGGGTCCGACTCCCCAGATCGCGGTTGTCGTCTCGACCTACCGGCGACCTGAGTTTCTCCAGGGCCTCGTCGCCACTCTGCTGGCCCAATCCCTGGCGAAAGGGAGCTACGAGATCGTCATCGTCGACAACGGTTCGGGTGATGCCACCTGGTCGAGGTTGACGGAGCTGATGCCAGGCTCGCCGGCTCGCATGGCCATCGCTCGCCTGAGTGAGAACCGTGGTCCCGGAGGAGGGCGCAACTACGCCATGACGTTCGTACGGGCACCACTGGTCGCCTTCACCGACGACGACTGCCTGCCTTCAGCCGGCTGGCTCGAGGCGATGGTCACGGCGCTCGAACGCGGCGACGTGGTGCAGGGCCAGGTGCAGGCGGATCCGGCGGATCGGGACGCGTCCGGACCCTGGGACCATACGAAATGGATTACCGACCCCACACCCTTCTTCGAGACCTGCAACGTCGGCTACCGGACCGGGGCGTTCACGGCGGTGGGCGGCTTCGATGAGAACGACCCCCTCACGGCCCAGCGGTCGGGCCGCGCCTTCGGCGAGGATGCGCTCCTGGCCTGGCGCGTCCAAGAAGCCGGAGGCCGGGCCCTGTTCGCTCCGGACTCGCTCGTCTATCACCGGAACATCCCGGCGAACTTCTGGCAATGGCTGGAGGGGCAACGGAATCTGGTTGGCTTCCCCGGGCTCGGCAACCGCAGCCCCCTGGTGGCGAAATGGTTCTGGCATCGCTACTTCCTCTGCCGAGACTCCGCCCTCTTCGATCTGGCCGCCTGCAGCGTCGCCGTCGCCATGGTCACCCGCCGCCCGTGGCTGGCCGCCGGCGTGCTGCCCTGGATCCGCTACCGCTGGCCGGAGGCCCGGCGGCGGGCCGGCGGCAGCCGGCGAATCGCCGTGACCCGCCTCGGGCAGCTCGCCGTATCCGACGTCGTGTCACTCGTCTCACTGGTCGAGGGGAGCGTCCGCCACCGGCGACTCGTCTTGTGAGAGGGCGATCAGGTGGGGTCGTCTGGCGGAATCGACTCGGACCCGGCGAACGCCGTCCGCGGCGCGCGCACCATGGCCCAGTGGTGAGGAAGGATCTGGCGTAGTTCGTCGATGCGAGCCGTCGTTCCGCCTGATCGATCGGTCAAGACTCGACGGCGCACCCGCGCTCTCATCAGGAGGAAAGCGACCCCCAGCGTGTTGGTGGCGGCGAACCGCCACGCCGCGAAGGCACCGCGCCGACTGCGATACCAGTCGTAGGTCGCGACCCACCATCGCTGCGTCCGCCGATCACCCCAAGCCTGGCGCCCTGACGCATTGCCCACGTGGGTGACCTGCACCTCCGGCTCGAGGCGGACCCGCCAACCTTCCTTCCGCAGCTGCCAACACAGATCCAGGTCTTCGACGTACATGAACCACTGCTCGCGGTAGGGCCGGTCGGCCCTGATGGCTTCAACTCGCATGACGTGGACCGCACCGATGGCCCAGTCAATGTCACACGGTTCGTCGTGGGGCACCCGACCTTCCAGCCACCAGCGCCGGGCCACCCGACCGCGTTGGAGGAGCAGCGGCACCGCACAGACGACGAAGGTGATCATGGGTGACGGGAAGCGGTAGACCGAGTGCTGGAGACTGCCGTCCGGGTTGACCAACCGCGGGACCACCAGCCCGACCCTGGGGTCGTCCAGGAGCCGTTCGACCAACCGTGTCAATGACCCCGGCGGTGGAACGGTGTCGGGATTCAACGCAATGAAGACGTCCGGCGCCCCAGTTCCGAGGTCATGGGTGAGCGCCCGATTCATGCCCCGGGCGTAGCCCACGTTGTCGCCGTTCACAATGACGGTGACGCTCTCGTGCCGTCGCGCCACGTCGACACTGGCGTCGGCCGAGTTGTTGTCAACCACGACGACTTCGAACTCCAGCCCGTTGGCGGCATCGGGAATCGCACCCAGGCAGGCGTCGAGCAACTCGGCGACGTTCCACGACACGATGCCGATGCGGGCGCGGGTCATCGTGGACGGGCGACGATGACTATCTCCCGGCTCAGCCGGCGGAACGGACCCACCAGGAGACGGCTGGCCGAGCGGTGGGTTTGACTCTGGTCCCACCCGCTGGGCACCCGATTCGCTACCTCGAAAATTGGAGAGATCGCCCGTTCGAGCTCCGACCAGTTGTATTGGCGTGCAGTGGGTTGGGTGGTTGGCCTTCGCCGCCAACCCCGCCAGGCATAGCGCACCGCCCTGTTCCAATAGGCCGCGCTGCGACGGTTGGCCGCCGCCAGCACGACGATGCCGCCGGCGTCGACGACGCGATGGAGTTCGGTCGCCGCCGCCCGATCGTCTTCGGCAAACTCCAGGCCGCCCCGGCCAATGACGCCGGTGAACGAATGGCTGCGCAGGGGAAGGTGCATCGGATCGGCGAGGATTCGGGCGCAACCGCCGACGGTCAACAGGACGTGGCCGGGGGCGAGACCTCCGATGCTCAGCACGGTTCCGCCGGCCGGCACCAGGTCAACCAACGCCGGTTCGACCACTTGGTTGGCGGAACGGGCCGTCCGCAGGAGTCCGGGAACCGACGCGGCGCCCGGCCCGGGGGTCGGACTTCGAAGGCGGCGGTGCTGTGCGGCAGCCAGGTGAGCGTGTTCATACCCGTCCGCCGTCCGCTCGACATCGAACTGCTCGGCCGAGACCCATCCGTTCTTCCGCAGCACCTTGCGCAGTCCGGCGTCGGCGGCCAGGCGCGCCATGACTCGAGCCATATCGGCGGCGTCGCCAGGCGTGAAGAGCAGGCAGTTGCCCTCGTCGGTCAGGTACTCAGCCGACCCTCCCACCCCGGTGGCCACCACGGGCGTGCCACACGCCATGGCTTCGAGGGGCACCATCCCGAATGGCTCGGGCCATTCACTGGGAGAGATCAAGCAGTCGTGCGATCGGTACGCCTCGGCCAGCTGCGAACGCTCGATGCTCTCGAACCGGACTCGATCGAACACGCCGAGCTGGCTGGCGAGCGCTTCCAGGCGGGCTCTCTCCTCTGCATCGCCGCGACCCAGAAACGACATCGTTGCTTCGGGCGGCAGCAACGGCATCGCTCGCAGGAGGGTCTCGGTGCCCTTGCGGGCGTCCAGCCGGCCGGTATAGAGGAGCGTCCAGCTCCACGGTCTGGCGTCGGCCCCGGGCGTGACGGGAAATCGATCAAGGTCGATCCCCGGATAGATCACCCTGGCGTCGGGATAGGTCCACGGCGAGGCGGCCATGGTGGAGCGCATGGTGAACTCGGACAAGAAGCAGAAGCTCCCACTCGAACCGAGATCCGCCACCACCATCGGCAATCCGACGACCTTCTCCGCCAGCCTTCCGACGCCCCGGCGGATCGGATCTCGATACCACCGCCGGGCCCAGGGATCGAGCTCCAGCCCGTAGATCAGCCATTCGTCGCAGATGGCATAGACGATAGGAATGGAGCGCCGGGCCACCGCGGTCAGCAGGCTGAGCGAGAGGGCACCCATGTGCCAAACCGAGACGACGTCGGGCTTGAACCGTGCCAGCACCGCGTCCAACGCCGCCTGGTTGGCTCGCTCGATGCCGATCTGATCTCCCGTTCCCGGCGTCCACGGCGTCCCGTCCCGCCAGTACATCTTGAGCTGTCGATGTACCGGGAAAGGGCCCGGCAATCCATCAGCGACATCGGGCAGGCGCTCGTCACTGCAGAGCACCTCGACCTGGTGACCACGCGCCTGCATTCTGGTCATGACGTCGTCGCAAAGGACCTCGTACCCTCCAAAATGGTGCGGCGGGAACCAGTTGGTGAGGGTCAGTATCCGGGCCATGGGAGTGGTATCTGTGCTGGGTGAGGCCACGGCTACGCTACACGCCCGTGTGCTCGATTCCCCCCTTCGTTGGGCCTTGGCTCACGTCGTCGCCCCGTCAGCGACCGGTGGTGGATCTGGGTGTCCCGGGCGCGTCGCCCCAAGCTGCGGTGAGCTGAACGGTGCCGACGCGACGCACGCCGCTCAGCATGAGCGGACTGCCCTCCCGGGATGCCGCGTTGTGGTTGGTCCCGGTGGTACTCGCACTGGGGGCATTCCTGGTGTCCTCCAAAGCCGCGGAAGACATCATCGGCGCCTCCCTCGCCATCGTCATCTTTGTGTTCATGATGAACCGGCCCGGGGTCGCCATCATCACCTTGGCTGTCTACCTGCCGTTCGAGCTTCTTGGATTGTCACTCCTGCTGAGCGTGCATGTGCCGAGCACGCTGTTGAGGGGCGCCGCTGGGCTTAAGGAGCTCCTCGCCTTGGCGATTCTCGTCGCCGGCCTTCGGGCGATCCGGGACAACAGGCGAAGACTGGATCGCATCGACATCGCGGTGCTGGCCTATGTTGCCGCGGTCACGCTGTATCTCGTCGTACCCCATCTGTTCTCCCCGGTGGCGACCACGCAGTGGAGTCCGCGCATCCTGGCCTGGCGCACCGACGCCGCCTATCCCCTCATCTTCTTCGGGGCGCGACACGCCCCGATCGGGCCTCGGCTCAAAGAACAATTCATGCGCGTCGTCTTGGGGGTAGGCCTGATCGTCGCGCTGCTCGGTTTGTACCAAAGGCTGCAGCCGGTGCAGTGGAGCAATTTCATTCTGCACAACGCCCACGTCGTGCCCTACGAACTCAATGTCCTTCGATTGGCACCCCAAACGGTCGGGACCAACTTGGGGTACATCCTCAACATCAACCCGCTCCGGGTCAGCTCAGTGTTCTTGTCACCCTTCGACATGGGTGACTTCATGGTCCTCGTCACCGCAGTGGCGGCCGTCCGCATTACCCAGAACCATCGCTCGCTGATCAATTATGTGGTCCTGGCGGCATCCCTGGGGGCCAACTTCTTCACGCGGTCTCGATCGGACGGGCTGGCCGCCGTCGTCATCCTCGTCCTCATCGCTCTGCCGACGTCGCGACACCCGCTCGAAGGCCGCTTGCGCCTGATCGGTGCCCTCCTGGTCGCGGCCGTGATCGTCGTGCCTTCTTTGGGCGGAACCCGTTACGTCGGTGCGCAAGGGGGAAGTGTTTCGGCGACCGGGCACCTCACCGAGATAGAAGACGGCCTGCGGGTCTTCGCCTACGCCCCGTTCGGCCTCGGCCTGGGCGCCCAACCGGGCGTCACCAACCGCATTTCAGCCGGGTTCACCGTCCTCGGCGGAGACGTCAGCGACAACTCGATTCTGCAGGTGGTTGATGAGCTCGGCGTTCAGGCCTTGGTGCCATGGCTCTTCATGCTGGGGTTCGTTCTGGTATCCCTCAAGCGACGGGCCAGTCGAGGTGACCCGTTAGCCGCGGCCATGGGATTCGCGTTGCTCGGTGTGCTCATCGCCGGTGAGTATCACCACGCCTTCTTGACCTTCCCCCTCCCATGGACGCTCTGGGCGGGTGTCGGATTGGCCCTTTCGGCCGATCGTCCGGCGGCGGACGAGGAGAAGGCGGGTCTATCGACCGTTCGGCCGCTTACGGCCGGTGTACGGTGACCGGCTGAGGATATGGAACTTCGACGATATCTACACCTCATTCGAAACCGGCTCGTTCTGGTGATTGTCGCCGTCATTGTCGGCGCCGTCATCGGGTTCTTCACCGCGTCACGGACGCCCGCCTACACGGCCACGGCCACGATTTACGTCGGGAGTGTCAACATCGCCAACAACCCCGAGCAGCTCGCCCTCGAAAGCGATCTCAATCAGCTCGTGGCGACCTTCTCCCAGATGATCCCGAGCCCGGTGATCGCCCAGAAGGCCATTAACCAGACCCACCTCAACCGCTTTTCCGGTGAGGTGGCGGCCTCCACCTTGGCGGTCGTCGTCCCCGGCACCAACCTGATCCACGTCTCGGTGACCGACGCCCAGGCCGAGGACGCCGTGTTGCTGACCAACGCCGTCAGCAACGCGTTCGTCAAGAAGCTCACCACGTATCAAGCTTCGACGCTCAAGTCAGCGCAGGGCGTGGTGCCGAACGAACCGGCGTACGTCTTCCAAGGGGCCACCTCCGCCGGCAAGGACTCGACGGGGCTCGCTCGGAAGGTGATCCTCGGGGCCGTCGTCGGCCTGGTCCTCTCGATCTTGCTGATCCTTCTGTTGGACTACCTCGACATCACCATCAAGAGTCCCGAGGAGCTGGAGCGCCGGGTCGACCTGCCCGTGCTGGGCATCGTCCCGTATCTGACGTCCTTCCCCGCCGTCCCGCGTCCCATGAGCGCGTCGGGCCCTTCCTTCGGAGCGAGTGGTGGCTAACCCGAGGCGGAACAGGGGACGCGGTTCGGCCGCGTCGGTCGAGGACGAGCAGAACTCATTTGCCGAATCACTCAGGATTCTGCGCTCGAATCTAGGCGTCGCCCTCCTCGATCTCGAGCGCCCCACGGTGATCTTCACCAGCCCCAATCCTGATGAGGGAAAGACGGTCATCTGCAGCAATCTGGCCATCTCGTTCGCCTCCGCCGGCAATCGGGTGGTGCTGGTCGATCTCGATCTTCGCCACCCCAATGCGCACAAGCTGGTGGGGGCACACAATGAGTTCGGCGTCTCCGACATTCTGCTCGGGAGGCGAACCCTCGAGGAGTCCATCCAGTACATCGGGATCCCCTCGCCCCGAGGCCAGGGTGCAACGGGTCTGTACTTTCTGGCCACCGGCACGCCGGTGGCCAACCCCACGGAGCTCTTGGGCAGCGGGCGAACCCGGCAGCTCCTCGACGGCCTGGCTCGGCAAGCCGACCTCGTCCTGCTGGACACGCCACCCGTCCTCCCGGTGGCCGACACGCTGGTGATCGGTCGCATGGCGGCGGGGGCCGTGCTGGTCACCGAGTCGCGCAATACCGCGATCGATGCCGTCAACAAGGCCAAGGACCTCCTGACCAGGAACCAAACCCGTCTGCTCGGCGTGGTGCTCAACAAGTTCCACCGGCGCGATGCCGCGGGCTCGTTCGGCTACGGGTACGGCTTCGGGTACGGCTCCACCCCCCGCGTCTCCCTGGAACCAGAGAGCCCGGTTGACAACGGCCAGGCCCGGCCTCCGGAGAGCTCGTTTTCACGGCCGCCCGACCCGATCTCGAGAGCCACGACCCTCGACACCCCGAGCGGTATCCATATCCAGTTTGAACCGTGACCCATCCCTACGCCGGGCCGACACACGCTTGACCGTGGCGGCCCGGTCGGTCACGCCGGTCGTCATTGACGCGCAATCGCTGTCGTCGGTCGCCGCCGGGAGCGGTATCGCCACCTACACCCGGAATCTGCTGGCCGCGCTGGCCGAACGCGACGACGTGGCGATCTCGGCGCTGAGCAGCCCACGGGTCAGCCTTCCCCCCGGCGTGGTCGGCCTTTCGATGCAACGGTTCTTCAGCCGTCCGAGCCTGGAGGTCGTCGAGCATTCCCTGCGGATGCCCATTGAGGTATGGAGGGGCCGACCGGCGGGCTCGGTGTTCCACAATCCTTCCTTCCACGCCCCCCGCGGCGTCCGGGCCCCGTGGGTGCAGACCCTGCACGATGTCATTCCTCTCGTTTTCGACGCCCCCGATCAAGCGGTGCTGCGGAGGCGCTGGAGACGCTTCGGCCCCCGCTATCGCCGGGCCGCGGCCATTGTCGCCGTCTCCCAGCACGCGGCGGAGGAAGGCGTCCGGCTGCTCGGCCTCGATCCGGACCGGGTGCGGCTCGCCCCGCACGGCGTCGACCCGGTCTTTCGACCCCGTGACACCGGACCGGCCGATCCCCCGTACCTTCTGGTGGTGAGCGAGTACAGCCGGCGTAAGGGCTTCGCCGAGGCCTTCGCGGTGATGGACGAACTTGCCGACGCCGGCTATCCCCACCGCCTGGTGGTGGCCGGTCGCATCCACCCGTGGGCGCAAGGTGAACTGGCCGCGTTACGGGCCGCGGCCCGGCACCCCGAGCGCATCGACATTCTCGGCTATGTGCCCGAGGTCCTCCCGCTCTACCAGGGAGCCGCTGTCTTCCTGATGTCGTCCCGCTACGAGGGCTTCGGCCTCCCGGCGCTCGAAGCCATGGCGAGTGGGGCGCCGGTGGTCGCCTTCGCCAATTCAGCGGTCACCGAAGTGGTGGGTGGGGGCGGGCAGTTGGTGGACGACGGCGACGTGCCCGCCATGGTCGCCGCGGTCCGTCAGGTGCTCGACTTCCCCTCGGCGGCCTCGGAATGGCAGGAGAGGGGCCTCGCGCACGCGGCCACCTTCACCTGGAAAGCGTGTGCCGCGGTGCATGCCGAGGTCTACCGCTCGGTCACCGGCTAGATGCCGGTCGTGCCTGTCGTCTTCGACGCCCAGTCGCTCGCCACGGTGGCCGAGGGCAGTGGCACCGGCACCTACGCCTACGAGCTACTGGCGGCGCTGGCCACCGTCCCGTCCCTCCGCGTGGTGGCGCTGAGCGGGCCGGCGGCTGAGCTTCCAGCCGGGATCACCCGGCAGCGGCTGTCCCGCAGAGCCGCCCGACCCCGAGCCGCCGTGATCGAGCACTCCCTGCGCCTACCAATTGAGCTCCTGTCCACGCGACCCCGTGATTCGGTCTTCCACAGCCCCACCTTCCACGCGCCGCCCGCGGTCCGCCGCCCGTGGGTGCAGACCTTGCACGATGCCATCCCGCTACTCTTCGACTCCCCCGACACCGCCGCCCTACGGGCGCGATGGAAACGCCTGGCGCCCCGGTACCGGCGGGCTTCGGCCGTCATCGCCATTTCCGAGCACGTGGCATCGAGCGGCGTGACCGTGCTGGGCCTCGACCGCGATCGCATTCACGTGGCGCACCACGGGGTCAGTCCGGTGTTCCGTCCCGGGACGAGCGGCCCGACCGATCCGCCCTACCTGCTGGTGGTCGGCGAGTACAGCCGCCGCAAGGGCTACGCCGAAGCGTTCGCCGTGGTGGACGCGCTGGCCGATGCCGGCTATCCGCACCGGCTGATCGTGGCCGGCCGCGTCCACGAGTGGGCTCGCCCCGAGGTGGCGTCGCTCCGAAACTCGGCCCGGCACCCGGATCGCATCGACCTCCGAGGCTTCGTCCCGGATCTGGTCCCGCTGTACCAGGGGGCCACCGGCTTTCTCATGACCAGCCGCTACGAGGGCTTCGGCCTGCCCGTGCTCGAGGCCATGGCGTGCGGTGTGCCGCTGGTCGCCTTCGCCAACTCGGCCGTCCCCGAGGTGGTCGGCGACGGTGGGCTCCTGGTGGCCGACGGCGACGTGGCGGCCATGATCGGAGCGATGCAGGAGATCCTCGACACGCCCGCGCTGGCCCAGGAATGGCGCGAGCGGGGGCTGATGAGGGCCCGCCACTTCACGTGGGACCGCTCGGCGGCGGTCCACGCCGAGGTGTACCGGCTGGCGGCAGGAGCGGCGTGATGACCAGGGTGGCCCTCGACGCCCGGCGGCTCCAGGATCAACCGCTCGGTGGGGTGGGCCGCCGTCTGCGGAACCTCCTCCCTCACTTGACGTCCGAGGTCGAGGTGGTCCTGCTGACCGACGCCCGGCGCCCCTCGCCCGCGCCGGGCGACGTCGAGGAGGTCCGGCTCTCGGTGCCGGGACGTCTCCCCGAACCCTTCTGGCTGCAGGCCGGCGCGGCGAAGTGGCTGCGCGGGTTCAAGGGCGTCTTCGACGGCACCTACAACGCCGTACCGTTGGCCTACCGCGGTCACTCGGTCGTCACGCTGCACGACCTGAGCTGGGAACACCACCCCGAGGATCTGCACCCGCTTCGGCGAGCGTCCTTCCTCATCCAGGCCCGGCTGTCGGCCCGGCGCGCCGACGTGGTCATCGCGGTATCCGAGTACGCCCGGCGGTCGATCATGGCCACCTACCGACTTCCCGCCGAGCGTGTCGTCATGGCACCCCCTTCGGTAGACCCGATCTTCTCCCCGGACCGCGTCGACGAGCTCCCAGCCCTTCGTGAGCGCCTCGGGATCGCGGGCAGCTATGTCCTCGCCCTCGGCGGGGCCAAGCGACGCGGGCTCGAAGTCGCCGTCGAGGCCTGGCGACGGCTCCCGTCGGGACCGGATCGTCCCGTTCTCGTCGTCGTCGGCCGCGAGGCGCCCCCGTCGGAGGCGGGCATCATCGGCGCCGGGCCACTCGACGATCGTGAGTGGGCCGCTCTCCTGGCCGGAGCCGCGACCTTCTGTTACCCCACCCGTTACGAGGGCTACGGCATGCCGGCCCTCGAAGCTGCCGCGTCAGGGGTGCCGGTGGTCTGCGCCCGCATCGGTCCCCTCCCCGAGGTGCTCGGCGACGCCGCCGAGTGGTGCCCGACACCGTCGGTCAACGACATCGCCGAAGGACTCGAGCGCGTCATCGGAGACCCCGGTCGCCGCCAATCGCTCCGCCGGGCCGGCCTGGCCGTGGCCGCGGCCGCGCCGACCTGGGCCGATTGCGCCGACGTGGTGGTCGGGGCCTACCGGCTGGCCGACCGATGACCACACAGCAGACGCGACCGGAGGTCTCGGCCGTCGTCGTCACCTGGAACAGCAACTCCGACATCGTCGAATGCCTGACCTCGCTGGAGCGGGAGTTGGCGCCCCTCCCGTCCGAGATCATCGTCGTGGACAACGGATCGGGCGACGGCACCGTGGAGACCGTCCGGGCCGTCGCCCCCGCCGCGCGGGTGATCGCCAACCCGGCCAACCGTGGTCTGGCCGCCGCCAACAATCAGGGCCTGGCGGCGGCGCGGGGATCCATCGTCCTCATCTGCAACGCCGACGTCGTCTTTCGACCGGACTCGGTGCGGGCGATGGTTGATCTGCTCGGACGCCATCAGCGTGCCGGGTGGGTGGTGCCGCGCATTCTCCACGAGGACGGCGCCGTTCAGACCAGCGTCGGAGATCTCCCCAGCCTCGGTGAGACCCTGCTGGGCCGCCAGGTGGCGCGTCGCCGTGCCCCCGGGGATCGATCGGGTTTCTGGTGGGACGGATGGGCCCACGATGCCGAGCTGATGGTCGGACGCGGCTTCGAGTGTGCCTACGCCGTCCGACGGAGCGCGCTAAATGACGTCGGAGGTCAAGACGAGCGCTACGTCCTGGACTGGGAGGGGTTTGACTGGGCCGAGCGGTTCCATCGCGCCGGTTGGGAGATCTGGTTCACGCCCAACGCCGAGGTGGTGCATTTCGGCGGGACGAGTCGGCGGCAGGTGCCGTTCCGGTCCGTGGTCTCCCAGCACCGCGGGATGTACCTCTACTTCTCCGACCGGGGGCCGAAGGCCCGGAAACCGTTCCTGGCCCTCGCCTTCACCACCCGAGCCGCCGTCAAGCTGCTCCTCACCGCCCTCGGCGTCCCGCTCTACCGGTGGGCTCACCGCGATCGCCGGCGCGGCGCTTGAGCCCTACGGGACCATCCCCTCGACGAAGGGCACCTCGAGCACCTTCTCGTGGTTGATGGGGCCGTGCCCGAAGTAGCCCTCCTCCCCGAACAGCTCACCGTGGTCGGAGGTGACGACCACCCAGGTGTTGCGGGGAAGTAGGCGAAAGAGATCGGCGAAGACGCTGTCGAGGTACTCCAGGGCCTGGATCTGTCGCAGGCGTAGCTCGGCCAACTGGTCGGGATCGAAGGGCGCGTCGGGATGGTCCGCCCCGGCGGCGTCGAGCGAGCGGACGACGCCGTGCACCCCGGGGATGCGGGGCCACTGATCCTGCGGCTCATCGGGTCGGGCGTAGGGATAGTGGGTCTCACCGACGTTGAGAAGGTGGAACGACGGTGCGTCCGTCTCGAAGTGCATTTGGCCGAGCATGGCCCGCATGTCGTTGTGTCGGTCCATCAGCCGATAGGTGTCGAAGTCCTTGTTGAGGAGAGTTCGCTCGTTGAGCACCGGCATGGAGACCATGGCGTGGGTTCGGTACCCGAGCGTGTGCTTCAGGAACGTTGGCAGGAACAACGAGGGGACCAGCGACTTGAACTCGATGTCGGGGATGCCCAGGCGCTCCGAGTAGCGGCGAAAGTCATCCTTGTAGTACTCCGAGGCGTAGACACCCGCCGGGCTCGTATGGGGCAGGAGTCCCATGAGCAGGTTGTAGTGCGATGGTGCGGTCCACGTCGCATAACTGAATCTGCGCTGTACCGGGCCCAGCTTGGCCAAGGTCGACGGAGCAGCCTCGATCCAGGCATCGAAGCGAAGGCTGTCGAGGACGACGATGAGGAAGTGGTTCGCCGTGTCGGGCGGCGCCGGAACAGTGGTCGGCGCGGGGCTACGACGCCTCACCGAACGGGAGCATGGCGCAAGAGGTTCGGACGGCGAGGCATGCCGAAACGATACCAACCGACCCCCCGGGCTCTCGGCGTGACGCCGGGCGCGACCGTGCTCGAACCCCGCCACGCAGTAGCTTCTGGTGAACGTAGGGTTCAGGTCGCCGTGACCGGCCGTCATTTCCTTGGAGCCATCTGACCCGTGCCCGTCCATACGCATCGTGAACAGCGGTGGGGGCACCTCATTCGGCATGGCCCGAGCCACCTGCTCCAACACCTTCACGGCGAGAACCACGCCCATCGCCGTACCGTCGTCGCCCCGGACCTGAAGAGGCGCCGCCGAATCACGGTTATCGGTCTGGTCATCGGGCTCTTCTTCGCCGCCGTCGTGGCCCTCGCGGTCCTTTCGTACGGGTCCCTCAATGCGGCCCGGAGCAACTTGAACGACGCCAAGAACGTCATCACGGCCGATCTGGGCAACAAAACCCTCCTCACGACGCCGTTCGGGCGCGACCAGCTGCAACAGGACATCGGGACGGTCTCCAAGGACGCCGCCGAGGCCGAGCAGGAGCTGGACGGGTCGCAATCGTTGAAGGTGCTCGGTCTCCTGCCCGTCATCGACACCCAACGCAGTGGACTGATCCAGCTCGCGCTCGACGTGGAGAGCGCTGCGGCCACCGGGGCAACATTGCTGGACTCGGTGAACAACCTGACCGCCACGAGCCACGGGACGACGGTGTCGCTGCCGGCCCTCGCCGCCCTGGGAACCTCCGTCGACCTGGGGCATCAGCGGCTGGCCGCGCTCAACCGTCCGGCCAGTGGCCTCATCGGTCCCATCGCCTCGGCCCGGACCGCATTCAACCGGGAGGACGCGAAGTTGGTGCGCCTGCTCCGGCTGAGCTCCGACACCATCGCGTTCGCCGCGCCCTTCCTCGGATCAGAGGGACCCCAGCAATACCTCATCGGCGGCGAGAACAACGCCGAGATGCGCGACGGTGGGGCCGTCCTCTCACTGGACCTCCTGACCGCGGACGACGGCACCTTCAGCGTGAAGGGCGATGCCACCTACGGGGACTATGCCCTCACCACGCCGGCCAAGGTCACGTTGCCGGCGGGCACCCAGAAGATCTTCGGGGCGTACCTGCCGACGGAGCAGTGGCCCGACGTGGACGCCACCGCTGATTTCCCGGTCACCGGTCAGAGCATGCAGGCCATGTGGGCCCAGGCGACGGGCGACCATGTCGATGGCGTCCTCGGCATCGATGTGCCGGGAGTGGCCAGCATTCTCAAGCTCACCGGCCCCGTGACCGTTCCCGGCATCACCGAACAGGTCAGTGCGGCCAATGTCGCCGACATCCTCCTCAACCAGGAGTACCAGGGGGATTCGGTGAACAACCCCCAGAACTCGCGCCGGGACAAGATCGCCGCCGTGGTCAAAGCCGCCGTCGACAGGATGAAGACCGAGCACGTCGACCTCGACGCGTTCGCCAATGCGCTGGCCGGCGATGTCCTGGCCCGCCATCTGATGGTCTGGAGCGATGTGCCCAAGGATGAGTCGGGTCTGCTCACCCTCGACGCCGCCGGGACCCTCACCTCGGTCGATCCGGCCCGCACCATCCATCTGGCCGTCGAGAACTCCACGGCGGACAAGCTGGACTACTTCGTGGGCGTGTCGACCAAGCTGAAGGTGACGGTGGACCGATCCGGCAACGCGCTCGTCAACACGGTGGTGACCGTGGCCAACTTCGCCCGGGCGAATCAGCCTCCCTCCTACCAGTACGGGCCCGACGGGGTGAACGCGTTCACGCCCGGTCAGTACGTGGCCCGGGTGTTCTTCTGGGGACCCAAGGGCGCCGTGGTGCCCTCGAGCACCGAGGAATCAGGCTTGCAACTCGTCCAGAACCATTTCTCCCTGCTGCCCGGCCAGGCCAACTCCGTCACCTTCGGCACCGTGATCCCCCACGCCGTGGTCAACGGGCACCTGCGGCTCCGCCTGGTGCCCCAGGCCCGCCTGAGGCCCGACCATCTGACGGTCGAGGTGTCCGCCCCCGGCTGGACCGTCGGCGGCTCCACCCACATCTCGACCAGCTGGGGCGACACCAAGAACCTGAGTTGGAGCCTCACCCGCTGAGCCGGCGTGGCGAAACCCCCGTGACGTGGGAAAACGCCCATTGACCGCAAGTGGTCGTCGCTCGGGCCGTTCCCCCTGGTGGGGCCGGATATTCACCACTGACGAGGAGACTGTTCGGCACCACCGAGATGGGCTAAAGTTCATGAACCATCCGTAATGGGTCTGTCCGCACGGTGCGGCAGGCATCACCGAGGTCAAAATGGGGAGCCGAATGGCGGGACTGCGTTCCAAACTGATGCGAGTTGGCAGCGTCTCTGCCGTGGTGCTCGGCGCTACGGGACTGACGTTGATGGGGGCGACCGCGGCAGGAGCAGCCGGATCGACCTCACCGCCGGCGGGCTCGGTCCCGACCTCGTGCTCGGTCAACTCATCGCTGACCGTGACCGGCACCACGCCGGTCACCGAGACCTTGACCGTGCCTTCGACCTGCACGTTCGCCGCCAATTCGTCGGTCACCGTCGCCTACCAGGGCAACACGCTCGAGACGGTCACCGCTGACGGTGGCGGCAACATCAGCGTGGTCCTCAGTGCCACCGACCCGCATTTCTCGGTTGACGGCGGGGCCCAGCAGACGGCTTCCGTCGGGTCGAACTCGATCGTGGCCAGCGGCACCAACGCCTCCGGCGCGACCAACACGGCGACCTTCCTGGTCGACCTCGAGCAGCCTGGGGGCGCTACCGGGAGCGGCAGTGGCGGCGGCCTCGCCTTCACCGGCGCCGACCTGGCCGCACTGGTCGGGGCTGCGCTGGCGCTGATCCTGCTGGGCACGGGCATTGTGCTCTACACCCGGCGCCGCGCCGACCGCCTCCGCTCAGCCTGACGAAGGGCGTGGCTCGTCGCCACGCGCTCTGAGCTCACCACCAGTGGCCCCAAAGGGCTTGGCCCCGTCGCGGCTCAGCGCCAGATAAGGCCGTACAGCTGGCGGGTCTTGGATCCGACCTCGCCCAGCATGGACGCGAAGTCCTCCGGCGACCCCCCCATCGGGTCGGGGATGTCGTCGTCGGGCGAGTCGCCGATCAAATCGATGTGCCGTCTCCCGGCGTGGAGGCGCTCGAGCCATTGCCCGAGCGACTCCTGCGGCCCCCGCGGACCCCTCTCCACCCCGCGCCGGACGATCTCCCTGAGGGTGTACGTCCTCACGAAGGACGGGGGGTCGGCGAGGATCGCTTCCCGCACGTGCTCACGAGCCATGCCGACGATCAGGTCGGCGCCGCGGACCGCGTCGGGATCGAACTTCCGGGGTTGGTGGTTGCTCAGATCGAGGCCGAATGCCTTTCCCGCACGCAGCAGCGGCTCGGGTATATCGAGGGTCGATCCCAGCGTGCCGGCGGAGGCAACCCGGACATCCTGGGTTCCCGACTTCGCCAGTTGGTCGCACAGGAACCAGGCGGCCGAAGGAGAGCGGCACAGATTCCCCGTGCACAGGAAGAGGACATCGACCATGGCGAGTACCTTCGCACACCGCTTGTCGGGTGATCCAAATGGTGCCGGTAGTTTGGCCTGAGTGACCAATCGCCGTTCGTGCCTCTGGCAGCCCCGGGACAACCGTCTCTCGTGAGCATGCGGGGCCACGCCATGGGAGGTGGCGGACGGGGTGGCGGTTGGGGCGGCATGCGCTCGCTGCGCCAAGACCGATCCGTCCTCCAGCACCGAGTCAAGAAGGGCACCGCTCGGCGCATGCTCACCTTTGCCGTTCCGTATCGGAAGATCCTGGCCATCTTCCTGCCGGTGGTGGTGCTCGACGCCGCCATTGGCGCGGTGAACCCACTGATCCTCCGGGAGCTCGTCGACAACGGGATCCTTCGGCGCAATGCCGACCTGGTCATCTGGCTGGCCATCCTGGTGGCGGCCCTGGCCATCTTCGACGCCGGGTTGGCCCTGACCGAACGGCGGATCTCCGCCGCCGTCGGTGAGGGGCTGATCTTCGACATGCGCTCGAAGGTCTTCCGGCACATCCAGCGGATGCCCCTGGCCTTCTTCACCCGCACCCAGACCGGGGCCCTGGTCAGCCGATTGAACAACGACGTCATCGGCGCCCAGCAGGCCTTCACCGACCTCCTGTCGAACGTCGTCGGCAACCTGGTCACGGTCTGCATCGTGCTGGGGACGATGTTCTTCCTGAGCTGGCAGATCACGTTGGCCGCCCTGGTACTCGTTCCGGTGTTCCTCATCCCCGCCCGCATCGTCGGGCAGCGGATCGGGTCGCTCACCATGGAGGGCTACAACCTCAATTCGGAAATGAACATGGTGATGCAGGAGCGCTTCAATGTCGGCGGCGCCATGCTGGTCAAGCTGCTGGGGCGCCCCGAGGTCGAAGCGCAGTCGTTCGAGGACAAGGCGGGCCGCGTGCGCGACATCGGCATCGCCCAGGCGACCTACGCACGGATCTTCTTCGTGGCGCTCACCCTGATCGCCTCGTTGGCCACGGCCATCGTCTACGGCTTCGGCGGCGTGGCCGCCGTGCACGGAACGCTGCAGGTGGGCACGGTGGTCGCACTCACCCTGTACCTGACCCGCCTCTACGGACCGTTGACGCAGCTCTCCAACCTCAATCTCGACGTGATGACGGCGCTGGTCTCCTTCGAGCGTCTCTTCGAGGTGCTCGACATCGTCCCCATGATCGAGGAAGATGCCGACGCCGTCGCCGTGCCACGGGGCTCGACCTCCATTGAATTCGACCGGGTCAGCTTCACGTACCCCAGTGCCGACGAGGTCTCGCTGGCGTCGCTCGAATCGGTGGCCGTGCTCGAGTCCGGCCTGCGCAATGAGATCCTCCATGGCGTCTCCTTCCGGGTTGACGCCGGGAAGATGGTCGCCCTGGTGGGACCGTCGGGAGCCGGCAAGACCACCATCTCGTCGCTGGTCCCCCGCCTCTACGACACGACCTCGGGCTCGGTGAAGCTCAACGGCATCGACGTCCGTCACGCCACCATGCAGTCGGTTCGCGACGTGGTCGGCGTCGTCACTCAGGATCCGCACCTCTTCCACGACACCCTGCGGGCCAACCTGATGTACGCCCGGCCCGAAGCCACCGAGACCGAGGTCCTCGCTGCCCTCGAGCAGGCGCAGATCGGCCATCTGGTGGCCGAGCTCCCCGATGGACTCGACACGGTGATCGGCGAGCGGGGCTACCGCCTGTCCGGCGGGGAGAAGCAGCGGGTGGCGCTGGCGCGCCTGATGCTGAAGGCGCCCGACATCGTCGTCCTCGACGAGGCCACCGCGCACCTGGATTCCGAATCGGAGGCCGCCGTGCAGCGGGCCCTGCGCCAGACCCTCAGCGGCCGAACCTCGCTGGTCATCGCCCACCGCCTCTCCACCGTGCGAGAGGCCGATGAACTGCTGGTGATCGACGACGGGCGGATCGTCGAACGGGGCACCCACACCAGCCTGCTGGCCGAGAACGGCCTCTACGCCGAGCTCTACCGGACCCAGTTCGCCGACCAGGAAGAGGACAACCCGCAGTCTCCGGCCGCCTGAACGACCCTGGTTGGGCAGGCTCGGCCCACAGAAACTAGAATTCGTTCTACTTGCACCCGGCAAGCACACCGACCCTGGAGGTCCCCGTGCACAACGAACTCTGCGAACGCCTGGGCATCGAGTTCCCCATCTTCGCCTTCACCCACTGCCGGGACGTCGCCGCGGCCGTCTCCAACGCCGGCGGGATGGGCGTGCTGGGCGCGGTCGGTTTCAGCGCCGACGAGCTCGAGGTCGAGCTGGCCTGGCTGGACGAGCACGTCGGCGACCGGCCCTACGGCGTCGACATCGTGATCCCCGGCAAGTACGAGGGCATGGGCGAGCTCGACCCGGTCAAGCTCGAGGCCGAGCTCAAGGCGATGATCCCCGAGGGGCACCGGACCTTCGCCAAGAAGATCCTGGCCGATCACGGGGTGCCCGAGTTGGAGGGCGGCCCGCGGCGCGAGCTGCTGGGCTGGACGGCCGCCACGGCCGCTCCCCTGGTTGAGGTCATCCTCAAACACGAGAAGGTCAAGCTGGTCGCCAACGCGCTCGGGACTCCTCCCGACGACGTCATCGAACAGGTGCACTCGCACGGGATGCTGATGGCGGCGTTGGCCGGATCGGTGAAGCACGCCCTCAATCACCAGGCGGCCGGGGTTGACATCGTGATCTGCCAAGGTTCGGAGGGCGGGGGCCACACCGGGGACGTCGGCTCCATCGTGCTGTGGCCCGAGGTGATCGACGCCGTGTCGCCGACCCCGGTCCTGGCGGCCGGGGGGGTCGGATCGGGCAAGCAGATGGCGGCGGCCATGGTCATGGGGGCCGCCGGGGTGTGGACCGGCTCGCTCTGGCTGACCGTGGAGGAGTCGAACACGACCCCGAAGCAGATGGAGACCTACCTCAAGGCCTCGTCTCGGGACACGGTCCGCTCGCGCTCGTTCACCGGCAAGCCCTGCCGCTTGCTCAAGAACGACTGGACCGATGCCTGGGAGGCCGAAGGCAATCCCAAGCCGCTGGGCATGCCGCTGCAGATGATGGTGGCCATCGAGTGCGTGAGCCGGGGTCACGCCTATCCCGAGCAGGCCGTCGACGTGAACTTCAACCCGGCCGGGCAGGTCATCGGCCTGGCCACGTCCGTGCGTCGCACCAAGGACGTCGTGCTCGGCATGGTCGAGGAGTACATCGAGGCGGTCGAGAGGGTGCAGCTGGTCGAGTAAACCCGGCGGACCTTCAGGTGGCGGCTGACGCCTCGGGATGGACCCGGGCGAACTTCGACTTGCGGGCCAGGAAGGGACGCTCGATGACGCGGTACGACACCGCGGCGACGGCGAACGTGGCGGCGAACTCGATCACGAACCGCGTGAAGTGGATGTGGCGTTGGGGCAGGTTCAACGTGGCCACCACCGAAAACGCGGTGAAGTGCCACAGATACAGCCCGTAGGAGCGCGCGCCGATCCATCGCAGCGGCCGCCAGGCGAGTACCCGGCTGAGGAGCGTGGACGGATCTGCCACCAGAGAGGCGACGAGAACCACGCTGGCATACACCGCGGCGGTGATCCACAGCGCGGTCACGTGCGCGGTGGACTCCCCCACCACGATGACGAGTACCAGTACCAGCGCGGCGGCGATCCCGATATCCCGAGCGCGTCGCTCCAGGGCGGGCCACCACGCCCACGACTCCCGGCCGGTCCACATCAACGCCAGCGCGCTGCCGAGAAGAAGGCCGTCGGAGTGGGTCACGGTGGACTTGTCGGCGAACGCGGCAACCGCATTGCTGTTGGAGAGACCCAGGACGAACCGCACCACTTGCTCGGTGACGGCGGCTCCGACCAGGAGAACGGCGATCTTCTGGCGATCCATCCGACGCAGCAACGCCTGCAACCCGAGCGGCCACAGCAGGTAGTACTGCTCCTCAATGGCCAGGGTCCACGTGATGCTCAGCAACCCCAGCGTCAGGACACTCCCGAAGGCGTCGGCCCAGTTGCCGACATAGAGGACGACGAAGGGCACGCCCACCAGGGTCTCGTGGCGGAACGGGGCCAGCCCGCCGTCGGCCAGGACCAGGATGACGGCGGTGACGATCAGCGCGGCCAGCGCGGGCAGGAGCCGGAGCCCTCGACGGGCATAGAACCTCCCGTAGCTGATGCTGCCGTACTGGTCGTGCTCGGTCGTGAGCAACCAGGTGATGAGGAAGCCCGACAGCACGAAGAAGATGTCGACACCGACATACCCACCCTTGATGAAGGTGGGGTAATCGGCGTGGAAGACCATCACCGCCACGACGGCAACCGCACGGACGCCGTCGAAGGCGGGCCACTGCCGGGCCCGATCGGCAGAAATTGGCCCCATCACCGGGCTGAGCATATTCCGGGCCGATCCGGCCGTGAGGTACGGCGTAGTCTGCGCATCCATGGAACTGCACGAAGCCCTTTACACGACCCGCGCCATGCGACGGGTGAGGCCGGATCCCATCCCCCTGGACGTCCAGTCCCGCATCCTCGACGCCGCCGTCCGGGCACCGAGCGGGGGCAACCAGCAGAACTGGCGGTTCCTCCTGCTCGATGACCCCGACAAGAAGCGCGCCCTGGCGCCCCTGTACCAACACGCGATGGGACAACTCTGGGAGACGGTCTACAAGACCCAGCTCGACGCCGCGGCCGCCAATCCCGACTCCGAGGAGTCAAAGGAGATGCTGCGGGTGCAGCGCTCGGCGCAGTGGCTGGCCGACCACTTCGAGGAGATCCCGCTCTTCCTCTTCCCGTTCTGCCAGTACGACCCCAGTGGAGGGTCGATCTTCCCGGCTGTCTGGAGCGCCATGCTGGCGGCGCGGGCCGAAGGTGTCGGGAGCTGCATCACCGCCCTGTTGCAATTCTTCCACCCGGCCGAGACCCTGGAGATCCTCGGCGCCCCGACCGATCAGGGCTGGATCCTGGCCGCGACCGTGAGCTTCGGGTACCCGCTCGGCAAATGGGACGTGGCACAGCGGCGGCCGGTCGACCACGTCTCCTACCGCAATACCTGGGGCGCCGACGTCGGGTTCCATGTGCCCGAGCCCCTCTGGGCCGGCACCCCCTGATCGCAGGTTCGTCCGCCGTGAGCATCGTCGACGTTGCCGTGCCGTTCGCTGGGACCGTGGTGAGCGTCTCGGTCGCAGCCGGAGATCTGGTGCACGAGGGACAGCTGCTGCTCGTCCTCGAGTCCATGAAGATGGAGCACGCCATCACCGCCTCGGCTTCGGGGACCGTCCGCCGGGTCACCATCGCCCCGGGAGATGCCGTGGCCGCCGGCGACGTCATGGCCGCCATCGAGGAGAGCGCCGTCGAAGCTCCGGCCGCCGGCGCGGCTGACCTCCCGGACCCGGGGTCGGTGCGCCCCGAATTGGCGGAGCTCCGTGATCGGGTGGCCAACACCCGTGACGCGGGCCGGATCGAGGCGACGGGTCGGCGGCATGCCGGCGGGCGCCGCACGGCGCGCGAGAACATCGAGGACCTCTGCGATCCGGGCAGCTTCGAGGAGTACGGGGCACTGGTCATCGCCGCCCAGCGGGCCCGCCGGGACCTTGACGACCTGATCCACCACACCCCCGCCGACGGCCTCGTCACCGGCATCGGCCGCGTCAACGGCGGGCGCGTCGACGACGCTCGGGCCCGGTGCGCCGTGCTGTCCTATGACTACACCGTCCTGGCCGGGACCCAGGGCCAGATGAACCATCGGAAGAAGGACCGTCTCTTCGGGCTGGTCGAGCGGCTGCGGCTCCCGGTGGTGCTCTTCGCCGAGGGCGGCGGTGGTCGCCCGGGCGACACCGACATGGCCGTCGTCACCGGCCTCGACACCGAGGCGTTCGCCCTCTTCGGCGCCTTGAGCGGCCTGGTGCCCCTGGTGGGCGTGGTGTCGGGCCGGTGCTTCGCCGGGAACGCCGCCCTCCTCGGGTGCTGCGACGTGATCATCGCCACCCCCGACGCCAACATCGGGATGGGTGGCCCGGCCATGATCGAAGGCGGGGGATTGGGAGTCTTCACCCCCGAAGTGATCGGGCCCGTGTCCGTCCAGGTGCCCAACGGGGTGGTCGATGTGGCGGCCGCGGACGAGCCCGACGCGGTCCGGATGGCCAAGAAGTACCTGTCCTACTTCCAGGGCAGTGTGACGGAATGGTCGTGCGCCGATCAGGAGTGGCTCCGTGACTGTGTGCCGGAGGACCGGCGGCGGGCCTATGACGTGCATGGTGCGGTCGAGCTTCTCGCCGACAACGGATCCGTGCTGGAACTCCGGCCG
>DASXZJ010000156.1:0-4965 GCA_036502025.1 Acidimicrobiales bacterium | reverse complement strand
ACGGTCACACCTGACCTGACACCGGATAGTGCGGCGGACCCAAGCCCCTGTCGCGGACATGGGATGGTCAGACCTGAAGCATGATCTCCAGCGCTTCCTCGAGTGGGCGGACGTCTCCGTGAATTGCGCTGAGACCGAATCTGCCATGCAACACGGTCGACGCGGCGAGGCCAAACATGGATACGTCTGGTAGTCGCAGAACCGGTTCGTTGGAATGGACCCTCTCGAAGCTCTGCGAGAGCGCGAGTCCCCAGCGCACGTACATCGGTTGGTGTAGACCCGGTCGGGGCGGACGAGCACGGCGGCTCGGCGTTCCTCGGCCATGGTTCGGTCGTAGGTGTCCCAGTCGTCGTGCTCGCCGCCGGCAGCGGAGAAGATCTCTCGGAGCAGCAGGCGGAGCCGTTCGGGGTCGAGCCAGGGTCGGGGATCGTCCGGCCCGGCCAGCTCGGCGTGTCCTTCGACTGCCGCACTGCCAGCCGTCGCGGAACGCGGCGGTCACCTGGGGCCGGGCGCGCAGGTTGGGGAGCTTTACCGGGCCGTTGGCGACGAACGCCAGAGTGGACTCGCCAGTGGCCGGGTGAGGGACGACGCCCGCGTTGACGAGGGATGACTGGATCGTCCCGTCGCCGCGCAAAGTGGCGACGATCACCAGGCCACGTTCGTTGCGGGCCAGGGCGGCGGCTTCTTCCAGGGTCGTCACCGGACCTCCTTGCTGTCCAGGTTCCCTTCGCCAGGGACGAAGGGTCGCGCCTCCCTGGCGGTCTCGAAGTAGCCGGCGGCGGGGACCGCGAAGTGCGCGGCGAACACCGGGGCATCAAGGTAAGTGTGGTTCTCGATGCGGGTTTGGCGCGTCTCTCGGGTCACTGCCCGATTGGTGCCGAAGGCGCTCAGAGTCTCGGGGCCGGCCAGTAGGGAAAGCGCACCGACTCGGCGCTTCATAGGCATGAACCGTTGGCCAGGCGCGGACGGCCGGTGCAGGCTCATCCCACCGAACTGTTGGTACTGTCGGTCGCCGCGGCGACTGCGGGAACCGTGACGTCGGCCTTGGCGGGCTGGCGTTTGGGGGTGAGCCCGAGGGAGACAACAACGGCGGCGGCGCACAGGGCGACGGCCACCCACCACAGCTCGTAGAAGCGGCTGGGATCCCCGGTAACCTCTGCCTTCCCGAGGACCACGACCAGGATCGACGCGCCGAAGACGCCGCCGAACTGGCGGCCGCTGTTGACCACCGCGCTTCCGGTGGCGCTCTGCTCAGGCGGCAGGTCGACGGTGGCTGACCCGATGATGGTCGGGACGGTGAAGCCCAGGCCGAAGCCGATCACCACCCAGCCCGGCAGGATCGCCGCGGCGTAGTCGTGGACACCGTGGTGGAGCGTCAGGATCATGAGCGCCTGGCCCACAGCGGTGAGAACGAATCCGAAAGCGACCACGGCTCCGATCGGGAACCGCTGGTGCAAGCGCGAGACGACGAGGGACGCTCCGAGCACGGCGGCCGGCCCGGGCGCGAGGGCGAGTCCGGTGGTGATGGTTGACCAGTGCCACGACTGCTGGAGGAAGAGGCTGAGGCCGAGGAGCTGTATCCCCAGGATCGCCGCCGCGATGACAATGGCAATGTTCGAAGCGCTGAACACCCGGCTCCGGAACATCTTCAGGTCGATTACGGGTACCGCGGCACGCCTGGTGCTCACGACGAAGGCCACGGCAGCCGCGACGGCCACCACCCAGCTCCCGATGATCTTGGCCGATCCCCATCCCCAGGAGGACCCGTTGAGCAAACCAAGGGAGATGGCGCCGATGGTGACGACGATCATGAGGCTCCCGAACAGGTCCGGCATGCGCGTCGTGCGGTCGTGGCGGACGTTGGGGATCATCTTCCAGGTCACGAGGACGGCAGCAATGCCGATGGGGAGATTGATGACGAAGATCCACCTCCAGCTCAGCGCGGTGAGCAACCCTCCGACTACCGGGCCGATGGAGCCGGCTGCTGCGCCGCTCACCGCCCACACTCGCACGCCGCGTTTGACTCGACCCGGTGGGAGCGTCGTCAGGACGAGACCGAGACTGGCCGGGATGATCATCGCGGCGCCGGCCGCCTGCACGCACCGGAACCCTACGAGGACCCACAAGTCGGGGCTTACCGCACACGCCAGGCTCGCCACGGTGAAAACGGCCAGCCCGAGGATGAAGGTGGCCTTGCGCCCGTACTTGTCGGCGAAGCGGCCGGCGGGGATGAGGAGCGCCCCGAAGAACAGGGCGTAGGCGTTGAGCACCCAGGCAACGTCGGAGAGCGAGGACTGGTAGTGCAGACCCGCGCCGATGTCGTGCAGGGCGACGTTGACGACGAAGAGGTCGAGCAGAGCCATCACGTTGGCCAGGGACAGCGTGGCCAGCACGATTCCGGGGTGGCCGTGCTGCGTCTCGATCGACGGGGAATCTGTCAACGCATCTCTCCTTGGAACTCGTGACGTGGGCTGGCCGGCGCACGTTCGCTCGGACCGGCGAGGCGGGAAGTGAACCGAGGCGGGAAGTGAACCACTGTTGGTCCTTCGCTGCCGTGGAGGTGGCTTGGATGCGGCTGCAGCGCGTCGGGGAGGGAACGAGTCCCGCACCGGTCTGGCGGTTCCCTTCAAAAGGCCGGCCCGATGGCCTGCTTCACCGTGTCTGGCCAGCCTGGAGATCGCCGTCGGCGACCTGGACGTGACGGCCTCCGCCGACGCGGCGATGGAGGCCGTCACGCCTGTCATCCTGGTCAGCCCGGCGGTGCCCGCGCAGGAGCTCGGCGTCCCGGCGCCGTCGCGGAGATGAGCGCCCAGGCCTTGACCCTGATCGCGGGCGGCGACGCCGGATGGCTCAGCGATGACGTCCCGTCGATCCTCGGCCGCCCGGCCCGCCCCTGCCGGCAGTTCGCCGGCTATGCCCGGGTATCTCCCCGGTTGTTAGTTTGATCTGCCTTCTGCGTCTTCACGCCTGAACGTCGCCGTGGCACGGCTGGCGTCATGTAGCGACCCGGCCCCCCGTCGACCGCAAGAGTAACGCCGTGGACGAAGCTGGCATCATCACTTGCGAGGAAGATGATCGCCGCAGCGAGTTCCTCGGGCTGAGCTACGCGACCTGCTGGTGCCAGCGCTGCGAGCTGACTCACCATCTCGTCGGGGACTGCTTCCATCATGCGGGTGCGCGTCGGGCCGGGGGCAACGGCGTTGACCCGGACACCACTCGGGCCGTATTCGGCGGCCCAGGCCTTAGTCAGCAGTTCGAGAGCCGCCCGGCTGGCGCCGTACAGAGCCATGCCGGCCTGCCCGAAGCTGGCGACCATCGTGGAGAGGTTGACGATCGAACCCCATCCGCGTTCGGCCATGGCCGGCGCCAGTGACGCGACGAGGAAGAACGGAATCTTGACGTTCAGCGCGAAGGTCTCGTCGAACTCCGCTTCGGTGGCTGCGCCGCTTGGCCCGAGCAAGGCGACGCCAGCGTTGTTGATGAGGATGTCGACGTGACCGTCGCCTGCCTCAGTGGCCCACTCGACCAGCTCCCGGGCCGATTCGAGGTCGCCCAGCGTGGTGAGCCGGAACGTTGCGCTGCCTCCGCCGCCTTCGATCTCGGCGACCACGTCTTTGGCTCGCTGGTCGTTGCGTCCCACTACCAGTACGTGAGCGCCGCGGGCGGCCAAGCCGATGGCCGTAGCCTTGCCGATCCCGCTCGTCGAGCCCGTAACCAGAGCTGTCTTGCCCTCTAGGTCAGTCATGCGATGTGTCGTCCCCTCGCTCCCAAACTGGGTGTCGCGACTCACTCTGGCAGCTCGGTACTGGGTTGTCAAACTCAAAATTCTGCTAGCATTGGTGCATGGTCAACGAGGCGGGCGGCCGGCCGAGGCTCACCCCCAAGGGCGAGCGCACCCGGGCGCGGATAGTGGAGGAGGCCGCCGCCCTGATCCACGAGCGCGGGGTTGCGGGCACCACCCTGGACGACGTCAAGGCGGCGGCGGAAGTCAGCGGCTCTCAGATGTACCACTACTTCCCCGACAAGAACGACCTCGTGCAGGCGGTCATCGACTACCAAGCCGGCGCCATCGTCAGTAACCATCAGCACGCGCTCGGCAGCGCGAACGGAGTCGAAGCCTGGCGGAACATGGTGATCACTGGGGTGAGGCGCACCGAAGCAAAGGGCGGCTGCCCACTTGGCTCGCTCGGCGGCCAGCTCGCCGAGAGCGATCCCGAGGCCCGGGCGCTCATCGCGGCCGGGTTCGAACGGTGGGCAGCCGCCATCGGCGATAAACTCAGATCCCTTCATGCCGACGGGAAACTCCCGTCCGGCATCGACCCGGACGACCTCGCCACTACTCTGCTCGCCACCCTCCAAGGAGGGCTTCTACTCGCCCAGGTGCAACGGAGCACCCGCCCGTTCGAAACCGCGGTCGACACCCTCCTCGCCCTTACCAGCGGCAGATGAGCCCGAGCCGGATTCATTCACAGCCATCGCCGAGGTCGGCTCACGGCTTTTGGATAAAAGCAGTTGCGTGAGCACGATGCGCTTGTTAACCCGCTGCCATTAACGGTGCCGGACACCTGGTTGCGCCCGGTGGGTTGCTCCGGGCTGGCATTCTGTGAGCTCATCTCGCCGACCCTGACTGCCTATCGACTATGGCCCCACGGCCAAGCTCCGCGGACGGATCACTCAGCGGCTCGCCGGACCCGTAGCGTACTCCTGTCCATGTCGGGCTATTCAGACGAGGCGCTGGAGGGCATCGTCCGAGGCCAGCAGCTGGACATGCTACTGCTCGACCGGACGCACCTGGAAGCAATGCTCTCTGGCCTCCGGTCTCCAGCGGACCTGTCGGGGCGCCGCTTCTTCCTTGCCGGCGACGGCCACTTCGGCGTCGTAGACCTCGACAAGACCTCCACGGTTCCGATCGACGACCGGCTCCGCTCACCGCACCCAGACGGGCACGGCGTCGCGGTCCTGCTC
>DASXZJ010000155.1:0-31143 GCA_036502025.1 Acidimicrobiales bacterium | reverse complement strand
TGAGAAACCCCCTTGCACCTCACGCGACGTGAGGTCGTATGGTCGAAGGCATGGCAACCGGGAGCCGCACCGAGGCTGGTCGCAAGGTGGGGGAGCTGGCGACCGCCAGCGGTCTCACCGTCCGCACGCTGCACCACTACGAGGCGATCGGGCTGCTGGTCGCCTCGGGTCGTACCGACGCCGGGCACCGCCGCTACGACGACTCCGACGTCGAGCGGCTCTACCGGATCTGCCTGCTGCGACGGCTCGGCCTGCCCCTGAGCGAGATCGCTCGGGCCCTCGACGACCCGGCCTGGAGCCTCCGGGGCGCCATGGCCATGCACCTGAGCCAACTCGAGCAGCGGCTGGAGGCAGGAAGCCGACTGCGTGGCCGGCTGGTCAACCTCGTGTCGTCGCTGGATCGCCCGGAAGACCCACGCACCGAAGACCTACTCGAAGTACTGGAGGAGATGACCATGCTCGACGCCACCGTCCAACGCCGGATCTCGATCCTCGTCTACGCGGACCTGGAGGTGGCGTTCGACTACCTCATCGAGGTGTTCGGCCTCGGTCCCGGTCAGCTCTTCCGTGACGACACGGGCCGCATCGTCCACGGGGAGATCGAGGCCGGTGACGGGGTGATCTGGCTGCACCCCGAATCGAAGGAGTACGGGCTGGCCTCGCCGCGCACGGTGGGAGCCATGACCGGCGGTGTCGTGATCATCGTCGACGACGTCGACGCGCATTTCCGTCACACCGTCGCCCAGGGCGCAACAATCCGTTACGAGCCGGTGGACCAGGAGTACGGCTACCGCGAGTACAGCGCGCTGGACAGCGAGGGCGGGCTCTGGTCGTTCATGAAGCCGCTCGACTGATGGGCATCCAGAGAGGTTCCGCTCACAACACGCGCCGGCGGACCCACCAGAGGCAGAACCCGGCCAGCACGAGCGCCAGACCGACGAAGATCGCCGTTTCGTACATCTGGAAGGGCCAGTAGCGGTTGATGGGCTGGTAGGTCAGCGCCTCCTTGAGGCCGAGCTTGTCGGCGCAGGTCTGGAAGGCCTGCGCCGCTCGCTCGCTGGGTAGGCCACCGAATGGACCGCCACCGGATCCAATTTTCGGAGGTGGCAGCTTGTTGGGGCACCGGCCCACCCCGACCATGGTCAGCGCGCCGTTCGCCGACACGTTGAAGTTTGATCCGATGCCGCCGTTCTGCCCGATGACGTGCCCCGCCCGATTGATGGTCAGGTCGGAGATCACCCAGTCGGCCCGGTTGATCGGACTGCCACCAGATGGCGACGAGCCGGGGCCGGCGTAGGTGGCGAATTTGGACACAATCCGAAGCGGCGCCATCAAATGGGGACGCACCCATTCGAACTCGGCGAACCGCGCTGCGATGAAGGCGACCATCGTGGCCGCCATGGCCGGGAGGGTCCGTCGGATGAGCATGCCGGCGACGACCCCGAGGGCGAAAGCGAAGGCGGCATAGCCGATGGGGACGAGGTCCCGACGATCGAAGAACGAGGGGGAGAACGGGGTTCCGGTCACCCGATCGAACGGGCTGGACCACCAGGTCACCATCAGACTCAGGAGCCCGGCCGCGATAACGGAGGCGAGGCCCAGCAGGCCTAGCTTGGTGGCCAGCCAACGGGTGCGGCTCACACTCTGGGTCCAAGCCAACTTGTTGGTGCTGTTCTCGATCTCGCGGGCGACCAGGGGCGCCCCCCAGAAGATCCCGACGAGAGCGGGCATCACCAGGACGACATCCCCGAGATCCTGGAGGAGAGAGTCGTTCTTGAGGAACGCGGCCATCGCGGTGGTGCAGTCGCCATGCCGCGCGCAGTTGGCCACCGTGGTGTCGTAGAGACCGACCAGGTGGGGGCCGGTCACTATCAATGCGATGGCAATGGCCACCAGCACACCGAGGACGACGGCGAATTGGGCGCGGTACTGGCGCCAGGTGAGCCAGATCATGCGGGCCCTGCTCCCGTCCCCATGTCGGTTGTCATGACACGCGGTAGCGGACCCACCAGAACGACAACACCAACAGAGCGCCAGCCAGAACGAAGAAGAGGGCCGCCTCCATACCTTGGAGGGGCCAGTAGTGAGAGGCCGGCTGGTAGGTCACCGACTGGTTGAAGGCGGAGGACACCTTGTCCAGGCACGACTGGAAGGCCCCACGGCTCGGTCCCCCTGCGGGGAGGGCGGCATGGTGGCCGACCAGCGCTCTCCCTGGACCGGATGGCAAGTTTTGCAACAGGTCCGAACAGGCGTTGTGGATGAACGCGGTGGAGGACTGGTGCCCTGTCTTGGCGACGAGAGTCGAGGAGTACACCAACGCGTTGGGGATATTGGGCGCGCCGACGACCACCGTCGGCCCGGACGTGGTCATGGAGATGCCGAAGGATTCGTTGGCCTTGCTGATGGCCATGATGGCGTGCTTCGCCGGGAGGAGATGCGGTCGTACCCACTCGAAGACGACCACCCGGACCGCGACAAAGGCGGCCAGCGTGGCGGCCATGGCCGGCACCGTCTTGCGCAGGAGGGTGCCGGCAGCGACACCGAGAACGAAGGCGAAAGCGGCGTAGCCCAGAGGGACGACGTCTCTCGCGTCGAAAGTGGAAGAGAGGCGCTCGGCCATGACGGTGTCGATCGGGCTGAACCACCACGTGAGCATGAGGCTCATCAGCCCCACGGCGGCGACCGAGACCAGGCCGACCACACCCAGCTTGACGGCGAGCCAGCGTTGACGGCTGAGGCTCTGGGTCCAGCCGAGACGGTAGGTGCCGGTCTCCAGCTCGCGGGCGACGAGAGGTGCTCCCCAGAAGGCGCCGATGAGTGCAGGAGCAATGGTGAGGACTATCTGCAGCACCACCCCGAGCTTCTGGTCGGCGTTGGTGAACTGGCTCGAGCCGCAGTCGGCAGCGGCCTTACAGGTGCGGTAGAGGTCCCCGATGTGCAGTCCCGTCGGAATCACCACGATGGCCATGAGCACGAGCAGGCCCCCGACCACCGCGGCCTGGACGCGGAACTGCCGCCAGGTCAGCCACGTCACAACTGGACCCGCAGCCCGGAGCGACGGTTGCGTTCGGCGCCGGCGGCCTGTCCCATGTAGGCCAGCACGAGATCCTCCAGGCCGATCTCCTCCACCGTCCAGGCCGGGTCGAGAATCGGACCGTCGGTGCGCACGAGGAACGTGCTCTGTCGTTCGGTGTGGCTTGACTCAATGACCTCCTGGTTGCCCGGCAGCGAGGTTGGATCGCGCCGGGCTCCCACGAGCCGGTAATGCGTTGCCAGCAATTCGTCCACCGGCCCAGCCAGCTGGACGCGCGAGGCGACGAGGATCACCAGATAGTCGCAGACCCGCTCCAAGTCGGCCACCAAGTGCGAGGAGAGGATGACGCTGACCTCGTGCTCGGCCACCGTCTCCATGAGGATCTGCAGGAATTCGCGCCGGGCCAATGGGTCCAGGCTGGCCACCGGCTCGTCGAGTATCAACAGTTCGGGGCGCTTGGCTATGGCCAAGGTCAGGGCCAGCTGCGCCTGCTGGCCGCCTGAGAGCTTGCCCGCCTTCTGCCCGGGGTCAAGTCCGAGTTGGTCGATCCGCGTCTCGGCCACCGATCGGTCCCAGCCCGGGTTGAGATGTGCGCCCAGCGCCAGGTGGTCGGCCACACTCAGCCCCGAATAGGTGGGCGTGTCCTGGGCCACGAACCCAACCCGGCCCAACTGCCCCGGGTCGATGGCCGGTTGCTCATTCAGCACCCTTAGGGAGCCCGAGGTGGGTGACAGGAGGCCGACCGCCATGTTGAGCAGCGTCGACTTCCCAGCGCCGTTGGGGCCTACCAGCCCCACCACGTGTCCCGAGGGGATTTCGAGGGTGCAGTCGGTCAGCGCCGACTTCCGCCCGTAGCGCTTGCCGAGGCCCCTGGCCTCGAGGACGGCGCTCACGCTACGCCCTGCTCAAGGGCGGACCGAAAAGTGTCGCGGAACAGCGCCTCGATGCTCTCGTCGTCGAGCCCGGCCCGCCGCGCCTTGGCCAACCAGCGACCGAGGTCCTGGCGCAGCGGCCCATGGGCGGCGAGGGAGGGGTCGCTCAGGGTTCGGGTCACGAAGGTCCCGATGCCCGGTCGGGCCGACACCAGCCCGTCGTGCTCCAACTCCCGGTAGGCCTTGAGCACCGTGTTGGGGTTGATGGCCACCTTGGCCACCACCTCTTTGACGGTGGGGAGTTGATCGCCCTCGTGCAGCAGGCCCAGCTTCAGGGCCCGGCGCACCTGATGGACCAATTGGAGGTAGGGCGCCACCCCCGAGCGGGTGTCCAGGTGGAACTCAATCATGTTCTCTCTATTTCACTAGGAGCCTAGTGAAAGCATGGACCTACCAGCCGGCGATGTCAAGGCGGGCCCGATTCGACCGGCCGGCTTTTTCTCTTGGGCCGCGCCCCGAAGTCCGCCACCCGCCCGGGTCGCCTACCGCGCTCGATGCTCCTGACGCGCCATGACCTGCGGGTGCGGCACGGGGTACGCGGCTTGGTCCCCGCTGATCTCGAGGATGTCGCCCTCGCTGCACCCCTCGGCCATCACGCCGGCGGTCTGGTCGGCCGAGGTGGACGGGAGCTTCGGCACCGACGCGTCGGCCCGACCCATGTGGAGGGCGGAGGTGAGGTCCCCCGAGTGCTTGCGCCGCCAGGCCGAGATATTGGGCGCCCGCACGTCGAACCGTTCCTCCAGGAAACGGAGTTGCGAGGTGTGGTCGAACACGTCGGAGGCGATGTGGCCACCGCGGCTGAACGGCGAGATGACCATCATGGGCACCCGGAAGCCCATGCCGACCGGGCCGCGGATGCCGTCGGCGTCCGACGACAGCGAGCCGACGGTGAGGTACTCGCCCGCCGTGCCGTGCGGCGCGGCTGGTGGCGGCACGTGGTCGAAGAACCCGTCGTTCTCGTCGTACATGTGGAAGAGCACGGTCTTTGACCACACCTCGGGATTCGAGACGAGCGCCTTGATCAACTGGCTGGTGAACCATTCTCCCAGCGCGGGCGGCGAGGGTGGGTGCTCGTCGTAGCCGGCGGGCGGGAGGATCCAGCTGACGGCCGGGAGCTTGCCCGTCGCCACGTCGATCACGAAGTCACCGGGGTACTGGGGCAGGAACGCCTTCTGGTACAGCGCGGACTGCGGGTTCATGTACTGCCTGAAATAGGGCAGGATGGCGTCGCCGGCCAGCAGGCCGTGCTGCTCGAAGAAGGCCGGCGCATAGATGTCGCCCTGCGGGTTGTACACCTTCCAGCTGATCCCGGCGTCCTCGAGGACCTCGGGCATGGTGTCCCAGTGCACACTCCAGATGGCGTCGGTGTCCGAGTTGGTGATGAGCACCGGGCCGCCGGCCGCGCCGGCCGGGTCGATGGTCCCCGACATCGCCATGAGACGGTTGGGGTGAGTGGGGCCGAGCACCGAGCAGTGGTAGTTGTCGCAGATGGTGAACGCGTCGGCCAGCGCGTAATAGAAGGGCAGATCCTTCCGTTCGTAGTAGCCCATGGTCAGCACGCCCTGCTCCGGTCCCTCGTAGGCGGCCGACGTGTGGGTCGACACGAAGTCGGCGTTGTCACCCGCGCCGCGGCTCAGGTGCTCGGCCTGCCAGGTGTGGTTGAGGTCGTGCGTGCATTCGCCGATGCCCGAGTTCGACTGCAGGTGGAACGGCAGCAGCCGCTCCTTCGCGCCGCCGGGCCACCGCTGGGCGAACGCGCCGAGCGTGTGCGCCGGGTGGTCGTCGAAGCCGCGCACGCCGCGGTACGTGCCGTAGTAGTGGTCGAAGGACCGGTTCTCCTGCATCAAGAAGATGACGTGCTCAATGGCGCCGAGGTCCGAACCGGCAGCCCGCACCGACGACGCCGCCTGGATGGTGGCCGCCCCGGCCCGCCCTCCCGCGCTCATGGCGGCCAGCAACCCTCCGCCCCCGGTGGCCAGGGCAGCGGCCAGGAAGGCGCGGCGGTCCAGACGTTGTGGGCTCACGGTCACTGACCTCCTCGGCTGGCGTCAGTATGTCGCGTTGGTCCGCTCAAAGAGGGTCAATGAGTTCGGGATCGTTGTTGCGCACGTTGCCCACCCGGGGCCCGACGGCGTGGTGGGAGATGGTGCCCGCCGGCGAGGGTCGCACCAGGCTCTTGAGCTCACCGGGATCTTCGACGTCGGGATCGAGCCACACGTCGAAGGTGTCCGGATGGAGGATGACCGGCATGCGGTCGTGGATGCCGTCCATGTCCTGGCTCGCGGTGGTGGTGATGATGCTGCACGAGTAAATGGGCGGCGCGTCGTCGGGACCGTTCCGGTCGCGCCACCACTCGGTGATGCCGGCGAAGGCCATCGGCGCCCCGTCGGTGCGGGTGAAGTAGTGGGGTTGCTTGCCCCCGCTGTTCGGTTTGCGCCATTCGTAGAAACCGTCGGCCGGGATGATGGCGCGGTGGGACTGGAAGGCGGAGCGGAAGGACGCTCTGGTGGTGACGGTCTCGGCGCGCGCGTTGATGAGGCGGCTTCCCGAGCTGGCGTCCTTGGACCATGAGGGGATGAGTCCCCAGCGGTAGGGGGCCAGGACGCGTTCGAGCTGGTCGTTTCCCGGGGCGCGCCGCCCCCGGACGGCGAGCACGGTGTCGGTCGGGGCGACGTTCCAGCTCGGGGCCTGCTCGGGCTCCACGTCGTCCAGGACGGCCTGGAAGTAGCGGGCCAGGCGCACCGGTGGGGTGATGAGAGCGAAGCGGCCGCACATAGGGCCTGCATTTTGACCTAGTGGGGGTCCTGGTCGATATACCGGCCCTGAACTGGCTCTTTGCGTCTCCCTGCAGAGCAAACAGGTTCTCGGTAGAGTGCGAACACATGTTCGCTTTTGGCTCAGATGGCCCCCCTCACCCCCGTTCCCGGGAGCTCCCGGTCGGCCTGGCGGATCGGGTCCGGCCGTCCACGCCGGTGTCCGGCCGGCTGCTCCCCGTGCCCCCGCCCCTGGTGCCGCTCTTCCCCGACGGGGCCCTGCGGCGGGGGACGACGACCACGGTGGCCGGGTTGCCCGGTCATGGCGCCACCACCCTGGCCTTGGCCCTGCTGGCCGCGGCGTCGCAGGCCGGGAGCTGGTGCGCCGCGGTCGGGCTACCCGACCCCGGGGTGGTGGCCGCGGCGGAGCTGGGCATCGATCTGCGCCGGGTCGTCTTCGTACCCCACCCCGGCGGTGAGTGGGCCGAGGCGGCGGGGGACGTCCTGCCCGGGGTCGACGTCGTCCTGGTGCGGCCGCCCGGCCGGGCCCGGCTGACGGCGGCGCGCCATCTGAGTGCCCGGGCCCGGGAACGCCAGGCCGCGCTGGTGGTGCTGGTCGAGCACGTGAGCGAGTGGCCCGAGGGGGGAGACCTGGCGCTGTCGGTGGGGGCCGTCGAATGGGAAGGGGTCGGTCGCGGGCACGGCCACCTGCAGGGGCGGCGGGCCGAGGTCCGGGTCAGCGGGCGGCGCTCGGCGGGCCGGGCGGTCGAGTGCTCGCTCTGGCTCCCGGCCGGCTCAGGGGTGGTGGCGACAACGGCAGAGGCGAGAGAAGGGCCGGGTGCGTCCGGTCCCGACGACGGGCCCGAGGCGGCCTGAGGTGGAGCAGCGATGGAAATGGAACGGTTGGTCGTCATCTGGTGTCCCGGGCTTCAAGAAGAGGGGGCACGCGGAGAGGAAGCCCGACGTTTTGTGCGGGTGGTCGCCCGCGCCGGAGAACTGTGTCCCTGGGTTCATCCCGTCCGCCTCGGTGTCTGCGCCCTGCCCGCACGCGGGCCTTCCCGCTTCTTCGGCGGAGAGGAGATGGTTGTGCAGCGCCTGGTCGAGGCCGTGGGCGAGGAGGCCCGCGTCGGGGTGGCCGACGGGCTCTTCGCAGCGGTTCTGGCCGCCCGCGCCCGGCTGATCGTCCCGGCGGGGGAGGCCCGCCAGTTCCTGGTGCCCTGGTCGGTGGCCACCCTGGCCCGGCCCGATCTGGCCGTCACCTTGCAACGGTTGGGGATCACCACGCTGGGGCAGTTCGCCGCCTTGCCCTCCCCGCACGTCTCGGACCGCTTCGGGGCCGACGCGGCGGCATGCCACCGGGTGGCCCGGGGCGAGAGCGGGGAGCTGGCCGGGCTGCGCGACCGCTCCATCGAGCGGCGGCTGCGGGTGGCCCGTGGTGAGGATCCCGAGCTGGGGTCCGAGCCGCCGCCCTACCAGCCCGGGTTCTTCGGCGGGACGTCGGCGGCCGACACCCGGGCCGCCCTCTCCTTCGCCCGGCTGCAGGAGCGGCTCGGCGTCGACGCCGTGCTGGTCGGGCGTATCCAGGGCGGGCGTGACCCCGCTGAGCAATCGACGCTGGTGCCGTGGGGCAGCCCCGAAGTCGAGGCGGCCGGGGCCGGCGGTGCGCCCTGGCCGGGGCGGTTGCCGCCCCCTTCCCCCACCGCGGTGCTCCGGGTCCCCCGGCGGGCCGAGGTGGTCGACGCCGCCGGCGTGGCGTGTGCGGTGAGCGGGCGGGGGTTGCTCACCAGCGAGCCGGCCCGGCTGTCGATCGACGGCGGGCCCTGGCAGCCGGTGGCGGCGTGGGCCGGGCCGTGGCCGGCGACCGAGCGCTGGTGGACGGTGCGCCGGCGCCGGGCCCGGGTCCAGGTGGTGACCGACGACGGCGCGGCGCGGCTGCTGTGCACCGAGCGAGCACAGTGGTGGGTCGAGGCGATCTATGACTGACGGCCCGGTGTCGGCAGACCCGATGTCTGGCGGCCCGACGTCGGCGGGCCGGAGGTGACCGCGGGCGTCTACGCCGAGCTGCACGCGCACTCGGGGTTCAGCTTCCTCGACGGCAGCAGCGATCCCGAGGAACTGGTGGCCGAGGCTCATCGGCTGGGGCTGGCCGCGCTGGCCCTGACCGACCACCACGGCTTCTACGGCGTGGTGCGCTTCGCCGAGGCGGCCCGGGCCTGCGGACTGCCGACGGTCTTCGGGACCGAGGTGACCCTGGCCCCGGCCGGGCCGCGCACCGGCGAGCCCGATCCGAGCGGGGCGCATCTGGTCGTGCTGGCCCGCGACCCCGAGGGCTACGCGCGCCTCTCGAGCGTGCTGGCTGAGGCGCACCTCGAGGGTGGGGAGAAGGGCCGGCCGAGCTTCACCCTCGACGCTCTGGCCGCGGCGGCGGGGGAGCACTGGCTGGTGCTCACCGGATGCCGGAAGGGAGCGGTGGCCGCCGCGCTGATGGAAGCGGGGCCGCGGGCGGCCTCCCGGGAGGTGGGTCGGCTGGTCGAGCGCTTCGGGCGCGCCCACGTGGCGGTCGAGCTGTGGGACCACGGGGACCCGCTCGACACGGCGCGCAACGACGCCCTGGCGCGGCTGGCTGTCGAGTGGGGGGTCGATGCCGTGGCCACCAACAACGTGCACTACGCCACCCCGGCCGGGTTCCGCCTGGCCACCACCCTGGCCGCCATCCGGGCCCGCCGCCCCCTGGCCGAGCTGGAGGGCTGGCTCCCCTCGGCCCCGGCGGCCTGCCTGCGCTCCTCGGGCGAGCAGTTGCGGCGCTTCGCCCGCTGGCCCGGGGCGGTCGAGCGGGCGGGCGAGCTGGGCCTGGCCTGCGCGTTCGACCTGCGGCTGGTGGCCCCCCGGCTGCCCGACTTCCCGACGCCGGAGGGCTTGGACGAGCAGGGGTATCTACGAGCGCTGGTGACCCGAGGGGCGCTCGAGCGCTACGGCCCGCCGCACGACGAGCGGGTGCCGGGGGCGTGGAAGCAGATTGCGCACGAGCTCGAGGTCATCGGCGGGCTCGGTTTCGCCGGCTACTTCCTGGTGGTCTGGGACATCGCCCGGCTGTGTCGCGAGCTGAACATCTACTGCCAGGGGCGGGGCTCGGCGGCCAACTCGGCCGTCTGTTACGCCCTCGAGGTCACCAACGTCGACGCGGTCAAGCTCGGCCTCCTCTTCGAGCGCTTCCTCTCCCCGGCCCGCGACGGGCCGCCGGACATCGACGTCGACATCGAGTCCGGGCGACGCGAGGAGGTGATCCAGTACGTCTACGAGCGCTACGGCCGGCGCCATGCCGCGCAGGTGGCCAACGTCATCACCTACCGCCCCCGCTCGGCCGTGCGCGACGTGGGCAAGGCATTCGGGTTCACCCCCGAGCAGGTGGACGGGTGGGCGGCGGGGATCGACCGGACGTCGCGCGGCGCGGCGTCGGCCGAGGCGGTGGGGGGTGCGGTCGACGGCGCGGGGGAGGGGATCCCGCCCTTGGTGGCCGAGCTGGCGGCCGAGGTGCTCGACCGCCCGCGCCATCTGGGCATCCACTCAGCCGGCATGGTGCTGTGCGACCGGCCGGTCATAGAGGTCTGCCCGGTGGAGTGGGGGCGCATGCCCGGGCGCAGCGTGCTGCAGTGGGACAAGGACGATTGCGCCGCCATCGGGCTGGTCAAGTTCGACCTGCTCGGGCTGGGCATGCTCGAAGCCCTGCACCGCATGGTCGACCTGGTGCACGACTTCCACGGGGTGTCGGTGGACCTGGCCCAGCTGCCCCAGGAGGACGAGGTCTACGACCTCTTGTGCCGGGCCGACACGGTCGGGGTCTTCCAGGTCGAGAGCCGGGCCCAGATGGGGACGCTGCCCCGGGTCCAGCCGCGCACTTTCTACGACCTGGCTATCGAGGTGGCCCTCATCCGGCCCGGGCCCATCCAGGGCCACGCCGTCAACCCCTACATCCGGCGCCGGCGGGGCGAGGAGGAGGCCACCTACCTGCACCCGCTGCTCGAGCCGATCCTGAAGCGGACGCTCGGTGTCCCGCTGTTCCAGGAGCAGCTGATGGAGATGGCGGTGGCCATCGCCGGCTTCAGCGCGGCCGAGGCCGACGAACTGCGCCAGGCCATGGCGGCCAAGCGCTCGGCCGCCCGCATGGAGAAGATGCGGGTGCGGCTGTACGAGGGAATGGCCCGGCACGGGGTGACGGGCGCGGTGGCCGACCAGATCTTCGCCGCCCTGGCCGCCTTCGCCAACTTCGGCTTCCCCGAGTCGCACTCGGTGTCGTTCGCACACCTGGTCTACTCGTCATCGTGGTTGAAGCTGCACTACCCGGCGGCGTTCACCGCGGGGTTGTTGAACTCGCAACCGATGGGGTTCTGGTCACCCCAGTCCCTGGTGGCCGACGCCCGCCGCCACGGGGTCTCGGTGCGCCGGCCCCATGTGAACCGCTCCGAGGTGGGGGCGTCGCTGGAGGGTGGGGGTGAGGGTGGGGGTGAACCGGTGCTGCGGCTGGGGCTGGCCTCGGTACGCGGGGTGGGGGAGTCGACGGCCGAGCGCGTCGTGGCCGGCCGGCCCTGGAAGGGGGGCGAGGACCTGGTGCGGCGGGCCGGCGTATCGAGGGCCCAGCTCGAGACGTTGGCGGCCGCCGGCGCGCTCGACGCCGACGAGGAGCGCGGGACGGCGGCGTCCCGCCGGCGGTTGTTGTGGGCCGCCGGGGCGGCGGCCCAGGGCACACCGGACCGGCTGCCCGGGATCGTGGTGGGCGTCGAGGCCCCGCCGTTGCCCGAGCCCACCCTCTACGACTCGGTGGGCGACGACCTGTGGGCGCTCGGGCTGGCGCCCGAACGGACCGCCATGCACCTGGCCCGGGAGCGGCTCGAAGCGATGGGTGTGGTGGTGGCCCGCCATCTCCCCGGGTGCCTCGACGGGGACCGGGTCACCGTGGCCGGGGTGGTGACGCACCGCCAGCACCCCGAGACGGCGAACGGCGCGGTGTTCGTCAACCTCGAGGACGAGACCGGCCACGTGAACGTGGTCTTCTCCCGCGGGGCCTGGGCCCGCTGGAAGCTGGTGGCCCGCCACGCCCCGGTGCTCCTCATCCGGGGCCGGCTGCAGCTGGGGCAGGGCACGGTGAACCTGACCGCCGAGCGGGTGGAGGCGTTGGCCGTGGGGACGGCGGTGCCGGCCAGCCGTGACTTCCGCTGACCGAAATTCCGCCGCCGCCGCCTCTAACGTTGGCGGGCGAGGGGGAGTTGATGAACGGAAGGGATCGGCGTCTATTGGCGCGCTACGCGGCCACACGAGTCGTCGGCATCGCGGCCCTCGGTGGCCTCACCACACTCGGGGTGGGGGTGTTCGGCACCACCACGGCCGACGGGGCCGGGCAACCGCCGGCGGGCACCACGCCGGTGGCCACCAGCGTCACCTTCAGCGTGAACCTGCGGGTCGCCCTCCCGGGGCAGTACGCCACCCAGATGCGGGCGCGCGGGAAGACCGACTTCGTGCACCAGGCGGTCGAGACCTCGGTCACGCTGCCCACCGCCGGGCTGCACGCCTCGCTGCCGCAGAGTGCCGGATCACTGCTCGGGACCAAGCCGCTGTCGCTCAAGGCCATCTGGGTCAACAGCCACGCCTACGTGACCGTCCCCCCGTCGCTGTCCGCCCTGGTGGGCGGGGCCCAGGTCCTGTCGATCCCGGTCTCGACCGCGGACGCCCATCAGGTGGCCACGGCGTTCACCCAGTCCTCGGTGGCGCTGACCTACTCGCACCTCCTGTTGGGCCAGCTGCCCGGCCTGCCCAAGCAGCACCATGTGGCCGACAAGACCATCAACGGGGTCAAGTCCACGGGCACCCAGGTCGACCTGACGGTGGCCGAGCTGCTCAAGGTGGTGCCCGGGCTGGCGCCCGCCATGACCGACGACGCCAAGGCGCTGGGCCAGGTGACGATCCCGGTGACGGTGTGGGTCGACCGCGCCGGCCGGCTGGTCGAGGTGGCCATGGCGGCCACCAATGCCAGCACGGGCTCGATCAGTGGGACCGTCCAGTTCACCAACTACAACAGTCCGGTGCACGTGAGCGCGCCGGCCGCTTCGAGCGTGAAGCCCGCCCCCGCCGTGGTGCAGCAGCTCCTGGGCAGCCTCGATCTCTTCGGGGTGACGCCGTTCGCCTAGGCAGGCGAGGTTTTCGCGTCGAGGATCAGCTCGACGAGAGGCCGTACCGTCAGGGCCGGGTGTGATTCGGGCGCGATGACGCCGACGACCAGGATGCCCTCGACGAGCACGAGGATCTGGTCGGCGCCATCGACGGGATCGGGGTGTCCGAGATTGGTCAGTTCCGTCTCGAAGAGGCCGCGCAGCCGCGTCGTGAACTCCCGGGTAGCCAGGTGGGCGGGATGGCCCGGATCGGCCAGCCCCAACTCGGCCGAGATGTAGCGGCAGCCGCGGTACTCGGGCAACGAGGTGGTCCGGTCCAACTGGTCGAAGACGGCCAGCACCCGCTGGCGCGGGTCGTCCCCGCCCCGTTCGAGGGCGATCCGGTAGCGCGCCTCGTCCTTGTCGGCTGAGTCCAGCAGCGACTGGGCGATGAGGTCGTCCTTGCCGGCGAAGTGCTGATAGAGCGAGCGCCGTGCCACCGAGGCGTCCTCGAGGATGGCGTCGATCCCCACCCCGACGCCGTGAGCCCCGGTGAGTCGTCGGGCCGAGGCCAGCAGTCGCTCCCGCGGTCCCGGGGCTTTGGTGGTGGTCATGGGGCTCGAGTGTATCTCGCCCGGGCTTGACAATAGATCGACCAGGCTGTCTACTTTGTCTCAGGAAGTAGAACGATCGGTCGATCTATTCTGCGAGGAGCGTCCCCCATGATCGTGAGCCCAAGCCCCATCGCCGCCTCGTCGTTCCTGCGCTTCGTGGATCTCCCCTTCGACGATGCCGCCCTGGCGCTCAGCAGCTGGTGGGAGGCGGAGCAGCGAGGAGGTTCGGTGGCGATCGGCGACCGGGCGCGGCTCGGCCCCGTGCGGCTCGGGCCCGGGGTGGCGCACGTGTCCTTCCGCCTCCGGTACCACCGGGGGCCGGGTGCCTGGTTACCCATGGAGGTCGAGGTCACGCCGTGGACGCGCGCACCGGCGATGACGAGGATGGAGGTGGTGGCGCTGCGCCGCGTGCAACTCGGCGCGCGGTATTTCGAGGTCGGGCACACCGTCCTCGACGCCATCACCACCGAACTGCAGCGTCGCAAGGCGGTCCGGGGACTCTCTCATGGTGAGTCACACCAGCTCGCCCTTGCCGCTCCTAGATGACGACGAGACCCTTACCGGTGATGAGGGGAAGATCGAGCGCGGTGACCAGACCCGTCCGGGCCGCCACCACGGCGGGCACGGCGTTGACCAGCCGCATGGCGGTGGCTTTGAGGCCGGCCGTGTTGTGGTCGCCGTCGGTGCCCATGAGCTGGAGGTCCAGGGTGTAGTTGGGCTCGCCGGTGATCTGGACGCGGTAGCAGCCCTGTCCGGCCGGTTGGGGCCACGTGGCTCCGAGGTCATCACGCAGGCGGGTCACATGCTCGAGCACCACCACCGCCTGGTCGCCCACCAAGCCCCGCACCTCGAAGTGCAGCGCGGCGGCGGTGCCCTTCTTGACTGTCCCGGCGTCGACCTCGAAGTCCTCGGGTGCTGCCTCGCGCTCGTACCACTCGGTGACCTCGCTCAAGGTGACCCCGAGACCGGCGGCGATCTGACGGACCACGCTGCCCCAGGCCATGGTGAGCACGCCGGGCTGGAGGAGCATGGGAATGTCCTCGAGTGGGCGGGCGAAGCCCATGATGTCGAAGAGCACCATGGGCTGGTTGTAGGTGTTGTAATTGAGGACCTCCGAGCAGCGCACCTCCTCGATGCGCTCGCTTACCCCTGAGAGCACCAGGGGCAAGGCGTCGTTGGCGAAGCCCGGATCCACGCCGTTGACGAAGAGCGAGACGCCGGCCTTTTCGGCCGCGGTTACGAGCGGCACGGCCATGGGGTCGTCGTCGGCCGGGAACTTCAGGAATACCGGCCCCGAGGAGACGACGTTGATGCCGGCGGCGAGGAAGCGCTCCAGGTCGGCCAGGGCCTCGAAGATGCGGTCGTCGGCCATGGCCGTGTGCACGATGCAGTCCGGCGCAAGGGCGAGGAGCGCGTCCACATCGCTGGTGCCGGTGACGCCGAGGGTCTTGCCGAGCCCGGCCAACTCGCCGGCGTCACGGCCCACCTTGTCCGGATTCGAGACGAAGAGCCCGACCAGTTCGAGCTCGGGATGAGCATCGATGCCGGCCAGGGCGTGACGCCCCACATTGCCGGTGCTCCACTGCACGACTCGAAAAGCCATAGTGCTCCTTCCCTTACGTTCGCGCTTCGTTCTTGCGTTGCGGCTGTTTTAGAGGTCGGGGAGGCCGAACTCGAGATTGGCCGATTGCAGGCCGCCGTCGGCCTCGATGATCTTGCCGGTGATGAAGGATCCCGCGTCCGAGGCCAGGAAGAGGACGGTGGCCGCGATGTCGTCAGGGTGCCCGATGCGCTTGAGCGGGGTGGCCTCTTCCATGGTCGTTCGTAGCTCGTCACTGGCCATCACGATGTCCAGGGCCGAGGTGGCGGTCGAGCCGACGGCCACCGCGTTGACCCGGATGCGGGGCGACAGGTCGCGGGCGGCCAGGCGGGTGTACTGCTCCAAGGCGCCCTTGACGGTGCCGTAGGCCAGGTAGCCGCGGGCACCCACATGGCCCATGACCGAGGAGATGTTGACGATGGCCCCGCCGGGGTGGTCGCCCCCGAGCATCGCGGGAACGGCGGCCCGGACCAGGGCATGGCCGGCTCCCACGTTGAAGTGGAAGGCCTCTTCCAGCGCGCGCGGCGAGGTATCGAGCAGCGGGCGGGGCATGGTGCCGCCCAAGTTGTTCACGACGATGTCGAGACGTCCGAGTTCGTCATGGGCGGTCTGGGCCAGGGAAGCCATGAGCTCGTTGTCGGTCAGGTCGCCGACCACGACCACGGCCCGTCGCCCGGTCGCCTCGACCTGGGCGGCCACCGCCCGGAGCTGCTCCTCGGTGCGCGCCGCCAGGACGACGTCGGCACCCGCCTCGGCCAGGGCCACGGCGGTGGCGGCACCGATACCGCGGCCGCTTCCGGTGACGATGGCGACCTGATCGGTCACGGTGAAACGGTCGAGGATCATGGGGCGCCTTCCGGTTCCGACGGTCGCGGTCGAGGGGACTGTAGTTGGCCCCTCTCTCCTTGACGCCGGTGAGCGGCGCGGGTGAGGGTGGTGGGCCATGAGCCGCGCCCTCTCCAACACGGACCCGGCGCTGCGCCATTGCTGGCATCCGGTGGCCCGTCCGGCCGAGGTGACCGACCAGCCGACGCGGTTCATGCTGCTGGGGGAGCCCTGGGTGCTCTACCGCTCAGGCGGGGACATCGTGGCATTCGCCGACCGCTGCCCTCACCGTCGCACGCCCCTGTCCATCGGCCGGTGCAAGGCGGGCGTGCTGGAGTGCGCCTACCACGGCTGGCGGTTCGACTCCTCGGGTTCCTGCGTGGAGATCCCGGCCTTGGGTCCCGGGGCCACCCTGCCACCGGCCGCCCGCTTGTCCCGGCCGGCCGGCCTGGTCGAGGCGCACGGCCTGGTCTTCCTGGCCCCCGAGGAGCCGATCGCCCCACTCGGGTCGATTCCCGAAGCGGCCGACCCGTCCTTCGCCGAGGGCATCCTCCCCACCTTCTCGACCCGGGGATCCGCCGGCCTCCTGGCCGACAACTTCCTCGACGTGGCCCACTTCCCCTTCGTCCACGCCGGGACGTTCGGGGCGGACGAGGCGGCCGAGGTGCCGCCATACGTCGTGGCCCGCGACGACTGGTCCTTCACCATGTCCTACGAGCATTCGTTTGCCAACCGGGAGGATCCGGCCGTGGCAGCCGGTACCCGTCCCCTGGTGCAAACCCGCCGCTTGGCCTACCGGTTGAGCGCGCCCTTCCACCTCAGTCTCCGCATCGACTTCGTCGAGGCCGGAGGCTCCAACGTGATCGGCTTCTTCATCCAGCCCGAGACCGCCGACAGTTGTCGCCTGTTCACCACCCTCTGGCGCGACGACCTGGCCGGCGATGCCGGGCGGATGGCCGAGGCGGTCGACTTCGAGGTGGCCGTGCTGCGTGAGGACATGAGGATCCAGGAGTCCTTCTCCGAGCTGGTGCTTCCGCTGGCGCCGACGGCCGAGGTGCACACCCGGGCCGATCGCACCACCCTCGAACTGCGTCGCGTCCTGTCCGACCTGGTCGCGGTAGCAGACGGGCTCACCGGGTGAGCGAGGTCATCGTGCTCGAGCATCCCGTGCTGGCCCACCGGGTGGGGCTGTTGCGGGACAAACGAACCGACCGCGACGCGTTCCGCCAGTTGATCTCGGAGATCTCGGGGTTCCTGGCCTACGAGGCGCTGCGCAACTTGGGCACGACCGAGGTGACCGTCGACACCCCGGTGGTCAACGGCGCGGTAGCCCGCCGGGTGGTCGAGAACGTCCTGGTCGTCCCTATTCTCCGTGCCGGGCTGGGCATGGTGCAGGCCATCTCCGAGGTGGTGCCCCTGACCGAGGTCGCCCACGTGGGCCTGCGGCGCGACGAGGTGACGCTGCACTCTGAGGTCTACCTCAATCGGCTGCCGGCCGACCTGCGCGGGCGGCGGGTCATCGTGTGCGACCCCATGCTGGCGACCGGGGGGTCGTTGACCCAGGTGTGCGACCTGGTGCTGCGCCGAGGGGCATGTCAGGTGATCGCCCTGTGCATCATCGCCTCCGAACCCGGCATCGTCGCCTTCAGCGCAGCCCACCCATCGGTACTGCTCTACTGCGCCGCCATCGACCCCGAGCTCAACGAGCTGGGCTACATCGTGCCCGGGCTGGGCGATGCCGGTGACCGGCTCTTTGGACCGCCGGGCTGAATCGCCCGGCCCGACCGCCATCTGACTCCCGCTGTCACAAAGATGGCTCCCGGTGCGTAGGGGGAGTATGAGCGCAAACGAGGAGGCGTACCCCGCGGCGGAGCGGCTGTCGTGGTCGCTGTCGTCCGACCCGGCGGCCTTCGCGGCCTTCTACCGCTGCCACATCGACCAGATGATGGCGTTTGCCTCCCGCCGCTGCCGGTCACCGCACGATGTGGCCGACGTGGTGCAGCGGACCTTCCTCCTGGCCATGACCAGATCGCAGACCTACGACCCGGTTCGGGGCACCCCGACGATGTGGCTCTACGGGATCGCGGCCAACGAGGTGCGCAACCAGCACCGCCGGGCCCGGGCCGACTCCCGGCTCCACGACGCCCTCAGCGGGCGGCGCCACCTCGAGCAGGACGACATCGCCCGCCTGGAGCAGATGATCGATTCCTCGCGGCAGCGATGGCGTCTTTCCGGCGCGTTCGAGGGATTGTCCGACGCCGAGAAGGATGCCTTCCTCCTGGTGCACGTCGAGCAGTGTTCGCCTGCCGAGGCGTGCCGCATCCTCGGCATCAACCCGATTGCCCTTCGGGCCCGCCTTTCGCGTGCCCGCCGGCGCCTCCGAGCGACCCTCGAGGCTCAGGCGGTGTCCCACCCCGTTCCGTCCACCATCACCACCGTCCCCTGAGGAGGACCGATGAGCACGCAGATTCCCACCACCCAACGATTCGAGGACCGGCTCCTGGCCGACCTGCTGGAGCACCATCCCTCCACCAGCGCACCGGGCACCGTGTCGGTGACCGTGGCCGAGGCACGGACCCGCCACATCGATCGCAAGGGCGCGGTGGCCGTCTTCGTCGGCGTCGCCTCAGTGGCCGCGTCGGCTGCGGTGATCGCGGCCCTGATGGCCGCCGCCACGGGGACGCCCTCCCCGCCACCGCGCCGCGCCGGACCGACGATGCATCTCACGCACGCCAAGCTGGTCGACCTGGTGACGGCGGCCATCACCGACGTGTCGGGGGACGTGTTCCACGTCCAGTCCACCTGGAGCGACGGCGGCCATCTGGACAACTGGATCTCAGCCGACGGCAACACGTTTCGGCTGGTCACCAACTCGACCGGTGGCGCACCGACGTTCGATGAGACCTACGTCACCAATGGGGCGACCCAGACGTCGACCGAGGTCAACTACGCGACGCACACCTGGGCCACCGACACCTATGCCACGCCATCGGTCCCGGCCAACTGCAATCTCCCCACGTGTCTGGACCAAGCGAACGGCGGGATGCCACCGGGACTGCTGATCGGCAAGGACACGCCCGAGTCACCGGCCGGCGTGCAGTGGCTGCTCACCAAGGGGCAGTTCACCCAGGTGCCGGGGACCCAGACCATCGATGGCGTGACCGCCTTCGAGATCACCGGCTCCTGGCCGGTCGGGGCGGTCGACACGATGTGGATCGACCAGGACACCGACCTCCCGGTCCGAGTCACGCTGGGAGACGGGTCACAGACCGTGGTCACGTCGGACGTCACCTGGTTGCCGCCTACCGCCGCCAACCTGGCCCAGCTCCACACGGTGGTGCCCCCTGGGTTCACCCAGAACGCCGGCGACTACAGCCGGTAGGGCGGCTGGGCGTCCTCAAAGCCCGATGTCCTCGTCCCAGAGCTCGGGATGCTGGGCGATGAAAGTGCCAAGCAGTTCGGTGCACTCGGGGTCATTGAGCAGAACGACCTCGCACCCGTGCTCGGCCACCCAGGCGTGACCACCCGTGAAGTTCTCGGATTCACCGATCACGACGGCACCGATGCCGAACTGGCGGATGAGCCCGCTGCAGTACCAGCAGGGGGACAACGTGGTCACCATCACACAGTCCGCGTAGTCCCGGCGCCGGCCGGCAGCCCTGAAGGCGGCCGTCTCGGCGTGAGTCGAGGCGTCGTCGTCCTGGACCCGCCGGTTGTGCCCCTGCCCGAGCAGCGCCCCATCGCGGTGGAAGAGGGCGGCACCGATGGGGATCCCACCCTCTTTCAGTCCGAGTCGGGCCTCGTGGAGGGCAACCTTGAGAAGGTCGTGGGCAGTGTCCTCGCCGAGCGGCTCACTTGCGGACATCGGCCGCTCCGACGAGAGTCATGCCCATGGCTGCCGATCGTACCTACTCGACCACCGTCGGGAGCCAGGTGGTCGACCTGCCGCTGGTCCCGCTCTCCGACGAGCTGACCATCGCCCTTCTGATCTGTGTCGACCTGGGCGTGGACTTCGCCGAGGTGGCCGGTCGCGAGCTGGCCGACCTTATGCGTCCGGCGTCGCCCGAAATCGTCGTGTCGGTGGCGACCATGGGCATCCCGCTGGCCATCGAGGCCAGTCGGGCCCTCGGGTTCGACGACTACGTGATCCTGCACAAGACACCGAAGATCCATCTGGGTGAGGAGTGGTCCGAACCGGTCACGTCCATCACCACCGAGAAGGCTCAGCGTCTGCGGATGGACCCCGCCCGCGTCCATGCCGTCCGGGGCCGGCGGGTGGCCGTGGTCGACGACGTCATCTCCACCGGTGCCTCCACGCTGGCTGCGCTCCGCCTGGTGCGCCGCATGGAGGCCGACCCAGTGGTGATCGGCACGCTCATGACGGAGGGTTCAGGTTGGCGCACTGCCCTCGGAGCGGACGCCGATAACGTCCGCTCCCTAGGGTCGATGCCGCTGTTCCGGCCCGCCGACGACGGCAGCGGCGAGCTCGTCGAGGTGTGGGACTGAGCGGCGACCAGGTCCCCGGCAAGGACCCATCCCGATAGCCGAATTCGGTGGCGGGACGCATTGGCGGCTTCAAGGGGTCCGGGCGCGGGGCCCGGAGCGGTCCGATGGCCGTGCAACGCCAGTGAGTTCACTTTTTGCAGCCACTCCGGAATTCAACTAGCGGGGCGCTGGACCCCATGGGGTGGGGGACCGCAGCCCACTCGTGGCGGCTGCGGTCCCCATCCCCAGCCCGACTTAGAAGATCCCCTCGGCCTTGAGCAGCTCATCCTGGGCGTCGGCCTGTTTGCGCACGTCCTTGGCGGAAAGGACGAGATACACCAGCGCACCCACGGCGATGCCCATGTAGATGCTGAAATCGGCCCGAGTGAAGGCATCAGATCCGGTGAGCCACGATACCGAGATCAGCCAGTTGGGCACGCTGAAGGTCGGGTTGAGTCCGGCCATGGCAGCCACCATCCCGAGGAGCTGAGCGATCAACGCGGGCCAGTAGAAGCCGCCGTTGCGGTAGTAGAGGCCATCCTTGCCCGTCTTCTGGAGCTCGCTCGGCACGTACCGGTAGCGTCGCAACACCCAGTCGACCAGGAAGATGGCCACCCAGGGCGCGATCCACACGATCACCACGTCGACGAAATCCTTCAGGTAGGTGCTGAACGATGAGTTGAAGATGGCGAACATGGTGATGGCGAGGCAGAACCCGCTGTCGATTATGACGGCCTGATAACGCTTCACCTTTATCCCCATCGCCTGCAGCGTGACGCCTGAGGAGTACAGGTCGAGGCTGTTGATGGCGAAAAGCTGGACCACGCAGAAGACGAGGAACAGCACGACGAACCAGGGCGGGATCGCGCTCTGGTGGAGGAACGGTTGGAAAGCGTTGGCCGACGTACCGACCGTCGTCAGGTAGGTGCCGGTCGCCGCGCCGAGCGTCATGATGAGAATCTCTGGGACGGCAGTGCCGAGGAAGACCCACCCGATGATGCTGGTCGACTTCGACTTTCGCGGGAGGTAGCGCGAGTAGTCGTTGCCGCACTCGGTCCACCCCAACCCCGAGAGGGTGATGGTGAAGGCGAGACCGGCGAAGTAGACCTGCCAGTCCGCGCCGTGGGCCACGCCGTGCGTGGTGGCGTGGGGGATGACGTAGATCAGGAGCCCGACGAACAGGAGAACGAAGGGCAGAATCAATAGCCGTAGCACCTTGACCATGGTGGCGTGACCCAGGAACGGCAGCACGAATTGGATCACCACGGCACCGATGACCAGTGCCACCTTGGCCGGGTCACCGGGGTCGAAGCCCGCTTTGCCCGAAAGCACCAGCCCGGCTCCGACGATGAGGAGCAGGCCCTCAATCTCGAAGCCCACCTGGGTGATCCAGTTGAAGAACGCGATGATGCGCGAACCGTTCGGCCCGTAACTGGCTCGGTTGATTCCGAAGACCGTGGTACCGGCGTCGGGACCCTGCAGGCTGCAGATGCCCAGCAGGAAGAAGGAAAGGTTGCCGATGATGATGATTGACAGCGCCTGACCGAAGGAGAAGCCGAACGTCATCAGGATGGCGCCGTAGATGAAGTACTCGATGTTGACGCTGGCCCCGCCCCACATCCCGAAGAGGTCGCGGGGACGAGCCCAGCGCTCGCTCTCAGGGATGAAGTCGACGCCATGTTGCTCGACGTGGAACGCCTGTTCTGTCAGCGGGTCATGTATGACCGCCAGATCTTCCGCGATTGCCACCGCAAAGCCTCCCTCTGTTCGCCTCGTTCAGTTCGCCGGTTCCCCGGCGGAGCGCGTCAACCCAGGTCAGCGTGAACCGGACGGCAGGAAGGGCCTATGAACGCCCACCGGAATGGTGGCGGAGGCACCGAGCCGCCGCGCGTGTCGCCTGGGGCAGCCTCCTTCGGTCTCGCGTCCACACACTCCGCCCTGTCCGGTTCGGCGCGCTTCCCTGGCAACCGCGACCGAAGGTTGTCAGCCCTCACCTTGTTTGGTGCAGCGTCCCCCGTCAAGCGCGTTCGTGTGAACATCATGAAAACGGGCCGAGGGGCGGCCAGGCGGGGGCTGCCTCGACCGGCCACCTCATCCCTGTTGTAGAACCTGGCCATGCGGGGAGCGCTCATGGTCTGCGGCACGACCTCGGACGCCGGCAAGTCAACGGTCGTCGCCGGACTCTGCCGACTGCTGGCTCGCCAGGGCGTATCGGTCGCCCCGTTCAAGGGGCAGAACATGTCCTTGAACTCGGTGGTGACCTCCGAAGGAGCTGAGATCGGTCGAGCCCAGTGGATCCAGGCGGTCGCCGCCCGCGCCGAGCCCGAGGCGGCTATGAACCCGGTCCTTCTCAAGCCCACCAGCGAGCGATCGTCCCAGGTCATCGTCATGGGTCGCCCGATCGAGACCCAGGAGGCGGCGGCCTACCAACGGGCCAAAGGCGCCTTGGTCGGCGTGGTGGACGGTGCGCTGGCTGACCTGCGGTCGCGCTACGACGTGGTGATCTGCGAGGGCGCCGGGAGCCCGGCTGAGATCAACCTGCTCGGGAATGACATCGTGAACCTGGGTTTGGCCAAGCGAGCCGGTATTCCGGCCGTGGTGGTGGGTGACATCCACCGGGGCGGCGTGTTCGCCCATCTCTTCGGCACTTTCGCCGTACTCCCTAAGGATCTCCAGCGTTGCATCCGTGGCTTCATCATCAATATGTTCCGTGGCGACCCAGCGCTGCTCGGGGATGCCATGGACCAACTCGAGGCTCGCTGCGGTGTGCCCACGCTCGGCGTGCTGCCCCATCTACCTGGTCTCGTGCTCGACGCCGAAGACTCCCTGCACCGGATGTTGGGGGCCATGGGCGAACCCACCGAGCGGCCAGACGGCGGGGCCGAGCGGCTCGATGTCGTCGTACTCCGCCTGCCGCGCCTCTCGAACTTCACCGACTTCGACCCACTGGTGATGGAGCCCGGTGTGGCCGTCCGCTTCGTCGACCATCCTTCGGCCTTCGGCGATCCGGACCTGGTGGTCATCCCCGGTACCAAATCAACGGTGTCCGACCTGGGCTGGTTGAGGAGCAGCGGGATCCTCGACGTACTCGAGGCGCGCCGCCGGGCGCCCACACCTCCGTCGGTCCTCGGAATCTGTGGCGGCTTCCAGATGCTGGGCGGCACCATCGAGGATCCCGACGGGGTCGAATCCCCCGAGCCGTCCACCCCGGCCCTGGGGTGGTTGCCACTGGTCACCCACTTCGAAGTGGCGAAGACGACCCGGCTGCGCTCGGGCACCGGGCCATCCGGCGCGTCCCTGCGCGGATACGTGATCAGACACGGTCGCACCGCGCCCCGATCGGGGTGGGAGCCCTGGCTGACCCTGGAGGGCACCGGCGGCGAACATGATGTCGAGAGCGCGCAGGACGCGGCCGGCCTGGTGTTCGGCACCTCCCTGCATGGCCTCTTCGAGGAGGACCGATTCCGAGGGGACTTTTTGGCCGGGGTCGCATCGGCGCGGGGCCGGCGATGGCAACCCGGCCGTGCTTCGTTCGCCGAGGCCCGGGAGCACCAAATCGATACCGTGGCCGATTCGTGTGCGAAACACCTCGATCTCGGCGCCTTGTGGCAACTGGTCGAATCCGCGTCCACGGCGTAGCGACGTTTCCGATTTCTCGGGCGACTAGCTGCGCTGTTGGAGTTCCTCGCGCATGAAGGCCACCGATCTCTCTTGAGTCTCGCGGGCCTGGTGTTCAATGAACCGTTCGATGACCGGTCCCACTCCGAAGATCTTGACCCGGGCCTCCAACGAGAAGGTCTCGGTGGTCTGGCCGCCGCTTTCGGAAAGAGCGATGGCGCCGTTGATCAGCGTCTTGTCGGCCATGGTGCCCGGCGTGAGGATGAACGTCGTGGTCGAGGTGGCCGGGTCGTAGGTGCTGGTCTCGGTGCTGGTGATCTCCTCACCGAAGATCTTGCGGACCGGACCAGGGGCGTTCGGCTTCTGGCTGTAACGCAGGGTCCGGGTCAGCCCTGAGGCCAGGTCGCCCTCCTGGGACACCACCTCGGCCGACGTCGAGCCCAGACCCTCGAGGTGGAGCCGGATGACCCACTCGGGATCGAAGTACAACTCCCAGAACGATGCCGGCGGGCAGTCCCAGGTGTAGGAGAGCGTGAGCTTCATGGCGCCAGATCGAAGAGCATGTGGTGTCCCAGGTCTCCCATGAGGTCAATGATGATGTGCACCGAGGCGAAGCGCCACCGCCCCTCCTCGAACTCGTACCCGTTGTGGTACCGCCCGGCGATGACGGGCTGGAGGGCCAGCCCGCCGGGAACGGCTTGGAGCACTGTGAAATACGAACGGCTGGAGGCTGTCATCCCGTCGTCGGCCACCTCCACGATCACGTTGGTCATCACGTGCTTGGTGCGCGGCGTCCCGTCCTCGTAACGCCGCGTCGTCCGTTCGTACAAAGATTGGATCTCATTTCGACCCGAGATGGCGTCCCCGAAACCGGCAAAGGTCAACGTGGCATTCCCGAACACCTCGGCGATCCCGGCGAAGTCCCCCGCATCGATCCGCTCGGCGTACGAGTAGATCAGTGCCGAAATCTCCTCACTCGGAGAGCGTTGCATGGCGGTGATTGTGACACCTATCTGGTGCTATTTCTCGGAGAGCTCGATCCCCAAGGTTCTGCCGGACCAGGATCGGTTCATTGTCCGAGCAGCCGTTCCATATGGGCGGCCAGCCGGCTGGAGCGGCCCTTGCGCTCCTCGGAGCGGTCCGCCAACTTCATCGTCCACAGGCCGGCGTTGACGCCCAGCCAGCGGAGGGGCTCGGGCTCCCACTTCGGTGAGCGGTGGTTGACCCAGGGGAGCTGGGTGAGCTCGGTATCGGCGCCCGTGATGAGATCGGCCAGCGTCCGGCCGGCCAGGTTGGTGGTCGAGACTCCGTCGCCCACGTAGCCGCCGGCCCAGGCCAGGCCCTTGGAGCGATCGAAGCCCACCGACGAGTGCCAATCCCGGGGGATACCCAGCGGCCCCCCCCAGGCATGGGTGAAGCGGGCCGATGTGAGGGCAGGGAACAGTTCGACCAGGGTCCGTCGGAGAAGCTCGTGGACGGCCGGCACGGCGTCGAAACCGGGTCGGACGTTTGAGCCGAAGTGGTAGGGCGCGCCGCGTCCTCCGAAGGCGATGCGTCCATCCGCCGTGCGCTGCCCGTAGATGATCAAGCGCCGGTAGTCGGCGAAGGTCGCACGGTCGCGGAGCCCGGCGCCATCCCAGAAGTCGTCGCCCAGGGGTTCGGTGGCCACCATCAGCGAATAGACCGGAACCAGCTCCCGCCGCTGCCCCGGCAAAGTCGCGGTCCACGCTTCGACGGCCCGCACCACTACCTCGGCCGTGATGGTGCCGCCGGCGGTTCGTACCTTGGGCGAGGTGCCTGAAATGCCCGGGCTGATGTCGCGCACTTCGCAGTTCTCGTAAATGGTGACGCCGCGCCGCTCCACCGCGTCGGCCAATCCACGGGCGAGCAGCGCCGGCTGGATCGCCGCGCAGTGCGGGGTGAACGTGGCCCCGAGGATCCCGTCCATACCGATCGCCGACCTCGCCGCGGGCCGATCGAGCCAGCGCAGGTCGTCCTCACCGAAGCCGTTGGCGCGGGACTCCTCGACCTCGGACTTCGCCCTCAGCACCTGAGCCTCGGTCCGCGCCGCGTCGAGTGTTCCACCCTTGACGAAGTGGCAGTCGATCCCTTCGGCGGCCGCGGTGGCGCCAACCATGTCGACGGTCGCCTGCATGGCGCGGCGCATGGCCTGCATGGCGGCGAGCCCGTACCTACGCCTCAACGCCGCGTCCGATGTGGCGAAGAGGGCCGAGCACCAGCCACCGTTGCGACCCGACGCGCCGAATCCGACTACCTCGCGTTCCACGATCACGATGCGCAGCGACGGGTCGGCTACGGCCAGCGAGTGCGCGGCCCACAGGCCGGTGAAGCCGGCCCCGACGACACACACGTCGACCGTCAGGTCACCCGAGAGCGGCGGTCGTTGGGGAAGCGGTGACGGGATGGCATCCCACCAGAGGGAGAGGCGTTGATAGGAGTTCGGCTCTCCGTCCAGTGGTGTTACACGCGGCGCCACGCCTCGGTCAGCACCTCTCGCAGCGTGGAGGCCATGAAGTCGATCTCCTCGCCACCGCAGATAAGCGGCGGTGAGAGTTGCACAACGGGGTCCCCGCGGTCGTCGGCCCGGCAAATTAGGCCAGCTTCGAACAGCGCTCCCGAGAGGTGGCCCCGCAGCAACCGTTCGGACTCCTCGTCGTCGAACGAGAGGCGGGTGTCCTTGTCCTTGACCAGCTCTATCCCGTAGAAGAAACCGGCCCCACGCACGTTCCCGACGATCGGCAGGTCGTAGAGCCCTTCGAGGGCGGCCCGGAACGAACTCTCGGTTGCCTGGACGTGCGCCAGGATCTGCTCGCCCTCGAAGACGTCGAGATTGGCCAAAGCCACGGCGCAGCTCACCGGGTGACCGGCGAAGGTGAAGCCGTGCAGGAACGACGCGCCCTCCTCCAAGAAAGGCTCAATGAGGCGGTCGGTGGCGACCATCGCGCCTAGGGGCGCGTAGCCTGAGGTCAGACCCTTGGCTACCGTGATGATGTCGGGCTGGTACCGGTAGCGCTCGGCGCCGAACCAGTGGCCCAACCGGCCGAAGGCGCAGATAACCTCGTCGGACACCAGCAGCACGCCGTGACGGTCGCAGATCTGGCGCACCCGGTCGAAGTAGCCCGGCGGGGGCGGGAAGCAGCCGCCGGCGTTCTGCACCGGCTCGAGGAAGACGGCGGCCACCGTGTTCGCACCTTCGCGGAGGATGGCCCGCTCGATCTCGTCGGCCGTCCACTGCCCGAAGGCGATTTCGTCGTCGGCGAACATCGGGGCCCGGTAGAAGTTCGTGTTGGGAACCTTGATCGCCCCGGGCACCAGGGGCTCGAAAGGAGTCTTGAGATCCGGGATGCCGGTGATCGACAGCGCGCCCATGGACGTCCCGTGGTAGGCGATGTCGCGGCTGATCACCTTGGTGCGCTGCGGTTGCCCGGTCATCCGGAAGTACTGACGGGCCAGTTTCCAGGCCGACTCGACTGCCTCGGACCCGCCCGAGGTGAAGAAGACACGGTTCAGATCGCCTGGCGCGTAGTCGGCCAGCCGGTCGGCCAGCTCGACGGCGCGGGGGTGGGCGTAGGTCCACAGCGGGAAGTAGGCCAGGGTGCTGGCCTGCTTGGCCCCGGCTTCGGCCAACTCGGTGCGCCCGTGGCCGAGCTGTGAGGTGAAGAGCCCGGCCAGACCGTCGAGGTAGCGCTTGCCATGCTGGTCCCAGACGTAGGCACCCTCTCCCCGCACGATGACCGGGATCTCGTGGGTCTCGTACGAGCCCATGCGGCTGAAGTGCATCCACAGGTGGCGACGGGCCTGGTCGCTCAGGTTGGAGTTCTCGGGACTGGTTGTGCTCATCGTTCCTCCATCAGGTGATTACCGCGTGCCCCACGTGTACGTCTGCTTGGCCAGCTTTAGGTACAGGAAGGTCTCGGTCCGACGCACGCCGGGGATCGAGCGGATCGAGTCATTGAGCACCTGCAGCAGGCGCTCGTCGTTCTCGCACACGACTTCGGCGAGCAGATCGAACGAGCCGGCACACATCACGACGTAGTCGACTTCGGCGAGGGCCGAGAGCTTGTCAGCCACCTGCCGCACGTCGCCCTCGACCGAGATGCCGACCATGGCCTGGCGGGTGAAGCCGAGCTGGAGGGGGTCGGTGACGGCCACGATCTGCATGACCCCCGCGTCGCGCAGCCGTTGCACCCGCCGCCGCACGGCCGCCTCCGAAAGACCAACCTCGTCCGCGATGGCACCGTAGGACTGGCGCCCGTCTCGTTGCAGGGCCTCGATGATGGCCCGGTTCGGCGCATCGAGGAACGATGCGGCCGCATCCTTCTCGGCGTTTGTCGGCTCGTCGACCTCGGGCATGTCGTCCTCACTGGGATAGTGCGGCCGCCCCTGGCGGGCGACCCTCACACCGTCCCGACCTTGCAGAATTGTGTCACTAATACCCCATCAGTCAAGCAGAATTCGGCGTCTAGAGTTGCAAATGTTGCGGAATTGCTTGTCGGCCCTCTCCCAGTCTGTGAGTGTGTGAGGGCCGGGTCGGTCCGAATGAAGGGAGTCTGATGCGCAAACTGCAGAACTTCATCGGTGGCGCCTACGCCGACGCTGACGACGGACCGTTGGCACCCCTCATCGACCCCAGCACCGCGGAGCCCTTCGCCGAGGCGCCCGTATCGGGTCCGGCCGACCTGGACCGGGCCCTCCGGGTGGCGGCTGAGGCGTTCACCTCCTGGAGGCGCACCACTCCCTCGGAGCGGAGTCTGGCCCTGTTCCGGATCGCCGACGCCCTGGAAGCCCGGGCCGAGGACCTGGTGCGCGCCGAGTGCGAGAACACGGGGAAGCCCTTCGGTTTGACCATGGACGAGGAGATTCCCCCGATGGTCGACCAGATCCGATTCTTCGCCGGCGCGGCCCGTCACCTCGAGGGACTGGCGGCGACCGAGTACATGGTTGGGCATACGTCGTTCATCCGCCGCGAGCCTGTCGGTGTCTGTGGGTCGGTGACCCCGTGGAACTATCCGATGATGATGGCAGTCTGGAAGTTCGCCCCGGCCCTGGCCGCCGGAAACACCATGGTCCTCAAGCCCTCCGACACGACGCCGGTCACCGCGCTGTTGATGGCAGAGATCATGTCTGAGCATCTCCCTCCTGGCGTCTTCAACGTCGTCTGCGGGGACCGCGACACCGGTCGCGCCCTGGTCGCGCACGCCATTCCCGCCATGGTCTCGGTGACCGGCTCCGTGCGGGCCGGGATGGAGGTCGCGGCGGCGGCCGCGCCGACGCTCAAGCGGGTCCACCTCGAGCTCGGTGGGAAGGCACCCGTCATTGTTTTCGATGACGCCGACCCTGGGGCTGCCGCGGCAGGCATTGCCGGGGCAGGATTCTTCAACGCCGGGCAGGACTGCACGGCCGCCACCCGCGTGCTGGCAGGGCCGGGCGTGCACGCCGACCTGCTGGCCGCGTTGGTCGAGCAGGCCGAGGGGACGACCGTGGGCGGCACCGATGTGGCCGACGCCGATTACGGCCCGTTGAACAACGCGGCGCAGCTCGAGCGCGTGCGCGGATTCGTTGAACGGACGCCCTCCCATGCCACGGTGGCCACCGGTGGCGTCCCCGTCGGGGCGCGTGGCTACTGCTTCGCTCCCACGGTCGTGTCGGGTCTCCGCCAGGATGACGAGCTGGTGCAGTCAGAGGTGTTCGGTCCGGTCATCACGGTCCAGGAGTTCGTCGGCGAGGCCGAAGCGCTGGAATGGGCCAACGGCGTCGAATACGGGTTGGCCTCGTCCGTCTGGACCCGTGACCATGGCCGGGCCATGCGGATGGCCCGGGACCTGGACTTCGGGTGCGTGTGGATCAATACGCACATCCCGCTGGTGGCCGAGATGCCCCACGGGGGCTTCAAGCGATCGGGCTACGGCAAGGATCTCTCCATGTACGGGTTCGAGGACTACACCCGGGTCAAGCACGTCATGAGCAGCATTGAGGAGTGAGCGATGATCGTCGGGATCCCCAAAGAAGTGAAGGAGGACGAGTGGCGGGTGGCCATCACGCCCGCCGGAGTGCGTGAGCTGACCTCGGCTGGCCACATCGTTTACGTCGAGGCGGGGGCGGGAGTGGGATCGTCCATGCCCGACGACGACTTCGTCCGCACCGGGGCGAAGATCATCGCCTCGGCCGACGACCTCTGGGCGGAATCCGACCTGGTGTGCAAGGTGAAGGAGCCCATCCCCTCGGAGTATCACCGGCTGGGCGCCCGGACCGATCAGACGCTGTTCACCTACCTCCACCTGGCCGCCTCAAAGGAGTGCACCGATGCCCTCATCGCCGGCGGCAATGTGGCCATCGCCTACGAGACCGTCCGCCAGAGCGATAACTCGCTCCCCCTGCTGGCGCCGATGAGCGAAGTGGCCGGGCGCATGGCGCCTCTGATGGGCGCGCACCACCTGATGCGCCCGGGTGGGGGCCGGGGGGTGCTGGTCTGCGGGGTGCCGGGCGTGCGCGCGGCCAAGATCGTCATCCTCGGTGCCGGCGTGGCCGGGATGGCCTCGGCCACCATGGCCGTCGGCATGCACTCCGAGGTGTACGTGCTCGACCGGAACCTGGAGAAGCTGCGCGAGTTCGACCACCATTTCCGCGGTGCCCTCGAGACCATCGCCTCCTCCCAGCACGCCATTGAGGAGATCTGCATCGACGCCGACATCGTCATCGGCGCCGTGCTGGTCGTGGGGGCGCGGGCCCCTCGGCTCGTCTCCGACGCGCTGGTCGAGAAGATGCGGACCGGGTCGGTTCTGGTGGACATTTCGGTGGACCAGGGCGGCTGTTTCGAGTCGACCCGACCGACCACGCACTCGAACCCCACTTTCGAGGTCCATGGCTCGATCTTCTACTGCGTGGCCAACATGCCCGGCGCGGTGCCCCACACCTCTACTCACGCGCTGGCCAATGCCACCCTGCCCTACACATTGAGCATCGCCGCCCACGGCTGGAAGGACGCCGCCCGCGCCGACCCGGCGCTGGCCGAGGGGGTCAACGTGGTGAACGGTGCCGTGGTGTACCGGCCGGTGGCCGAGGCGCACGGCCTTCCCAGCACACCGCTGGCCAGCCTGCTCGGCTGACCGGCGTCCCAGAGC
>DASXZJ010000154.1:0-4303 GCA_036502025.1 Acidimicrobiales bacterium | reverse complement strand
GCTGGATCAGCATCCTGGGATCGGAAACGTTCGCAGACCGGGTGGCCGCGATCACCGGATCGCGATAGAGCCGAGAGCGCCGGGGTTCTCGTCGCCAGAGCAGCGGCATGGTTGTCAATCTGGAACATGGACCCCATACAGTTCGAAGAGACGGAACCTGTCAAGCCCAATGAAACAGGGTCTTATGAGGCCTTCTGCGCGGGTTGCCCCTCCTCGGTGTTCGGCTCGTTGATCCAGGCGACGGTCGGCAGCTCGGGAGGTTCAGGTCGTCGGTGGCGGAACCTCGCCGGGTTGGTCCCGTAGGCGGTACTCAGGGTCTCGGCCCGCTGCTCGCGCACCTCGGCTGCGGTCCCGAAGTGGACTGACGCGGGTGTGTGATACGCGATGCCCGAATGACGGTGGTCGTGGTTGTAGTGGGCGAAGAACGCTGAGCAGAAGGCGCGTGCGTCCTCGATCGAGCCGAACCTGCCGGGGAAGGCCGGGCAGTACTTCATCGTCTTGAACCCGGCCTCGGAGTAGGGGTTGTCGTTGCTCACGTGCGGGCGGCTGTGGCTGCGCCTGACGCCGAGGAACGTGTAGAGCTCGACGACGGGGTTCGAGGTCATCGACGAGCCGCGATCGGCGTGGATCGTGAGCTGGCCGGGCGGGACGCGATGGCGGCGAACGGCATCTGCGATCAGTTCCTTCGCCAGCTCGCCGGACTCGGGGGCGACGCACCAGGCGACGACATAGCGACTGAAGATGTCGAGCACGACGTAGCAGTCGAAGTACTCGCCGCGGCGGGGCCCGCGCAGCTTGGTGATGTCCCAGCTCCAGCAGACGTTCGGCGCGGTGGCGACGAGCTCGGGCTTCTTCTTCGGCGGGTGGCTCGCCTGGGCCCGGCGCTCTCGCACCTCGCCGTGCTCGCGCAGCAGCCGGTAGTAGGTCGACTCCGAGGCGAGGTAGGTGCCTTCGTCGAGGAGGGTGAAGTACACCTGGGCGGGCGAGCAGTCGACGAAGCGCTCCGAGCGCAGCACGCCGAGCACCGCCTCGACCTCGGCGGCGGTGAGCTTGTTCGCCGGCGCCGGCCGTTCTCGGCGCGCCGTGACCCGGGCGGGCCGGCGGCGCCGGTAGTGGGTGGCCCGGGCGATCCCGACCGCTGTGCACGCGCTGCGGGTGCCGAGGAGCGGCTCGATCGCCGAGAAGCAGGCCTCGCTCATGGCTTGGGCTGCTCGGGCCGCTGGGTCGTCTCCTCGGTGGCCTCGGCCAGCAGCCGCGACAAGGCCTCCGATGCTTTTCCCTGGATCTCGAGGGCCTGGCGGTGCTTTGCGAGCTGGGACTCGAGCCGCTCGCTCTTGCGCCTCAGGCGCTCGATCTCCGCCTTCTCGGCGCTGCGTTTCGAGCGTCGGGGCATCGGGGGCCCGTCGCCGAGGGCACCCACCTCGCGTGCCCGCCGCCACTCGACGATGTGGCTCGAGTAGAGGCCCTCGCGTCGAAGGAGCGCCCCCTTCGCTCCGGGGTCGGTCGTCAGCTCGTACTCGTCGAGGATCGCCAGCTTGTAGGCGGTGGTGAAGCGACGGCGAGTTGGCTTCGCGGCCGGGTCGCCATCGGGCACGGCACCATCATGGGCGCGCGCGGTCAAGGCTGCAGATGTCATGGTCACGTTGTAGGTGGTCCTGTCTCGCCCTGGTGGGATGGTGGCTACAGCAGGTGTCTCACGTCAGCCTGACAGAGAGGGTTCCCTCTTCGTACCTCGAACGACAATGGCAAGTCTGGATCCACTGCGTCACCTTTCTGCCTGCCGGGATGGGAGTGAGTGGCTGATTCGTGGGTGACGGTACTGCTCACGCAGGAGCAAGTAGCGGCACCCGGCTCTTGTCGGGCCTTGGAGGGCTCCCGCAGGTTCGGGTCATGCCCACAGCAGGCCAGGACAGCTCGGGCGAATGTGAGGCAGACCGACCCCAGCAAGCCAGCACCCTCCGCATTCTCCAGTCGGGCTCTCCGAGCCCCGGGCCGGTGACAGGATGTCGTCGTGCCCTGGACGCCTGGCGAACCTGACCATCCGCCCCTCGACTTTCGACCGTTCGGGCTGAAGCATTGGCCCGGGACCAGGTGGATCGAGTTCTACGAGGGAGTTCGGGAAACCGGCCTGGTCGGTGTTGCTTGCGCACGCTACCGGGAATGAGTTGGTTATCGTCACAACGGCGCCCAAGGACCGTTGGGATCAGGTCATGACTTGGCGGCCGTCAGGTACCGAAGCTAGGCCAGGTGCGGGAGCCGATCAGTTCGCTACGAGAGCGGTTCGTACGTTGGTCGACTCCGCCCGTCCGCATCTGGTTGAGTACAAGCGGGACGGCTACAACCTTGGGGTGGTGCCGTTCTCCGACGCTCAAGGCTCGGAATGGAGAACCTGGGACCCAATCACCTGGCGGCTGGGCGATCGGGAAGCAGAGGCACGGTTGTTCCGGTTCGCACATGTCTGGGCCGCCATCACGATCGACGACCCCGCACGCTACGTCGGCGTTGCTGCCTACCGCATGGCCGAACGAAGTCTGGACCTCGTCGAGGTCGCCGGGCAGGACTACGCATGGGACTTCGCTCGGCCGTTCAGCATCGACGACCTCAACGATCAACCCAACCGGCTCGACATCGAGGTGTTCATACGGGCTTCATCGGTACATCCGGCTCACCTACGAGTGATCGACTACGGCAGTGAGGCGTAACAGCTACATCTCCCCTGCTGGGGCCGCCTCACCAGTGGTCAGGCCCAGACGGGGTGGTTCTTCCGCAGGCGGACTACCCTCCCACGCATGGTCAGTAGTTCATTTGCCAGCGTTGATTGGGACGCAGCCCTCGTATCGATCGCCGGGGACGGCTGGGTCCGCCTTGTCGGTGGTATCCAGCCAGTGGTTCGGCAGGCGTTGCGTGACGCAAGTCGTCCTCCTTGGGACGAGCTGCCCGCTCACGAGGGCGTCGTGGACCAACAGGGTTCGAGGTCATACCGCCCAATGGGGCACTGCGAGCCGAGGGTGCAACAGGTCGGCAATGAGCTGATCTCCAGCTTGTCGTTTGGGGCTGTAATCCATGGCTACCCACCAATCCCGTCGTTCAACGAGGTCACGTGGACCCGCTACCCTCAGGGAACCGGTCACATCACCGCTCACCGGGACCCCGAAGCCTACGGGGGCGTCATCGCAATCTTCACGCTCTTCGGCGGAGCAGCTTTCCAAGTGATCGACACCGAGATCGGGACCCAGTGGACGACCGAGCCCGGGGACGTAGTCGTACTCCGTGGCCATGCTTGGCCCACTTCCGATGCGAAGTGTCCCGGACACGCCGTTGAAGCACCAACCGAGAGCGATCGCATGATCATGACCCTGTGCTTCAACAGCCCTGGCGCCGGTGGTGGATACGACGTATAACGCTTACAAAGAGCCCCGCAGTCCTGCGATAGGTCAGCGTTCGGAGCCCATGGACGGGGGACACAATTGGTCACGTCGAAGGCGACCCTGCACACCGAACGATGACGTCGGCGATCCCGTCAAGTCGCCGCATCGGTGACGGCCGACCGGCGCCATGCGTAGAAATCGCGCAGAGTGCAGATCTGGGTACCATGATGCCCTACCTCGTTGAGCGTGCCGGCGATGAAGTGCGTGGCCGAGCGGGTGGGACCCGGCGGGCCGACCACGCACAGGCCGTCCCTCGGCGGCTCTGCGGCATACGTGTACTCGGCCGTCGTCGCTTCGAGCTGGTCGTCATGGGCCCGCTCGATCGCCCGGCGGAGCCTCTGCCAGCCGTTCCCCAACGCGGCGACGGCCTCGGCGGCGCTGGTGAACATCGGGTGATGCATCAGGTAGGGGGAGGTCCAGCCGCTGGCCATGGTCCGCGTCCCCCCCAGGAAGTCGATGTCGCACAGACGACCTGGCACCGATCCGATGTGCCAGTACAGCCAGGCGATGGTGGTCATCGGGACCGGGATCGGCTCAGGGATCTCGAAGTCGGCCACCCACTCGCCGGCTCCGAAGGGGTTCGGCGTCCTGCACTGGTCATGCCGACGAATGCTCCAGGTCGTCGGGAACGGCTCCCAGAAGAACTCGTCATCACTCAGGGCTGCCCAGGCCCGCCCAAGGGTGAAGTACTCGATGTGGGACATCAGCTCCAGCAGCGTCCCGGCTCGCTTCCCGGCCATGGGCGGATCGTACTTGACCCCTCGGCCCGGCATCGCTGGCGAGACATACCGACGGATGGGACGTGCCCCCCGCGTGGATCAGCTCCACCATCAAGACCCGCGCATAGCCGGCATCGCTTCGAGGGGCTCCACCGC
>DASXZJ010000153.1:0-38554 GCA_036502025.1 Acidimicrobiales bacterium | reverse complement strand
TCATGCCGAGCGCCAGGGCGCGGCCGGCCGTCATCCGCTCGTGCCGACCGACCAGGGCCATGCGGAGCACCGCCTCGAAGGGCATGCGGCGGGCCAGGCCGATCAACTCGTAGGCGGCCACCTGACCCACCGAGACGTGGGTGTCGAGGAAGGTGGCACCCGACGAAGCGATCACGACGTCGGCGTCGGCCACGAAATGCAGGCCACCACCGGCGCAGGTGCCGTTGACGGCGGCGATGATCGGCTTGGCGACGCCGTTGTGCCAGCCGGTGAGCCGCAGCTCGGCCCGACGGGTGCGGCCCGACTGCCGGCGCAGTGCCTCGGGGTTGGCGCTCAACTGCACCACGTCGAGCCCGGTTTGGAACGACGCCCCCTCCCCCGTGTTGACGATGACCCGGACGGCAGGATCGGCGTCGAGCTCGTGCCAGGCCGCCTCCAACTCGTCGAGCATGGCCGCGTCCATGGCGTTGCCCGCCTGCGGGCGATTGAACGACAGCCACCCGACCGGGCCGCGGCGCTCGACGAGGAGGGTCGAATAGGCGCTCAACTTCGGGGAACGTCCTTCCACGGGGTCGAGGCGTACTGGTCCGGTTCGCGTGGGAGCCCGAGGACGCGCTCGCCCAAGATGTTCTTGTTCACCTCGGTGGTGCCTCCCTCGATCGTGTTGGCGCGGCTGCGCAGCAGGCCGCGCACTTCGTAGGGCAGCGACGCCCCGTAGTCGCCCAGCTCACCGGCCCACGCCGTGGCCGCCAGGCCCAGGACGTCGGTGGCCGCCAGCTGGATGCGCTGGTTGAGCTCGCCCTGGTGCACCTTGCCCACCGAGCTCTCGGGCCCCGGCGACTTCCCGGCCCGCAGTTGGCCGCGCACCCGCAGGTTGGTCCACTCCCGAATTCTCTCCTCGCAGTACAGGCGCATGATCTCGTCGCGGCGCACCGGGTTGTCCCAGCCGCCGGATGCGCCCTGGGCGGTGCGCGCCCGGGCCAACCCGATGAGGTGGCGCACGCCGGACCCGCCGATGCGGTCGACCCCGCCCGACCCCGTACCCGAGACCATCTGGCGCTCACCCGAGAGCGTCGCGTTGGCCACCTTCCACCCCGCCCCGACCTCCCCGACCCGGCACGACGCCGACACGTGCGCTCCGTCGAGGAAGACCTCGTTGAAGTCGATCTCCCCCCCGAGGTGGCGCAGCGGCCGGACGTCCACCCCGGGCTGGTGCAGATCGATGAGGAAGTACGTCAGACCCTGGCGCTTGGGCACGTCGGTGTCGGTGCGGGCCAGCAGCACGGCCCAGTCCGAGAGATGGGCCCAGGTCGTCCACACCTTCTGGCCAAAGATGACCCAGTCGTCCCCGTCGCGTTCGGCCCGCGTGCTCAAGGAAGCCAGATCGGATCCGGCACCCGGCTCGCTGAAGAGCTGGCACCACACCTCCTCGTTGCGCACGATGGGGGGAAGGAAGCGCTGGCGCTGGTCCTCGGAGCCGTGAGCGAAGAGCGCGGGTGCAGCCAGGTTCAACCCGAGGGGGTTGAGTCGCCCGAGGTTGAACGGACGCAACTCCTCGTCGGCGCGGCGGGCGATGTCCGGCGCAAGGTCCAGGCCTCCGTATTCCCTCGGCCAGGTGGCCGCCACCAGGCCGGAGCGCCCGAAGACGGGATACCACGTTTCGTAGTCGGCCCGGGTCCTGACCTCTCTCACCGCAGCGGGACCGCCCCGGCGACCCGCTTCGACCCAGGCCGCCGGCACTTCAGCCTCGACCCAGGCCCGGACGGCCGTCACCACCTCGTCGGCGGAGGACTCGGGGGAGATGGCGAGAGTTCCCTCGGCTACCGCCATGCGGTCAGAGACCTTGGAAGTCCGGGGCGCGCTTCTCCCGGAAGGCCGCCAGCCCCTCGCGGAAGTCCTTGCTGCGCGAAGACACCTCGAGCGCCAGGGCCTCATTGGCCAGGGCGGAGGTCAGGTCCGTGTCGCCCCCGGTGTGCAGGAGCCACTTGGCCAGGCCCAAGGACACCGTGGGACCCGAGGCGAGTTCCGCGATGAGCTCGTCGGCCACCGTGTCGAGGGTGGCGGCCGGGACGGCCCGGTGCACCATGCCCCACTCGGCCGCCTCGGTGCCCGTCACCGTCCGTCCCAACAGGATCATCTCCCTGGCTCGCACCTCGCCCACCCGCCGGGGCAGCATCCAGGTCGCCCCGCTGTCAGGCGTGAAGCCGCGTTGGGTGAAGGGCTCCCAGAGCGAGGCGTCGTCGGCCACCACGGCGAAGTCGGAGGCCAGGACGAGCTGCAGACCCAGCCCGGCCGCCCAGCCTCGGACCACCGCCACGATCGGGACCTGCACCGACAGCATGAGAGGGATGAGCCGGTGCCCCTGGGTGGGCAGGCGGCGCTGGATGCTCCCCACCCGCGGCGGCGGGCCGTCGGTGTCGGCGTTGCGGGCGACGATGTCGAACCCCCCGCAGAAGTGGTCCCCCTCGCCCGAGATCGCCACCACCCGGACCGTCTCGTCGGTGGCCACCAGGTCGAAGACGTCGATCAGGGCACCGACCACCGGATCGGTCAGCGCGTTGCGGCGGGCGGGCCGGTCCAGCACGATCCGCAGCACCCCGGCCTCCTGGGTCAGGCGGAGGCCCTCGACCTGAAGTCCAGCCAGGCTCATCTCTCTCCGTATCCCGCCGCGATGGCGTCGAGCGCACCCTGCAGGTCGCTGGCTCCGCCCGGAGGACCGGGCAGGCGGACTGCACCGTGCCCACGGCTCGGCAGCAGCACGGTGGCGTGGCCCGGCGTGGTGATCTCGTCGCGTTGATTGGTGGCCACGAGGGCAAGGTCAACGGCCGGCCGATCTCCGGCGGCGAGGTACTTGCGCTCCACCCGGCCCTCCAGCCACTGGGTGTCGCCGACGTAGTTGAACTTGCGGAACTCGCAGTCGAGCTTCCACAGCCAGGCGTCGTCCCCCATCCAGTCCGTGCAGAGATGAATCAGCCAGGTCTCCCGCATGCGTCCGTAGTCAAACGTAGTGGGGTTTCCGCTCTTCCGGGCGAACTCGGGATCCCAGTGCACCCGCTGCATCACGTCGGGCACGTTGAGGTCGTCGCGATGGAAGAACCGCGGCACGCGCTGCCGGTTCTGGGCGCCGAGGCGCAGCGGCTTGACGCCATAGAGGCCCATCCCCATCCCGACGTGCCAGCAGATCATGTCGGTCACGGTGAGTGGTCCCTTCACCATGGGACCGATCTGGTCGCCTTCAGCCACGTCCTCCCACCACCGGGCTTCGGACCCCCGGGGTGACTCGCTCAGGTACTGCGCCTCGATGCGGTCGATGTCCTCGTCGGCATAGCGATCGATCTCGATGGCGTCGTACTTCTTGCGCTCCCGCGCCTTGGTCCGCTCGGTCCTGATCATCAGGCGCAACTGAGCCGAGAGCAACTGGTCCTGGTCGTCGCGGAACACCTGGGCCGTCCACTCGTGGATCGCCCGCTCGGCGAACTCGCTCGGCTTGTCGAGCACCCCGACCAGGGCGTTGCGCCGGTAGACCCGATGATCGGGACGGAGGGGGGCCCACCACTCCCGGGCACTGGCCGAGTAGAAGGCGTGCACTCCCCGCAACGGGTCACCCTTCATGAGGTCCCGCCGGTCGGGCGGGACCTCGGTCACCTCGTCCTCCCCGATCAGGGTGTCCCCGCCCACCAGGGGCGGCGGGGCGATCAGCCCCTCCCATCTGGTCGACGACGCGTAGCTGGCATCACACCAGAGAGGGTTGTCATCGCCGTAGGCGACCGCCACGTGGCGGAAGTCGTCGGGCCCGGGCCGGAAGTAGTGCGGGGGGAGCGGGTGGGGCTCTGGAATGCCGATGCGCGCCCGCAACCGGGCCACTCCCTCATCGCTAATGGTCCCTTCACCAGCCATTGGCATCCCTTCGCCCCTCGCCCCGCAGAGGCTACCGTCGGCGGGGCGCCCGGCGCCCAGTCGCATATTACATATTTTATTACATCTTGCCAGGTGGGTGACCGGCCGCCCCGGGCAGGGGCGCCGGGCCGCCCCGGCAGCGCCAGCTCCGGACCCAGATCGCATATGATATGGAAATGGCGTCGTCCTCCGTAGGTCCGAGCAAGGCGGACGCCGAGGTCGCCGATCGGGACGGCCAGATCGTCCGCACCAGTAGCGGCGAGCAGATCGCCTCGCACATCCGCTGGCTCATCTTCGATGGTTCGCTGCGTCCCGGCATGCGGGTGCCCCAGGACGCCATCGCCCGCAATCTGGGCGTCAGCCGGATCCCCGTGCGCGAGGCGCTCATCGTCCTCGAACGCGAGGGGTGGGTCACCATCGAGATGCACCGGGGCGCCTTCATCAACGCGCTCGACGAGCAATCGGTGCACGACCACTACGAGCTCTTCGGGCTCCTCTACGGCTTTGCGGCCCGGCGCGCCCTGGCCCGCGCCACACCGGATCTGGCTGATCGGCTGGCCGAGATCCAATCGAACTTCGCCGCGGCCTCCGAGCCCGACGAACTGCGGCGCCTCTCCATGACGTTCAACGGGACGATCGTCGAAGCGGCGGCGTCGCCGCGCATCAACGTGCCGCTCCGGGCCATGTCCGCCCTGGTTCCGGGAAGCTTCTTCGCTTCGGTACCGGGCGCCATCGAGGTGGAGAAGAAGGGGTTGGCCGCCATCGTCCGCGCCATGCAGAAGAACGACGGGGAGAAGGCATCGGCGGAGTACCTCAAGATGATGGGCGCGGTGGGCGACGCCGTGGTCCAGCTGTTCAAGGAGCGGAACCTGTTTGACGCACCTGTCGCTGCCGACTGAAGCGGTCCAGCGTCAGACCCGTCGTGGATCCCCACCCCTTCCGCAACGTCGCCATCACCGGCGTGTTCAACACGCCCCAGGCCCGGCACCTGCCCGGACATGACTCAACCTCGCTCGCGCTGGCCGGCACCATCGGGGCGCTGGCCGATGCCGGCCTGACCCCCGATCAGGTGGACGGAATGGTCGGGCCCTACGGCGCGGAGATCACGCTCGAGCTCGGGTTGGGCCCCGGCACCAGACGGCCGAGCGGACTGGGTATCCCGGCCGTACTCGACGCGGCCGCCCTGATCACGACCGGGCAGTGCGAGGTCGTCGTGGTGGCGGCCGGAGGCGCCGGCGTGCACACCGACCCGGCGACCACGGCGCCGTGGACGCGCCCGATGAATGAACTGGTGGTCGGGTACGGCCTCTTCACCGCCGCCGAGTTCGCCCTGATGGCCCGGCGTCACATGCTGACCTACGGCACCACGCCCGAGCAGATGGCCACCGTGGCGGCCACCATCCGCAACAACGGCCACGTGAACCCCGAGGCGATCTACTTCGGCCGGGGGCCCTACACGGTCGAAGACATCCTGAGCTCACGGATGGTGGCGGACCCGTTCCATCTGCTCGACTGCGCCACCACGTCCGAAGGGGGTTGCGCCCTGGTGCTGGTCGCCTCCGACCGCCTGGCCGATTCGCCCGCGCCGGTCTGGATCCTCGGTGGGGCCAGCGACTCGTTCGGGCCGGCCTACATGGTGCCGCCGGTCTGGGACTACCGGCCCCGGGGTGACGGTGACCCGTTCGGCCGCGTCGGCGCCCGGGCCGCCCGCCGTTCGTTCGCCCTAGCCGGCTTGACGCCCGATGACGTCGACGTGGCCGAGCTGTACGACCCGTTCTCCTTCGAGGTGATCCGGCAGCTCGAGACCTTCGGCTTCTGCCCCGAAGGTGAAGGGGGGGCCTTCGTGGCCGACGGCCACATCTCCCCCGAGGGCCGGGTCCCGGTCACGACCGACGGCGGCACCATGTCGTTCAGCCATGCCGGCATGAGCGCGCAGCAACTGCAGCGGGTCATCCGGGCGGTACAGCAATTGCGGGGCACGTGCGCCACCAGCCAGGTGCCCGGCGCCGAGGTCGCCCTCGCCTCGAACGGCGGTGCCGGCGCCCTCTTCTGCGACGTGCTCCTCCTTGGCCGGGCGCGCCCGTGACCCTGCTCAGCGCCCAGGCCCGCGGTATCCCGGTTCCGTATCCGGGCGTGCACAGCCAGCCCTACTGGGACGGGTGCCAGCAGGGGCGGCTGCGTTACCAGCGCTGCTCGACCTGCGGTCACCGCGGCCTGCGACCCTCGAGCGTGTGCGGCGAGTGCCGCACGACCACGCTGGTGTGGGAGGAGAGCGCCGGCCTCGGCACGCTGTACAGCTGGACGGTCGTCTGGCGGCCACCGTCACCAGCGTTCGCCGTGCCGTACGCCCCGGCCATCGTGGCGTTGGACGAGGAGTTCTGGTTGATGACGGCCATCATCGGCTGCCGCCCCGAGGACCTGGCCGAGGGCCTGCGGGTCGGCGTCGAGTTCCACCCCGTCTCCGACTCGATCACCCTGCCGTACTTCTCGCCCCGGCCAGCCTGATTACAGGGAGTCTCCGTGAACGACAAGGTCTATATCCACGAATTCATCGACATCATCGGCCACAACCGGGGTCGGTACATGTACCACATGACGGCGAATTGGAGCCCGGCCGCGCGGGAGGACCGGCACCAGCTCTGCTACGGCGTGTGGGGTGTGGTGGGCAGCACGGGACGGTGGCCCCAGGTGGTGAACATCTGGGAGGAGGACGGTTTCGAGGGACTGGCCCGATCGTTCGGCCATGAGTTCGGGCATCGCGATCTGCAGGATCCCAAGTTGGCCACCTGGTGGGCCGCCGCGGCCTCACTGAGGGCCGGTGGGTTCGACCGCATTCTGGTGCCCGCACCCTGGATGCCGTCCATCGAGGAATCCTGCGCCCAGGGAACTCGGGGGGTGGCGTACGCCCACGAGCTCATCGGGTTGCCCCGGGGGACCGCGCCCGAGTACCTCGAAATAGTGCGCCAGGAGGCGCAGCCGGCGCTCGAGAAGTTCGGCTGGGTGCTCGCCGGGGCCTGGGAGACCGCGTTGGGGGACGACGCCGAGTGCATCCTGCTCTGGGCCATCCCCACCTGGGAGCGGTGGGCCGAGCGCGAGCAGGCGCGGCGTCGCGACCCGGAACTGGCCAAATGGGAGGCGCGCCAGCGCCGCGTCACCGAACGATGCGAACGGATCCTCCTGGTCGACGCCGACCTCTCGCCCATGCGCCTGGGGCGACAGCCCGCCCGCACGGATCGCACGGAGGACTGGAAGGACTAGCGGCCCGCCGCCGGTAGCCCCGCCAGCAGCTCGCGGCGCAGCACCTTGCCGACCTCGCTGCGGGGCAGGGCCTCGACGTAATGGAAGGCCACCGGGACCTTGTAGGCCACCAGGTGCTCCCGGCACAGGCGCTCCAGATCTTCGCTGGGGGCTGACCCGACCACGAACGCCACCGGGACCTCACCCAGGCGCTCGTCGGGCCGGCCCACCACGGCCGCCTCGGCGACCAGCGGGGAGAGGCACAGCACCTCTTCGACCTGTCCGGGAAAGACCTTGTTGCCGCCCCGGTTGATGACGTCACTGACCCGTCCCTCGATCCAGACGAAGCCGGCCTCGTCCACGCTGGCGAAGTCGCCCGTCCGCAGAAAGCCCTCGGCGTCCACGCGGTCGTCCATGCGCTCGCCGTCGGCGTAGCCCGACGCCATCCGCGGCGGCCTGACCAGCAGCTCGCCCACCGTCCCGTCCGTCCCAACCTCGGCTCCCTCCGGCGAGACGATCTTGATGGCCACACCCGGGTGGGGACGGCCCACCGCGCCGACCTTGTCGGGATGCTCGCGGGCGTCGGCCGCGGTCCAACCGATGACCTCACCGATCTCGGCCTGCCCGTAACCGTTGAGCACGGTGACCCCGAACTTGTCGGTGAACCGGCGGGCGGCCAGTGGCGAGAGCGGGGCGGTGATGCTGCGCACGTAGCGCAGGGGAGCGAGGTCGACGAGAGCGGGATCGTCGGCCAGCATCACCAAGGCGGGCGGTGGCAGCACGGTCGAGCGGATGGCGAAGCGCGACACGAGCTGGGCGAACTCGCCCGTCGTGAACCGGTCCATCAGCACCAGGGCGGCGCCGGCGCGGAGCCCGAAGAGGACGTTGTAAAGGCCGGCGTTGAGGGCCAGGGAGACGGGGACGAGGTTCGGCGAGGGGCGCCGACCGGGCTCGGCTGGCTTCCCCCGCAACGGCCCAAGCACGCGGTCGAGCAGTTCGAGGTACCCCGAGTGGGACTGCAGGATCGGCCGGGGCTGACCGGTCGTGCCCGAGGTCCAGGTGATGAAGGCCGTGTCTGCTTCGTACGTGGTGGGCGAGGCCGCGGCGGCGCGCACGCCGTCGACGTCGATCACCGCGGCGGGGGCAGTGGCGGCGATCACCCGCTCTGTTTCGCCTCGGGGTTGACGTGGGTTGGCCGGGACGAACACCGCCTGGGCCAGCCAGACGCCGAACATGGCGGTGATGAACGCGGGCCCGTCGGGCAACTCCACCACCACGCCCTGGCGGGGTTCGACGCCGGCCTCTCGAAGTCGCTCGGCCACGCGCCCGGCGCCGGCCCGGACCTCACCGAGCGTGCTGTCCAGAACGGAAGTGCTGATCAGGATCTCCTCGGCGCCGAACGGATGCTCGGTGAGCAGCGCCGCCAGGCTCGCCGCTTCTTCCATCAGGGGGTCGGCGTGCCGTTGGACGGCCACTCGGGTCGGAAGTAGCCGCCAAAGCGGAGCTCCCCCCCGCGCAGTTCGCGGATGGTGAGGAAGTCACCCTTGTATCCCTTGTGATCGCCCGGGCCGAACTGGATGTAGGTGGAAGGGCCGCCGTTGGTCGCCGGCATCCAGCGGATGCGCTCCATACCCTCCTTGACCTGCCGCGGCGCCGGGATGGAGGCGTTGGCGATCCCGTGGATGGCCACCCGGGCCGTGTCGTAGGCCAGGGCGACGACCACGTTCCCGGTCGTGCGGTTGAAGCGCTTCTCGAATCGCTCCCGCATGGCGTTGTAGTTGGGGTTGGCGCCGTCCTCGCCCAGCTGATCGATACCGTGCCAGCCCTCCAGCCCCTCGCCCCAGCGGTTCTTGTTCGAATAGAACATGAAGGCGGTGCCCATGATGCGCGGCGGGTCCCAGTCGAGCGCCTTCAGCGCGGGACCGAAGTGGAAGGCGGCGTAGCCGTACCCGCCGTAGTAGAGGCCCTCGGTGCCCGACTCCTTCATGGCCGCGAGATGGTCGCCGAGGCCACGGGGGTTGGGTTCGAGCTTGACCTCGCGCGTGATGGTCAGGCCGAGGCGGATGGCCTCGTCACGGAAGTAGTCGGCGTAGTCGCGTCCCGACGAGCCGGCCTCCCAGAAGAGGCCCACGTTGCGCAGCCCCTTCTGGTACAGCCAGTTGGCACAGATGACACCCTCGGTCGGGATGTCGCCGTTGGCCACCGTGAAGCAGTAGTCAGAGGCGAACCGGTGCGCGCCGGTCCATCCGATGCAGGCGACACCCAACTCGTTCGCCGTGTCCTGCAACACCAGCGAATTGTCAGAGATCATCGGCCCCAGTACGACGACGCATCCCTGGTCGACCAACCAGCGATACCCCTCGATCACCTTCTTGTAGTTCTCCCGTGGCAACCCCCGGGCGTCGGCGATGATCAGCTGCACGGACGACCTGGCCCACACGCCCTCGTTCAGGGCGTCCTCGATGGCGAGGATGGTGGGGTCGATCCAGTCCGCCAGCAGCTGGTTCAGGTCCATGTCGATCAGGATCCCGATCTTCACCGGCTCGAAGGCGTCCCCCTGGGTGGCCACCCCGCCGGTCGGGGGATAGATGGTGATCCCCTGCACGGCCTGGTCGCTGGCCGACCCTCCCCCCTCGTACCACGTCGTGCCCTCGCCGCCCCCGCCCTCCAAGAAGCTCCGCGTGCCGTGACTGACCGACGCCACCGCCCGGTCCGGTTGGGCGATCCCCGGATCGACGGGCTCGGGAAAGAGACGCTCGACGTAGTCGAAGGCATCAGGCACGGGATTCCTTTCGATCGGGCTCCAGGCCACTCCGGGCTTGGCTCGGTCGGCGACTGTACATTATATGCATTCTTGAATTCGGCGCCCCTGCCGGGACACCTCGGTTCGGCCGTTCACGCCAGCCGGGCGATGACCTCGGCACCGAACGCGCCGAGGGTGTCCGGGTGGGCGAAATCGGTGAACCAGAGGTAGAACCGCTCGACGCCCTGGCGCCGGTACGCCTCGAAGGAGGCCACCAGCTCGTCACCCCCGCCCACCGCCCTCCCGGTGTGGCCCATCCAACCGAAACGCCGGTCCGCCAACTCGACGATCTCGGCACGGTCCGTCCCCGCCGGCACGAACGTCACCAACTGCTGCAAGGACACCCGGGCCGCGCCGATGAGGGGCCGGCACGCCTCGAGCCGGTCGATGTGGTGGGCCGGCAGGTTCCACCACGTCGCGTGGTCCCGCACGACCTGAAGAGTGGCCGGACCCGTCCCGCCGATGACCACCGGGATAGGCCGCGTCGGCGTCGGCCATTGACGGGCGGCCGTCATCTGGTGGAACCGCCCTTCGAAGGTGACGGGCTCGCCGGTCCAGAGCTGAGTGACAACGTCGAGCGTCTCGCGCAACCGCGCCGCGCGCTCGGGCCCCTTCGCCTCGCTGACTCCGAAGGTCCTGAGCTCAGCCGGTGTCGAGCCTGAGCCGAGGGCGAGTTCGTAGCGACCACCGGAAAGGTGGTCCAGGGTCACCGCTTGGCGAGCCAGCACCGCCGGGTGCCGGAACGAGTCGCACAGCACCAGGTGGCCGATGGTGAGGCGCTCGGTGCGGGCGGCCAGCCAGGTCGCCATGGTCATGGCTTCGAACATGGGCCGGTCCTCGGCTTGGGGCGGGGCGAGGTGGTCCATGAGCGCCAGGCCGGCGAAGCCCGCCGCCTCGGCGGCGCGGGCGCGATCGACGAGGCCGTCCGGCGAGAGGCGCATCTGAGGCAGGAACAGGTGGAACTCGGGGGCGTCACCCATCGGCCACGCCCCCCGCCCGCACCAGATCTGGCGCGTCGTGGTCGTCGCCCGTCGCGAAGAGAAGTGACACGCTCTCGGTCAGGTAGTCGTAGAGGTCGACCGTTGAGAGGCGGCCAGCCGACCACGAGCGCAGGAAGCTGTCGAAGATCGCGCTGGCGCTGCGGATGATGCGCTGGGCGAGGGGCGGTTCGAAATCACGGAGGATCTCGAGATAGACGCCGCGGGTGGCCTGGTCGAGCCGGGAGAGGATTTCGGTGGCGAAGGGATCGGACGACATCTGGAGCGTCGACACCAGGCGGGCCAATTGCGGCTGCTGCTGAAACGCGCGCACCGACCGGTGCAGGGCCTGGATCAACCTCTCCCCCGGGGTGATCCCGTCGAGCGGGTGGTTGGCCAAGCTGGCCCGGAGGGTGGCGGCCCATTGCACCAACACCTCGGCGAAGAGGTGCTCCTTGGAGGAGAAGTAGTTGTACAGCGTGCCGAGGGCGACGCCGGCCTCCTCGGCGACGTCCTTCACCTGGATCTGGGCGTAGTCATCCCGCCGCAACAGCACGAGTCCGGCATCGATCAGGCGCTGGCGACGCTCGAGCTGGGGGCCGGTCAACACCGTCGGCGGTATCGGTCCTGTCATGTCGTCTCACTTCCGGTGATCGGTGCGTCGGCCCCGGACCGTGCCTCACCTTAGAACATGAATCTATTTGAGTGGTACCTAGTAAAAGGAACAAATTGACAATTAATTGAAATGATGTTCTATCATGATGGCCATGACCGCAACGACCGCACAGGGCACGGCGGTGGCGCTGCCCGAGGGGATCTACGGGCAGGCCTTCGACGCCGACAACCACTACTACGAGGCCACTGACGCCTTCACGCGGCACATCGAGCCGACCATGGCGAAACGGGCCATGCAGTGGGCCGAGATCAACGGGCGCCAACGGCTCCTGGTGGGAGGGAAGGTCAACCGGTTCATCCCGAACCCGCTGTTCGATCCCGTGGCCAAGCCGGGCAGCCTGGACGAGTACTTCCGGGGACGAAACCCACATGAGAAGGACATGCGCGCGCTCTTCGGCGACCTCGAGCCGATCCGGGCGGAGTACCGCTCGCGTGACGCCCGGCTGGCCGTCATGGATGCGCAAGGGTTGGCCGGCTGCTTCCTCTTCCCCACCCTGGCGGTGGGCATGGAGGAGTCGCTGTCCCATGACCCTCCGGCGCTGGTCGCCGCCTTCGGGGCGTTCAACCGCTGGCTCGACGAGGACTGGGGCTTCGCCTACCAGGAGCGGATCTACGCGGCGCCGCTGATCACGCTGGTCGACGTGGACGCCGCCGTGGTCGAGCTCGAATGGGCACTCGACCACGACGCGCGGGTCATCACCTTGAAAGGCGGGCCCGTGCGGACGGCCACCGGCCGAACCTCACCGGGCGACCCCCGCTTCGACCCGTTCTGGGCCCGCGTCAACGAGGCCGGGGTCACCGTCGGCATCCACTCAGGTGATGCCGGTTACAGCCGCTACCTCGACGACTGGGAGCCCACCGGGAATTTCGAGGCCTTTCGTCACACGCCGCTGCGGGCCGTCCTCTCGGCCGACCGCCCGCCGTACGAGACGATGGCCGCCCTCATCTGCCAAGGCATCTTCGACCGCTTCCCCCGGGTGCGCGTGGCCAGCATCGAAGCGGGCGCCCAGTGGGTCCCGATTCTGGTCAAGAAGCTGCGCAAGGCGTACGGACAGCACCCGACCGGCTTTGCCTCCGACCCGGTGCAGACCTTCCGCGACCACATATGGGTCGCGCCGTTCTACGAGGACGACCTCTCGGAGATCCGGGATGTCATGGGTGAGCACAAACTTCTCTTCGGCTCCGACTGGCCCCACGCGGAAGGACTGACCGATCCGCTCTCCTTCGTGGCCGATCTCCGCCGCTGCGCCTTCAGCGACGACGAGATCAGGAGCATCATGGTGGACAACGCACCTCCGTTGGCCCGTCGCCTGCCCTAGGTTTCGGTGTGATCTGACGTCCCGTTGCGGTCGGGTGAACTCGTCCCCGCGGGTTGAACCGGTCCCAGGTACGCAGAGTGGAGCACTGACTCGAGGCCGCGGGCCGGACCGGTGTGGACGATCCGTCCGTTCGACATCACCACGGCCGAGGTGGCAACCGAAATCGCAGTACGTGCGAATTGCTCTACCACCACGACGGTGATGCCCTCTGCAGCCAGGGTGACGACATGCCGGTAGAGCTCGTCTACGACGATGGGCGCCAGCCCCATCGATAGTTCGTCCAGCATGAGCAAGCGAGGACTGGTCGCCACGGCGCGGGCAAGAGCCAGCATCTGCTGTTCGCCGCCCGAGAGCGTGCCGGCCGGCTGATCACGACGCTCCTCCAGGCGCGGGAACCGTTCGAAAGCACACTGCTCGACGTGCCGTCGCCCCCGACCACTGTGCGTCATGACCCAGAGGTTCTCTCGCACGGTCAGATTCGGGAACACGCCGCGGCCCTCGGGAATCAGGCAGAGTCCTCGGCGGGCCAGCGAGGACGTGGATCCCACCCTCACCTTTTCACCGGCGAAACGGACCTCACCCTCGCTCGGCCCCATGATGCCTGCCGCCAGGGCGAGGAGGGTCGACTTTCCGGCGCCGTTGGCCCCGAGGACAGCGGTCACGACGCCTTCTTCGAACGTCGCGTCGATCCCGTGGATCACTTCGACCTCTTCGTAGGCCGCCCGCACGGCTCGGAACTCCAGGAGCGGTTCAGTCACCGGCCACCGCCGCCGCTACCGTGCCGAGATACGCGGCCTGAACCTCGGGGTCGGCCCGGACCTCGGCCGGTGTGCCCGAGCAGATGATGCGGCCATAGTCGAGGACCACGACGGTGTGGCAGACGTTCATGACCAGATCCATGTCGTGCTCGACCAACAGAATGGCGAGCCCGTCATTCGCCAGGTCGCACAGAACCTCCGAGAAGCGCCCGGTTTCGTCGGTGTCCTGGCCCGCGGCCGGTTCGTCAAGGAGAAGGACCTTGGGCCCGGCGGCCAGGGCACGAGCCAGCTCTAGGATGCGACCGGTCCCCGTCGGTAAGGTGTCGGCGCGGTCGTTGGCCACCGGCGTCAATCGCAGACGGTCCAGTAGCTCGTCGCGGATCTCCTGGATCGCCCTCGACCTGGCCTTCACCACTCCCCGCTGCGCGATGGAGGCGGCGACCCCGATGTTCTCGGCGACCGTCAGGGTCCCGAAGAGCTCCAAGCGTTGAAACGTGCGGCCGAGCCCAAGCCGGGCCCGACGATAGGACGAGAGCCCGCGCAGGTCCCGGCCGTCGAGGGATACGGCCCCCGCATTGGGGCGCTGCATCCCGGTGACCACGTTGAACAGGGTCGTCTTGCCGGCACCGTTCGGCCCGATCAATCCGGTGATCGCACCGTCTGCGGCCCTGATCGACACGTCGGACAGCGCGGCGAGGCCGCCAAAGCGAACGGAGACCTCTTGGATCTCAAGTCCCATTGCTGCCTCCAGGCGCCGACAGTGTCGAAATCGGGTCGGCCGGGCCGACGGGACCGCCGCCGGACACCGCCTCGGCGAAAGAGGCGCCATTCTTCGCCTTCGACCGGCGCTCGGGAAGACCGAACGCAGGTGGCGCGATCCTCGCCCGGTAGTCCGCGACGTAGGCCGGTACCGGGAACAGCGCGAGATCGACCAGCATGATGATGGTCATCGGCCAGTTGCCGATCGCTCCGCTCAGCCGGAGCGCCCAGGCCAGCCCGAACACCACCACGACCAGGCCTACCAGCCAGCGGCGTCGCGCCACGGAAAGATAGACCGGTCTGATGCTGCCCGGGATGGTCCCGTTGGGTGTGGTGCCGACGGCGATGCCGCCGAGGCCGACGAGGAGGAGCGGCAATTGCGTGAGCGAAGGGAAGAAGTTGGTGAAGAACGGCGATCCCTGGTAACCGCCGTTCAACCCCGCGGCACCGAATGAGGTGATTCCCATGACGACCATCACCAACATGACGGAGAGCCCGTTGAAGAACTGGAAGATGTCAGGCGCCGCGCTGCCCAGCTCCATGCCGTAGATGCCACCACCGACCCCCGCCAGGGCGGCCGAAACGGCGAACACCCCGACGAGCGACGTCCGGCCGTTCATACCCAGGGTTGCGCACGCGGCGGGACTGTCCTTCATGGCCAACAGACGTTGTCCAAACTCCGACCGTCGCAGGGCGACGACAAGCACGACCAGGACGACAAAGGCCACCGATCCCGCGACGAACTGCGATGTCTTGGAAGTGAGTGCGATCGAACCGATGCGGAAGGGGGAAAAGTCGAGGGAACCCGAGCCGAAGGGGGCGTAGGGATGACCGAAGAGGTTGAAGGAAGGGAGCATGAACACCCAGTTGTCCATGGTGATGGCGAAGGCCGCGGTGGCCAGTGCGAAGTAGATGCCCGAGAGCCGCAAGGCGGGGATGGCGACGATGACGCCGATCAGCGCGCACACCCCGGCGGCCGCCAGTAGCGAGAGGGGGTTCCCCCCCAGATGTCCCACCATGGTGGCGCCGATGCCGGCGAAGGTCATCTGGCACAACGACAGACGCCCCGCGTACCCGACGATGGGGATGACGGAAAGCCCGACGATGGCCAATCCCCACATCCGATTGAGACTGAATAGATCGGCGGTAGAGACAGTTGTCGCCAAGAGGATTGCGGTGATGACCGTGCCGGCGCAGAACAGACCGGTGCCGTTCCACGTAGGGCGGAACGCGAGCTCTCGGCTCCGGAGTTGCCGGTGCCCACGCAGGCGCGATTGGGGCAGGAGCAGCAAGGCAATGAAGAGAACGATCGCAGGCACCGCGTTCTCGAAGCCTTGGATGTAGGGGTTCTGGGGCAGATAGGCCACCGAGTACGCGATGGAGAGGCCCAAGATGATCGCACCCACGAAGGTCATCGGAATGGAGCGCAGACGACCGATGACCGACGCCGCGTAGGCGTTGACGATGAGCAGCGTCAGCGCGGAGGCCGACAGGGAGAGCGTGGGCGCCACGAGGATCCCCGCCAGTGCGGCCAGCATGGACCCGATGATCCAGGCGTTGCGGGCATTCGTGTTGGCGCTCGACCCGTTGAGCGAGGTCAGGGTCCGGTCGTCGACGCTGGCCCGCATGGTCACACCCATCCGGCTGCGGTAGAGGAACAACCGCAGTCCGATGGCGACGACCAGGGCCAGGATCAGGACGGTCACGTCGTTGTAGGAGATCCTGATCGAACCTAGAACCAGGGTGTCATTGCTGAAGAGAGGGGGCAGAGCCCGATAGGTCGTGGGACTCCAGATCCATTGCGCCACACCCAGGAGCATGAGCGCGATGGCCAGCGTGACGACCAGCTTGGATGCCTCCGACACACCTTCGAGCCGGCGCATCACGGCTGCTTCGATCACGATGCCGATGGCAGGCGCCAGCACGAAGAGGCTGACCAGTAGGGAGATGAGCACTGGCCAGCCCCAGCCGATGCTCATTTGCCAGTAGGCGAAGGCGCAGATCATCCCGATGGCGCCGTGCGCCCAATTGAAGATTCCCGTCGTGGTGTACGTGAGGGTGAGGCCGCTCGCCGTTATCGCGTAGATGCCCGCCGCAGCCAGGCCGCCGATGGTGAAGACAATGAACTCATGCACAGCCGTCCCCCGAAAGAATGGTCAGTCGTCTGCCCGGGCGGGACTATGCAGGTGGCACGAGCCCCCGCGGCCGGCCGAACCCATGCTCACAAGGCGTTGATCTTCTGCTGCTGTGGCGCGGTCAGGTGGACGACGTTCTTGGGGTTGCAGTTCCAGATGGACTGCGTGGGGCGGGTGATCGCCTTGTCGTAGATCCACCCCTTCGCACCACCCTTCATGAGGACGAAGCACGGCGAGGGCTGGGGGTTCTGGTTGGAGAGCGTCAAGTGTGCAATGGGCGCCTGAATGCCTCCGGCGTCCCAGTTCGTGACGGCTGTTGCGTGGTTCAGCACGCACGTCACCGTGAGGCTGGCGCCACAGGCCGAGGCCGACTTGGCCCACAGGAGCCACGCCTCGGCCCCTTCCTCGTCGTCGAAGTCGATGGTGTCGCCCTTGGCGTATTTGTGCATGGTGGTGACCAGCTCCTCGGTCGAGGGGTTCTGCGACGCCATCGAGAGTGGCCACCACGAGGTCTCGACGTAGACCGGAGGCAGACTGGGGTTGTCGACCACGGCTTTCTGGGTCTGGGCGTCGGCGAACTGTGTCCCCAGCGCGACGAAGGCGGGGTGGTAGCCGGCCGTCGTCATCGCCTGCGCGAAGGGAACGAAGTTGCCGCTGTCGGCGGGCCATAGGGCCTGGACCCCCTTGCTCTGGTAGTCCTCGACGTAGGGCGCCCAGTTTTCCACCGTGATCGGGGGCTCAGGGAAGTCCACGACTTTCCAACCCTGCGCTTCGGCGCCGTATTCATACTTCGTTTCGGGTTGGAGGATGGAGGCGTCGTTCTGCCCACCCATCCCGGCCGCCTTGACCGCCTTCGGGTAGGCCTTGGCCAGCGCCCCGAACCATCCCGAGGTGACCGAGTTTGTGTTGATGCCGCTCGGATCGACTTGCAGCGTGGCCAGGTCCGAAGCGTTCGAGACGACATACCCGGTGATCTGGCCCAGCCCGCACTTCTCACGGATGGGGACGGAGGGCTGGTCGAGGGCCATGCCGCCGCCAACCGCCATGAAGTCGCTCTGGCACGCCGTTGTCGCCTGTTGCGCGGCGTTGAACAGCGCGGCGTCGCGGTTGTCGATCACGATCTTCCGTCCGTTGATGCCCCCTGAGGCGTTGCACCATTTTGCGAACGCCGTGGCCTGCTGCACGAACTCGACCTCGAGGCCCGGCTCAATGGTGTTGGCGGCGTCGTTGAACACGGCGATATTGATGGTCTTGGAGCCCACGCCCCGGACCGAGGAGGCGCCGCCGGGTCCTGATTCGCAGATCTTCCCGACGCCGGGCCAGACGCCATTGGCAGGAGCGCTGGCCGCCAGCGTGCGACTGGCCGAGGTCGCCGCGGCCGCGGTCGTCGACGAGAGTGCGAGGGACGTCCCGGCGGCCATCATGGTCGCCAGGGCCAGCGGCAGCACCGACCTTCGAAGCTCGAATAGTCCTTTGCGGATCATCCTCACACCCTCCCCAAGGTCGTTCGTCATTCAATCAGCAGCCCGCCCGAATCGGCTGACGGTACCCCGAAACCAACGATTGAATATTTTATACATAGGATCAATTACCTGTCCATCGGCGCCGCCACCGCGTTCGGACACGACGACCGTGCGGTCGGCTCTCAGGCGGTGGCCTGAGCGGCGAGTTTGCCCAGGTCGGCGCCTTTGCCCCGGCGGACAAACCGGCCCTTGTCGAATGGGCGGATCTCGACGTCGTGTCCGGCCGCTTCGGCCCGCAAGGCGGCGACGGTGCACTCGGCGCGGGCCCGATGGGCGAAGGGATCGAAGGAGTACCAGCGGCTGGCATTGCCCCAGGTGATCTTCCCCACCTCGTCGTCGGGTACCCCGGCCATCACCTCGGCCAGCTCCTCGGGCGCCCGGGGCCAGGAGGAGTCCGAGTGGGGGTAGTCGCACTCCCAAGCGATGTTGTCCATGCCGATCTGGTGCCGGAGTTGCACCCCCACCGGGTCGGAAATGAAGCAAGTCAAGAAGTGTTGGCGGAAGACGTCGCTCGGTAGCCGGTCGCCGAAGTCCTGTCCCGTCCACTGCCGGTGCATTTCGTAGGTGCGGTCGACACGGTCGAGAAAGTACGGGATCCAGCCGGTGCCACCCTCCGAGAGGGCGACGCGAATATCGGGGAAGTTCTTCAGCACCCGAGACCACAGCAGGTCCGAGGCGGCACTGCAGATGTTCATGGGTTGCAGCGTGATCATGACGTCGATCGGCGCGTCGGGGGACGTCACGGTGATACTGCCTGACGACCCGAGGTGGATCGAGAGCACGACCTGCTCGTCACACAGGGCCGTCCAGAGGGGATCCCAGGTCGGGTCGTGGAAACTCGGGAACCCGAGGGCCGCCGGGTTCTCCGTGAAGGTCAACGAATGGCAGCCCTTGGCCGCCACCCGGCGCACCTCGTCGGCGCACAGCTCGGCGTCCCAGAGCACGGGCAGCGCCATCGGGATGAAACGGCCTGGGTAAGACCCGCACCACTCGTCGATGTGCCAGTCGTTGTAGGCGCGCAGGACGGCCAGCGCCGCCTCCTTGTCGTCGCAGGCCGCGAAGAGCCGCGCGCTGAAGCCCGGGAACGACGGGAAACACATGGAGCCGAGGACGCCGCCGGCGTTCATGTCCTTGATCCGTTCATGGACGTCGTAACAGCCGGGCCGCATTTCGTCGAAGGCGGTCGGCTCGACCCCGTACTCTTCCTTCGGGCGGCCGGCCACCGCGTTCAACCCGATGTTGGGTATCTGGGCTCCATTGAAGACCCACACGTCGCTGCCGTTGGCCAGGCGCTCGACCCGGGGCGCCCGCGCCTGGAGGGACGCCGGCAACCGCCCGGTGAACAGGTCCGGTGGTTCCACCAGGTGGTCGTCCACGCTGATCATCACCAGGTCCTCGGCCCGCATGAGCGTCCCTCCCCTACCGTGGGCGCCGATCGCCACGGGATCGTTCGAAATGCCTGAATCGCGATTTCAGATATAATATACACCTACCCAGAAGCGCCACTTCCGGCGCGCTGGCCCAGGCATCCGGGAGGAACATTGCAAGGTCGCTTTGACGGAAAAGTCGCCATTGTCACCGGTGCCGGTCAGGGCATCGGCGAGGCGTACGCCAAGGGCCTGGCCGCCGAAGGGGCCCTGGTGGTGGTGGCCGACCTCAACGGGGAACAAGCGGCGCGTGTGGCCGACGGCATCACCGGGTCCGGCGCCAACGCCATGGCGCAGGTGGTCGATGTGGCGGATCCCGAGAGCACCGTCTCCATGGCGGCGGCGGTCGTGGAGAATTTCGGCGGCATCGACTACCTGGTCAACAACGCCGCCATCTACCACGGCATGGAGATCCATGGCCTGGTCGACGTCGACCTGGCGTACTACCGCAAGATCATGGATGTGAACATGCACGGGGCGTTCCATTGCATCCGGGCCTGCCATGACTCAATGGTGGCTCGCGGCGGCGGGGCCATCGTCAATCAGTCATCGACGGCGGCCTGGATGGGGGGCGGCTATTACTCCATCGCCAAGGCCGCCATCAACAGCCTCACCGTCTCGTTCGCCGCCGAGCTGGGCTGGAAGAACATCCGGGTCAACGCCATCGCGCCGGGTCCGACCGACACCGAGGCGACCCGCACCGTCGTGCCGAGTGAGTTTCTCCAACCCCTCATCGCGTCACTGGTGCTCAAGCGCCTCGGCCAACCCGAGGACATGGTGGGAGCCTGTCTGTTCCTTCTCTCCGACGACGCGGCATGGATGACCGGTCAGATCATCGCCGTCGACGGTGGTCAGACGGTCCGCCTCTGAGGTCAGAGACGACCCTCGGCGCGGAGGTCCTCGGCCACCCACGATGGTGAGCGGCGCTCCTTGAAGGCGAGCCACCCTTCGACACACTCGGGCCCCGCGAGGCTTTCGTCCATCGACATGCGGTCGTAGTGCCCGTACTGCTCGTTGATGACGCGCTTGACCGCCAAACGGGCACCGGGAGCCGTGCGGCAGCAGGCGCGCAGCACCTCGGCGGCCTCGTCGAGCAGACGGTCGTGCTCGGTCACCCGGGTCACCAGACCCCAGGCGCACGCCTCGGCCGCGTCGAGGGTCCTCCCCGTGAAGAGCAGGTCCCGCGCTCGCGCCGGCCCGATCTGGACCGGCAGGTAGGCGGCGTAGCCGGTGTCGGCGATGCCCCGGTAGAGCTCGGGAGCCCGGAAGGTCGCCCGCTCACTCACGACCGCCACGTCGGACAGCAGCGTCATCAGCAGGCCGCCTCCCTGGCAGATCCCGTTCACCGCGCTCACCACGGGCTTGCGAGAGTTGCGGATCGCCTCGAACGGTGTGGTGTCCATGGCCAGCAGCCGCGAGAGGTCGCCCCAGTCGTCCACCGTGGCCCCGCCGAGGTCCCCACCCGGGATGAAGACGTCGCCCGTCCCCGTGAGCAGCAGACCCGAGAGGGCAGGATCGGCGTTGACCACGTCGACGGCGTAGCGCACCGCAAAGTACATCGGGCCCGTCATGGCGTTACGGGCCTCGGGGCGATCGACGATGCAATGGGCCAGGGAACCGTGGCGCTCGAAGCGCACGAATGGCGTACCCAACCAGTCCCCCTGCGGTGGTCGCGCTGCGGTCTCGTCGTCCATGCTCATCCCTCCATCAGGTCGCCCGTTGTTCTACCGCGATGTCCGTCGGCGGGCCGAACCGCTCCACCAGTTCCGACTTGTCCACCTTTCCCGTGGCGGTGCGAGGGAGCAGGTTCACGACCTCGACCTGCTCGGGCCAGGCCTGCCGCCGGAGACCTTGCGCCTCGAGGTGGGCGGCCAGCCCCTCCACCTCCAGCCCCTGATGACCGGGTCGCAGTTCGATGATCGCGCAGAGTCGTTCCCCCGTCCGAGGGTCGGGGAGACCCACGACCACCGCGTCGACTACATCGGGGTGGAGGCGGACGAGTTCCTCGACCTCCGCCGCCCCGATGTTCTCGCCGTTGCGAATGATGATGTCCTTGAGGCGCCCGGTAATGGTGACGAAGCCGTCCTGGTCGACCAGGCCAAGATCCCCCGTGCGGAGGAAGCCATGCTCGTCGAAGGCCTCGACGTTGAGCCGCGCCTCCACATAGCCGGGCATCATCTGGGGCGCCCGGACCCGGAGCTCCCCCGTCGCGCCGTTCGCCACCTCGGCCCCGTCGGCCGAGGTCACTTTGAGCTCCACGCCCGGGAGCGGACGACCCTCCGTGAAGGCGAGCTTGTCGTCGGGATCGCCGGGGCGCCCCATGGTGAGCACCGGCGCTTCGGTCAACCCCCACCCCGACAGGATGCCGACCCCGCCGAGCCGCGCCTTGACCTCGTGGTGGAGCCCCGGCGGCTTGGGGGCGCCGCCACCGGGACAACCGCGCAAGGACGGGAAGATCGGACGGTCGCCCTGACGGCGCTGGGCGTCGAGATAGGCCAAGTGGAACGCCGTGCCGGATCCGGCCAAGGTGACCCCCTCACGCCGGAGAGTCGCCACGGCCCGGTCCGGGTCGAAGCGTTCCAGCAGAATCAGCGCGGCACCCGAGATGAAGCTGGCCAGCACGTTGATGGGGCCACCGACGTGGGCGATGGGGAACGCCAGTCCGCTGCGGTCCGCTGGACCCATATCCATACGCTCGGCCATGCCCCTGGCCACGGCGACAAGGCCGCGGTCACTGTGCTGCACGCCCTTGGGCTTCCCGGTGGACCCCGACGTGTAGAAGTGCCACCGGACGGCATCGGACTGTCCGGAGGGGGGGGCCGGAGGCAGCGGACCGCCCCCTCCCCCAGGGAGCTGACCCGGGAGCCGGACCATCTCGGGTCGGCCGCCCTGATCCGTCGCGATGGCGCTGACCATGGCGGTGTAGTCGACGCCTTGGTCGGACGAGCCCACGAGCATCACGTCGACCGCGGAATCAACCACGATGTGGCCGATCTCGCGGGCCCGGTAGATGGGCACGATCGGAACCTGCACCACGGACAGCCGTGACAGCGCCGCCATCACGACGCAGGTGTCGATGGAGGTCGCCAACACCCAGGACACCACGACGTCGGGCCCGATACCGAGGCCGACCAGGCCTACGGCCGCCGACCGCGCCGCGGCGAGGAACTCCGAGTAGGTCAAGCGGCGGCCCGCCTCGTCGACCACGAAAAGGGCGTCGGGGCTCTGCCTCGCCCGATCCTCGAGCAACGCCCACATGGTGGCCTGATCCGTGGTCACGGTTGACGATGCCCCTGGCCCGCCGGGCGAGACGGCCTACGCCCTCTCGGCCAGCGACTTGATCTCGAGATACTCCTCGAATCCGGCCACGCCCATCTCGCGGCCCACCCCACTCTGCCGGTAACCCCCGAAGGGGACATCGGGGGAGTAGTACAGGCCGCCGTTCACCGAGACCGTGCCGGTGCGCATCCGCCGCGCCACCGACCGGGCGCGCTCGGGTGACCCGACGACCGCTCCCGAGAGGCCGTAGATGGAGTGGTTGGCCAGCTCGACGGCGTCATCGTCCCCGTCGTGGGCCTGCACGACGAGCACGGGACCGAAGATCTCCTCCTGGGCGACCACGGCGTCGCGCTCTACCCCGACCAGGACGGTCGGCTCGACGTAGAAACCCCGCGGCAGATGGGCCGGCACGCCGCCGCCGAGGACCGCCGTGGCGCCCTGCTCCACTCCTCGGCCGATGTAGCCGAGCACCCGCTGGCGCTGGCGCTCGCTGATGAGCGGTCCCATCATCATGGTGGGATCGCTCGGATCGCCATAGGTGAAGGTCGCCAACGTGGCGACCACTGCCTCCACTCCCTCATCGAAGCGCGCCCGGGGCAGCAACAAGCGGCTGGTCACCGCACAACCCTGTCCGGCGTGGGTGGTGATCTGGAACGCCACGCCGGCCACGGCAGCCGCCACGTCGGCGTCGTCGAGCACCACGTAGGCCGACTTGCCACCGAGCTCGAGAAAGACCTTCTTGACCGTCTGGGCCGCCGCCGTCATGACCTTGCGGCCGGTGACGGTGGAACCGGTGAAGGAGACCAGATCCACCCGTGGGTCCTCGGCCAGCTGCTGGCCGATCAGATGATCGGCCGACGTGACGATGTTGAGGACCCCCGGTGGGAGGTCGGTCTCCTCGGCGGCGATCCGTCCGAGCAGGGTGGCCGCCCAGGGTGTGTCCGGGGCCGGCTTGAGCACGACGGTGTTGCCGGCCGCCAGGGCCGGTCCACACTTGGCCAGATTGATCTGCATGGGGAAGTTCCACGGGGTGACCGCCCCGACGACCCCGGCGGGCTCGCGGCGCAGGGTGCGGCGTGAGCGGAAGCCGAAGGGCTCCGCGTAGCCCAGGTCGGTCTCCCACTCGTACTTCTCGAGCAGGTCGGCCACCCAGCCCAGTCCACCGACGGGGGTGGCGAATTGGGGCCCGTCGATGAGCATGACGGGCGTACCGACCTCGGCCACCAGCGTGTCGCGGAATCGGTCGGCGTGGCGGAGCAGACCCTCCTGGAGCTGGCGCAGGCAGCGCAGGCGGAGCTCGACGTCGGTCGACCAGTCCGTGCGGTCAAACGCCGTGCGGGCCGCTCCGATGGCGGCGTCCATGTCAGCCGCCGACCCGTCGGCGGCGACGCCGAGCACCTCCTCGGTGGCCGGGTTGACGTTCTCGAAGCGGGCCCCACCGGCAGCCGCCACGAGCCCGCCCCCGATCAGCATCCGCTCCTCGTGCCACAACGACGTACCCATGTCAGCTCCTCGGTCTGGCGTTCCCGGTCATCGGGACCTGCAGTGCAATTCGGCGGGCCGCCGCTCGGCCGGCCCGGAGTCGATGGATTGTATATGATCTGCATTCTTGTCACAGCCGCCCGCCGGAGCAGACTGTCGCCGTGGTCGATGAGGCTCCGCTCCCGTCCGAGCCCGCCGATGGGCCCGTCCCGGGTCTCGGTCTGCGGCACCGGCGGATCCTGGTCGTGGGAGCGTCGGCGGGCATAGGCCGGTCGTTCGCCGCCCGCGCCATCGAGAGCGGCGGAAGGGTGGTGGTGACGTCTCGACGGGCCGATCGGCTGGTCGAGCTGGTCGGCGGCGCCGAGCAGGGGCACGGCGTGGCCGGGGATGTCCGCCAACCCCGAGACTGCGCCCGTATCGTGGCCGAGGCGGTCGACTTCCTCGGCGCCATCGACCTGGTCGTCTACTCGGCCGGGGTCGCCCCCCTGCGGTCGATGGTGGCCACCACGGCCGACGACTGGGCGTCCGTGCTCGAAACGCACGTGCTCGGCCTGCACCACATCATCCAGGCCGCCCTCGGGCACCTCTCGCCCTCCGCCATCGTGGCGGTGCTGTCCTCGGAGACGGTGGGCCGCCCGCGCTCGGGACTCGGTGCCTACGGCGCCAGCAAGGCCGCCCTCGAGGAGTCGATCCGCGCCTGGCGGATGGAGCACCCGCGGGTGCGCTTCGCCACCGTCGCCGTCGGGGCCACCTTCCCGACCGAATTCGGCGACCTGTTCGATCCGGACCTCCTCAGCGAGACTTTGGAGGACTGGACCCGGCACGGCCTGATGACCGAGCGCATGCTGAGCCCCGACGACGTGGCCGGCACCCTGGCCGGCGTGCTGGCCGCCGCCCTCGACTATCCCGAGGTGGGCCTCGAACACCTCGTGGTGCGCCCGAACTCACCCGTCCTCGGAGCGTCGTGGAGCTCGCAGGCTGCCCGGTACGAGGACCGGGCCGGTCGGCGCGACGACGCCTAGTCCGACGCGGCGGCGATCTCGTCCAGCAGCCGGGCCAGCTCTCGCGGCGCCTCAGTCGCCACGTCGTGGCCGGCATCGATCTCGACCACATCCACCTCACCCAGGTGGGGCAGCATCTGATCGACCAGTTCCGCCGTGACGACCCGGTCCTGCCGGCAGCGCACGAACGTCCTCGGCAGCCGGCGGGGAACCTGGCTCCATCCCTGGTAGGTCTCGTGGAGCGGCCCGGGTGCCTCGAGGCCCATGCGAGGGTCGTTCTCCACGATCTCGAGCTCGGTCGAGATCGGCGGCTCGCCCGGCCGCAGACCGCCCAGGGTCTTGCCCGCCGCCATCTCCCGGACCAGGTCGACGTGGTCGAGCGCCAGCTGGCGGAGGCGTGGCTTGATGTAGTCGACCGGGCGCATCCCGTCCGCCGGCACGGTGGCCGCCACGAAGACGAGGTGGGCCACCCGGTCGGGCAGAGCGGCGGCGACCTCCGGGATGACGAAGCCGGCCGAGGAATGACCCACCAGGACCACGGGGCCGAGATCGCCCCTGACGATCTGGTCGATCACCGCGGCCACCCAATCGGCCCTGGTGATCTTCCCGAGGTCGGCCGGCTGGTAGCGCCGCCCGGGGAGGTCCACGGCCAGCACCGGTCGGTCGAGATAGGGCAGCACCGGATCCCACATGGTCGAGGTGACCGTTCCCCCGTGCACCAGCACCAGTCCGGCGCTCATCCCATCCGCCTCGTACGCACGGAGGGCCCGCCTCAGACCTGCAGGACCCGAGCCGCGTTCTCCCGCAGGAACTTCGGCCAGACCTCGTCCTTGAACGGGACGTTCTGCATCTCGGTCATGATGCGCTCCAGCGAAAGACCCATCGGGAAGTATCCGGCGTACATGATCTTGTCCGCGCCACGTGAGTTGGCAAAGTCGATGATGTGCTTGGGGTAGTACTTGGGCGCGAAGGCACTGGTCGAGTAGTAGAGGTTGGGCCATTTCAGCATCAGCTTCACGATCAGCTCCGTCCACGGCTCGCAGCCGTGCCGGGTGACGAAGACCAGTTCGGGGAAGTCGAACATCACCTCGTCGATCAGCTCGACGTGCTGGGGGGCGAACTTGAGGCGAGGACCGGGCACTCCGGCACAGCAGAAGAGGGCGATGTCCAGCTCGACGCATTTGGCGTAAATCGGGTACATCAACTTGTCGTTGATGGCGACCTGGGGAAACGTCCCCGAGGGGAATACGCCGACGGCCCGTATGCCGTACAGCTCGTACATCTTCTGCATGAGGCGGATCCCCTTCATGCCCTCGTTGGGGTCGGCGCTGATGGAGGGGATGAACCGATCGGGGTGCGCCTTGATCGCCCTGACCCCGTCGCTGTCGGGCCCGGCCAGACCGATCAGGCCCTTGTCGATACCCCAGCGATCCATTTCCGAGAGGGTCAGGGCGATCGGATCGTCGACGTCGCGCAGGCCCTTCTCGGGAACGTCCTTGAACATGTACTCAGCGGGGAACTCGAAGTCGTCGATCGACTCCTTGTCTTTGGTCTGCTGGGTGATGAAGCGATAGGTCTCCTTCATGTCGGGATGGGGGAACCCGATCATGGTGTCAATGGTGCCGATTCCCTCTGGTACTGCCATCTCGGATCTCCCTCTTCGCGGTCAGCCGCCCACCGGTCCACGACCGGTGCGGGCGGTCCCGAAATGTATCTCCACCGACCCGGGGCCGGCCGTTCCGCCGCTAGCGCTTCTCGTAGATGATCCCCGAGGCCTCGCTGTCGAAGACGCCGGGGCCGATCGGCTCGTCCCGCAGCTCGCGCTTGAGCACCCGCCCCACCGGGCTGCGAGGTAGCTCCGCTCTAAATTCGATGTAGCGCGGCAGGGCAAAGTACGGGAGCTGGTCGATGCACCAACGGAAGAGATCCTCTTGGGTGAGTTGGGCACCGTCGGTCAGGGTGGCCGTGATCTTGAGGTCGTCCTCGGTGAGCTCGCTGGGCACGGCGTGCACCGCCACATCCGCGATCTGCCCGTGGCCCATCAGGATCCGCTCCACCTCGAAGCTCGAGATGTTCTCACCCCGCCGGCGCAGGTAGTCCGCCTTTCGATCGACGAAGTAGAGGTACCGGTCCTCGTCCACATGGCCGATGTCGCCGGTGTGGTACCACCAGTTGCGGCTGGTGGCCACGGTCGCCTCCGGCTTGCCCCAATAGCCGGCGAACATGACGTGCGGCCGCTTGGGACGAAGGACGATCTCCCCGTCGGACCCGGTGGGCAGCTCGTTGTCGTCCTCGTCGAAGATGCGCACGTCGAAGTACTCGTCGTTGATCACCCCGGCCGCGTTGGGCCGGTTGGTCATCCCGGTCGGCTGCCACGACACCAGGCTCGCCTCGGTGACGCCGTAGGCCCCGGAGAACGTGCTCACCCCGAAACGCCGCCGGATCACGTCGTCGACCTCCACCGGCAAGGGGGCGGCGCCGATGAGACGCAGGGTCCGGTTGGCCTCGGGGGCGCCTGACTGGGGCATCTCGGGCCGGTCGGTGTCGTGGGCCAGCAGGTAGGCCATGGTGCCGAGCGTCGAGGTGATGGTGGCGCCGACCCTGTTCATCTCGCTCCAGAAATTCGAGACAGAGAAGCGCCGGTAGATGGCGGCCCGGCCACCGTAGAGAAGTGGTCCCACGACGGCGGTGGTGATGGCGTTGAAATGGAACAGCGGCAACGGGGTCCACACCACGTCGTCGGCGGTCCGGTCCCAGCAGACCCCTATCTGCGCCGCCAGCGCGGCGTGATAGTTGTGGCTCAACATGCAGCCCTTGGAGAGCCCGGTCGTCCCCCCGGTGTAGACGAAGGTGGCCAGGTCTCCCGGCGCCGGCACCACCGAGGGCGCGCGGTCGTCAGCCGTCAGCAGGTCCTCCCAGCGGTGCACGTTGCCCGGCAGGTCCGGGGCGTCGCCGATCACCACCAGGTGCGCCAGCTCGTCGATCTGATCGAAGACCGGCGCCAGGCGCTCGGCCAGCGAGGCTTCGACGATCACCACCTTCGATCCCGAATCGGCCAGCTGGTGCCGCAGGTACTCCCCCTTGTAGGCCGTGTTGATCGGCACACCGATGCCACCCGCCTGCACCGTCCCCCACCAGCTCAAGGTGGCCTCGGGTGAATTCTCGATGAGGGTGGCCACCCGGTCACCCGGCTCGACCCCCAGTTCGGCCAGGGCGTTGGCCAGGCGGTTGGCGGTGTCGTGAACCTGACGCACCGAGAGCTTGGTCGCGCACACGTCGAGGTACTCGCCGTCGGGATCACTGGCCAGCCGGCGTTCGAGCAGGACACGCAGGGTCAGCTGCTCGGTCTCACTGCGCCAGGCTGTACTCGACACGTATCCCTCTCCTCTTCCCAGCTCCCTGGGTCCGCTTGTATATGATATGCGCATGAGCAGGTTGTTGGAGGGGAAGGTCGCGGTCGTCACCGGCGCCGGCCACGGCATCGGCCGAGGGCACGCCCTCGAGCTCGCCCGCCAAGGGGCCCGAGTGGTCGTCAACGATCTGGGCGGCACGGTCGGCGGCCAGGGGTCGGGCCAGGACGCCGACCTCACGGTTGACCTCATCACCGCCCGGGGCGGGGTCGCCGTCGCCGACTACGGCAGCGTGGCCGAAGAGGACGACGCCCAGGCCATGATCGAGCGGGCCCTCAGTGCGTGGGGCCGGTTCGACGTGCTGGTCAACAACGCGGGCATCGTCCGCGACGCGGTCGTCTGGAACCTCGAGGCCGCCGATTGGGACGCCGTGATGCGGGTGCACGTGAGGGGACCGTGGCTCACCAGCCGGGCGGCGGCTCGGCACTGGCGGTCGTTGGCCAAGGACGGCAAGGACAGCCGGGGACGCATCATCAACACGACGTCGGGCGCCGGGTTGGTCGGCAACTTCGGCCAGACCAACTACGCCACGGCCAAGGCCGCCGTGGTCGGCCTGACCCAGACCCTGGCCCTCGAGCTCCACCGCCTGGGGGTCACCGTGAACGCCATCGGGCCGGCCGGCGCGACCCGAATCACCGGGACCATGCCCAACGCCCCCACCGTCGTGGAGCCTGACGAGATCCCTGAGGACACCTTCCACCCGCTGGACCCGGCCGGCAGCTCGCCGGTGGTGGCCTGGCTGGCGTCCGACGAGGCCCAGCACGTCACCGGTCAGGTCATACGGGTCATCGGCGACAAGATCCACCTCATGGGCGGCTGGCACGAGGCAGCGAGTGCATCCAACGACGGCCGGCGCTGGCAGACCGAGCAGATCGGCGACGTCTTCGCCACCCAGATCTTCGTCTCCCAGGGTCGCGGCCTCCAAAGTTGGTCGAAGTAGCGACGCCTGCCCTCAGCCGTCGGGGTCCAAGGGCAGGCCGAGCAGCTCGATGGCGTTGCCCCGGGCGATCCGATTGATGGTGTCCTGGGGCAGGTGCCCGAACTGGGCCGCCGCCGCTTGGCGAGAATGCGGCCAGGTGCCGTCCTGGTGCGGGTAGTCGGTCTCGAAGACGACGTTGCCCAGCCCCACCCGGTCGAGGAGCTCGACGCCCACCGGGTCCTTGAAGAAGCAGCTGGTGACCTGCCGGTAGTAGTAGGTGGAGGGTGGCTCGGGGCAGAACCGCTGCGAGTCGCTCCAGCCGCGGTGGGTAGACCAGACGTCGTCGGCGCGTTCGAGCAGGTACGGGATCCATCCGATCTGGCACTCGGCGAACATGAGCCTCAGGGCGGGGAAGCGGTGCAGCACGCCCGAGAACAGGTAGTCGGTCAATCCACCCACGCTGTTGCCGAAGATGATCGTCGCCGGGACCGCGTTGGGCGCGTCAGGCGAGGTGACCGGCGTCCTGGTGCCCGATCCCACGTGCATGCAGATCACCGTGCCCGTGTCCTGACAGGCCGTGAAGAAGGGATCCCAGTAGCCGCTGTAGATGCTCGGTAGGTCGAGGAACGTGGGTAGTTCGCTGAAGGCCACGGCTCGTACACCGCGCCCCGCGTTGCGCACGACTTCGGCGGCGGCCAGACCGGCGTTCCAGAGCGGGACCAGGCACAGCGGGAGCAGGCGGCCCCCGCTGTTGCCGCACCACTCCTCGACCATCCAGTCGTTGTACGCCTCGACGCACAGCTGGGCCAGCTCCCGGTCCTGGCCCCACAGGAACTGCTGGCCGCAGAAGCGCGGGTAGTTCGGGAAGCAGAGCTGGGCCTCGACCCCGTTGACATCCATGTCGGCCAGGCGGTCGCTCTCCCGCCAGCACCCGGGCCGCATCTCGTCGTAGGTGACGCCCCGCAGCTCCACCTCATCGGGCGTGAAGCCGGCCGCGGCAATGGTCCGCTTGAGCGAGGCGCGATGGTCCTCGTAGCACCACCACGCCACGTCCGGTCCGTCCAGGCCGGGCGACTCCACGTACGAGGAGCCCTTGAGGGTGGGTACGCCACCGGGCAGGTACTCGATGTGGGGTCCCTGGCCGCGGAGCCGGGCCGGCAGCCGGCTGGACCACACGTCGGGCGGCTCGACCACGTGGGCGTCGAGATCGACGATCAACGGAATGGTCCCGGCGCCGGCCACGACCTCGTCCTGGGCCACCGTGAGCGGGGATGCCATGGCTATCGTGCCTCCTGGTCGCACCTCGGAAATCCTGCACTGTATAAGGTATACGATTTATTTCCGAGGTGAACCTGCCCCCCGACCCCGCCGCCCATGCCGAGAACTGATCAGATGCCAGCCGACCCCGAAGCCGACGAGCGGCCGCCGCCGGGCGATGACGCTTTCCGGTCCGAGGCCCGGCAGTGGCTGGCCGGCCACGCTCCCGGGTTCGGGGCTGGAACCGCGCCTGGCCCACCTCCCACCACCCTGGAGGGGTATCAGGCGCGCCAGCAGCGGGCCGTCGCGGTGGCCCGGGCATGGCAGGCCGAGCTGGCGTCGGCCCACTGGGCCGGTCTTTCGTGGCCCGAGGAATTCGGCGGCCAGGGTGGCACGGCGAACCAGGAACGCATCTTCAACGAGGAAGCCGCCGCCTACGGGATCAACCTGGGACCCTTGTTGATCTCTCTCGCCATGGTGGCTCCCACCCTGCTCACCCACGGCACCACCGCCCAGAAGCGGGCCCATCTGCCGGCCATCCTCCGTGGTGACGAGCTTTGGTGCCAGCTCTACAGCGAGCCGGGCGCCGGCTCCGACCTGGCCGCGCTCGGCACCCGAGCCGCCGGCGACGGCGGCGGCGACGGCTGGACGGTGAACGGCCAGAAGGTGTGGACCTCCTTCGCCGGTTTCGCCGATTGGGCCATCCTCCTCGCTCGCACCAACCTCGAGCGCCCCAAGCACCACGGCATCAGCTACTTCCTGCTCGACATGAGATCGCCCGGGGTGGAGGTGCGCCCGCTCCGGGAGATGAGCGGGACGTACCACTTCAACGAGGTCTTCCTCACCGACGTCAGGTTGCCGCCTGACAGCCTGGTCGGCGAGCTCGACGAAGGGTGGCGCGTGACCCACACCACCATGGCGGCGGAGCGGGCGATGATCGGGGGTGGAGCGGGGTCCAGCGTCACCGACCTGATCACCTTGGCCCGCGAGCTCGGGCGCAACACCGACCCGATCGTCCGCCAGGCGCTGGCCCGCGTGGCCGCCACCGAATACGTGCTGCGCTTCCTGGGACTCCAAGCCAAGGCGGCGGCTGATCGGGGCGGGGTGCCGGGTCCGGGAGCCTCCGTTATGAAGCTCCTGTTCTCCATGAAAGCGGCGCAAGTGGCGGCGACCGCGCTCCAGATCCAAGGCATGGCCGGCACGCTGAGCGGTCCGTGCGCTCCGGCGGACGGCCGGTGGCAGCACGCCTTCCTGAGTGCGCCGGGAATCCGGATCGGGGGAGGGACCGACGAAGTGCAGCGCAACGCGTTGGGCGAGCGGGTGCTCGGCCTACCCCGCGAGCCGGCGCCCGAGCGCGACATTCCGTTCGGCGCCCTGGCCAGTGTCTCGACCGCTCGAACAACAGAGGAGGACCGGCAGTGAGCATCACTGACCCAGCTACCAGCGGGAAGGGCAACCGCGACGATCTCTACTGGGACCCACTGGACAAGGAGCTGCGGATCGACCCTCACCCGCTCTGGCAGCGGCTGCGCGACGAGGCACCGCTCTACTACAACGAGCGCTACGACTTCTGGGCCCTGAGCCGCTTCGCCGATGTCGACGCCGCTCATCGTGATCCGCAGCTCTTCAGCTCAGCCCACGGCACCGTGCTCGAGTTCATGTCGCGCCAGCTGATGAACCGTGAGGGGATGATGATCTTCCTCGATCCGCCCGATCACACCCGCCTCCGGCGCCTGGTCTCGAAAGCCTTCACCCCCCGCCGCATCGCCGAACTCGAGGACAGCGTCCGTGCCCTCTGCGCGCAGCTGCTCGACGCACGCCGCGACGACGCCTCGTGGGACTACGTGGAACAATTCGGCGCCATCCTCCCCGCGTCGGTGATCGCCACCCTGCTGGGGGTGCCGGCGGCCGATCGCGAGGAGGTCCGCCTGACCATCGACGAGATGTTCCACCAGGAGCCCGACGTAGGCATGATGAACGACAAGGCACTGCTGGCGGGTCTTCGACTCCACGAGTACGTCGGCGAGCAGCTGGAGGAGCGCCTCACCACGCCGCGAGACGACATGCTGACGGACCTGGTCCAGGCCGAGATCGTGGACGAGTCCGGGGTGTCACGGCGGCTCACGGCATCGGAGAGTGCGAACTTCGCCATCCTCCTGGTGGGGGCGGGCACCGAGACGGTGGCTCGATTGATCGGCTGGGCCGGGCTGGTGCTGGCCGCCAATCCTGGTCAACGGGCGGAGCTGGCGGCGGACACCTCCCTCATCCCGAATGCCGTCGAAGAGCTGCTGCGGTTCGAATCACCGTCTCCGGTCCAGGGTCGTTGGACGACGGCCGAAACGCAGCTCCACGGTCAAAGCATCCCGGCTGACTCCAAGGTCCTTCTCCTCACCGGTTCGGCCGGGCGCGACGAGCGGGCCTTCCCTGACGCCGATCGGTTCGACATCCATCGGCAGATGGACCGGCACATGTCTTTCGGGTACGGGATCCACCTCTGCCTGGGAGCGGCGCTGGCGCGACTCGAGGGGCGGGTGGCAATCGAGGAGACGCTGAAGCGCTATCCCACCTGGGAGGTGGACACCGAGCGCGCCGTCCTGCTGTTCACCAGCACGGTCCGGGGGTTCAGCCGGTTGCCAATTTCCCCATAGGGGTCACGGTCGCCTCATCGTCGCCCGGAAGAACTACCGCCCAGGGCTCTCCCCTTCTCACCGCCAGGCCCGCCAGGACAGTGGTCAGTTCCTCCTCGAACTCGGCCTCCAGGCCGCCCAGGTTGTCCATCACCGGGTGGGCGGAGGCGCGGTGGCGAATGGCCAGCGCGGCCGAACCGATGGCGCATGTGCCCACGGCGCCCCAGGCCTGCCGCGCCGCCGCGGGCGTGAACCCCTGGCGGGTCAGGATCTGGACGGCGCTGTCGACCACCTCGACCACTTGATCCCAGCTGACCGCCCCGCTCAGGTACTGGGCGAACACCTCGGGCTCCTCGACGAAGGCTTGGCGCGAGTAGCGACCCCACTCGCGAAGCCACTCGGACCAGTGCTTCCCTTCATGGTTCGGGAGTTGCAGTTGGGCCATCGAACGTTCGGCCGCCAGGAGCAGCAACTCCTTGCGGTTCCGGACGTGGTGGTAGAGACCGGGCACGCTGATGCCCAATCGCTCGGCCACCGTCTTCATGTTGCTCTGGGCGAGACCGATCTCCAGCACGGCATCGGCGATCTCCTGCCGGTCGATCCGGGCGGGGCGACCGACGCGACGCACCTCGGGTAGGGCCGTCGCTTCCTTCATGGCCGCGTCAACCGACCCGCCCCGACTCCATGGAGTGCACTTCGTCGAGCGATGGGCCGATCCGCTCGGCCAGGCCAGCCAGCTTGTCCAGGTCGAATCGGTAGACCCCGGCGGCGTTGCCGCCCAACATCTGGCGCGCCTCACCCTCTGGCACATCGAAGAACGAGTCGCGGATGCTCTCGCGGGTGTGCGGCCAGGTCCCCTCCGGATGGGGGAAGTCGTTACCCCACAGGAACGCGCCCACACCGATGTGGTGACGGTTCTCGATCTCCTCTCGGCTCGGTGTGGAAGCTCCCACGAAGATGTTGGTGCCGAAGTATTCGCTGGGCGGGCGGGACACGTGCTGCCGGAAGGCATCGCCCAATTTGGCCGTGTTGTGACCGCCCAGCCACTTCTCATCCATCCTCTTGATGATCCCTGGAAGCCACCAGGCCCCGTCCTCGGTGAGGGCGAACTTCAGGTTGGGGTGGCGATCAAACGCCCCCGACCAGAGCAGCGCCCACAGGGGTCGAGCGGCCCACCACCACGCCTCGGTGGCGTAGATGGCCACCAACCCCGGCGGGGACACGATGTCCCGCGACGCACCCCCCGAGTGGACATGCACCACGAGCCCCAGGTCGGCACAGGCGGACCAGATCGGGTCGTAGCAGGGATCGTTGTAAGCCGGCTGACTCCCCCAGAGGGTCGGGATCATCATGGCGCGGAAGCCCTGATCGGCGAGGTACGTGAGCTCGGACAGCGCGTCGTCGATGTCGTGGAGGATTGGCACGGTGGCAACGCCGCAGCGCCGCTCGGGGCTCTCGGCGCACAGTTCGGCCAACCACCGGTTGTGCGCCCGGGCACCCGCCATCACCAATTCGCCATTCAGGTCCCCCGAGGAACCGAGTCCGGCCCCGAAAGGGGCCGACGCGCTTCCACCGAGCACGTCGGCGTCGGGGAAGATGACCTCGGCGACAATCCCTTCGCGGTCCAGCTCGACGTCGCGGGCGGTCGGATCCCACGAGGCCAACTTTCCGCCATCACCGGTTTCCCTCTTCCACTCCTCCTCGAAGGCTCCGGCATCGACCAGGTCGCGCCGAGCGCCGATGAGTTGCTGGGCAGCCGCCACGTCGGCGTCGAACGCCTCGAAGTACTTCGGGTCCAGGTACTCGCGGTAGCGCTCGGTCGGCGGCCCGGCATGGGTGTCGGACGAGATGACCAGATATCTATCCATGTAGGGGTACGCAACCTTCCAGTCGGTGTCGATCGGTTTTAGACGTGGTCGTAGCGCGCCAACGCGAAGGGGGCGAACGCCACGGGGTCCACCGGTCCGGCTACCGACGGGTTGACGCTGCTCTGGCGGGTGGTCCACACGAGCGAGACCATCTCTTCGACCGGCAGGTCGGCCACGGGCGCGGTGGCGACGTCGCGGAGGACGAGCTTCCCCTCGACGCGTTCCATCGTGATGGGCGTGCGCACCTGGTCGACCCGCACCAGGAGCGGGCCGGCGTCGAACCCGGGTCCGTCAACGGCCGGCAGATACTTGAACCAGAACTGCGTGGCTGGATACGGCGCCGGTATCGGCAGGTCCTCGACCACGTCGCCGGCCAATTCAATGAAAGCAACCCCGTGCCGGGAGATGCTCGCGCTCACGTGGGCCCCCTCCCGCTCCATCTCGATCTCGGCCAGCTTCTTGGGCTCACCGAACCGCTCCCGGCTGATCGACACCGCCGACTCCAGATCAATGGGGATGAGCAACGGATACTCACCCAGCGTGCCCTCGTACACGGCGTCGACGGCGAAGAACCCGACCTTCTCCTGGTACCGGTGGCCGTTGGGCAGCGGGAGATCGATGGTGGTGACCCGCACGTGCACCCGTGGCTCGGGCGGCGCCTCCAGGGGCGGCGGGAGGACCGCAGCCAGCACGGCGGCGTCCGTCAAGTACACCGCCTCCAATGAGGGGAGAACGGGACCTTCGGGCGTGGCGGCGGGCCGCCACGAGGCATTCGATACCCAGCGATTCTGTGACATTGGTACTCCCTCTTTTGAGAGTTTTGAAATGGAATGGGCTCCGGCGTGAGGAACAGGTCGTCAATCGATGGCGAGCGATGGGTCGGAGTAGAACTGCTGACACCACTCGCGGTGCTCGAGGATCATGCGCTCGTCCTTGATGATGATGGGACGTTCGACGTAGCGCTTGTTCTCCCAGATGGGGATGTCCTGACTCAGCCCCGACGTGAAACTGAGCGCGGCGTCCTGAGCGGCCCCGGGGCCATTGGCCGTCGGGGCGAGGAAGGTCCAGCGGACCTGAACGTGCTCCTCGTCGATCGGTGTGGTCGACGAGAAGAAGGTCACGAAGTCCTGCACCCGCAACACGCCCAGACCCAGGCCGAAGGTCTCCCGCTTGAACCGGCCCTCCAGGCCGACCACCCGCTTGTAGGTCCCCTCAATGAACTCGTCCTGCTCGGGGATGGAGCTCGTGCCGTGCACGAACTGGAAATGAGCCGCATCGTGATTGTTCTCCGCCATCTCCTGGCAGACGGTGTTCAGCGTGAAATCAACGGTGTAGGGCTCACCGAACGCCGGGTCGTCGAACTCACCGACTTCGGGGACGTCGTAGAAGGGCGGCTTCCCCTCCAGGTGGAACCACGCCCAGACCATGTGGTTGCGCTCGATGGTTGGGAAGGCCCGGATCTTCGCCTGGCTGGGGATCTTGCCCGAACCGTAGGGGATCGACACGCAGTGCCCGGTGCCGCCGTCGTAGTTCCAGCCGTGGAAGGGGCAGACGATGGCGTCCTCATCGACGGTGCCCCCGGCGGCCAGATGGGCGCCGAGGTGGGCGCAGTACGCGCTCACCACTCGCGGCTCCCCGCTCGCGGTGCGGTACAGCACCAGATCGCGGTTGAAGTAAAAGATCGGCTTCACCTCGAGCGGGGCGATCTCGTCAGCCTTGGCCACGATGAACCACCCGTTGGGCATCGGGAAGGGGAAGCGACGGCCCGACTCCCGCCTGAGCTTCGGTCGTCCGCTGGCGTCGTTGATGTAGTCGGGCCGGCGGGGCATGCCGGTGCCCCGGACCACGCCGAGCATGTTCTCCCCGGCGTCGGTGGTGGTCTCTTTGGTATCCGTCACGAAGACCCCTCCAGCTCGCCCGGGCGGGGGGAATCCCACGTTCCCGAATCCGTTATCATAATTCAAATATATAGTATGCAGTTCGGAAGTCAAGGGCGGGACCGGCGTCGCCCGGCTGCGCCACGGGAGGGACAGATGAAGGAATTAGCGGACCGGGTAGCCGTGGTCACCGGCGGGGCGAGCGGGATCGGCCTGGCCCTCGCCCGGGCCTTCTTGCACCAGAAGATGTCGGTGGTGGTGGCCGACATCGAACAGGAGGCGATCGACGCCGCCCTGTCCGCGCTCGGTCCACTCGGCCCCGTCACCGGCGTGCGCACCGACGTGAGCCGCCTCGAATCCGTCGAGGCGCTGGCCGATCAGGTCTACCGTGAGCACGGCGCCTGCCACATCCTGTGCAACAACGCCGGGGTCGGTGCGCCCAGCGCGAAGGTGTGGGCCACCACCCCCAACGATTGGCGCTGGGTGTTCGGCGTGAATGTGACCGGTGTGGTCAACGGCATCCTGACCTTCGTGCCGCGCATGCTCGAAGCGGGCCAGGAGGGTCACATCGTCAACACCTCCTCACCCGACGGCCCGATATCACCACTCTCGAGCGCATCGGTGTACGCGGCGAGCAAGGCGGCGGTCTCCACGATCACCGAGTGCCTGGCCGCCCAGCTCGAAGCCGATGGCACCAATCTGCGGGCGTCGGTGTTCTATCCCTCGGGAGGCCTGATGCGCACCGGCCTCTGGACGGCGGAGCGCACCCGCCCCCCTGAGCTCGCCCGGGAACGCCCCCGCGACACCGCTCCCATGACCATCGAGGACCTCGAGGCGATGGCCGAGAAGGCGGGCCGGGCCCTGCAGTTCCAGGACCTGGACGAGTTGGCCGACCTGGTTGTCGCCGGCATCAAGGAAGAGCGCTACGTCATGATGTTGGGGCTCGAGGCAACGGCGGCCACCCTGCGGAGCCGGGCCGATGCCATGGAGAAGGGCGAGCTCCCGTTCACCCAGGCTCATCTCGCCTGAGCTCGGGACGGCCCGGAACCACCGCGGCGTCAGCGCTCGAGCACGAAGTCGCTGGCCTGGCGGTCCCGGGTGGTGGGCGAGAGGCCCTTCGCCCGCCGATCGAACTTCTGACGGCGAACACCAGTGGCAACAGCTCGGCGCGATTGCCCGAGTAGACGCCGCCCGCGCCGACCCGGCGCTGGCCGAGGGGGTCAACGTGGTGAACGGTGCCGTGGTGTACCGGCCGGTGGCCGAGGCGCACGGCCTTCCCAGCACACCGCTGGCCAGCCTGCTCGGCTGACCGGCGTCCCAGAGC
>DASXZJ010000152.1:0-5246 GCA_036502025.1 Acidimicrobiales bacterium | reverse complement strand
CTGAGAAAGGCGACCTCGGTGCCACCACCCAACAGGATGAGGCCGGCCAGTTTGAGAGCCTCCTCGGCGTCGCTCGGGAACCGGCCGAAGATCAGGAAAGCCAAGATCACCTGAGTGCCGACGACCGCCAGGAGGGGACCGAGCGCGACCAGTAGACCCCCGGCGAAGCACAGCACGGCGAGTGCCACGATGTGCAACCAGTGCGTGCTCTCGGTGATCGCGCCGACAAACGTGGCCAGGGCGAGGCCCACTGAATTGAGCGTCAGCACCGAGTACGACGCGCGCGCGGAACGCACCGTGGACGCGATGGCCACCAGGTACGCGCCAAGCGCAAGGGTGACCGTCGTCTGAGCACTCCACCAGGTCAGTCCGGAGGCGAACAGCGCGACCATCGGCAGGATGGCGATGGCGCCGGCCACGGGGGCAATCGCCGACCGATCGATGCGGGAGAGATCCCGCACGGCCGACCGGACGACGCCTCCGGGCGTGGTCCGTGACGACACCCAGGCGAAGTTAGTCGGCCACTCCTGAAATGCCCTATGTCAGCTGCACTGTCGTCGGCGCTGGTCAGTAGCGGTCCGGCCGCCGCGAAAGGTGGAAGGCATCGCCGGTTGCGGCAGACCGTTCACCAGGGTGAAGGGAATTCTCGTAGGTGAAATGAGGGTGAACAGTTCCTTCAACGGGTAAACAAGGGGTGATGCGAATGATGCGGGGGGGTTCAGAGGGTCGAAGCCGACCCAGGATCGGGCTGGTGCTGGGCGCCGGCGGGGTCGTGGGCCAGGCGTATCAAGCCGGAGTGCTGGCCGCCCTCGAGCGGGAGGCCCACTGGGACCCCCGTGACGCCGACATCATCGTTGGGACGTCGGCCGGCTCGGTCACCGGGGCGGCCCTACGGGTCGGCGTACCGGCCACCGACCTGGCTGCCAACACGTACGGCGTGCGCCCTTCCCGCAGGGGCGGGGCGCTGCTCAAGCGGATCCTGCCGGACGACAGCCCCCTTCCCGTGCCGTCGGTCCGCTCGCTCGTCCGCCTGTGGAACCCGCCGTCGCCGGCCCTGATCAAGCGGGTGGCCCAACGTCCGTGGGCCTTTCGGCCCGACGTGGCCGCCATGACGCTGGTCCCCCGGGGGCAAGTCGACATCACCGATCGGGCGGCGGCTCTGCACGAGCTCATCGGCGATAAGTGGCCCGAGGGTCTGTGGATCTGCGCCGCCCGGCGGGAGGACGGGGCTCGGACCGTCTTCGGTCGTGAGGGCTCGCCGCACGCCACGCTGGCCTCTGCCGTGTTGGCCTCGTGCGCCATCCCGGGTTACTTCACCCCGATCAGCATCGAGGGGAAGGAGTACATCGACGGGGGGGTGCACTCCATCACCAACGCCGACGTGCTGCGCAACGAGCATCTGGACACCGTGGTGGTCGTCTCCTCCATGTCGACCTCCCACGGCCTGGCCAACGGCGCCGACGGGCTGCTGCGCTGGTCGGTCCACCGCCGCCTGGAGCGTGAGATCAACCGGTTGCGGTTGAACGGGACCATGGTGATTTCGCTGGAGCCGGGCTCGGAGTCCCGTCACGTGATGGGCTTGCGCGCTATGGCCGAGGACCGGGGGCCGCAGGTGATTGAGGCGGCCTACGAGGAGACCCGGCGGCGGATCGCGGCGTCGCCCTTCTTTGCCTCGTTGAGCGAGCCGGCGGTGCGCACCAGCGCTGCTGTCTGAGCCTTCTTCGCCCGATCCACCAGGAGAAATGTCGGCTGGTTAGGTGTACCGTTCGTGCTCTGAGACCTCTCGTCTCCTCCTGAAGGGAGCGCTCCGTGAGCACTGACCGGTTGAGCCCGCAAGACGCCTCGTTCCTCCACATTGAGGACGACGTGAGCCACATGCACATCGCTTCGGTGGCCATCTTCGAGGGGCCCCCGCCGCCCTTCTCCGAGATCGTGGCCATGGTGGACGCCAAGCTCGGCCTGGTCCCCCGCTACCGGCAGATCGTGAAGTTCGTCCCCCTTGACCTCGGGCGGCCGGTGTGGGTGGATGACCCGCACTTCAATATCGAGTACCACATCAGGCACACGGCGCTCCCGACCCCCGGTGGCGAGTCCGAGCTCCGCAAGCTGGTGGGCCGAGTAATGGGGCAGCAGCTGGACCGCTCGAAGTCCCTCTGGGAGATCTGGGTGGTCGAGGGGCTCGAGGACGGCCGCTGGGCCATGCTTTCGAAGACCCACCACGCCATGGTCGACGGGGTAGCCGGCACTGACCTGCTGGCGGTGATCATGGACCTGTCCCCTGATGTCGAGCGTCCTGCGACGGTTACCGAGTGGAAGGCGCGGCCGAGTCCGACCGGCGGCGAGCTGGCGCGTGACGCGCTCATCAACCTGGCCCGCAGTCCCTACGAGGTTTTCCGGGCGGCGCGGGCTTCGACCCGGGTGGTGCGCCAGACGCTGACGCAGGCCCGCGAGGTCGGGAGCGGCGTGGTGGCGATGGCGGGGTTGGTGCGGCCGACTCCGGTGTCGTCGTTGAACGGACCCATCGGTCCCCATCGACGCTACGCGTGGGCCCTGAGCTCGGTGGACGATATCAAGAAGATCCGGAAGGGCATCGGAGGGACGTTCAACGACGTCGTCCTGGCGTCGATCACCAACGGTTTCCGGGAGCTCTTGCTGTCCCGAGGTGAAGACGTAGATCGGGTGGTGCGAACCCTGGTACCCGTGTCGGTGCGTCCCCGTGATGTAACGGGCAAGGCCGTCGGAGACGGCACGTTCGAGAACAAGGTCTCCGCCATGTTCGCCGAGCTACCGATCGGTATCGACGATCCGGTTGAGCGGCTGCACGCCATCACCCAGCAGATGGACGGCCTCAAGGACTCCAAGCAGGCTGTAGCCGGCGAAGCCCTGACGTCAATGTCGGGCTTCGCTCCGCCCATGCTCCTGGCCATGGGCATGCGCCTGGCCACCCGGGCCGCCCAGCGCAACGTCAACACCGTCACCACGAACGTGCCGGGCCCGCAGTTCCCGCTGTACGCGGCCGGCCGAAAGATGATCCGGGCGTTCCCCTACGTCCCTCTTGGCGGCCAGATCCGAATCGGCATCGCCATCTTCTCGTACAACGGCGAAGTCAACTACGGGATAACCGGGGACTTCGATACGACGCCTGATTTGGACGTGCTGGCGGGAGCGATCGAGGATGGAATGTCGCAGATGCTCAAGTTGTGTGAATGAGCTAGTAGCTCAAGCGCTCCCTGACGCCGTTCAGGTCGGCTCCCAGCGCCACCCGTCGTTGTCCTCACAAGTAATCGTCTTCCCATCTCCAGCTCGACCTGTCGCGCCGTGATCACTATCGCGGCAGAACTCACCAGGCTCGTAGCAATTGCCCCCATCGGTTAGGGGGTAGCAACTTGCCGGTGCCACGGTGGTCGGCACTGGAGGCGGAGTTGTGGTGGCTGGGGGCGGTGGAACGGTCGTGGCGGGTGGAGGTGGCCGCGTCGTTGTAGTGGGGGGAGGAGGTTGCGTGGTCGTGGTGGTCGGTGGCGGTGCGGTTGTGGCGGGAATCGCCAGCGATGGCTTCGTCGACTTCCCACAGAGAGCACTCAGGGCTTTCGCCTTGACGTTCTTGCCGAGTCGCACGGACCTGCTCCCCTGCCGGAGGGCGAAGTCGACGCTGGACAACCTGATTGCCGTGACGCTGGGCCCACTTGGGCATTTGTGAACCGAGATCACATGAGATGAGACGGCCTTGCAGCTTGCGATATCTGCCTTCGTGAGCTTGGCATGGCCCTTGGCTGCCTTCGCGCAGTGCGCCGATTGGCTCGCCGATGATGCGCTTGCCACCGCCGCCCCGCCGACTGACGGCGCACTCAGGACGAGGGTCGCAGACCCCAGCAATGCGGCAATTGCGACCGCGCATCTCGTCACTACTTCATCTCCGAACTGCAAGCCGGAAGCCCGCCAGGGCACAGGTCTAGCAAACGCCTAGCAATGGTGCTCAGAAGGGTTCGGCGCTGATCGGTTCAGCTCCGGGCGGCGAACTCCGGCAGGCCGGCCACCTCGGCGCCTAGGTACGAGCGCAGGCCCGAGACGATCACCCGTTCCACCGTGCCGCCGACCAGCAGGACGCGCACTTTGAGGTCACCTTCGACCTTGATCACCGTGGTGTCGGGACCGCCGGCCCCTTCAGCGAAGCGGAACCCGCCGCTGCAGGTCAACCGGTCGGGATAGTGGTCGGGCAGGACCTCGAACTTGGTGCGCCGCTCGGCAGTTAACACCTCGGTGCGGGTGACCCAGGACATCTTCTTCGGGTCGATCACGGCACGGACGGCCGAGGATACGTTGCCGCTGAAATTGAACCGGACCTGGATGAGCACACCCGAGGCTGTCTTCTCGTGGCTCACCACCTCGATGACCGAGATGTGGTCGCGAGGTGCGCGTCCCTCGTAGAAGGCCGGGTTGCCGTAGGCCGCGATGGCTACCTCAGGGGAGACCGCGACGTTCTGGTCGATGGCGATCTTCACCCGACTTCGGCAGGACGCGTGGACGGCAGGCCGAGCTTGCGGTGGTCCCAGCTAACCGTGCGCTCGGCGTGCATCTTGATGGCCACGCGTTTGTGCAGCATCGTCTCGAGGAACGGTTTGAGCTCATCGGTGTAGGCCCCGTAGTAGCGCTCGAACACGCTGACCCCGAGCGCCCAGAGCCGATCGGGGTCGTCGATGATCTCGGCCCGGCCCACCAGTTCCACGCCGCGCAGCTCCTCGTAGTAGTCGCCGGCTTCGAACAGGAGGGTGAGGCGCGGGTCCCGGCGCAGGTTCTGGACCTTCTGCGATTTGGACTTGGTCTCGACCGTGACGCACCCGTCCAGGAAGCCGTACCACATGGCCACGGCATGGATGGCGCCATCGCCGCCGATGGAGCACATGGTCATGGCCCGGCGCTCGGCCAGGAAGGCGTCCACCTCCTCGGGGCTCATCCGGATCGACTGCCGCTGGTTCACCCCGTGGCCCATGGCCTCGCTCATTTCCACCTTCCCTTCTGACGGTCTGGAGCGTAACGCCCAGCGTGAGACGGGGCGTGAAGAGTTCATCTTCGTGACACTTCCATGTTGCGCTGGTTTCGCGAGCCGTTCATATGGGTTACTTAGGGTGACCAGGGATGGCGCACGTGCACGAACCGTTGCATCGTTCCGGTCGGGATGCCCTATCCCCGGCCGAGTGGCAGTTGCGCCCTCGCGGCCGGACCACTCTGGCCGAGGTCGTGCCGATCCG
>DASXZJ010000151.1:0-3840 GCA_036502025.1 Acidimicrobiales bacterium | reverse complement strand
CGCCGGCGCCCCGCCCGAGGGCACCTGGTTCCGGATGCCGCAGAGCACGCCGATGCCGGCCGGCCTCACGCCCTACGCCCAGATGGTGTTCCGGACCCTCCAAACCTACGGCGCCGTCGTCGTCGACAAAGCCGGAGCAGTAATGGTCCAGGCCGAGAACAGCAACGACTGGGCCTTCGCGGGCAACACCGGCACCGACCCGATCACCACCTCATTCGCCGGCCAGCCGCAGTACTCCGTGCTGAACGGCATGCCCTGGTCGCAGCTGCAGGTGATCAAAGCCCCCTAGGGCTGGCCTGCCCCCCTCGATGGGGCCGCGCTACGTCCTGATCATCGCTTGGATCAGGGGGACCGCTCGAACAGAGGACCTCGGCTCCTGGTTGGGAGCCGAGGTCCTCTTTGTGCCGTGGGTTTGGCAGGGCCTGCCCCTTCCCCGCCGCCTGGTCAGCTGGCTGCGCAGCGGTCTGGCCACCGTGAAGGTGGTGAGGCAGCACCGGCGGGCGACCATCGTGGTGGTGGAACCCCCGGTCTTTGCCTACTGTGCGCCTGGGCCCCCCACCGGCGCGGGTGCAAGCTGTTCCTCGACCTGCATTCGGGCGCCCTCATCGCCCCGAACGGGAGGTGGGGCCGCCCTCTCCTCAGGGTCGTCGCCCGGCGGGTCGACGGGGTGATCGTCACCAACCGGGAGACGCTGAAAGGCTTCGGCGCGGCAATACGGATGGTACCGGCCGCCTTGTACGGCGCCGGGAGGGCGGGGACACAATCGAGGTTGCTTGTCGCCGTGCCAGCATGACGTACAGCCATCCTGGCGCGATTGCCGGTGCCTGCGTCCAGGCAGCGGCCATCGAAGCGGCCTTGTCCCATCCGACCGGCGCGTCGTTTGAACGCCCCGCCTCGGCGGTCAGGTGGGGGCCCTCAATCGGAGCAGGAGGCGATGAAACTCGCCGGCCAACCCGGCGGTGACGTCCTCGCCGTCGACGAGGAGGAAGCGTTCGCCCGTGATGCCCGCTGCCTCGGCGGCCTGCCGATCAGATTCCTGGTCGCCGATGAATAACGAACGGCTGAGGTCAAGAGCTAGGTCACGAGCGGCGGCCAGAAGCAGCCCGGGGAGCGGTTTACGGCAGTCGCACGACCGGTCCGCGGGGTCCACGGCGGCCGGATGGTGAGGGCATACGTAGATGGCCTCGACGGTGACACCCGCGCCGGCCAGGTGGCGCAGGAGCAGACGATGGATCGCGTCCAATGTCTCCTCGGTGAGCAGAGCACGCGAGATGCAGCCCTGGTTCGAGACGACGACGATCGGCGTCCCGAGCGACATGGCCTCCGCCAGGAGGGGGACGATGCCATCGAGCATGACCAACTCATCGGGATCGAGCACGTAACCGTCGGAGAGTCGCCGGTTCAGGATGCCGTCGCGGTCGAGGAACAGGGCGGGCTGCGTGTCGATCCGCCGGGCGGTCGAGCCGAATGTCCGTACCAACACCAAGCCGACGTTACTGCCGCAACCGGGTTACGGCGTAGGCTCTAATTGCCGGAGGTTGTGGCTCGGTCGTACACCGCGAGTTCCGAGGGAATGAGATGTACCGCCGTGAACCCGTGGCGCTCGGCAGCTTCTCCTACAGCTCGGATGACGCCGGGCCATCCGAAGTCGTCCCACACAACGGCTCCCTCGGGGGACAGCATCTTCAAAGCGTGTTCGGTGTCCGACGACGCGCACTCGTATGAGTGGTCGGCGTCGACGACAACGAGGTCGATCCGGCCAAAGAAGTCGCGGAAATCGAAAGAGCGGCTGTCTCCGAAAAGTTGGGTGATCTGCGCCGCGTACGGGGTGGCCCTGAAACGAGAGCCGACTCCGTCGGAACCTTCAGGCCCGGTGGCTAGCGTGGCCTGGTCCCATTCCCCGCGGAGCTCCGGGGGGAGGTCGAGCGTGAATACTTCCGCCTCGGGCACGGTCTTCGCCAACCAGAGAGTCGTCGCCCCGTCATACGTGCCGAACTCGAAGATCGTCTTTGGCTCGCGGACGCGAGAGATCGCAGCCAGGCAGTACAGCTCGAAGGGGTCCATGTTGGACACCCGATACGTGACGTCGCCCATTGCGACGGCCATGCCAGCGGCCTCCGGGTACTGCTCGAGGAGGTTGCGAGCCACCACCCCGGACGCCGGATCCGCAGCATGTCTTGAAGCCAGCCGCCCGTGGACTACACGCCGACTCGGAATGCCATGGATAAGTTGGCTCAAGGTCCTACGGACAGCTCGAGTCTTGCCCAAGTGAGGTCCCCTTTTCGATCGCCGGAGTGAGCTGCCCGATATCGGCTCGGCGCCACCAAGGGCCTCCATGCTCGCCAGCCGAGCTTCTCCCGCCTGGTTGACACGCGCAGATGGCTCCGCGCGTGATCGTGGAGAGGCGGTGCCCTCGTCATTCACGACGGCGGAGCCGGGACCGCCGGTGGTGCCCATTGCATCGTATGGAGCGACCATGACCCGGTCTTAACGGCCGAGCTGCTCACAAACTTGCGGTGTTCCGCGAAAATCTTCCCAAGCTGAATTTCAGTGCTATCAGTGCGTTCCCTTGCTACTTCGCGATACAGTTCTCCAGTGCCCTCCCCGGACGTGACGCGCGCCTTGGAGCAAGTGGTGCGGGCGCTGCCCCACGGGGGGGAAGCTCGAGAGGGGCAGCGAGCGATGGCCGAGGCGGTGGGACGAGCGATCGACGATCGCCGCCATCTAGTGGTCCAGGCGGGAACCGGGACTGGGAAGTCGCTGGCCTATCTGGTCCCCGCGATCCTCTGCGGCAAGCGGGTGGTGGTCGCCACCGCCACCAAGGCCCTCCAGGACCAGCTGGCGACCAAGGACCTTCCGTTCCTCGCCCGTCACCTGGGCCGACCGTTCCGGTTCGCCGTGCTCAAGGGCAGGTCCAACTACCTGTGCCGGCAGCGAGCCGCCGAGATGGCCGGAGGCGGCGAGCAGCTGGGCCTGGAGGAGGCCCCGGGCTGGCACCAGGGCGACTCCGGCTCGGGCGCGACCGATGGCGTCGCTGCTCAGGCGCGACAGCTGCTGAGCTGGGGCGCCCGGTCGGCCAGCGGTGATCGGGCCGAGCTTGACTTCGAGCCGAGCCCGCGGGCATGGGCGATGGTGAGCGTCGGACCCAGGGAGTGTCCCGGCGCGCATCGGTGTCCCGCAGGCGAGGCTTGCTTCACCGAGGCGGCGCGCGAGCGGGCCGCGGGGGCCGACATCGTCGTGGTCAATACCCACCTCTACGGTGCCCATCTCGCCAGCGGGGGAGCTGTCCTCCCCGAGCACGACGTCGTGGTCTTCGACGAGGCCCACGAGGTCGAGGATGTGATGATCGCCGCCTACGGCGCCGAGGTAGGGGCCGGACGCTTTCGCGCCCTGGCGCGCCTCGTCCGCGCCGTCCTTCCTCGCGACGAGTCGACCGTGGCCGACGAGTTGGCGGGGGCGGCCGACAGTCTCGACGCCGCCCTGGCGCCCCACGTGGGCCGCCGCGTCCCGCCCGAGTCCGATCCCCAGCTGGCCGGGGCCCTCGAACTGGCAGGGGCGCGGCTGTCGCGAGCCAGCGCCGCGTTGCGCAAAGTTGATTCCGATGGCGGCCGGCAGGAGCAGGGCTCGGCGGGAGCGGCGACGACGAGGGCCGTGCTGGCGGCCGGCCACCTGGCTTCCGATGTGGCGACCGCATCCGCGGTCGGTCCGGACCAGGTCGCCTGGGCCGAGGGACTCCCGCACGCGCCTGTGCTCAAGGTTGCTCCCCTCGATATCGGGCCGATGCTGACCGACGCCCTCTGGGCTCGGGCCACGGTCATCCTGACCAGCGCGACGATCCCG
>DASXZJ010000150.1:0-14048 GCA_036502025.1 Acidimicrobiales bacterium | reverse complement strand
GCGGGTCAGCCCCCCCGCCCGCACCACCGCCTTGAGCTCGGGTCGCATGGGAGCCAGCACGGCCACCCGCGCCGCGTTGGTGTCGGGGTCGGTCACCACACCATCATGGCGGGCCAGTCGATAGCGTGGGGTGGAGCAGGTCCGGTGCGTGACCGGTCCAGACGAGGGGAGGCCGGAGATGCCGAGCGCAGAACAGGTGGTGCGGGACTTCTGTGTCGCGGCGGGACAACGCGATCCGGACGCCATGCGCCCGTTCTTCTCCGACGACGTCGTGTATCACAACATCCCGATGGAACCGGCGGAGGGGATCGAGGCGACCATGGGTGTCCTCTCCATGTTCATCGGCATGGCCGAGGAGCTGGAGTTCGAAATCCATCACCTGGCCAGCGACGGCGCCACGGTACTGACCGAGCGCACCGACACCTTCTCGATCAACGGGAAAAGCGCACCCCTCCCCGTCATGGGCGCCTTCCACGTCGTGGACGGGAAGATCACCGCATGGCGGGACTACTTCGACATGGCTCAGGTGACGGCCATCTTCGGCGGGGGCTGAGGAGAACTACAAGCCGCAGGCGTAGCGCGAGCTCCAGGGGTGAAAGCCGTACATCGAGTACAGCCGTAGGGCCAGCGCGTCCTGGACGGCGGGCGCAGCCTCGTAAGGCCATCCCGAGTACCCGAAGGACTGCCAGGTACTGAGGAGGATCCCATACGCCCCGGAAGGCTCGGAGGGGTCGTTGTACCGGTCACCGGACTCATGAATCCGGATGCACATCCAATCGTTGGTGTCGACAGTGGTGGCATCCGTGGCCACCGGGACGGGGACCGGGGCTGGCGGCGGCGGCGGCACAGTCACCGGAGGCGCCGGCGTCGCGACGGGTGTTTTGGCTGGCGCGGGCGCCACCGTTGTCGGCGTGGCGAAAGCAGCCAGCTTGGAATTGGAGAGGACTGCATCATGATTCGAGGGCGCACGATGGTGCCCCTTGCTGCTGGCCGAAACGGCCGGGGTACTACCCAACAGCGTCATTGCCGCTGTGGTGAAACATAAGGCGGCCAGCGCCGCCGATAGTGCAATGCGGATCCGCACGGCACCTCCCTTCGTCGGGCGCGATCACGCGCCAGGCTCTGCTCGGTGTGGGCGGGCTCCGGCCATTGCATACGCGCCCCGATCGGAGAGCGGGAAGGCATCGTCCGATCTGGCATATTGCCGCAGGGTGTGCGGCCGGTTGTGTTGGGCCCGGGGAATGTCCTCGGTGGTCTTTAGTTGTCCTCGCTTCGCCGTGTTCTGGCCTGTTCCTGGTATCCAGGCATGCCGCGACCCCGACTGGTCTGTGGATGGTCTGATCGGAGCTACTTTCCAGAAGCAGCTTGGTATCTCGCTGCGCCTTCTTCTGGAATGGCCGATCAGGCTTTGCGGTGGTGACCCTACCAGTCCGGGATCCGCGCGTGGCGCCAATCGCTCGCTTGGGACTCTGACCTGGACTTATATATCTACAAGTTGTGATATGTTTCACAAACCCGGCGCTCGGAGTTCCCGATTTATCTCTATTGCGGGCTGTGAATGCTGAGGGATTTCTACAAAGAACAGCAGGTCACGGCGCCACTGGTTCACAAAGGAGCAGGTCACCGCGCCGGCGAGTTACTTCACCGGGCTCCCTCGGGTGCGTAGGGTCCGGGTCCGAAGTAGGGCGCTCGTAGCCGCCTATCGCCGAGAGGAGCGAGGATCATGTCGCTGACCGCCCCCGTGGTGGCCCCAACTGATGCGTACACCGTGGCCGGTCTGATCAGGCGTCTGGCTCGGTCCCGTCCCGACCACGAGATGCTCGTGGCCGGGGACGAGCGGCGGTCATGGGCGGAGGAATATGCCATGGCGTGCCGAGTCGCCCGCGCCTGCCAGCGCGACGGGGTCGGCGTGAACGACCGCGTGGCCTTCTTGGACCGTAACGGCCTGGCCTACTTCGACGTCCTCTTCGGCGGCGCGCTGATGGGGGCGGTCAATGTGGCAGTGAACTGGCGCCTCGCTCCTGACGAGATGGCGGCCATCATCGAGGACTCCGCAGCGGTGATCCTCTTCGTGCACGCGGACTACCTTCCGGCACTGGGCCAGATGGAAGGCTCACTGCCCCTCGTGCGGCGAATCGTCCTACTGTCCGACGGCGCCGGCACCGCTCCGTCCTGCCCTGATGTGCGGGCTATCGCCTTCGGCGAGTGGATCGACGGCTGTGCCGACACCGACCCCGGCTATGTCGGGGGACCACGCGACGTGAGCATGCAGCTCTACACGTCGGGAACCACCGGGTTGCCCAAGGGTGTGATGCTGACCAACGCCAATCTCTCGACGGCCATTTCAGAAGCGGGAGAGACCTTCACGATCGCCGAGGACACGGTGAGCTTGGTCGCCATGCCGCTCTTCCACATCGGCGGTTCGGGTTGGGCCTTGTGCGCCATGTCCCGCGGCGGGCGCTCGGTCATCCTGCGCGACGTCGACCCGGCTCTCCTCCTGCGACTGATCCAGCGCGAGGGCATCACCGAGATGTTCGTGGTGCCGGCGGTATTGATGGTTCTGCTATCCGTGCCCGAGCTCGCCAGCACCGATCTCTCGAGTCTGCGCCACATCTTCTACGGCGCGTCACCCATCGCCCAGGACGTCCTCGTCCGTTGCATGACTGCCTTCGGCTGTGGTTTCTGCCAGGTCTACGGCATGACCGAGACCACCGGCGCTATCACCGCCCTGCGCCACGTGGACCACGACCCCGACGGTCCGCGGCGCGGCCTACTGCGCTCAGCCGGCCAGCCCCACCCGGGCGTCGAACTCCGCATCGTGGACCCCGACACGGGACACGACGTCGCGCTGGGCGAAGTCGGCGAAGTCTGGACGCGCTCGCGCTACAACATGGCCGGATACTGGCGAAAGCCCGACGAGACGAGAGCCACCATCAACGCCGACGGATGGCTGCACACCGGTGATGCCGGCTACTTCGACGCGGAGGGGTACCTGTACCTGCACGACCGCATGAAGGACATGATCGTGAGTGGCGGGGAGAACATCTACCCGGCCGAGGTCGAGAACGTGCTGCTCTCGCAGGCCGCGGTCGCCGATGCTGCCGTAATCGGCGTGCCCGATGAACGCTGGGGTGAGACCGTCAAAGCCATCGTCGTGCTGGCGCCCGGAGCGGAGCTTGACGAGGCGGCGATCATCGCCCGCTGCCGAGGGCAGTTAGCCCACTACAAATGCCCCACGTCGGTCGAGGCAATCGAAGTGCTGCCGCGCAACCCGTCGGGCAAGATCCTCAAGCGCGAGCTGCGCGCCCCGTATTGGGCCAATCGGGATCGCGCTATCAACTAGGGGCGTCGGTCGACTCGCTGCTCAGGCGCCGCTCGCCCTGGCCGGTCACCGAGATGAAGGCGACGCTGACGACGATCAACGCGGTCAGCACCAGAGCGACGTGGGCGTCGCCCAGGTCGACGCCGCTCAGATTGTGACCCTTGCCGAGCCAGTCGGCGATGGATGCCCCGAGTGGTCGGGTGATCACATAGGCGAACCAGAAGGCGAGCACGTCGTTCATCTTGAAGCGCCAGTAGCCGACGGCGGGGATGGCGATCACGGCCGCGAACAGCACCGCCGAAGTGAAGAAGCCCAGGTGCAGGGTGGTCGCCATCAAGTCGCCCCAAGCGGTGCCGAGAGCGAACGTCGACATGACGGTGGCCCAGTAGAACAGCTCGCGACGAGGGGTGTAGATGCTGTGGATCGACAGGGTGCCCTCGTTCCGTTGCCAGGCAACGAAGACCACGATCAACACGATGGCGAAGAACGTGGTGGACACGGCGTAGGGCACCTTGAACTGGATGTGCAGCACATCGGCCGCCATGGTGCCGGTCACGGCGACCATGACCACGGCCAACCAGTAGATCCACGGCACATAACGGCGAGACCGCAGTTGCAGCGCCAGCGCTCCGATGAGGCACAGGCCTCCGAGTCCCACGGCCGCCACGGGATTGAACCGCTTCACCAGAAAATCCGAGGTCGACTCGCCCATGGCGGTGGTCAACAACTTGGTGCTCCAGAAGACCAACGTGATGACCGCCGGCACCTTCGTGGCCGGTCCACCCAGGTTCGTCGCCGTCACCTCACCGGAGTCGCCCACCGAATTCCCTTCGCCCGCATCGGAAGGCCACAACGTAGGGCGAGCCTCATTCTCGAGACATCATCCTAAAGTCGGAAATCCGACTCAGTTGGTCCGTATCAGTTGTAGCGCGCCCCGGAGGCCCTGGGAGCACTGGCCAGATCGACGGGTTCCAAGACTGGCGCAAACTCGCCCCCTACCCAGGGCCCCGTGCGTTCGTCTATGACATTTGTCGCGGTGAGGCGATCCCAGGGCGCCCTCCGGGGATCCCGGAGCATGCCTGCAGGAGCCGAGGCGCCCAATACGAAACAGATGCCGATGACGCAGCACACCGCGATGGTCGGAAGGAGTAATAGACCACAAATGCCGCTCCTGGCGATGGATTTCCCCAGACCTATCGGCTGCCCATCTGAGACCCGGACGACTCGCAACCCGAGGAGTTGATAGCTCGGCGTCCGACCACTTCCCCATTCGAAAAGGCTCCAGATAATCCAGCCGACTCCCAGAGTGCCAACGAACAGTACGGAGCCGAGAGCGAGCGCCTCCAAGCGCTTGCCGAAACTCGCGGCGGACCCAGGTCCAGCCATCAGGATCATGCTAATCCTGTCGGTCGGCCCTCATGCGAGCGCAGTTCTTGCCCACCGTCCGGCCGACCAGGACACCCCGCTGCAATCCTTGGGCCTGTCCATTCGGGGCAGGCGGCGGCCGCCTTTCATCGACCAGACTTCAAGTCCAGCCGACCCACCCGACTGAGAGGAGGACTGCTGATGTCCAGCTCCGCCGCGGCGTTCAAATCACTCCGCTACGAGGCCAACGACCGCAAGGCCTACATCACGCTGAACCGGCCGGAACGGCTCAACGCCATCGATCAGTACATGCCACGTGAGATCCACGAAGCCGTCGAGCTCGCCAATGACGACCCCGACGTCCACGTCATCATCCTGCGTGGCGAGGGCCGCTCCTTCTGCGCGGGCTACGACCTCAAGGCCTACGCCGAGGCCGGAACCGGCACTCAGAGTGCGGTGTGGGACCCCATCAAGGACTACCGGTTCATGAAACGCAACACTGACGACTTCACCAGCCTGTTCCGTTCGCTCAAGCCCACCATCTGCAAGGTCCAAGGGCACGCCGTCGCCGGCGGCAGCGATATCGCACTCTGCTGCGACCTGGTCGTCATGGCCGACGACGCCCGCATCGGCTACATGCCCGCCCGCGTCTGGGGCTGCCCCACGACTGCCATGTGGGTGTACCGCCTGGGCGCCGAGAAGGCCAAGCGCATGCTCCTCACGGGCGACACCATCGACGGTCGCCAAGCCGCCGAGTGGGGCTTGGTGCTCGAGTCCGTTCCCGCCGCCGAACTCGACGCTCGGGTCGAGGAGCTCGCCGGCCGGATGGCCGGCGTGCCGATCAATCAGCTCGTCATGCAGAAACTCATGATCAACCAGGCGTACGACAACATGGGCCTGCACGGCACCCAGATCCTCGCCACTGTCTTCGACGGCATCACCCGCCACTCGCCCGAGGGCCGCTGGTTCCAACAGCTCGCGGCCGACGAGGGCTTCCACGCCGCGGTCGACTGGCGTGACTCCGGGCGGTGGATCCCCGAAGGCGGCCGCACAACCGGCGATCAGCAGCCGTAGGGCCGGACGGCTATCTATTTGGGAGCGAAGCGTTGTCCGCCATCAAGTCGGATGCATCCGCCGTTGAGCATGGGGTTTTCAACGATCGCCACCACGAGTCGCCCGTATTCCTCGGGCCGGCCCATTCGCTTTGGGAAGGCGGCGTCCTTGGTCAGGACTTCAGCGAACTCGTCCGGGATGCCTTTGGTGATTCCGGTCGAGAAGAGGCTCGGGGCAATGGCCATGACGCGGATGCCGAGGCTTCCCAAGTCTCGGGCCATGGTGAGCGTCATTCCGGCGATGCCCGCCTTGGCCGCTGAATAGGCGACCTGTCCGATCTGTCCCTCGAACGCGGCGATGGATGCCGTGTCGATGATGACCCCACGCTCGCCGTCCTCAGGGTCGTTGGTCGACATGTGGTGGGCTTGGAGGCGGTTCAAGTTGAAGGTGCCGATCAGGTTCAATTCCACCGTGCGACGGAACTCATCTATAGGGTGCGGACCATCTTTGGACAAGGTGCGCCTGGCTATGCCGCCGCCGGCCGTGTTCACTGCAATGTGCAGTCCTCCGAGCGCATCGACCGCGTCCTGAAGTGCTGACTCCACATTTGCGTCGTCTCTGATGTCAACCGGATGAAAAGAGCCGTTGAGCTCCTTCGCGACTTCTGCGCCCGCTGAGGCGGGGAGGTCCAAAATGGCGATATCGGCGCCCTTCTGATGGAGCAACTCGGCGGACGCTTTGGCCATTCCCGAGGCGCCTCCGACAATCACCGCTCTTCTTCCCTGAATTTCCATGACTCAGTGCTCCCCTCTTACCGCGCCGGCTCGGACGCCTTGAAATGTCATGTCCATTGAAATGCCGCGTCGGCGCCACACGGTATATCCGAGAGACGCGGATGCTGGCCAACGGCTGGGCCAGCCTCGTTGACTGCTACCCGAAAGTGAAGTCGAAGGCCTGGACCCCTGGCGAGAAGGTCAGGGTCAGGAGCCCCGACTGCACGGACGATCCGGAGAACAGCGTGTAGAGCTTGGGGACGCCGCTGACCGCGAGGGTGGTGAGCGGATGACCGTTGTACGAGACCCCGACCGTACCGCTGCCCCCCATGACCAGATAGACGTTGCTGGCGTCGAACCTCAGCTGGATCGTCGCCTTGGTGCCCGCGGTCGCCTCCTGCTTGTGATCGGTCCACTGGCCGTTGAAGGCCGCCGTGCTCTGGGGGATGGAAGACGGCGCGTGGTAGTCGGTCGACTTGTCGTTGACCACCGGTGTCCCGACGAAGTTCAAGGGCGCGTACTCGTAGCCCACGTAGGTTTCCGGGGTCTGGTCCTGGTTCGTCGGCGTCCGGTCGGACACATCGGTGCGGGGCGGGAGATGGGTGATCCCGTTGGCGGTGAGCAGCGCCCGGATGTTGGTCTCCATCGCTGAGTACCCACCCTCCCCGACCGAGTAGGCGCGCGCTTCACCGGTCTGGTCCAGCAGGTAATCGGCCGGCCATGAATCGTTGTTGTAGGCGTCCCAGGTGCCGTAGTTGTTGTCCACCGCGATGGGGTAGTCGACACCCAGCTTCGACGCTTCGCTGCGAATGTTCGAAACGTCATGCTCGAAGGCGAACTCCGGTGTATGCACGCCCACGACGACGAAGCCGTCCTTCTTGTAGTCGTTGTACCAGGCCTCGACGTGTGGCAGGGCCCGCTGGCAGTTGATGCAGGAGTAGGTCCAGAAGTCGATAAGGACGACCTTGCCCTTCAGCGCCGAGAGGGAGAGTGGCTGGCCTCCCGGTGTGTTGAGCCAGTCGACGATCCCCTTGAAGTCGGGTGCCTTGCCCAGATCGGGCAGCGACGCGGCCTTCGGGCTGCCGGCCGCGGCGCGGGCGGGGTCCTTGGCAGCGCTCTTGGCCTGCTTGGCCGCGATGGGATTGGCCTTCTCGCCGCTCAGCGACTGCAACGACTTGGCGATCGACCCGCTGCTCTCAATGTGGTTCTCCAGCGCGGAGGTGTAGCCCGGCACCGCCGTCTGGAGGGAGTCGAGCCAGCCGAAGGCGATGGCCGCCGTCGTCACCGCCAGCACCACGCCGGCCACACGACGAACGACCGGGAGGTGGCTGCGCATGGAGGACCACTGCGTGGTGGCCCGCCGGGCGAGAATGGCCAGGATCAGCAGCGGGATGGCGGCGCCGGCGGCATAGAAGAGCGTGACGAACAAGGAGGAGGCGTTGATGCGGTGGTTGGCCGCCGCGGCCGAGATGGCGCTGAGCACCGGTCCGGCGCAGGGGACGAAGACGAAACCCAGGCTGAGACCGAGCACGAAGCCGCCGCCACGCTTGGCATAGCGAGACGCACCCAGACGGCTGAAGGGCTTCTCGATCCATACGGCGATCCCGGGGATGAGGAGGCTGGCGGCCAGTAGGAACAGGAGCCCGATACCGATCCAGCGGAGCAGGCTCAGAGGGAGCCCGAGCGCGCTCAGGACGATGGTGCCGAGCAACACGGTCAGGCTGAAGCTGACGACCAGGCCGGCGATGATCAGGTACGGGCGTGACCGGCTGGCGCTGGTGGCTCCGCCGGCCAGAATGACCGGCAGGACCGGCACGATGCAGGGGGACAGGCTGGTGATGAGGCCGCCCAAGAAGGCCACGGCGAGCAGTTCAGCCACGTCCGATGGGTGCTCTCTGCCGGTCGAATTGCAATGGGTCCCTTCTGGCCGTCCCCTTGTTCAACGAAGCTAGCGGTCGCTTGGATTGAAAAAATGTCGCCCGGTGGCGACGCCTTGGTGGCTGAGGCAGCAGACTGTCGCCCGGTGATCAACGTCCACTTCGTCTATCTGGGCGCCGCCATCGGCGCGCTCGGCACGGGCCTCTACTTGCGTGACACGCTCCGCGGAACCACGCAGCCCAACCGGGTCACCTGGCTGCTCTGGGCTGTTGCGCCGTTGCTGGCGGCGGCCGTCGAGTTCCATTCCGGGGTCGGGCTCCGCACGTTGACCACGTTCATGATCGGGTTCATGCCGCTTCTGGTGTTCATTGCTTCGTTCCACAATTCACTGGCGATCTGGAAGATCCGGCGTATCGACTACGCCTGTGGTGCCATGTCGGTGGCCGGGACCGTGGCATGGCTCGTCACCCAGAACGGGGTCATCGGCATCGTGGCCGCCATTGCCGCTGACTTCCTGGCGGGCGTCCCCACGGTCATGAAGAGCTGGACGCACCCGGAAAGCGAGTCGGTCACCTCGTACGTCGGTGCCGTGATCAACTCGGGCATCCTGCTTCTCACCGTGGACCACTGGACGACCGACGTGGTGGCCTTCCCCCTTTTCATCCTCTGCATCGCCTCGGTCGAGGTCTTCCTGGTCGGAGCCAAGCCCGGGCCCCGCTTCCGGCGGGCCAGAGCACGACGGGCGCTGGCCTGCTAGGAAATCGCCCGCAGCCACTACCGACACCAAGGGAGCCGATGATGCCCACCGCGCACGTGAACGGGATCGACATCGAGTACGTCACTCAGGGGAATCCGGACGACCCGGCGCTCCTACTGGTCATGGGTCTCGGCGCCCAGCTCATCGCCTGGCCGGAGCGCTTCGTCGACCAGCTGAGTGAACGGGGCTTCTTCGTGATCCGTTACGACAACCGCGACGTCGGTCTCTCCACCAAGTTCGAGGGCATGCCCGACATCACCGCCCTCTTCGGTGGGGACACCAGCTCAGCGGCCTATACGATCGAGGACATGGCGGACGATGCCGCGGCGTTGCTGAGCGAGCTCGGGATCGAGCGGGCCCACGTCATGGGCGTCTCGATGGGCGGCATGATCACCCAGGCCCTGACCATCCGGCACGGGCCGCGCTTCACCACGGCGGCGTCCATCATGTCGACCACCGGCGATCGCAGTGTGGGCGCGCCAACCGGCGAGGCCATGACGGCCCTGCTCCGCCCGGTTGCCACCAGCCGGGAGGAGGCCATCACGGCCAGCCTCGAGGCGAGCAAGGTGATCGGATCTCCGGCGTACCCGTCCTCCGACGAGGAGTTGATCGAACGCGCCGGTGCCGCGTACGACCGCAGCTACTGCCCCGAGGGGACGGCGCGCCAGCTCGGTGCCATCTTGGGTTCGCCCGATCGCACCGAAGGGCTGCGCGGCGTGAAGATGCCGTTCCTGGTCATCCACGGCGAGGCCGATCCGTTGGTCACTCCCAGCGGTGGCGAAGCGACTGCGGCCGCCGTGCCGGGTGCCACGCTGATCAAAATCCCCGGCATGGGTCACGACCTGCCCGAACCGCTGTGGGCCCAGGTCATCGACGCCGTGGTGGCCAACACCGCCCTGGCGCCGGTCTGAGCCGGAGGGTCAGGATTGCGGTCGGGCGGGGAGGGCGTTGGCCGCCGCCACCGATGAGAGCCAGGCGGCACTCGGCTTCGCCGTGCGGGCGAAGGTGGTCCGGTCGACGGTGACCAGACCGAAACGAGGTACATACCCGAGCGCCCATTCGAAGTTGTCGAGCAGCGACCAATAGGTGTAGCCGCCGACGTCGACACCCTCGGCGATGGCATCGAGCACCCCGCCCAGGGCCTGGTGGACGTAGTCGATGCGCTGCGCGTCGTCGGTCGTCCCGATCCCGTTCTCGGTGACCAGCAGCGGCAGGGCGCCACCGATGTAGTCCCAGGCGCGCCGGAGGCAGTTGGCGAGGGAGGCGGGGTAGAACTCGTAGCCCATATCGAGCACGGGTACCCCCGGCTCGGCCCCGGCCCACCCCTTGGGGCCGATGCGCATGCGGGAATACACCTGCACGCCCAGGAAATCGTCGCCGCCGACCGCGTCGAGGAACACGTCCTCTGAATGATGGCGGATGCTCTCGAGCCTCTTCTCGCCGCCTTCGAGCAGCTGGTAGTCCGTCATGGAGAGGGTGAGGCCGACCGGCACGCCCGGCGCGTGGGCCCGGATGACCTCGACGGCGGCCCGATGCCCCTTGACCAGGTTGTCGGCCACCGCTCGGGAGAGGCGCTTGTTGGACTTGCCGGGCGGGAACATGCCGGCCAGCCACCCCATGGTGGCCACGATGTTGGGCTCGTTGATGGTGCAGGCCCTCGACATCTCGCTCCCCAGCGCGTCGGCCACCACGCCGCAGTACGTGGCGAAACGCTCCACCGCCAGTTCGCTCTCCCAACCGCCCTGCGCGACGAGCCAGCGCGGGGTGGTGAAGTGGTGGAAGGTGACGACCGGGTCGATGCCCCGGGCCCGCAGCCCGGCGCACTGGGCTCGATAGTGCTCCAGCGCGGCCGTCGATATCTCGCCTTCGGCCGGCTCGATCCGGCTCCACTCGACCGAGAAGCGGTAGTTGTCCAACCCCATGGAGGCCACGAGGTCGGCGTCTTCCTCCCAGCGGTTCCACGAATCGCAGGCATCGCCCGACGACTCGGCGCAGCCCGAACCGGGCAGGTGCTCGAAGGCCCACCAGTCGTTGTTGGTGTTGCCCCCTTCGATCTGGTGGGCCGCGGTCGCCGTGCCCCAGGTGAACCCTTCGGGGAACGCCCTCGTCGCCCCGGTCTGCCCCGTCGCCATGCTCGTCGCGCCTTCCTGAAGACCCCACGTCATTGAATTTCGGGGCGAGCGTAGAAATGGCACTCGCGGCCGAAGACAACAACCGGGGGAGACCGTCTGATCCGGGGTTCCGCCCCCGGGGCACACGGTATCGTTACCTGACAATGACGTCATACTCCTCGCCGACGACTGACGTCCCGAATCCGGACCGGGACGGGAGTCCTGCTGTCGATGCCCAGGCCCAGGGCCCGGCGCGGAGGCGCCCGGGCGCCGGCGCCGGCGACCCGGTCGAGAGCGGTCCCATGGTGGAGGCCCACGGCCTGACCAAGCGCTTCGGGGAGTTCGTGGCGGTCGACGGGGTCGATTTCACCATTGCCAAGGGTGAGTCGTTCGGCTTCCTGGGCCCCAACGGCGCCGGCAAGACCTCGACGATGCGGATGATCTCTTGCATCAGCCCGGTCACTGAGGGCACCCTGCGGGTGCTGGGCATGGACCCCGCCACCGAGGGCGCCCTGATCAGGGCCCGCATGGGATTGGTGCCCCAGGAGGACTCGCTCGATCTCGACCTGACGGTCCTGGACAACTTGATGATCTACGGCCGCTACTTCGACATGCCGCGCAAGGTCATCCGCCAGCGGGCCGATCAGCTCTTGGAGTTCGCCCAGCTGACCGAGCGCGCCCACGACCGGGTCGACCCGCTCTCGGGGGGTATGAAACGACGGCTCACCATCGCCCGCGCCCTCATTTCGGACCCCGACCTGCTCATCCTTGATGAGCCGACCACCGGCCTGGACCCCCAAGCCCGCCACCTGCTGTGGGACCGTCTCTACCGGCTCAAGCAGGAGGGCGTGACCCTCGTCATCACCACCCACTACATGGACGAGGCCGAGCAGCTGTGCGACCGCCTCGTCGTGATGGACAAGGGCCGGTTCGCCGCCGAGGGCACCCCGCGGCAGTTGATCGAGCAGCACTCGACCAAGGAAGTGGTCGAGCTGCGCTTTCGCCCGGGCGAGCACGAAGCCATCGCCCCCCAGCTCACCGAGCTGGCCGAGCGTCACGAGGTTCTACCGGACCGCATCCTGCTCTACACCGACGACGGCGACCACGCCCTGGCGGCGGTAACCGCCAAGGGGTTCGCGCCGCAGAGCGCGCTGGTGCGGCGTTCCACCCTGGAGGACGTCTTCCTCCGGTTGACCGGCCGCACCCTCGTCGACTGACGGGCGTCCTGGCCCCATGACCACGACTCCGGCCGCAGCTTCCCCGCTGTTCACCCACGGCGAGCCCGTGGCGGCTCGACGCATCGCCACGCCGATGTGGCTGCGGGTCTCGCTCTACTTCGCCTACCAGTACAAGCGGACCTGGCGGAGCTCCATCGTCACCAGTTTCCTCATCCCCGTTCTCTACCTGACCTCCATGGGCGTCGCCCTCGGGTCGCTGGTCGACAAGCATTCGCACGGCGTCGGCGGGGTCAGCTACGTCGCCTTCCTGGCCCCGGGCCTGCTGGCCGGCACCTGCATGCAGATCGGCACGAACGACACCATGTGGCCGGTACTGGGGGCCATCAAATGGATGCGCACCTACCTGGCCATGCTGGCGACACCGCCCAACGTCTACGACGTCCACCGGGGCCATCTGGCCTGGGTCGCCGCCCGCATCGCCATCGTCGTCTCCATCTACCTGGCCGTGATGGCGGCGTTCGGCACGATCTACTCACCATGGGCCATCGCTGCGCTCCCCGCCGGCGTGCTCTGCGGAATGGCCTTCGGCGCGCCCATGGCCGCCTTCTCGGCCACCACGGACAAGGACACCGGCTTCTCGACCATCTACCGCTTCGTCGTGATCCCGCTCTTCCTGTTCTCGGGCACCTTCTTCCCGATCTCGCAGCTGCCCCTCCTCCTGCAGTACCTGGCCTACGCCACCCCGCTCTACCACGGCGTCGCCCTCTGCCGCGATCTGACGCTCGGCCAGGTCCACGCCTGGGTCGACGTCGGGCACGCCGCCTATCTCGCGCTGTGGGTCAGCGTCGGGTACCTGGTGGGCCGGCGCACCTTCGCCAAGCGGCTGGTGGTCTGAGATGGCCGACGTGCGCTCGACGACGTCCACCACGGCCACGGCCACGGCCACGGCCTCCGCCGACCCCGCCCGCCGCGGCGTCGCCCTGCGCATCACCCCGCTGGCGTTCCTGGGCGGCCGGCACGCCACCCGGGTGCTCGAGCGCAACATCCTGGTGTACCGGCGCTCCTGGATCTTCATCATCTCGGGCTTCTTCGAGCCGCTCTTCTACCTGCTCTCCATCGGAGTCGGGCTGTCGCATCTGGTCGGCCCGATCAACGTCGACGGACGCGAAATCCCGTACACGGCCTTCGTGGCGCCCGGCCTGCTGGCGTCGTCGGCCATGAACGGCGCCATGCTCGATTCGACCTTCCTCGTCTTCTTCAAGCTCAAGATCGCCAAGACCTACGACGCCATGTTGTCGACGCCTCTGGGCGTGACCGACGTCGCGTTGGGCGAGCTCAGTTGGTGCGTGCTGCGCGGGACGCTCTACTCGGGCGCCTTCCTGGCCATCATGGCGATCTTGGGGTACATCGTCTCGCCATGGGCCATCCTCTGCTGGCCGGCGGCGGTGCTGATCAGCCTGGCCTTCGCCTCGGCCGGCATGGCGGGCACGACCTACATGCGGACGTGGCAGGACTTCGACATGGTGTCGCTCGCCTTCATCCCGCTCTTCTTGTTCTCGGCCACCTTCTACCCCCTGACCGTGTACCCGGGCTGGCTCCAGGCCGTCATCC
>DASXZJ010000149.1:0-12448 GCA_036502025.1 Acidimicrobiales bacterium | reverse complement strand
TCAAAGTGCTGGCCGAGGACGGCCGGCCGGTGGAACCTGAGCTCGCTCATGATGATCATCTCGTCGGGTGCCATGTGGAGCGAGCCGGTCAAGCAGGGCCTGCTGGCCCAGCATGCGGGGATGTTGCTCGTCGACGCCTTCAGCTCCTCGGAGGCGCTGGGCATGGGCGTGTCGGTCTCGGCCAGCGGCAACGCCGCCAAGACGGCGTCGTTCACGCTCGGCCCCGACGTCAAAGTGCTGGCCGAGGACGGCCGGCCGGTGGAGCCGGGCTCCGACGAGGTCGGCGTCCTGGCCCTGGGTGGGCGCAACCCGCTCGGCTACTACAAGGACGAGGAGAAGTCAGGCCGTACGTTCAAGGAGATCGACGGCGTGCGCTACTCCATCCCGGGCGACTACGCCCAGGTCGACGCCGACGGCACCATCCACCTGCTGGGCCGGGGGTCGGTCTGCATCAACTCGGGCGGCGAGAAGATCTTCCCCGAGGAGGTCGAGGAGTCCCTCAAAACGCACGCCGCCGTGGGCGACGCCGTCGTGGTGGGCATCCCGCACGAGACCTACGGCGAGCAGATCGTGGCCGTGGTCGAGCTCTCGGCCGGCGGGGTGGCCGAAGGTGGGGCGGGGTCCGGAGCCGTGGCGGGCGCCTGGGATCCGCCTACCGAGGCCGAGCTGATCAACCATGTCAAGGAGCGGCTGGCCTCCTACAAGGCGCCGCGTCGGGTCCGGGTGGTCGACACCATCGGGCGGGCGCCCAACGGCAAGGTCGACTACAAGCGGCACCGGGCCGAGTCGATGGAGGAGCTCCAGCCCAGCTCGTAGGGAAGTTGCCGCCGAGGCGCCGGCCGGTGTCGGGGCGGACTCAGCCGGTGACGAACATCCGGCCGATCTGCGGGGCGAACATGACGTCACCCCGGATCTTCATCCGCCCCGCCAAAAACGCCTCCGTTCCGTCCAACAGTCCGGTAACCAGGCGGAGATACTCGGGGACGTTCAGCTGCAGGACGACGCGGGCGTCGCTCGGTTCGCGCCGTTCCGCCTGCACCTCCCGACCACGCACTTCGACCCGGTAGGCAAAGTTCTCGTTGCCCGAGTCGATCTCGTAGCCGACGACGCAGTCCATGGCGGTATCCGGGTCGAGGGCCTCGGCCATGCCGGCCACCGTGGCGTCGAGCACGCCTGGGATCCCGCCCGGCGCCTGTTGCATCAGCACCAGGATCTCTTCGTCGCTCTTGTCGACGATCATCGTCCGCAACTCATCCTGGGAGGAGGTGCTCACGGCCATCGTTCCTTTCGTCATCGCGTTAGTGGTCTCCATCTCCCCCAGGTGCCCCATCTTCCACGAGGCGTAGCCGTCACCCACCCGGAAGGACAGCCGCCCCAGCAACGGGGTGGGCAACACAAAGGCGAGGCTGACCCACCACCGCCCAGTCAATGCCGTCGTCACGGCGGCCAACCCGAAGTACAGCGTCCAGCCGCCCGAGACCACCAGGTTCGCCTCCCGGAACATCGGATGAGCTCGGACCGGCCCGTCGTAGCGACCGCGGCTGAGCAGCGCTGTCCACGGATGCCGGACCATCACCGATACCCCCGATCCGGCCGCCGGCACCGCCCAAAGCCACGACGCTCCTGGCGACATGGTCGCCCTCCTTAGTCCATTCTGTACTATCTAGGGAAGAAGGATACATAGTCTAGAATGGACTGTCAATGGGGACACGAGAACTCTCGACGGGTGACTATCTATTCCTGGCGTTCCTCAAGAACGGCCCCCGTAGCTCCTACGACCTCAAGAAGGAGATGACCTCGTCGATCAACTTCTTTTGGTACGCCCAGCACAGCCAGGTGTACCAACAGGCCAACCGCCTGCGCCGTGACGGTTACGTCGAGCCCCGGGGCCCCATCTCGACCCGGAACCGCCAGCTGCTCGCCCTCACCGACCTTGGCTCGACGGCGGTGGACCACTGGCTCGAGGAGCCAGCCGCCTCGTACCGCGTCTATGACGAATCATTGGCCAAGCTCTACTTCTCCAGCCTGACCCGGCCCGAGGTGACGACCGAGCTTCTGCTCGATCAGCAGGGCCACCACACCGCCCTTCTCGCCGAGTTCGAGGCCCTGCACAGCGTGCTCGGCGCGGTGGACTTCGGCCACGTCGTCCCCGGACAGCTCTACGCGCTGCAACTCGGCACCGAGATCGAACGCACCTACCTGCGATGGATCCGCCACTGCCTGGCCGACCTACGCGCCCGCCAGAGGGAATCGCCGTAGATGGCACACTCTCTTCATGTACATCGCCCCGGTCGACGCCACCCTTGGTGAGGCGGAGTGGCGCCCCTTCGTCGAGGCCAACCTCTTCGGCCACCTGGTCGCCGCCGGCCGCGGGCGCGACGTCCCCGTCGTCGTGCCGACCCAGTTCGTGCTGGACGGTGACACTGTCCGCCTGCACCTGGTGCGAGTCAATCCGATCTTCGACGCCCTGGGTGAAAACCCGCGGGTCCTGCTCAGCGTGGCCGGGGACTGGGCCTTCATCCCCTCGGCCTGGAAGGCGATCGGCGAGGAGGACCCGGCGCTCGGCGTCCCGACCACCTACTACGCGGCCGTCCAGCTCATCGGCTCGGCGACCGTGCACGATGAGCGCCGGGATGCCGGCAGCGTGGCCACCATTCTCCGTCGGCAGTTGGCCGAATTCCAAGGAGAGGTTCCCGTAACGGACCCCGAAGTGGCGCACCCGCAACGCCTACAGGCGATTCTCGGCATCACCATCGCCATCGACGACGTGAAGGCGAAGTTCAAGTACGGCGGGAACGTCGACGAGGCCCACCGCCGCGCCGTTGCGGACCGCCTGACGAAACGCAACCGACCCGGTGATGCCGCCGCGGTCGGACACGTCGTACGCCGCCTAGAGGACCGGCCGGCCGCCGAGGGCGGTCGCTAACCCTCGGCGACTGCTCCCTCGGCCACCTTGGCCAGGTTGGCCAGCGTCGCCGCCATCTCGGCCCTGGCGTGGGTCGCGCTGTGATCGCCCATGGGGCGGGCGACCACCCGCATCCAGGCGGCCCGATGGTCGTCCCAGGACTCGGTGACCCGGCAGCCGCCCTCGGCCTCCTCGAACTCGTAGCGCCAGTGGGCCACGGGCAGCGCGGTCGGACCGAAGACGACGGCGATCTCGAAGACCTTGCCGGGCTCGCACTCGATCACCTTGGCCGTGGTCGACCACCGGCGCAGGCCCTTCTTGTTGCGGCCGGTGAAGGCGGCGCCGACGGCGGGACCGGTGGCCCCGTCCTTCCAGGTCCCCCCGGCGTTCTCCGGCGACCACTCCCCCATTCGGGGCAGGTCGGACACCAGGCCCCACACCTTCTTGGCGGGGGCGGCGATGAGGCGGGACTCTGCAGTCGGGTAGGCCATGGCGACAAGATAGTTTGGACCCATGACCACAACAGGTAGGACGCTCCTGGAGGGTCAGCAGGAGCTGGTTCAGCTGGCCCCGCCGACCTTCGCCACCGTGGAGGAGGAACGCCTGCACCGCAAGCAGAAGCTGGCCGGTGCGCTGAGGCTGTTCGGGCGCTTCGGCTTCTCCGAGGGGGTGGCCGGCCACATCACCGCCCGCGACCCCGAGCTGACCGACCACTTCTGGGTCAATCCCTTCGGGATGAGCTTCCGGCACGTTCGGGTATCGGACCTTATCTTGGTCAGCCACACCGGAGAGGTGGTCGAAGGGGACCGTCCCGTCAACCCGGCCGCCTTCGCCATCCACTCCGCCGTGCATGCGGCCCGGCCCGATGTCATCGCCGCTGCCCACGCGCACTCCATCTACGGCAAGGCGTGGTCCTCGCTCGGCCGACTGCTGGACCCGATCACCCAGGATGCCTGCGTCTTCTACGAGGATCACACCGTCTGCACCGAAGGCGGCGGCGCCATCGTGCTCGAGGAGGCGGCGGCCAAGGCGCTGGCGTCGGCGCTCGGCCCGCACAAGGCGACCATCCACCGCAACCACGGCCTCTTCACCGTCGGTCAGACCGTCGACGAGGCGGCGTGGTGGTTCATCACGATGGAGCGGTCCTGCCAGGCGCAGCTCCTGGCCGAGGCGGTCGGCACCCCCCTCCTGATCGACGACGAGGGGGCGCGCTACACCCGCGACCGCACGGCTTCGCCCCTGGCCGGATGGTTCTCCTTCAAGCCGCTGTGGGACGAGATCGTCCGCAGCGACCCCGACCTCTTCGACTGACGGGGGCTGGGCTGGGCGGGGTCAGTCGCGCCTGAGGGCGCGGTCGGAGGCGGGGTGGCGGATGCGGTCGGCCCCCCACGCCTGCTCCTGCGCCGCCCGCGCAAAGTCGGGGTGCACGCCCGAGATGGTCAACCAGCGCCGGCTGGCATCGAGCCCCAGGCCCACTTTCGCCAGGCGCAGACGGTGCGCCTCGACGAAGGAGCTGACCAGGGCGGCCACGAAGAAGACACCGAGCGCAACGGACGTCGCCACGGCGGCCGGGCTCTCGTACATCAGGAGCACCAGGGCAAGCACGGCCGACGCCAGGGACAGGCCGGTCCAGGTCCGCATCATCCGCCGGGCCACCGTCATCCGGCGGTAGGCGAACTCGGAGAACGGGAGGTTCGCCGTCACGTAGTCGGCCGGTCGGTGCGTGCAGGCGATGATGAAGAGGACCAGCCACCCTAGGGGCCCGAACAAGATGAGCAGCCAGGCCACCCCGAGTCCGGCGCTCCCGCTCACCCTCTCACTCACCGTGAGGCGGTCACCCGTGGGGACACCCTCTTTGATGCACAGGGCCGGCAGGGTGCCACGGACCGCATCGTCGATGAAGACGGTGACTTCGGCCACTTCATCTCCTCCCGAGCGATGCGATGCGATGCGGTGCGGTGCGGTGCGGTGCAGTGCGGTGCGGTGTGATGCGCCACGAGGCGCAACCGGGATTCTACCGTCAGGGTGCGGTTGCGTCCGGCCGGGGCACCGAACCCCGAACGCCGCCGGTACGGCGAGGGCGCCTCGGACCCGGTTGCCGCCAGAACAAGAACCTGTTCTAATCTTCGCCCGATGGAGTGCAACCTCGCCGATCTCTTCGAGGCGGCTGTCGACGCCTACCCCGAGCGCCAGTACATCGTCGCCGACGGCAAACGCCGCACCTACGCGGAGATGGAGGCGAGGGCCAACCAGCTGGCCCACCACCTGGCGGCCCAGGGCATCGGGCCCGGCGACCACGTCGGGATCTACTCCTACAACAGCGTCGAGTGGGTCGAAACCGCCTGGGCCGTGTTCAAGCTCCGGGCCGTGTGGATCAACATCAACTACCGCTACGTGAAAGAGGAGCTGCGCTACCTCCTGACCAACGCCGACCTCAAGGCCCTGGTGCACCAGCGTGAGTTCTCGCCCCTGGTGGCCGATCTGCTCCCCGACCTGCCCGACCTCACCCACGTCATCGTGGTCGACGACGGCACGGACGCCCCCAATCCCACCGCCGACGCGCTGGACTACGAGGCCGCCCTGGAGGGCCAGTCGGCCGCACGCGACTTCGGCCCCCGATCGGGCGACGACCTCTACATCCTCTACACCGGCGGCACCACCGGCATGCCCAAAGGCGTGGTCTGGCGCCACCAGGACGTCTTCTACGCCCTGGGCGGCGGGACCGATCCGATCACCAACACCCGTATCGAGGACCCGAGCCTCATGGTGCAGAAGGGCGCCAACGGCCCGATCGTCCACCTCCCCATCGCGCCGCTGATGCACGGGGCCACCCAGTGGTCCGTCATGGGTCAGAGCTTCGTCGGCTCGAAGATCGTGTTGATGGCCAAGTTCGACCCGCACCAGGTGTGGAACCTGGTCGAGGCCGAAGGGGTGAATACGATCATGATCACGGGCGATGCCATGGGCAAGCCCTTGATCGAGTCGCTCGATGACGCCGGCACCTCCCACGACCTCTCCACCCTCTTCGCGGTGGTCTCCTCCGCCGCCTTGTTCAGCGCCCCGGTCAAGGACCAGTTCTTTGCCCACCTGCCCAACATCATGATCACCGACGCCATCGGCTCCTCGGAGGGCGGCAACAACGGGATGACCGTCGTCACGCCGGGGAACACGGCCATGAAGAGCGGGCCCACCGTGCACCTGCTCGGCCAGACGGTGGTCTTCGACGAGGATCTGAACCCCGTCGAACCCGGCTCGGGCGTCATCGGCAAGATCGCCCGCTCGGGCGACATCCCGCAGGGCTACTACAACGACCCCAAGAAGACGGCCGAGGTCTTCCAGACGGTGCGCGGCACCCGCTACGTCATGCCGGGCGACTTCGCCACCGTCGAGGCGGACGGGTCCATCACCCTGCTCGGCCGCGGCTCCATCGTCATCAACTCGGGCGGGGAGAAGATCTTCCCCGAAGAGGTCGAGTCGGCCGTGCGCTCGCACCCCGACGTCATGGACGCCATCGTGTGCGGGGCACCCGACGAGCGTTGGGGCCAGACGGTGGCCGCCATCATCCAGCCCCGCGTCGGCCACGACGCCCCGTCGCTCGAACAGATTCAGGAGCACTGCCGATCCTCGATCGCCGGCTACAAGTTGCCCCGCCGCCTCCACGTGGTCGAGGTGATCGAGCGCTCACCCAGCGGGAAACCGGACTACACCTGGGCCACCACCATCGTGACGGCAGGCAACGCGCCGGCGGCCAGTGCCCCTTGAGCTGACCGAGCTTCCCGCCGGACGGGCCTTCGGTGGCGGCGTCACCTCCGCCCCGCCTCTCACCTCTTCCCTGCCGCTCCCTCTCGCCGTCCTCACCATGGAGCTCCAGCGTGGCGTCATGGGCGACCTGGCCACCTTCCCCGAGCTGGCCGCCGCCGCGTCGAACCGGGGCATCGTGGCCAACGCGGCCCGACTGCTCACGGCCTTCCGGGCCGCCGGCCTGCCCGTCGTGCACTGCACGGCCGAGTTTCGGGCCGATCGGGCGGGCACGGTGACCAACACGCCCCTCCACACCACCGTGCTCCGGAAGCCGGCGCACCTCCTCGAAGACACGCCGGCCACCGAACTGGTCCCCGGACTCGGGGTCGAGGTCACCGACGTCGTCGCCACCCACCGCCACGGCGTCGCCCCGTTCACCGGCACTCCCCTCCACGGCACGCTGAGCGAGTGGGGCGTCCGGGTGCTCGTGGTCGCCGGCGTCTCGGTCAACCTGGGCGTGCTCGGGCTGTGCCTCGAAGCGGTGAACCTCGGCTACCAGGTGGTGGTGGCCACCGGTGCGGTATGCGGAGTCCCGCTGGACTACGGCGACGACGTGCTGGCGCGCTCGATCTCACTGGTAGCCGCGGTGCATCCCGTCGACCAGATCGCCGGGGCCTTGGCCCGTCTCACGCGATGATGCAAGGGTGCCGCCCGGTCAGCTCCTTCTCCTCACCGGCTCACCGGGCAGCGGCAAAACCACGATCGCGCCGCTGGTGGCCGACCATTCGCCACTCTCCGCCTGCTTGAATCTGGACTGGTTCTTCGCCAAGCTCCGGGCCGGCGCGCTCGAGCCCTGGCGAACCGAGGCGCACCGGCAGAACCGGGTGGTGCTCGCCGCCGCCGCCTCGGCGGTGGCCGTGTTCGCCGCCGGCGGGTACTTCACGGTGGCCGAGGGCATCCTCTACCCGTTCATGCTCGACCTCTTCGCCAGCGCCTGCGAGCCCCTTGGGATTGACATCAATTACGCCGTCCTGCGGGCACCCCTCTCGGTGGCGCTCTCGCGGGTGCAGGCCAGGACGACCGAGCCTGAGCACGTCGGCGCCCTGGCCGACGAAAGCGTGGTGGACGATCTCTGGACCCAATTCGAGGCCCAGGGAGTCGACGAACGGCACCGGGTCGACCTCGGTGATCGACCACCCCAACCCATCGCCGACGAGATCTTCGAGCGCTGCCGCGCCGGGCGGCTCCTCCTGTGAGCACGGCCTAAGTTGGCGCGGTGACCGGACCCGGACCCGAAGCCGAACCCGAAGCCGAAGCCGAACCCGAACCCGCACCCGCACCCGCACCCGAGCGGCGAGCCGAGCGGCGCCTGCCGCCTGTCGGCGTGACCGGTGTCGGAGTCGCCGTGCTCCGGGCGGTCGAATCGGGCCGACCCGACCGCTTGTTCGACGATCCGTACGCCACCGCCTTCGTCAAGGCGGCGGGAATGGGCCACCGGGTCGAGGAGCGTGCCCGCGAGGGTCCGGGCATCGCGGAGTGGATCGCCACCCGAACCCGCTTCCTCGACGACGTGGTGCTGGGGGCATGCGCGGACGGGTGCGCGCAGGTGGTGATCCTCGGCGCCGGCCTCGACGCCCGCGCCTTCCGGTTGCAGTGGCCCGAGGGCACGCGACTCTGGGAGCTCGACCTGCCCGACGTGCTCGACTTCAAGGAGCAGGTGATCAACGCGGAGGGTTGGCGTCCCCGGTCTGCCCGTGTCGGCGTGCCCGTGGATCTGTCGGAAGACTGGGGCCAGGCCCTCGTCGGGACCGGCTTCGACCCGGCGGTCCCAGTGGCCTGGCTGGCCGAAGGGCTGCTGGCCTACCTGCCGACCGAGATCCGTGACGGACTGGTGGCCCGCACGGCGGGCCTCTCGGTTCAGGGGAGCCGGCTGGGCCTGACCCTGGCCAGCCCGCACCGATTAGCCGCATGGCAGGAAGCCCATCCCGAAGGCCGCTCGGTACCCAGGGATTACGTCGCGCTCTGGCAGTCCGAAGCGCCCGAGGACGTCGAGGGGTGGCTGTCCTCGTTCGGCTGGCAGGCGACCGTCTTCGACAGTGCCGAACGATCGGGCGCCTACGGCCGGCCGCTCGACGAGGGCGCCGTTCGACCGGGGGCTCGACTCATCGAAGCCACCCGCCGATAGGCGCGAGCGGCTCGCCGTCAGACCTCTTCGTCAGGCGTGGCGTCCGGAAGGACTTCCTTGTCCCGGCCGGACCACCCGGACGGGGCGTCGCTGGCCGGGAACGATTCCTCGTCGGCCTCGTCGACCCCGGTGTCCTTATCCGTCGATCGCCCTGTGTCCGATGGCGGCCCTTCGTCTGCGCTTGGTCCCACCGCACCTCGTCTCGTCGGGAGTGCACCCACTTCGGCACCGCATCTGGGAATACCCGTTCCATCCACCGACAAACACGGGCGGTATCCCCCGAGGAGGCACAAAGCCCCCGGTACTGTGGCCGGTGCCACCTCGATCAACCACGGGTCGGGCAAAGGGGTAGCCGATGACTCCACATACCCTCGCCGTCGCCTGGGATTTCCTCTGGTGGCCCGAGTCCGGCAAGTGGTACGCCTTCTGGTCGAGCTTCGGGGCGTGCCTGACCTACTTCGCCATCTTCGCCGTCGTCTACCGCAAGCTGAACTGCCACGCCAAGGGCTGCTGGCGGCTGGGGCTGCATCACGTCGACGGGACGCCGTTCATCACGTGCCACCGCCATCATCCCAGTGGTGGGGTGACCGCAGAGAGTATTCGGCAGGCCCATCGGGCTCACCAAGAGGAGGCGTCCACCGCCCCCTGATTAGTGGGCCGCCAGGCCACGGCCAGGTCGAAACCCGGAAAGGCCTACTTCCCGCCTTGGGCGAGCCGCTGCTTGGTGGTGTTGTGCACCGGGTCCTTGTCGAAGTTCTTGAGGACGTGCTTGCCGAAGGTCTCGACGGCTTCCTCGCAGGACTCACGGGAGATAGAGGTGGAGAGCATCCCGAAGGCCAACTGGTCGGCCCCGGTGGCGGTGTAGACCTCGATGGCCTTGTTGACCTCATCGGGGCTGCCCACCGCGATGTTGCCCGAGGCGATGGCGGCGTCGAGGCCCTGGGCGTCGAGACCGGGCACGATCTCGGGCCATTCGGGCAGGCCGGCCGGCTTGGGGAAGGTGTCGAGGTAGCGGAAGACCAGGCTGAGGTGGTAGTTCGACTCGGCCTCGAGGAAGGTCTGGCGGGCCTTGTCGCCGTCCTCCATGCAGATCATCTGGGTGGTGATCATCACGTTGTTGTTGACGAAGTCGCCGACCGGGTTGGTGCAGTCCTGCACCTTCTCCTTGTAGCGGGCCACCAGCGGGGTGAGCTGGTCCGGCGTGGAGAAGCCGAAGCAGAGCACACCGACTCCCAGTTCCGCCGCCAGATCGAAGGTCGACGGGCTCCCGGCCGCCATCCAGATCGGCGGGTGGGGCGACGAGTACGGCTTGGGGAGGACGTTGCGCGTCGGCATGCTGAAGAACTGGCCGTCGAAGCTGTACTCCTCTTCCTTCCACATGCGGACGATCTGGGGCAGCACCTCGGCCACCATCTCCTTGGTGATGTCCGGGTCGGTGATCCCGAAACCCTTCTGCTCGGTGGTCGACGAGCCACGGCCCACGCCGAACTCGAAGCGGCCTTCGGACAGGTGGTCGAGCATGGCCACCCGCTCGGCGATACGGGCCGGGTGGTTGACCGGGGGCGTGATGTTGAAGATGCCCGAGCCGAGGTGGATGTTCGACGTCTTGGCGGCCACGAAGGCCAGGAACGACTCCGAGGCGGACAGGTGGGAGTAGTCGGTCAGGAAGTGGTGCTCGGAGGCCCAGGTGTACTTGAACCCGGCCTTGTCGGCGGCCACGATGAAGGCCACCTCGTCCATGATGCGGTCGTGCTCGGCTGCGTCACCGTGCTTAGCTCGGTACTTGGGTAGCAGGCACGCGGCGTTGAAGATCCCGAACTCCATGGGGTGAACTCGTCCTCCCGTACGGCGCCACGGACCTGTCCCGGGCGCGATCAAGCGAAGGTAACACGACATGGAGTAAAATGCAACGTGTTCCAATAATGAGGGTTCCCTCCCAGGTCAGCGGCGTTCGGAGATGTGATGGTCCAAGCTGAAACGATGGCGGCCGCGGTGCTCGCCCGAGCCGATGACCCCTCGCTGGGACTGATCGCCGGGGAGGAGCGACTGACTCACGCCGAGGTGGTCGGCCGGGCCGCCCAGCGTGCCGCCTGGCTGCGGGCGCAGCGCCGAGAGGGCCCGTTCCACGTCGCCGTGCTGCTGGACAACGTCCCCGAATTCATCTTCTGGCTCGAAGCGGCCGCCTTGGTCGGTGCCGTGGTCGTGGGAGCCAACCCCACCCACCGGGGTGACGAACTGGCCCGGGATCTGAGCCACACCGAATGCCAGCTGCTGGTCACCGACACCCCGTCGTTCGGCCTGGTCGAAGGGCTGCGACTCGGGGATGTCATCGGCACGGTCACCCCCGACAACGACCGGGTCCTGGTGCTCGATACGCCCGCCGCCCAACACTCCCTCGCCCCCTACGCCGACACCAGCGCGGCCAGCATGGTGGACCCCGACATCACGCCCGACACGCTCGGGTACCTCCTCTTCACCTCCGGCACGTCAGGAGCGCCGAAGGCGTGCCTGTGCACGCAGGGACGCCTGGCGCGCATCGGCGTCAGCCTCGGCCAGATGTACAGCCTCGGAACCGACGACGTCTGCTACCTCGCCATGCCGCTCTTCCACTCCAACGCGTTGATGGCCGGCTGGAGCCCGGCGCTCCTCGCCGGTTCGACCTTTGCCTTGCCCACGACGGGACGGTTCTCCGCCTCGGGTTTCCTACCCGACATACGGGCGGCCGGAGCGACCTACTTCAATTACGTCGGCAAACCACTGGCGTACATCCTGGCCACCCCCGAACAGCCCGACGATGCCGACAACCCCCTCATCAACGCCTTCGGGAACGAGGGATCCATGGACGACGTGGCCCGCTTCGCCGCTCGCTTCAACGTGTCGGTGACCGATGCCTACGGATCGACCGAAGGCGGCGCCACCGTCGCTCGCACCCCCGACACGCCCCCGGGCGCGCTCGGCCGTGCCCCGGAAGGGACCGTGGTGCTCGACTCCGCCACCGGAGCTGAGTGCCCCGCGGCGCAGTTCGACGAGCAGAGGAGGCTCCTCAACGCCGAAGCCGCCATCGGCGAGCTGGTGTCCAAGGCGGGCGGCGCCGGCTTCGAGGGGTACTGGCGCAACGACGACGCCCAGCGCGCCCGACTCCGGGAGGGCTGGTACTGGACGGGCGATCTGGCCTACCGCGACGAGGCGGGCTTCTTCTACTTCGCCGGCCGGGACCACGACTGGCTCCGGGTCGACGGGGAGAACTTCGCCTCGGCTCCGATCGAGCGCATTTTGCAGCGCCATCCCGACATTGTGCTGGCATCGGTCTACGCCGTGCCGGACACCATTGTGGGCGACCAGGTCATGGCTGCAGTCCAACTCCGGCCCGGACTCGACACGCTCGATGCCGAGGAGCTGGTGACGTTCCTGGCCGCACAAGGCGACCTCGGCACGAAATGGGCGCCCCGCTTCGTGCGCATGAGCGCCGAGCTCCCGGCAACCGCGACCAACAAGGTGCTGAAGCGGTCATTGCGGGCGGAGCGGTGGAACTGCGCCGACCCCGTGTTGTGGCAAGCGGAGAAGAGTGGGCCCTACGGGGTTCTCGACGCCGACGCGGCGGCAACGCTCGAAGCTGC
>DASXZJ010000148.1:0-40324 GCA_036502025.1 Acidimicrobiales bacterium | reverse complement strand
CTCGTCGCGCTTGGGTCCCGAGAGCACAGTGGCGGTGGCGCTGAACGTGTCGTCCCCGAACTCGACCTCGACCCGGGGATGGGCCACCAGGTTGTAGTACCAGTCCGGGTGCCTGGGCCCGCCGCCCGCCGACCCGAACACGTAAATCGTGTCGTGGTCCTTGGGCTGCGACACGAGCGGGTTGACGCGGTGCTCGCCGGTCCGGGCCCCGGTGGTGGTCAGCAGGATGACGGGAGCACCCTCGAAACCCCCGCCGACCTTCCCGTGGTTGGCGCGGAATTCGTCGATGATGGCCTTGTTGAAGTCGTTCATCTCGGGCATGAGGCGAGCGTAGCGGTGGGCCGGGAACCACGTGCCACCCCACTACGCTGGGCCTTCATGCCCACCTACCTGGCGGACATCCTGCAGTGGCACCGCGCCCGCGCCGGTGCGGATCGGCGCGACCCCGATGTGCTGGCCGCTTCCGCCGCCTCCCTGCCGCCGGCCCGCGGCTTTAGGCAAGCGCTGCGGGGCCGCGGGCTCACCTGCATCGCCGAGGTGAAGCGCCGCTCGCCGTCGAAGGGTGAGCTGGATGTCGACCTCCAACCGGACCTCATGGCCAAGGAGTATGTGGCCGGCGGCGCGGCGTGCCTCTCCGTCCTGACCGACGCGGCGTTCTTCGGCGGCTCGGTGGCGGATCTGCAGGCGGCGCGCGAAGCCTCGGGGCTCCCGGTGCTGCGCAAGGACTTCACCGTGCAGGAGGCCGACATCGTCGACGCCCGGCTCATGGGGGCCGACGCCGTGCTGCTGATCGTGGCCGCCCTGGCCGACGACGAGCTGCACCGCTTTCTGGCTCGCGCCGACGCCCTCGGCCTGGCCGCGCTGACCGAAGTGCATGACGAGGACGAGCTCGACCGGGCGCTCGCCGCAGGGTCCCAGCTGGTCGGGGTCAATCAACGGGATTTGCGCACCTTCGAAGTCGACCAGGACCGCGCCCGATCATTGGTCGCTCGCATCCCGCCCGAGGTGATCGCGGTGGCCGAATCCGGCATCAGGGACGGGGAGGACGCCCGGCGCCTGGCCGAGGCCGGTTACGACGCCATCCTGGTGGGGGAGACGCTGGTGCGCGCGACCGACCGGCCGGCCGAGGTGCGCACCCTCATCGGCCACCCGGTGACGGCTCGATGAACGAGGACCTGTTCGTCAAGATTTGCGGCATCACCTCGGAGGCCGACGCGCTGCTGTGCATCAGCCTCGGTGCGGACGCGGTCGGCTTCATGTTCGCGCCCTCGGTCCGGCAGGTGGCCGTCCAGACGGCCGCCGACATCGTCAAGCGGCTGCCGCCGGAGATCCTGACCGTCGGCGTCTTCCGCGACGAGGCCCCCCAACGGGTGGTCGAGATGGTGCACCAGGCGGGATTGGGCGCCGCCCAGTTGCACGGCCACGAATCATCACAGGAGACCCAGTGGATCCGGGCCCGCCTGCCCATGGTGATAAAGGCGTTCCCCGCCGGCGACCGGACGATCAGCCGGTTCGAGGAGTTCGGGGCCGACTTCCTCATGGTCGACGGCGACAACCCCGGCTCGGGGGAGGTCTTCGACTGGAAGCTGGCCGAAGGCGTGGCCGACCCGACCCGCCTCATCGTCGCCGGCGGCCTGCGCCCCGATAACGTGGCCCAGGCCGTGGCCCACCTCCGCCCGGCCGGGGTCGACGTGTCGACCGGCGTCGAGTCGGCTCCGGGCCGCAAGGACCCGCTCCTGGTCCGGGAGTTCATCATCAACGCCCGCAACGCCGAGATCGAGGTGGAGTCGCGTGACCCGCTCGACGAGGAAGCGGGCGAGGAAGAGCCTTACGACTGGCGGGACGGGTGACATGAGCCTGATGGCCGAACCAGGGCCCGACGGCCGGTTCGGCGAATTCGGGGGACGCTTCGTACCCGAGTCGCTGATGACGGCCTGCCTCGATCTCGAACAAGCCTTCCAGGAGGCCTGGGCCGATCCCGGGTTCCACCGCGAGTTGGACGACCTGCTGCACCACTACGGCGGCCGCCCGACGCCGGTGACCGAGTGCCGCCGGCTCTCCGCGCAACTCGGCGTCCGCGTCCTGCTCAAGCGGGAGGACCTGGCCCACACCGGCTCGCACAAGCTCAACAACGTGATCGGTCAGGCGCTGCTCACCACGCGCATGGGCAAGCCCCGCATGATCGCCGAGACGGGGGCGGGCCAGCACGGGGTCGCCTCGGCCACCGCGGCGGCGCTCTTCGGGTTGGAGTGCACCGTTTACATGGGCGAGGTGGACACCAAACGCCAGGAGCTCAACGTCTTCCGGATGGAGCTGCTGGGGGCCGAGGTGCGACCGGTCAGCTCGGGCAGCCGGACCCTGAAGGATGCCGTCAACGAGGCCATGCGGGACTGGGTGGCCTCGGTGGACACGACCCACTACTGCCTGGGCTCGGTCATGGGACCGCACCCGTTCCCCTACATGGTGCGCCAGCTGCAGCGGGTGATCGGGGAAGAGGCCCGCGGGCAGAGCCGTGACGTGTTGGACGGGATGGACCCCGACGTGGTGGTCGCCTGCATCGGCGGGGGCTCCAACGCAGCCGGAACCTTCGCCGGCTTCGTCGACACGGAGGCCCGGCTGGTCGGGGTGGAAGCGGCCGGGGGCGCCGCCATCGCCAATGGGATTCCCGGCGTGTTGCACGGCATGCATTCACGCCTGCTCCAGGACGAGGCGGGGCAGATCGAGGAGGCGCATTCGATCTCCGCCGGTTTGGACTATCCCGGCCTCGGGCCCGAGCACGCCCACCTGGCGGCCATCGGGCGGGCGGAGTACGCCACGGCCGACGACGCCGAGGTGCTGGACGCCTTCGCGTTGCTGAGCCAGACCGAAGGGATCATCCCCGCGCTCGAATCGGCGCACGCGGTGGCGTGGGTGGCCCGATCGGCGGGTACCGCCGCACTGCCCCACGGTTCGACGGTCCTCATCACGCTCTCGGGACGGGGCGACAAGGACGTGGCGCAGGTCCGCGAGATCCTCGGCCGAAGCGGGACCGATCGCGGCCCTGATGCTTGACGCAGCGCTGAGGGCCCGGCGGGCGTCGGGCGCCAAGCTCCTCATCCCCTACGTGATGGGTGGCATGACCGATGACTGGGCGCAGACGCTGGCGGCCATCACGGCGGCCGGCGCCGACGCCATCGAGGTGGGGATCCCCTTCTCCGATCCGATGATCGACGGTCCGGTGATCCAGGAGGCCGGCCGGCGAGCGCTGCAGCGCGGCGTGGTGCCCGACGACGTGCTCAACGACATCTCGCGGGCCGAGGTCCCGGTCCCCGTCGCCGTGATGACGTATTACAACATCGTGTACCGAGGCGGGCACAAGCGGATGGCGCATTCGATGGCCGCGGCCGGGGTGAGCGGCGCCATCCTCCCCGACCTCTCCCTCGAGGAACTGGCGCCGTGGGCCCAGGAAGCCGACGCGGCCGGAGTCGACACGGTGCTCCTGGTCGCCCCGTCGAGTCCTGACGAGCGGGTCGAGCGCATCTGCGCCAGGTCCAGGGGCTTCGTCTACGCGGTGGCCCGTATGGGGGTCACGGGCGAGCGGGCCGAGGTGGGCGCCGAGGCGCGACGGGTGGTCGAGCGGATACGGCGCTACACCGACACCCCCGTCTGCGTGGGGGTGGGGGTCTCGACACCGGGCCAGGCGGCCGAAATGTGCGAGGTGGCGGACGGCGTGGTGGTGGGGTCAGCGCTGGTACGGCGACTCCTGGCCGGCGGCGGTCCCGAGGCCGCGGCCGATTTCGTGGGCACGCTCCGCCGGGCCATCGACTGAACCCGGAGAACCCTCCGGAGTCCGGCTCTACGGAACGAAGTCGCAGATGGGCGGTGACCCCGAGGGTGTCACGGCCTCCTCGACGCTATAGACGGCATTTTCGACCTCGCACAGGACGGATCCGACCAGCTGCACCAAATCGCCCGGGGGCGACAGGGAAGGGACGCTGCTCGACCTGCTGGACCGTGTGTTCCCTACGAGTCTCATGCCTCGTTCATGAAAGTCTCTGGCAACCGAAAGGAGATCATGATGAGCGAGGTTCATATCCCGAGGCCTGTCAAAACACACCGCCACATTGGTCAGGCGATAAGCATCCGCGGCTTGCGAGCTGAAGTCCAGCGGGCGGACGGCGTCAATGCCAAGATTGCCGTCTTCCTCACCAACATCGTCGGATCGATGTGGTGCGCCTATGTGTTTGCGATCATTGCCCTGCTTGGTCTGCGTCCGGCCCTGAGACCGGGCGGCGAGGGCATCATCGCGTGGATCGCCCAGACCTTCCTTCAATTGGTACTGCTGTCGGTCATCATGGTGGGCCAAAACGTGCAGAGCGTGGCCAGTGACATCCGGTCTCAGCACACGTATGACGACGCCGTGGAAATCCTGGATCGGCTCGACATCCACACCGCCGGTGGGATCACGGATCTCGCCGACCGCATCGACAGGTTGGAACTCGCCATGAAGCGACCGGGCTCGTGACGGTGTGGCGATCTCCTCGGCGGCGTGGAGCATCGGTTCATCCGGCGGGTGGGCGGGAGTTGCCCTGGATGGTCCAGGAGTCTGTCGGTCACCAGGCGAGTGTGCCCTCACCCTCCTGAAATGTGCCGGTAGGTCCGTCCTTACCGATCGTGGCCATGCGCACGATGACCTGGGCACCGTCCTCCACGGGCTGTCCGGCCCCACTGAACGGAGTTAGCTCGGTCGCCGTGAAGCCGGGCTCGACCGCGTTGAACTTGATATCTGGAAACGATTTTGCGTACTGAACCGTGAGCATCGAAACGGCTGCCTTGCTTGCGCCGTAGATGATGCTGGGGAAGTGAAATTGGCGCCGCTCTGGATTGGTGACGGCCCAGAATGAGCCGAGGGCGCTCGAGACGTTGACTACCACCGGATTCTCGGACTGCACGAGCAAGGGAAGTGCCGCCTGGGTGACGCGGATGAGGCCGACTGCATTGGTGTCGAAGACCGACAAGGCGACCGGGCCCGTGACGTCCGCCGTTGTACTGATGCCGGCGTTGTTGACCAGCACATCCAGATGGCCTTCGCGCCCGGCGATGACGTCCAAGGCGGATTCGACTGACGCGTCGTCGGTCAATTCGAGCTGCACGAACTGGGCTCCGAGTTCGGATGCCGCCGCCTCCCCGCGCTCGACGTTGCGCGCTCCGAGGTAGACGGAATGTCCCCGTTGGATCAATTGTCTGGCGGTCTCGTAGCCGAGACCCTTGTTGGCTCCGGTGATGAGCGTCACGGTCATTTCTCGGTGCTCCTCCAATTGATGGTCTAGTCGTCGAAGCCACCGGTCGGCGCCCGCAGACTGACCGTAGCGGGTGCCTCCCAAACGTTGGGTCGGTGCAGCGCTTGTCCACCATGGTCTGGGCCACGTATGGGTAGGGATGCGGTAGCTTCGTTCTACGTGTAGCCGATTCGGCGGTGGTGCACAACAAAGAGAGGCACGTCAATGCGTGGTGGTGGGATGAGGAGCGCGGTTGTTGCCGTGGCCCTCTCGGCAGTCTTGTTGGGCGCCGGACTGGGGATGAACGCGACGACCGCCGCCGGGGCAGTTTCCGCGGCCGTAGCGCCGATGTCGACGTGTGCACTTCCATCCTCCGGTCAGTCGTTCGGTAACGCCACCCCCGCCCAGGAGGATCTAAACCCCGCCGCGGTCCAACAGGCGATCCTCTACGCCGAGACCCACCTCCGGGCCTCGGTGCAAATCTTTCGGAACAACTGCAAGGTCGCCCAGGGATTGCTGGACCCCGTTACCAACGACATCCCCTACGAGATCTTCAGCTCGACGAAGAGCGTTATCTCGATGCTCACCGGGATCGCCTATCAACAACACAGGCTCGCCCTGAGCGACCCCATTGGGATGTTCCTGCCCACCGGACCTGGGTGGGGTGACGCCGCCCATAGGGCCATCACGATCCGAGATCTGCTCACCGAGACCGCCGGGCTCAGGGAATCCATCCTCACTGAGTTCGCCTCCGTCGGGACCGACCCGAACATCGTCCAGGAGGCGCTGGCACAGCCGCTGGTCCATACGCCGGGCACGACGTTCGACTACACCCAGCGGGTTCCCGATTTGTTGGCCTACGTCGTCCAACGGGCGGTCGGCCAGGATCTCCAGGCGTTTGCGCAGAAGTATCTATTCGGACCCGTCGGCATACCGGCGAACAGCTACATCTGGCTGCGGGATCGTTCCGGCAACACCTATGGGTACGCCAACCTGTTCATTCCACCGACGCAGTTCGCCAAGCTCGGTCTGCTCATGCAGAACGACGGGAACTGGAACGGCCAGCAGATCATCTCGACCGACTACATCGCGCAACTTCGCGCGCCCACCTCGACGAACGGGTGCTACGGATTCTTGTTCTGGGTCAACGGCGGCTCGCCGTGTGTCAGCGCCAATATCCCGGCCGTCCAAGCCGTGGATCATGAGATGATCCCAAGCGCCCCGGTCGACCTTTTCGCCATGGTCGGTGCCCTCCAGCAGAACAACTTCATGATCCCCAGTCTTCACATGACCGTCACCTGGACCGGCGTGCTTGGCGATACGACAAGGAACCTGGCGGGACTACTAAGCGCATCCGGTGCGGCATCCAACCTCTACTACAACTTCTTTCGCATTCTGATGAGCGGGGTGGAGGACCAGCACATAGCCGACCCCGGGCCTTTTGTGTCGCCCCCCGAGGACTTCGACCTCAATCCTGCGAACTACATCAACCCGAGCGTCCTCCTCACCGACCTGGTCACCAATCCCAACTGCAACGTTCTCTTTTGCGATGGGACGGTGCCGACTCAGGGACTGTTCGAGAATGGTCAAGCTGCTTCCGCCTACATCCAGGGGCTGCTTCGGCAACCCTGATCGGCAAGGAAGGCCCGGCTGCCTTCGAGCAGGGAAGAACTCCTGCTGCCATTCGTCGCCACCGCGAATTCAGGTGGCACCATTGGCACGTGGTCCTCTCCTGGCTAAGCGACGGAACACGCGACTCCGTTCGAAGCGCACTGACGCTCGTTGATCCAGAGCTGTCGGACTGCGAGATCAGGCTTCTGCCATGGATCGAGCAAACCAATCCTCTGTGGCACGGCGGCACAGCCGTCCTCGACAACAAGCTGGCAGCGAAGTTCGCCTGGGCTGAGCCGGCGGCCGAGCGGGTATGGCACGAAGCTCGCAGCGCACGGCCAGTGAGCTCGCACGCTTCCTCGCCGACCTCCATCAGCCGGAAGTTCTGGCCACAGTGATCCGCGAGATGGGGTCAATGGCAACGCCGGTGCCCCAGGCGACCACAGAAGCCATCCGTCAGCGCCTTTCGCCGTGGCTGCGAGTCGACCAGACCGACCGCGTGAGCGACTAGTGCGACTGGGCAGATGGAGTCCTCGAGGCCCCTCAGGTGAACGTGCTGGCCGAGCTACAGCTGATCACTCCGTGACAGGACCGCGGCTTGGATGCTGGTCTACAACCGCCGGACCGCCAAAGAGCGAGGTACCTCTTAACCACTCAACGCATTACTCGATGATTGTCGGGCTATGACGGCATGTCAGAGGAAATGATGGCCGTCACCGCTTTTCGACCAAGACCTGACACTTCGGCGAGTTGCCGGATCGACGCCCCAGCCCGATGGGCGACCCGAATCATGTCATCGAGGATTGCCGCTTCCTTTTCGACCCGCTCCGCGCTTAGTCCGACGACAACGAGGGCAGAGCCAGCTTCGCTGACTTCTCCAATTCGGTACTTGTCCATTGCGGTAGTCGCGGCCTGCACATCGGCGCCGGAGTAGCTCACTGTTCCTCCCTCAATCCGCGGGCCAGTTTGTCCCGAACTGTCATCAAGAGTGGTATTCGCGGAGACCTCTCGGCTCTCGCCTCGGCGTCGTTGAGGTGTGCCAATGTCATCGCGAGCAATTCAAGTGCCTCTATTCGCTCAAGCTCGACGGCGATCACCGGTCCCAGCATAGCCACGGCTGGTCCATTTGGGACCGCCTCGCCTCGCCCCGCCTCGCCTCGGCCCTCCCCTGGCCTCGCCCCTCCCCTGGCCGGCGGATTTGGGCCGACGCCTTCCGCGGTCATGACGGTCACGGGTTCCCCCGTCGGTCAGCGACGACGGCGAAGATGACTCCGAACGCGATGTTGTCGGCGATCTGTGGTCCGAGGGCAAGTTCGCGGATGGCTGGGAAGCGCCGGCCGATGATGCCGACACCGACGAGTCCCATGACTGCGCCACCTCCGGCCGCCCAGAGAATCGAATGCCGACGTGGGAGAAATCGCCCGAATGCTTGGCCGGCGACAAGCGAGATGGCAGCGTGAGCCCCTGCACCGGCCACGATGCTGCGACGACCGGGCGGGGCCAGGCTCCCGATCGCTCGGGTGGCGTCCAGGCCGTAGCGCCATGCCCCACGCCCACCGCCATGGGCCAGGGCGTTGAGGAGTGACGGGGTGCCACCCAGGACACTGGCGGCGAGCGTGGCTTCAAGGATCCGCCGCGGCGACCGCAGGAAGGCGGCGGACCACGCCGTGCTCCCGTTGAGGAGCACCTCGTAGTGGTGGAGCTCGGCGTCGGTGCGCACGAGGCCGAATCCGGCTCGGGTGAGGGTCCGTTGCGAGGCGATGTTGTCCAAGGTGGTGTCGGCGATCATCCGGATGAGTCCGTGGTCGGCGGCCATGCTGAGCAGCGCCATGACCGCCTCCGCGGCGTAGCCCTGGCCGCGGGCTGACGGAGCCAAGCCGTAGCCGATCTCGGCAGTGCCGCCAATGGGCTGGCCCTTGAAGCCGATCCCCCCGATGGCCCGTTCGTCGGACAGGCGGGTGATCCGGTAGAAGCCGAAGGGTCGCTGCTCGCCGTGCGTAGCGGTCGCCCGAAGGAAGCTGCCCACGGCGCCCACGTCACCCTCGAAAGGGAAATCGTCCGCCCACGCATCGGTTGGTCCGGCGGTCCGAGCGACGATTCGTTCGCCCTCGGCGGCATCGATCGCGTGCAGCCTTAGGCGCGAAGTTGGAACGTCGGTCATGAGTGGGGCCGCCCTAGGAACCCTCCGCGACCGCCTTGACCCGCTCGAGGGTGCGGAGCATGTCCCTTTGGTTGCGACGCTCCCGGAGGACCCCTCCGAGGGGGCGCCAGATCTTTGTGAAGAGGTTGTCGCCCAGGTCGAATGACTCCGTGACGTCGGTGCCGCCGCTCTCGGCGGCCCGGAACTCGTAGCGCCAGGTGTTGACCGGCCGGTCCCGCATGATGACGGCGAACTCAAAGACCTGGCCGGGCTGGCACTCGGTGATCTTGCACGTGGTCCAGTAGAGGATGGGCCAATTCTCGTTGCGTTTGACGTGGCCCCGGTACTGCGCACCGACGGCCGGACCGGTGGCCCCGCCGATCCACTCCGCCTCAATCACCTCGGGGCTGTACTCGCCCATCTTGGTGATATCGCTGACCAGTCCCCAGACCTTGTCCGGCGGGGCGTCGATGTGGAGATTGACCTGGGCGCGCATGGCGCAGACCTTAGGGCGCCGGCTAGTGCGGGGGCAGGAAAACGAGGCACCCGTTGTGCCCGCCGAAGCCGAACGAGTTCGACAGGACCGCGGAGGGCTCCCAGGGCTGGGGCGCGCCGTGCACGATGGCCAGGGTGATCTCCGGGTCGGGTTCCCCGTAGCCGGCCGTCGGGGGGATGAGGGAGTGGTGGATGGAAAGGACGGCGGCGACCGCCTCGATGGCGCCGGCGGCGGCCAGCCCGTGACCCGTGACGCCCTTGGTCGAGGTGACCAGCGGCCCCGGCTCCCCGAAGACCTTGTTGATGGCACGGGACTCGGCCAGGTCGTTGAGCGGCGTGGAGGTCCCGTGCGCGTTGATGTGCCCGACCTCGTCGGTGCCGATCCCGGCGTCGGCCAGCGCGAGCTCCATGCAGGCCACCGCGCCGGCGCCGTCAGGTGACGGGGCCGTGATGTGGTGCGCGTCGGCCGTGCTGGCCGAACCGGCCAGCTCGGCGTAGATGGTGGCGCCCCGAGCCACGGCCCGATCCCACTCCTCGAGTACCAGGGCGGCGGAGCCCTCGGTCATCACGAAGCCGTCGCGCCGGGCGTCGAAGGGTCGCGATTGGCCTGAGGTCGAGGTGGCGGTCATGTTGGCGAAGGCGGAGATGGCAACCGGGTGCATGCTTGCTTCGGCACCCCCGCCGATGGCCACGTCGCAGCGGCCCGAGGCGATCAACCGTGCCGCGCCGGCGATGGCGTGGGTGCCGGCGGCGCACGCCGTCACGATGACCTCGGAGGGCCCGTGCCAGCCCAGCCGCATGGAAATGCCGGCCGCGCCGGCGTTGGCCATCATCATCGGGACCAGACGGGGCGAGACCCGGCGGGCGCCCTTCTCGTTGTACACGCCGACCTGCTCGGCCAGGGTGTCGAAGCCGCCCACACCGGTGGCGAAGATCACGCCCGCCTTGGCGGGGTCGGCGCCGATCTCCCCGGCGTCCTGGACGGCCAGGTCGGCGGCCGCCATGCTGAACTGGGCGAAGCGGTCGATCTGGCGGACCTCCTTGGGGCCGAACCACCGCTCGGGCTCGAAGTCGCGCACGGCGCCCCCGACGACCGCAGGGGTGAGTAACCCGTCCCACAGGGCCTCGACGCCGACCCCGCAGCAGGTGACCGCGCCCATCCCGGTGACCGCAACGCGCCGCCCCCGGATCGGCCCGTCGGCCCCGATCCCTACCTGCATCAGAGCTTGGACGAGATCAGGTCGAACGCCCCGCCGATGGTCGAGATGTCCTCGAGTTCGGTCTCTTCCACCGTGATGTCAAAGGCCTCTTCGAGCGCCATGACCAGCTCGACCAGGTCGAGGCTGTCGGCGTCGAGGTCGTCGGCGAACTTGGCCTCCTTGGTGATCTTCTCCGCCGGTACCTGCAGCACCTCTACGGCGCACTCGCGAAACTTCTCGAACGCTGCGTCGCTGTCCACTGATTGCTCCTTGTCCTATTCGGTTAGTGAGAACGCTACAGGCCCATGCCGAGGCCGCCGTCGACCGGGATGACAGCCCCGGTGACGTAGGAGGCGCCCTCCGAGGCCAAGAACCCGACCACCGCTGCCACGTCGGCCGCCGTGCCGGCTCGCCCGAGGGGAACCTGGCTGGTCATGAGCGCCAGCCGCTCCTCGCCCAGCTCGGCCGTCATGTCGGTCTCGATCACGCCGGGGGCAACCACGTTCACGGTGATCTGGCGGCTCCCCACCTCCCGGGCGATGGCCCGGGCCATGCCGTCCAGCCCGGCCTTGGAGGCGGCGTAGTTGGCCTGTCCGGGCAGGCCCACGTAGGCCCCGACCGAGGACAGGAAGACGATGCGGCCGTGGTGCAGCCGGAGCATCTTGGCCACGGCCCGTTTGGCCACGCGGAACGAGCCGGTGAGGTTCGCGTCGATCACCTCGGAGAAGGCGTCGTCGCCCATGCGCAGCATCAGGCCGTCACGGGTGATGCCGGCGTTGGCCACCAGGACCTCGACCGGGCCCCAGGTTTCCTCGATGGTGCTGAAGGCGGATTCCACCAGGGCGGGATCGGTCACGTCGCAGCGCACGGCCAGGAAGCGGTCGCCCCCGGACCCGTCGGGGGGAGCGGGGGGATCGGCCGAGCGGTACGTGGTGGCCACCTGGTCTCCGTTGGCCAGGAACCAGCTCACGCAGGCCGCGCCGATGCCCCGGTTCCCACCCGTGACCAGGACGACGGCCATCAGGTCTGGTCCGGAACCCGCAGCCAGACCAGCGGTTGACCTTCCTGGACCCGCTCGCCGTCGACGGCCAACCAGCGGACGATCTGGCCGGCGAAGGGGGTCCGCACGTCGGTGACGCCGATGCGGCCGACCATGTCGCCCACCTCGACGGTCGAGTTGGGGTCGCCGCTGGGCTCGCCATCGGTGCCCGGCAGCAGGCCCGTGCCGGGGGCCCGCAACGATTCCTCGGGGGCGAAGATGCCGCTGCCGGGACTGACCACCACCCGCTCGGACATGTAGAGGTGCTCACCCTGGTGCAGGGCGGGTTCGGCCCGCCAGGTGCCGGCGGCCCCGATCTGATCCATCAGCGTGTCCAGGTCGGCGGGTTTGGTCACCGAGAGCGACTGGATCTCGGGCAGGCTGCGCTTGGCCAACCCGCTCAGCACCCCACCGGGACCGAGCTCCACCAGTGAGGTCAGGCCGAGGCCGGCGAAGGTCTCCAGCGTCTGGCGCCAACGGACCGGACTGCACAGCTGGGCCGAGAGAAGTCCGGGCCAGTCGGCTGGGTCGTCGTGCACGCGGGCATCGACGTTGGCCACCACGCGTACCTCGGGAACCAGGAAGGTCACCTCGCCGAGCGCCTTGCGGAGGTCGTCGCGGGCCCCTTGCATGAGCGGGGTGTGGAAGGCCCCCGAGACGGGAATCGACATCACCTTCTTGGCGCCGAGCTCCTTGGCCAGCGCGCTGGCCCGGGACACCGCCTCGACGGTGCCGGCGATGACCACCTGACCGGGCGCGTTGTAGTTGGCCACCCAGACATCGCCTTCGGCGCGTTGACAGGCCGCCTCGGCGTCGTCGTCGGCTATCCCCAGGAGCGCGGCCATGGTGCCGGGCGCTTCCTCACCGGCGCGGGCCATCGCCTTGCCGCGGGCCACGACGAGTTGAATCCCGTGCTCGAAGGTCAGGGCGCCGCTGGCCACCAGCGCGGTGTACTCGCCGAGGCTGTGGCCGGCGCACGCGGCGGGGGAGAGTCCCAGACGCTCGACCGCATCGAGGACGACCAGGCTGAGCACGGTGGTGGCCAGCTGCGCGTTGTCGGTCTGGGTGAGCTCCTCAATCGGCGCTTCCAGAAGGAGATAGGTCAGGTCGCGGCCGACGGCCTCGGAGGCTTCGCTGACGAACTCCCATGAGGGATGGTCAACCCATGGCTCACCCATGCCGGACCGCTGCGACCCTTGTCCGGGGAAGGTAAAGACCAACACGTGTACGACGTCTCCGTTCGTCGGGCGGGCTGCGAGCCCCCAGTGTGGCACGCGGCCGCGAACGGCGGCACATGAAGGGTGTTGGTTCGCACCCCTGGTAGCACTCAACGGCACCACGGGGCGAGCGCGCGCCGTGTGACGTGCCTGCGACGGGTCCCTATGGGCGGTACGACCGGCGGCGTACCAGCGTGCCGTCGGGCGTCGTTTCTACGTGCCCGGAGCGGGACTTGAACCCGCACGTCCTTTCGAACAACGGCTTTTGAGGCCGCCGCGTCTGCCGATTCCGCCATCCGGGCCGGAGTGTGATCCTACAGGCGCGATCTACGGTGAAGAGGTGGGACGTCCGTGAAGCTGGTCGGCGTTGAACTGGTGCAGGTGGACATCCCCTTCCGCGTCGACATCGAAACCGCGGCGGGTACCCACCACACCCGGCGGCTCCTCTTCGTCCGGGTGGTGGCCGATGAGGGCGAAGGGTGGGGGGAGTGCGCCGCCCTGGGCGACGGCACCGCGGTGGACCCGACGGTGGGCGAGGTGGCCCAGGCCGCCGGGGCACGAGGCGTGCGGCGGCTTATCGAGGCCAGCGCGGCCCGCGGCGGTGCGATGCCGCACGAGCGGGAGATGGCCAAGCTGTTCGGGAGTTCGGCCGTCGACCGCCAGCTGGGGGCCGTCTTCGAAATGGCCGTGGCCGACGCCGAACTGCGCCAGGCGGGCCAGTCGCTCGGCCAGGCCCTCGAGGTCGAAGTGGGCTTCGAGACCCTCCCGGTGGGCGCCGCCCTGGGCATCCCGCCCCATCACGACCTCGATGTGCTCGTGGCCCAGGTGCGGCGCGCCGTGGACGACGGCGCGGCGCGGGTGCGGCTCAAGATTGCGCCGGGGTGGGACGTGGCGCCGGTCCGGGCCGTGCGCGCCGACCATCCCGACCTGGTGCTCCAGGTCGACGCCAACGGCTCCTACCGGGCCGACACCGCCGATGGCCTGGAGGGCCTGGTCGAACTGGGGGTGCTCTGCGTGGAGCAGCCGTTGCCGCCCGGTGACCTGGTGGGCCACGCCGAGTTGGCCCGCCGGATCGGCCTCCCGATCTGCCTGGACGAGTCGCTGTCCTCTCCCCGCCGCGTCATCGACGCCCTCCGCTACGAGGCCTGCCAGGTGGCCTGCCTCAAGCCCGGCCGGCTCGGCGGCGTGCGCGCGGCGCGCCAGGCCCACGCCGCCTGCACCGCGGCGGGCGTGGCGGTCTTCCTCGGTGGGTTCTTCGAAGCCGGCTTGGGACGCTCGGCCAACCTGGCCTTGGCGGCCCGCCTGCATCAGGACGCGGTGGGGTTGGTGAGCGACGTGGGCAGCCCGTCGGCCTACCTCGAGGTCGACCCGTGCGGGTACCCGGAGGTGCAGCACGGGTGGGTCCGGGTGCCCGATCGGCCGGGCGTTGGGGCGGCCCCTGACGAGGCTGTGCTGAGCGGTTTAGGGGCGCACCGTGATTGGTTCCCCGCCACGTACACTTGACGCTCCATGCACCGTGCCCTGCTCGAGCGACGTCTGCGGGATGTCCACTCGCGGCTGGTGCGCGCTCGGGAGGAGCTCGCCGTGGTGGAGGAGCAATTGGCCGTCGTAGTGGAGTCAGCCGATGAAGCCCGCGTGCGGTCCCTCGTCTCGGAGACGCCGCTGGCCGCCCACGAGCACAGCGAGGCGGCGCGGCACGCCGATGCCATGGCCAAGGCCCGCGATGCGCTGGCCGGCACGGTCGTCGACCTGGAGCGCCGGCAGGACGAACTTCTGGCCCACGTGGCCACGGGGCGCCCGTGAGCCAGACCAAGACACTGGCCCGCGTGGTCATTGCCGAAGACGAGGCCATCATCCGCCTCGACCTCAAGGAGATCCTGACCTCGGCGGGGTACGAGGTGGTCGGCGAGACCGGGCGCGGAGACGAAGCCGTCCTGCTGGTGGAGCAGCACCAGCCCGACCTGGCCATCCTCGATATCAAGATGCCGGGCATGGACGGCGTGCGCGCCGCCCGCGAGATCACCTCGCGCCACCAGGTCGCCGTGCTCCTCCTCACCGCCTTCAGCCAGCGTGACCTGATTGAAGAGGCTCGCGACGCCGGGGTCGCCGCGTATTTGATCAAGCCGTTCCAGCCCCGTGAACTGCTGCCGGCCATCGCCGACGTGCTGGCCAGGGCCCGGCAGGAGTGGGCCATCGCCGCCGAGGAGAGCGCGGGAGGCGCCGAGGACAAAATCGCCACCCGCCGCGTGGTCGACGAGGCCAAGGCCGTACTGATGGACCGCTTCGACCTCTCCGAGAGCGATGGCTTCAGCTTCATCCAGCAGACCGCCATGAAGACCCGGGCCCGAATGCGCGACGTCGCCCAGCAGATCGTCGACGGCACGCTGGCCCCGTAGATGCCGCCCACAGGGGAGCGTTCAGGGCCACTGTTTCTGCTCGACGGCATGTCGTTGGCCTTCCGGGCGTACTTCGCCCTGCCGGACACGCTGGCCACCTCGACCGGCCTGTTCACCAACGCCGTGCACGGCTTCACCTCGATGGTGTCCTACATCGTGCGCGAGCACAGCCCGGCCTCGCTCGCCGTCGCCTTCGACCTGCCCGGCGACACCTTCCGGGACGAGATGGTCGAGGACTACAAGGCCGGGCGGGCCGAGACGCCCGACAAGTTGCCGCCGCAGTTCGAGATGATCCGCGAGGTCATGACGGCGCTGGGCATCCCGGTGGTCGAGGCGCCCGGCTTCGAAGCCGATGACGTCCTGGCCACCCTGGCCACCGAGGCCCGTGACCGCGATTGCGATGTGGTGGTGGTGACGGGGGACCGGGACAGCTTCCAGCTCATCGAGGACCCTCACGTCCGTGTCCTCTACAACCGGCGCGGCGTCAGCGACTACTCCCTCTATGACGAGGCGGGCATCGTCGAACGCACCGGCGTGCCCCCGAGCCAGTACGTGCTCCTGGCCGCGCTGCGGGGCGACCCGTCGGACAACCTGCCGGGGATCCCGGGTGTCGGTGAGAAGACCGCGGCCAAGCTGCTGACCACCTACGGCGACCTCGACGGGATCTACGCGCACCTGAGCGAGCTCTCGCCCAAGTTGCGGGAGAATCTGGCCGCCAACGAGCACCTGGCCCGCTCCAACGCCCAGGTCATCCCCCTGGTGCGCGACGTGCCGCTGGAAGTCCACGTCGACCAGCTCGAACTGGGCGGCTGGGACCTGGCGGCGGCCGAGGCGGTGTTCGACCGCTACGAGCTGAGAACCCAGTGGCGCATCATGCGCGAGATGTTGGAGTCGGGAGCCCTCGGTGCAGCCAACCCGAACGCCGCGCCGCCGCCGCCCAAGCCGACGCCGGCCGCTACCACCACCACCACCACCACCACCACCACGACGCCGGCCGTCGCCCCGCCCGTCCCCGCCGGCCCCCCGTTGGGTGAGATCGCCCTGCCCACCACGGCCGGCGAGGGCACCAAGGCGCTGGCGGCGCTGGGTGACGGGCCGCTCAGCGTGGCCGCTCGCTGGGTCGGGACGCCCGGGCGCAGCCCCTTGACCGGGTTGGCTCTGGTCAACCCCGAGGGCCACGCGGTGATGCTGCCCGACGAGCTGCTCAAGAGCGCGTCGGTGGCCAAGCAGGTCAACGCCATGCTCGGCCAGCCGGTGGTCGGTCACCAGGTCAAGGAGGTGATGCGGTCGCTCCTCCCCCTGGGCGTCGACCTCACCGGCCTCATCATGGACACCGCGGTGGCGGCCTACCTGCTGGACGCCTCGACCGGCGAATACGAGTTGAGCGACCTGCGGGCCAGCGGGGAGCAGCTGCAGCTGACGCTCGGGGAGCCGAGCGAGGAGGCGCTCGATGTGGCCCGGGCCGCCGCCGAGGAAGCGATCGAGGTGGTCGGGATGGCCGCCGGCTACCGGCTGCAGCTCGACGCCCAGGGCATGGGCCCCCTGCACGATGACGTCGAGACGCCGCTGGTCCGGGTGCTGGCCAAGATGGAGGTGGCCGGGATCGCCATCGACCGGACCGAGCTGCAGGGCATCGCCGACAACCTGGCCCGCTCGGCGGGTGCGTTGCAGGCCCAGGTGTGCGAGCTGGCCGGCCATGAGTTCAACGTGAACTCCACCCCGCAACTGCGCACGGTGCTCTACGACGAGCTCGGCCTGACCCCGGGTAAGAAGACCAAGACCGGGTACTCGACCGACGCCCAGACGCTCGAGAGCCTGCGCGACGCGCACCCGATCATTCCGGCCCTCCTCTCATACCGCGAGGTGGAGAAGCTGCGCTCGACCTACGGCGAGAACCTGCTGGCCGAGGTGGCGGCGGACGGCCGCATCCACGCCTCGTTCCGCCAGACCGTGGCCCGCACGGGCCGGATCTCCTCGGACCGGCCCAACCTTCACAACATCCCCGTGCGCACCGAACTGGGCAAGCAGTTCCGCCGGGCGTTCGTGCCGGGGCCGGGATGCACCTTCCTGGTGGCCGACTACGACCAGGTGGAGCTGCGGGTCATCGCCCACCTCTCGGGCGACCAGGGGCTGATCGAGGCCATGACCTCGGGGTCGGACGTGCACCGGGTGGTGGCGTCGGGGGTCTACCGGGTTCCGGCCGAAGAGGTGACGCACACCCAGCGCGAGTTCTCCAAGATGGTCTCCTACGGGCTGGCCTACGGCATGGAGGCCTACGGCCTGAGCCAGCGCCTCGGCGTCCCGGTCGAGGAGGCAGCCGCCATCATGGACAGCTACTTCGGGGCCTTCCCCCGGGTGAAGCAGTACATGGACGAGACCGTGGTCGAGGCCCGCGAGCGCGGGGCCACGGTGACCGAGTTCGGCCGGGTGCGCCCGCTGCCCGACCTCGCCGCCTCCAACTACCGGGTGCGGCTGGCGGCGGAGCGCCAGGCCATGAACGCCGGGATCCAGGGCCTGGCGGCCGACATCTTCAAGGCGGCCCTGATCCGGCTGGACCGCTCGCTCGAGCGGGGGACGCTGGCCAGCCGGCTGGTGCTCCAGGTCCACGACGAGGTGATCGTCGAGGTGGCCAAGGGCGAGGAGGCCGACGTGAGCCGCCTCACCGAAGAGGCCCTCACCGGCGCGGCCACCCTCAAGGTCCCGCTGACCATCTCGATGGCCACCGGTCCGAGCTGGGCCGGCGCCAAGGGCTGAGCACGTAGGTAGCCTGGGGGGATGACGACGGCCGAGGATCGGACAGCGCGGCGCGCCAGCTTCACCCGGATGGACGAGGGCACGGCTGAGGACTGGGCGCTGATCATGGCGGCCGACCCCGAGTGGCGCCAGATCTTCGTGGACAACCTGCTGGGACAGCTGCGGCAGCTCGGCACCGGCAGCGGAGGCTTCGCCGTCGACCGCCTGACGCACAGCGTGCAGACGGCGCATCGAGCCGAGCGCGACGGGCGGGACGACGCCTATCTCGTCTGCGCGCTCCTCCACGACATCGGCGACAACCTGGGCCCGAAGAACCACGCCGACCTCGCGGCCGCCGTGGTGCAGCCCTGGGTCCCCGAGCCCTACCACTGGATGGTGGCGCAGCACGGCGTGTTCCAGGGGTACTACTTCTGGCACTACGTCGGTGGGGACCGTGACGCCCGGGAGGCGTTCCGCGGGCACCCGCACTTCGATCTGACCGAGGAGTTCATCCGGCTCTACGACATGCCGTCCTTCGACCCGGGCTATGCCACCCCGCCGCTCGAGCATTACGAGCCGCTGCTGCACTCCTTCTTCGGGGAGGGGTAGGCGGCGGGCCGAGAGGCAGTCCGCGGGGCCCTCTGCCGGGCGGGAGCGTTCTGAAAGCCCTGCTAACATGGCGTGCCCCGCTGGCACCGGCAGCGCGGCACCCTATTGGACTCACACCGACCCCGGCGCGGTCCTGCGGCTGCAGGTTGCAGCCGCAGTTCAAGGAGCTTCAACACATGTCTGACGAGCGCACCGCCCTCCTCTCTCCCGAAGCCATGGGCAGCTTCGATGCCGAGGGCAACTACACCCCCCGCACCATCGTTGACGACGACCTCGGCGAGGCCGATCTCGAACAGGCGATGGGCGACTCCATCATCGAGTTCGACGATGGAGATGTGATCGAGGGGACCGTGGTCAAGATCGACCGGGACGAGGTCCTGCTCGATATCGGTTTCAAGTCCGAGGGCGTCATCCCCGCCCGCGAGCTCTCGATCCGCAACGACGTCCACCCGGAGGAGATCGTCAAGCTCGGGGAGCACATCGAGGCGCTGGTCCTCCAGAAGGAGGACAAGGAAGGCCGCTTGGTCCTCTCCAAGAAGCGGGCCCAGTACGAGCGGGCGTGGACGACGATTGAGAAGAAGAAGAACGACGGCGACATGGTCTCGGGCCCGGTGATCGAAGTGGTCAAGGGCGGGCTCATCGTCGACATCGGGCTCCGTGGCTTCCTGCCGGCCTCGCTGGTCGAGCTGCGCCGGGTGCGTGAGCTGCAGCCCTACGTGGGCAAGGTCATTGAAGCCAAGATCATTGAGCTGGATCGCAACCGCAACAACGTCGTGCTGTCCCGCCGGGCCTGGCTCGAAGAGGCGCAGAAGGAGCAGCGCGGCGACTTCCTGGCCAACCTCAAGCCGGGCGAGCGCCGCAAGGGCACCGTCTCCTCGGTGGTCAACTTCGGCGCCTTCGTGGACCTGGGCGGCATGGACGGCCTGGTCCACGTCTCCGAGCTCTCGTGGAAGCACGTCGACCATCCCTCGTCGGTGGTGCAGGTGGGCGACGAGATCGAGGTCGAGGTGCTCGACGTCGACCTCGATAAGGAGCGCATCTCCCTCTCCCTCAAGGCGACCCAGTCCGACCCGTGGCAGGAGTTCGCCGACAGCCACGCCGTCGGCCAACTTGTCTACGGCCGCATCACCAAGCTGGTGCCCTTCGGGGCGTTCGTGCAGGTGGGCGACGGCATCGAGGGGCTGGTGCACATTTCGGAGATGGCCGCCCACCACGTGGACCTGCCCGAGCAGGTGGTCACCCCCGGCGAGGAGCTGTGGGTCAAGATCATCGACATCGACCTGCAGCGCCGTCGCATCTCCCTCTCGATCAAGCAGGCCGCCGAGGGCGGCGAGGTCTCCGAGGAGTACCGCGAGGCCTTCGGCGAGCACGCCTACGACGAGCAGGGCAACTACATCGGCTTTGACTACGCCGAGGGCGAATTCGCTCCCGAGACCGAGGCGCAGGCGGCCTGGGCCGACTTCGCCGAAGAGGTCGGGGTCCCGGTCGTGCCCGGCTCGGCCGAGCACGGGGCCGAGGGCTCTGAGGCTGGTGCGGGCTCGGGTTCGGGTTCGGGTTCTGGTTCGGGCGAGGCTGCTTCTCCTTTGCCGGTGCCGGACACGGCGATGGCCGGGGCTCTGGCCGACGCGGCCCAGGCTGCAGCAGCGCAGGCGGCCCAGGCGGCTCCGGAGCCGGAGCCGGAGCCGGTGGCCGATGCCGCGCCCGAAGCCGCTGGTCCTGAGGCCGCTGGTCCTGAGGCCGCCGCTGAGGCAGTCGAAGGGGCCTGAGCGGCTGAGGTGCTCTGAACAGGCCCTTTCTGATCGGCGGCCAGGCCGAGGTAGTAATTTCAGAGTGAGTCGGAATTTCGAACCCGCTCCGGATTGCAGCTGGTTCCAAGACGAAAGACCCGCGGACCGCTCGGATAGTTCCAGGTAAGAGGGCCGCGGTGCCACAGGACCATGCCGTGGCTACGAGTGGGTTCAGAATTTCGACCCACTCCGGAAATTCACTGCGCCGACGCTCGTCCTCCAGTCGAGAACACCGGGGTGCTCTCCAATTGAGGGAGTTCGGTGCAATCGTGGCGACCGCGTGGTGCCGAGACAGTCGATCAGGGAAAATTGTGATGCCCCGCCCCCGGCCGACGTAATTGGGGTAATGGCCGGCGCCGAACAGACCGACGAAGCGCAGCGGTTCACCGCCCTCTTCCTGCAGTACCGGATTCCGGTGCACGACTTCGCCCGTCGCCGGCTCGGGTCGGACGCCGCGCAGGAGGTGGTGGCCGAGACGTTCCTGGTGGCCTGGCGCCGCTTGGACGACGTTCCACCACACGCGTTGCCGTGGCTGTACCAGGTGGCCACCTATGAGATCGCCACTCTGCGCCGACGTCTCTTGAAGTTGGCGAACCTCGAGCGGGCATTGCTCCGAGACCCGGTGACGGTGGGGGAGCGGCATGACCCTGGCCCCGCCAGGGTACTGGCTCAGGCGGTTGGGGCCGCCTTCCGGTCGCTGGGGCCGCGCGACCAGGAGATCCTGCGATTGGCCGCCTGGGAGCAGCTCTCTTCGGCGGACGGCGCGGCGGTACTTGGCTGCTCGGTGTCGGCCTACCGCATGCGTCTGCATCGGGCCCGAGTCCTCCTGGCCCGCCGCTCGGGGGCCGAGGAGCTTCTCGGATCTCGCCGGAGCGGGCGACGGGAGCGGCCGGCGCCGCCGCCGTTCTCTCAACTCTTCCTGGCCCTGAGCCACCAATCCATGAACGGGGGGGAGGAGGTCTGATGGGGAGATCCACCACTGCCTTTGCCGAGCTCGCGCGACTCGATCCTGCGACTGCGGGCGGTGCCGAGGCATCCTCCGGCGCACGCATCCCTGAACTGGACGGCCCCGCTCAGCTGCTCCTGGACCAGATCCTGGCCACGCCGCGGCTGGTGGTGACGCCGACTGGGGGGCTTGTGCGCGTCGCTCGACGGGTGGCGCGCCCGAACCGTCCGGCCCGCCAGCACCGGCGTCGCCTTGACCTGGCCGGGCTGGCGCTCTCCCTAGCCATGGCGGCCATCGCCACCCTGCTGTGGGGGTCGCCGTCCGCCGGAGCGCTCCAGAGCCGGACCACATCGGCGCCCGCCGTCCATCAACAGTGTCCGGCCCCGGCTGGCTGCGCCGAGTACGTGCGGGCCATCGGTTGACGTCCACTTCGGTCGACCAGACCGGGCTTGGCGGGGATGACGACGCTGCGTGGTTGCCCCAGCCACCGAGGTACCGGTGGCTGGGCGAGGCGGCCGTGGTGGTTGTGGTGGCACTCGTGGTGGCCTTGTTGCTGCGCACGTTCGCCGTGCAGAGCTTCTCCATCCCCTCGGGCTCCATGGAGCCCACCCTCAACATCGGCGATCGGATCCTGGTCAGCAAACTGAGCTATGACCTCCACGGTGTCGGTCGTGGCGACATCGTGGTGTTCGCCCGCCCGGCGAACGAGAACTGCGGAGGTCCTCCGGTCGCCGATCTGGTCAAGCGCGTCATCGGGCTTCCGGGCGAGACGGTCGCCCTGAACGGGCGGGGGCGTGTGCTGATCGACGGCCGGCTCCTCAACGAGTCGTGGCTCCCCACCTCGGTGCAGGGGAAGACTTTTGCCGGACCGTCCGGGCCGCTGTACAGCTTGGAACGTCCCTTTACGGTTCCGTCGGGCGAGTACTTCGTCATGGGCGACAATCGGACTGATTCGTGTGACAGTCGCTACTGGGGGCCGATCAAGGAGTCCCTCATTGTCGGCAAGGTCGAGCTGCGTCTGTGGCCGCTGACGGGTCTCAAGATCTTCTGAGCCCGAGCACTTCACGCCACTGATTTCGGGCGCCGCCGCGGGCAGCTGCGCTGGGATGCTTCCGGGAAAATGCGCTACCGTTTAAGTGGAGAGCAAGGTCCACCCGGGCGGTTGTGGTGGATGGGGAGCAGAACAACTTCCATCGGCGGGGGGTGCGATGTTGGGCGGTGCTTGGGGGAGCCATGGGACTGGATCAGGTCGCGTCACCTTGACGAGACGGTGGTGCCCCCAATGGGATTGGTTCACCACCGTCGGCCTGGTGTTCGGTGGTCTCGGGCTGCTGACGAGCGTCGTCCTGAGCGACGCGGCCGGTGTGTCGGCGGCGTCACTCGGCATCCGGCCCACCGAAGGAAAGAGTGCGCCGCGGCCGACGCACGGTGACCATGTCTTTGCCCGCCAGAACCGACTGCACACGCCAACGGGTCTGGCCTTCGTGCTGCCCGCACTCACAGGCCCCTCCAGCGCGCTTTCAAAGGCCATGGAACTGTTCGGGTTGAACCGCACCGTGGCGCCGCCAGCGGCGGCACCGGCGCCCGTGCTGCCGCCAGCTCCTCCCGTACCGCCCCGCGGTCAGGCCACCGCCTTCGGGTGCGACGCCGCCATCGCCTACCTCCATGCCTATGCCGACCCGGGTTTCGCAATCGTCTGCCCCGGGACCGATGGCGGCCATCAGGCCACGACCACGTGTGTCAACGGCTCGAGTCCGTGCAGTGGCGAGAAGCTGATCGTGATCGCCGATCCCTGCGCGGCGGCCTATATGAATGAGGCGTCGAACTCGTGGGTGATCTCGGGCCTGGCCACGGCGCCCATCGATCCCTACGGCCAGTGCTATTGAGTCGCCGAGACCGGGTCGCGGCTGGCGAGACGTTGAAGGTCAGAACCGGGGCAGATTGGCTCTGGGGCGGGTTATCTCGAAGAAGCCGGGCTCGGCGGAGAGAACCTGGATGGCGTCCCACAGCCGCAGGGCGGCCTCACCGGTCGGGGCGGGCGACATGACGGGGCCCTTGAAACCGTGCGGCGGGTCGGCGTACACCACGATGGTCGGCGTCTGGGTCTTGGGGCCGCCGAAGGCGTAGGCGACCTCCATGGCATCGATGATCGGTGCGTCCCACTTGTCGTCGTCCGCCGCGCCGATGAGAGTCGGATCAAGGGCGGCCGCCGTGAGGCAATCGGCCAGGAGGCCGTCGTCGTGCCCGCTCGAGCGGTCAAAGAAGCGGCGGCCCCACTCCTCGTAGAGCGAGTCGACGGCGCCCTCACCGTGCTGGGCGCGGGCGGCCTCGAACACCCGCAGCATGCGGTGCGAGCCGGCGTGGGCCGTGATGACGGCGCCGCGCCGGGCCTCGGGCACGGTGGGGGCGGCCCCGTAGTCGTCGCGGATCTCGAGGCAGTACGAGCGCCAGGTCACCATGAGGTCGCGCCGCGGCGCCACCTCCTTGATCCACCGCGAGGCGAGCCACGCCCACGGACAGCTCGGGTCGACGAAGAAGTCGACGGCGGTCATGGGGTCAGGCTACCGGGAGGCCTCCGGGCGCTACGGGCGGCCTCCGGGCGCCACCGTCCGGGCCAGGATGCCGAGCGTGGCCCGGAGCGCGCCCTCGGAGATGACCGGGAAGATCGCCGCTTCCTTCCAGACCGGATCGATGTCCGACCAGTCGTAGTAGGAGGTCACCTGGGAGCCACCCGCCATCGGCTCGATGGTGTAGCCGTAGACGTGGCCGATCTGCGGGCGAATCTGGCCGAGGATGGTCCAGGCGATCTCGCGGTCGCGCTCGAACTTGGTGATGGTGACGGTCACGTCGTAGCGGCCCATCGGGTAGTCGTTGAGGGACTCGCGGTCCATGTGCACCACGAAGCTGTCGCCCACCGCGCCCGCCGGCTCACCGGTGGCGTCCATGAGCATCCCCGAGCTGTCGATCTTCACATGCCCGTGCGGGTCGGAGAGGATCTCGAAGATGGTGGCCGGGTCAGCGGCGATCGTCCGCTGGACTTCGATTCGTTCGGTCGTCATGGGCTCATCCTGCCACCGCGTATCTAGGTGAGCTCGGCCGGTCTCGGTCGGACTGGGTCGGACTCAGTCTCGACTTTCACCCCGGCAACGCGTCTCCTGGGAAACCGTGACAAGCCTGAACTTCACAGTGCATCATGCCCGCCTTCACGCAGGGGTTGCCGTCCATGATTTCTCGGTCGTCCTCTGGCGGCACATTCATGATGGCGACGCCGGCCAGGTTTTCGGAGCCGACCGGACACAGGATGGCGATCACCCCGTCGGCGCGCAGCGAGACCATTCGCCGTTGGTGTTCCAGTTCGGTTGCGTCTCCGCCCTCCATGTGCCGTTCCGGACCCCACCTCAGCAGAGCCAGGCTGTAGAGCTTCGCCGTGGCCGCCAGCTGTTGGATCTGCTCGTCGGTGACGGTCGTGGTCATGATGGCCTCCTCGATGCTCGTCGTGAGTGCTCCAGCCGGAGTCGTCCGCCAACACGATAGGGGCGAGACCCGCTGCGTCGGCGTGCGAATCAATGTGCGCAGCCCGACGGAGCCGCCGCACCCGGGATGCGCAATCGACGTTGAGGAGGCGCGCCGAATTCAGGCGAGCCGCATGCAAGAATTGCACCGCCGTTGACCACGCAACGGCAAGGCGGAGAGGACCCGTGACTCAAGGTGCGCTCTGGGCTTCTGACTGCTGAGGCCGAGGCGACGGCGCGCGCGCAGCGCGAGCGTGAGCAGGGCGGGGAGCGGGACCGGCTTCGCACAACGTCGGGTTCGAGAAGGCCGTGGCGCACCTGGGTGCTCAGCGGCACCGCGTTCGCCGTGTTCGCCGCCGGGTTGGGCTACCTCACCGGCAACGAGACCCAGGCCAACACCCAGTACGCCGAGGCGCACCGCGCGCTGGAGCTCGAGCACCACCGCATCGAGGATGCCCTGGCCCAACTGGCCACGGTCCGGGGGGACCTGAACACCGTCAACGGTGGGGTGAGCCAGTCGACGACGGCCCTGGCCGATGACGCGCTGGAACTTCTGGCGGCGCAGACTGCGCTGAGCCAGGCCCAGGCGCACGTGGCCGCCCAGGGGTCGTCCATCACCGCCCTTCAATCCTGCCTGGCCGGCGTCGAGCAGGCGCTGAACGCGTTGTCGGTGGGCGACCACGGCTCCGCCCTCGCCGCCCTCGAAGTATCAACGGCGAGTTGCCAGACTGCGGTGGCCTCGAGTGGGTAGGCGTCGGCGCGTCCGTCTGGCGCGGACCGTCGCGGTCACGGTCGGGGTCGGCGCGCTGGCCGCCGCGCTGGTCACCGATGTCGGCGCCCACACGCGGAACCGGCAGGAGCGCCAGGCCCTCGTCACCGCCATCCGCGCGCTGAAGAAGTCACAGTTCGACGTCGGGGCCACGACGTACGCCCGGGGGCTGGCGTCCGGACGCCTCAAGGGCCTGCAGACCTCAATCTCGACCATGGTCGGTGATCTGGCTGCCACCCAGGGGGTCATCTCGAACACCAACAAAGCGGCGTACATCCAGGGACTCGACCTGGGGATCCTGCACACCTGCCTGGGGGGCGTCGGCGCGGCCTATCAATCGATCGCCGCCCAGAACACCAACGCGGCGACCCAGGAGATCTCGGCCGTCTCCGGTTCATGCCTGGCCCTCGACAATGGGGCAGGCGGGGGCATCGTGTACCCCTTCGACTTCCCCGACCCCTTCGTCCTACGGGTGGGCGGCACCTACTTCGCCTACGCCACCAACTCGGCGGAGGGGAACATCCAGATCATCAGCTCGACCGACCTGAGCCATTGGACGGCAGTCGGCAACGCGCTCCCAAGACTGCCCCGGTGGGCCGCGCCCAACGCAACCTGGGCCCCGTCGGTCCGCCAGATGGGCGGCACCTTCGTCCTGTACTACTCGGCCGTGGTCGCCGGCCCCGGGGGCGGTGAGCAGTGCATCTCAGCCGCCACGGCCACCCGGCCCCAGGGCCCGTTCACCGACAGCTCGACGCTCCCGCTGGAGTGCCAGTCGAGCCTGGGCGGGTCCATCGACCCCTTCTCCTTCGTGGACGCCAGCGGCGTCTCCTACCTGGTGTGGAAGTCCAACGGTGGGTCCGGCCAACCCGCGACCATCTGGTCCCAGGCTCTGAACGCGGCCGGCACGGGGCTGGCCGGCGCGGGGCCGAGCCGGCTGCTCGGGCCCACGTTGCCCTGGGAGGCGGGAGTGGTGGAGGCCCCCGACATGGTGCTGGAGGGTGGGCACTACTTCCTCTTCTTCTCCGGCAACAACTGGAACAGCAGTGCCTACGCCGTCGGCATGGCCACCTGCAGTGGGCCGCTCGGGCCCTGCGCGCTGTCGACGTCGCAACCGATCCTGGCCTCGGACTCGGGGACGGCGGGGTCGGGCGGGGAATCGGTCTTCGCCGACTCGTCCGGCCAGTGGTGGATGGCCTTCGACGCCTGGGTGCCCGGGGCCGTCGCCTATCCCAACAGCCGCGCCCTCTACCTCCGGCGGCTGACCTTCTCGGGGAGCACTGCCGCCATCGCGGCCAGCGGGTAAGGCCGGGACGAGCGAGGCGCGCCTAGCGCAGCCGCGCCTCGTCGAGCACCTGGGCGAACCGGGCGGCCGCCTCCGGCGCCGTCTCGAAGAACAGGGCCGGGTCGAGCAGCTCGAGTTCGAGGACGGCGGGGGTGCCGTCGGCCAGCGGCACCAGGTCGACCCGCGCGTACGTGGTCGGACCGAGGAGCTTCTCGGCGATAGCCAGGGCGTTGCGGGCCGTCGCCAGCTGGACCACATCGGGCCGGGTCGCCCCGATGCGCAGGTCCTCCATCAGGTCGGCCCGGACCCCGGCCCCCGGGCGGAGCAGCGCCTCCTTGCTGATGGCGTGGCTGAACTGCCCGCCGAGGAAGATGAGTCCGATCTCGCCCCCCGCGTCCACGGCCGCCTGGTAGGGCTGGACCATGACGGTCCGCCCCGACGCCAGCAGGCGCGCCACGTGCGCCCGCGCCTCGTCCTCCTCACCGGGCCCGTATCGGGCCGTCTCGAAGCCGCCCCCCGAGACGGTTGGTTTGATCACGGTCTCGCCGGGCCGGTCGGGCCACTCCGCTGCCTCGGCCCAACCCGGCCCCAACCATTCCGTCGGCACCGTGGCCACTCCGGCCGACGCCAGCTCGGCCAGGTAGTGCTTGTCCAGGTTCCAGCGCAGGACGGTGGGGGAGTTGACCAGTGGCACCTGTCCCGCCACCGCGTCGACCCAAGCGAGGAACTCCTGGGGCCGGTGGATGTTGTCCCACGCCCCATTGGCCAGCACCAGGTCGAACCCGGACCACACGACGTCGGGATCGGTCCAGACCGCGGTGGTCGCATCGAGCCCGGCGTCGGCCAGCGCGGCCTGTAACAGTGGCCAGTCCTCCCGTAGGTCGGGGTAGGCGGCGGAGACGGCCACGGCCAGGCGGGGCCGGGCCGGTCGGGCCGGCCGGGTCCGGGCCACTAGGTCCCGATGGGGAAGTGGCAGGCCACCTGGTGGCCGGGCGCGATCTCGCGCAGCTCGGGCACCTCGGCGGCGCAGCGTGCCTCGGCCCGCGGGCACCGGGTCCGGAAGCGGCAGCCCGACGGGGGGTTGATCGGGCTGGGCGGCTCCCCGGCCAGGATGACGGGCGCCCTTATGGCGTCGGGGTCGGGCTCGACCGCGGAGGACAGCAGCGCGGCGGTGTAGTGGTGCGCCGGTGCCTCGTAAATGGTGTCGGAGGCGGCGATCTCGCAGAGCCGGCCCAGGTACATCACCGCCACCCGGTCGCTGACGTTCTTGACCACGGCCAGGTCGTGCGCGATGAACAGCACGGTGAGGTCGTGGGCCGCCTTGAGGTCCTCGAGCAGGTTGAGGATCTGGGCCTGCACCGAGACGTCGAGGGCGGAGACGATCTCGTCGCACACCAGCAGTTTGGGTTGGAGCACCAGGGCGCGGGCGATGCTGATGCGCTGGCACTGGCCGCCGGAGAACTCACGGGGCCGGCGTCCCCCCGCCACCAGCGGGTCGATGCCGACCGACTCGAGCATGGCGTTGACCGTCTCGCGCCGTTCCGCCTTGGTGCCGATCTTCCAGATGGTGAGCGGCTCGGCCACGATGTCGCACACCCGCCGGCGCGGGTTGAGCGACGAAATCGGGTCCTGGAAGATCATCTGGATCTGGGTGCGCAGCGTGCGGAGCTCGGCGCGCCCGAGGGCGGTCAGCTCGGTCTCGCCGAAGGTGATCCGGCCCGAGGTCGGCTTCTCCACCTGGACGATGGCCCGGCCGGTGGTCGTCTTGCCACAGCCCGATTCGCCGACCAGGCCGAGCGTCTCACCGGGGTAGAGCGCGAAGCTCACGCCGGCCACCGCTTGGACCTTTTGCGTGCCCCGGGCGAAGGAGACGAAGAGATCCTCGACGTCGAGCAGCGGCGCGGTCATGAAGCGACCACCTTGTCGGGCTTGTCGGGCTTGTCGGGCTTGTCCGGCTTGTCCGCGGTGTGCAGGGGATACCAGCAGGCGTAGAAGTGGTCCGGCGCGTTCCCCGCCACCAGCGGGGGCTTGTCGGTGTGGCACTTGGCCTGCGCGTAGGGGCAGCGGGGCGCGAAGGGACACCCCATCGGCGGCGAAATGAGGTCCGGCGGCCGCCCGTCGATGGCCAGGAGCCGGGTGTGGCTCGGGTTGGCCAGACGCGGCGTCGAGCGCAGGAGCGCCTCGGTGTAGGGCATGGCCATCTGGGAGAACAGGACACGGGTGGGGGCCCGTTCGACCACGTTGCCGGCGTACATGACGATGATCTCGTCGGTGCGCGTGGCCACCACCCCGAGGTCGTGGGTCACCAGCACCATGGCCATCTGCCGGTCGTGCTGCAGCGTGCTCAGCAGATCAAGGATCTGCGCCTGCACGGTGACGTCGAGGCCCGTGGTGGGCTCGTCGGCCATGAGCAGCTTGGGGGCGCAGGCCAGCGCGATGGCGATCATCACCCGCTGGCGCATGCCGCCCGAGAGCTGCCCGGGGTAGGCGTCGTACCGCTCGACCGGCGAGGGGATGCCCACCTGCATCAGGAGCGAGAGCGCGGTCTCCTTGGCCTCGGCCCGGTCCAGCTTGAGGTGGAGCTTGAGCGTCTCGCTGATCTGATGGCCGACCCGGAGCACCGGGTTGAGCGAGGTCATCGGGTCCTGGAAGACCATGGCGATCTGGGTCCCCCAGAGCCGACGAAGCTGATCGTTGGGTGCGTTGAGGATCTCGGTGCCCTCGTAGCGCACCGACCCCGACTGGGTGGTGCCCATCCGGGGCAGCAGCCCCATCACGGCGCGTGAGAGGACGGTCTTGCCCGAGCCGGACTCGCCGACCACGCCCAGGGTCTTGCCCTGCTCGAGCGTGAGGGAGACGCCCTGGACGGCGTGGACGTCGCCGCGGGGCGTGGCGAAGGAGACGTTGAGGTCCTCGACTTCGAGCAGCGGGGGACTCACAACTTGACCTCGGTCACGTCGAAGTGGCTGCGCAGCTTGTCGGCCACCACGTTGAGGCAGAAGAGGAGGAGGAACATGGCCGAGGCCGGGAAGATGACCAGCCACGGGTTGTTCTGCCCCTGGGGCCCGGCCAGCAGGGAGGCGCTCTCGTTCAGCATGTTGCCCCAACTCGGGGTGGGCGGCTGCACCGAGAGCCCGAGGAAGGCGAGGGAGCCCTCCAGCACGATCACGGTGGCCACGGCGATCAGCCCGAACGAGACCACGGTGGGCAGGATGTTGGGCAGGATCTCGCGGGCGAGGATCCGCCGGTCGCTGGCGCCCAGCGCCTTGGCGGCCATCACGAAGTCGCGGGTGGCGTAGGACAGGGTCGAGGCCCGGATGACGCGGAAGATCAGGGGAGCGCCGAAGACGCCGATGATGAGGGTGATCTTCCAGAGGTCACGGCCCCAGAAGGTGACGATGGAGATCACGGCCACGATGGCCGGGAAGGCCAGCACGACGTAGGACGTGGTGTTCAAGAAGGTGTCGATGCGGCCGCGGCGGTAGGCCGAGATCATGGCCGGGATCCCGCCCAGGATCAGGCCGATACCGGTGCCCCCGAAGCCGACCACCAAGGACACCCGGGACCCGTAGATCAGCCGGCTGAAGATGTCGCGGTTCAGGTCGTCGGTCCCGAGCAGGTGCCCCCAGGCCGGGCCGGCGTTCTGCGCGGTCGAGTAGTTCTGGAACGTCGGGTTGGGCAGCGGGAGAAGGTTGGCGATGCAGGCCAACAGGACGACCAGGGCGATCCAGCCCACGCAGATCCAGAAGAACAGGCCCAGCTTCTTCTTGGTCGGGTCGATCTCCTCGTCGCCCGAGGTGGTGGCCCACGTGACCACGGCCGGCATGGCGCTACTCACGGGCGATCCTCGGGTCGACGACGGTGAAGAGGAAGTCGAAGGCGAAGTTCACCAGCACGATGGCCACGGCGACCACCAGCGTGATGCCCTGGACCACCGTGTAGTCGTCCTGGTTGATGCTCGATATGAGCTGGAAGCCCATCCCGGGCAGCTGCAGCAGGAGCTCCACCACGAAGGTGCCGGCGATCAGGCTGCCGATGGTGACGCCCGCCGAGGCGAGGAGCGAGACCGACGACGGGCGCAGCGCGTGGCGCCACATGATGCGGCGGTCGGACAGCCCCTTGGACCGGGCCATGGTGATGAAATCCTCCTGGAGCGTCGAGATGAGGTCGTTGCGGAGTAATCGGAAGTACACCACGATCGAGCCCATGGCCAGCACGATGGAGGGCAGCAGCATGGTGTGCAGGTTGGTCCACAGGTTCTGGGTCAACGGGACGTAAGAGGCCGGTCCCGGGAAGATGTGCCAGTGCACCGCGAAGACGAGGACGAAGACCGGGGCGATGACGAACGGCGGCAGGGCGAGCATGCCGAAGGTGGTGCTGTTGGAGACCTGATCGAAGAGCCGGTTGGGCCGGCGGGAGGCGGTCATGGCCATCGGGAAGGCCACCGCGAAGGCGATGAGCTGTGAGAGGACGATCAACTCGATATCGATCGGGAACGACTGGCTGATCAGGTTGGTCGTCGTCTGGTGCGTGGTGTACGACTGCCCCAGGTTGCCCTGGAAGACGTGGCTGATCCAGATGAAGTATTGCTCCCACAGCGGCTTGTCGAGGCCGAGCTGATGGTTGAGGATCGCGGCGTTCTGCGGCGTGTCGTTGGGGCCGAGGATGGTGACCGCCGGATTCCCCGGGAGGAGATGGACCAGGAAGAACGAGGCCAGGGAAACGAAGAAGATGATGATGACCAGGAGCACCACACGTTTCGCGATGTACTTGCCCACGTCGTGCGGTCCCTCCCTTCGACACCTGGTGCCCCCCGGCGGGCGATGATCCTAGACCCAGTGTCCTACCATGTCGCCGCATGTCCCCGGAGGTTCCAGCCCTAACTGGCCGTCTCAAGACGGTCGCCGCGATCACGGCGGGCCTCGTGATCGCCGGCGGCGTGTTCCTCCGCTTCTTCACCCACTCGGCGCTGTGGTTGGACGAGGCCCTCACCGTCGATATCGCCCGCCTCCCCCTCCATGCCATCCCCGGCGCGCTCAAGCGGGACGGCGCGCCGCCCCTCTTCTACTTCCTGCTCCATTTCTGGATCGGGATCTTCGGGAACTCCGACGAGGCCACCCGCTCCCTGTCGGGGCTGTTCGGTGTCCTGACTCTCCCGGTCGCCTGGTTCGTCGGCCGGCGCTTCGGCGGGCGCGCCGTCGCCTGGACGTTGGTCGTGCTCTTCGCCAGTGCCCCCTTCGCCGTCTACTACTCCACCGAAACGCGTATGTACGCGCTGGTCATCCTGCTCACCGGGTGCGGGTTCCTGGCCCTCCAGCGGGCCATCGAGCGCCCGCGGCCCGGCAACCTCATCTCGCTCGCCGTCGTCACCGCGGCCCTCCTCTACTCGCAGTACTGGGCCCTGTACCTGGTCGCCCTGGTCGGCCTGTGGCTGCTCATCGACCTGGTGATGCTGCGGCGTCGGGAGCGGTCGGCCGAGCCGGTGGCAGGGCCGGGCGCGGAGCCGGCCTCGGCCTCGGCCCCGGCGGAGCCCGGAGCCTGGAAGCGGCAGTGGTACGCGCTGATCGCCCTCGCCGTCGGCGTCCTGGCCTTCGTGCCGTGGGTCCCGACCTTCTACTACCAGAGCAAGCACACCGGGACGCCGTGGGCCAAGCCGCCGAACTTCGCCGCCGTGATCAACGCCATCACCGGCTTCACCGACAACCAGGGCTCGACCTCGACGGCCGGGACCAACCAGGGCCGGCTCCTGGCCCTCATCTACTTCGCCATGATCGCCCTGGCCCTCTTCGGGATCGGCAAGACCCAGCGGGTGATCGAGCTGGACCTCCACACGCGCCCACGCGCCCGCGGCACCACCTTCGTGGTGGTGGGGACGTTGTTCGCCGCCATCGCCGGCGGGATCCTCACCTCGAGCGCCTTCTCGCCCCGCTACGCCTCGGTGGTCTTCCTGCCCCTGCTGGTCCTGGTCGCCTTCGGGACCACCACCTTGCTCAGCCCGCGGATACGGGTGGCCGTGGTCGCCGTGGCGGTGGCGGCCGGACTGGTGTCGTCGTTCCAGAACATCGACACGTTCCGCACCCAGTCGCCCAAGGTCGCCGCCGTGATCAACACCCAGGCCCAGCCGGGCGACCTCATCGCGTTCTGTCCCGACCAGCTCGGCCCCTCGGTGTACCGGGTGGTCCGGCACCAGTCGGCCTACGACATGGTGACCTTCCCCCGCGACACCGGGCCGCAGCTGGTCAACTGGGTCGATTATGAGCGCAACGTGCACGCCGGGAACCCGACCGCCTTCATCTCCATGCTGACGGCGCGGGCCGGGACGGCGCACCGCATCTGGCTGGTCTGGGCGCAGGGCTACCAGGCCTACGGGGTCAAGTGCGAGCAGATCGCGGCCGGCCTGCAGGCCACGGCCGGGCTGGCCACCCGCAGCTGGGTGGTCCTCAAACCGACCAAGTACTACGAGCCGATGAACCTGACCGAGTTCGCCCCCACGGGGTCGTGAGCGAGGCGGTGGTGCCGCGGGCGGTGGCGCGCCTGCGCGGCCCGGTCACCGAGGCGGTGCTGCCCTACGTCCTGGCCCGCGTGGTGGTGCTTGGCACCCTCGCCCTGGCCCACTTCATCGTCGACCGCACCCACCCGTCCACGGCCGGCGTGGCCTTCCGGGTGCACCAGGGCCTGCTCGGGTGGGACGCCGGCTGGTACGAGACCATCGCCCGGGTCGGCTACGGGCCGCTCGGGCACCAGTCGCTCCGCTTCTTCCCGGCCGTGCCGTTGCTGACCCACGCCGTGGCCTGGCTGCCGGGGGTGGGGGACGGCCCCGCGCTGATCGTGGTGGCCAACGTGGCCGCCTTCGCCGCCACCGTGCTGCTCTTCGTGCTGGTCCGCCGCGAGACGGGGGACGCCGGCACGGCCCGGCGCGCCATCTGGTTCCTGAGCCTGGCCCCCGCCGCCTTCGTCCTGGTCATGGGCTACGCCGAGTCGACCCTTCTCTGCTTCGCCCTGGCCTGCTTCCTGGCCCTGCGCCCCTCACCCGCCAGACCCGCCGGACCCGCCGCACCCGCCGCCCGCCCCAACTTCGCCCTGGCCGCGCTGTGCGCCTTCGCCGCCGCCCTGACCCGGCCGGTCGGCGTCGTGCTGGTGCTGGTGGTCGCCACCGAGCTGGTGCGCTGGTGGATCCGCCTCGACCGGGCCGAGCGGGTGGTCGGCCTGGTGGCCACCGCCGCCCCGGTGGTCGCCCTGGCCGCCTTCCTGGCGTGGGCCCAGCACGTGGTGGGGGACCTGTGGGCGCCGCTGCGGGTCCAACTCGAGTCGAGCCATCACGGGGGTTGGGCCGATCCCTTCGTCACCCTGGTGCACGATGCGCGTGGCGTCCTGCACCACCACGTCGGCACCGCGCTGCACGTGCCCTGGGTCATCCTGGCCGCCGTGCTGCTGGTGGTCTGCTGGCGCACGCTCCCGGCGTCCTACACCGTCTTCGCCGCCGGCACCATGGCCCTGGCCGTGGCCGGGTCCAACCTCGATTCCTTCGAGCGCTACGCCCTCAGCGCCTTCCCCCTGACCATCGCCGCCGCCCTGCTCAGCCGGGGGCCCCGCCTCGAGCGGGTGGTCCTGGTCCTGCTGCCGGCCGCCCTGGCCGGCTACGCCCTCCTGGCCTTCCTCAATATCTCCGTCCCGTAGGGAGCCGGTATCCTGCTGTCGGCCCGACGCTGGGGGCGGGCCACCCGGGGCGGCCGAAGACTGAGCCCCACCCGGGACCGGGCACCCACGTAGACACCAACCACCCACCTAGACACCAACCACCCACGCAGACACCAACCACACCGTGAGCACAGAGAGCACCGAGAGCACCGAGGGAAGGGAACCGATGGCCGAGGCAGCACCGGTCGTGATCGCTGGCGCCGGTCCCGGTGGCCTGACCGCGGCCTACCTGCTGGCCAAGCGGGGCCAGCGGCCCGTGGTGCTCGAGTGCGACGACGTGGTCGGCGGCATCAGCCGCACGGTGGTGCGCGACGGGTGGCGGTTCGATCTGGGCGGCCATCGCTTCTTTACCAAGGTGCCCGAGGTGGAGGACCTCTGGCACGAGATACTCCCCGAGGGCGACTTCCTCCTCCGCCCCCGCATGAGCCGCATCTTCTACAACGGCAAGTACATCGACTACCCGCTGCAGGCCATGAACGCGCTGCGCAACCTCGGCCTGTGGGAGTCGATCCTCTGCGGCTTCTCCTACGTGTGGGCGCGCGTGCGGCCGCCCAAGAACGAGGACAACTACGAGAACTGGCTGGTGGCTCGATTCGGCTGGCGCCTCTACCGCACCTTCTTCAAGACCTACACCGAGCGCGTCTGGGGCGTGCCGGTGTCCGACATGCCGGCCGACTGGGCCGCCCAACGCATCAAGAACCTCGACCTGCGCAAGGCCGTCATCAACGCCATCCTGCCCAAGCGCAAGCAGACCGAGATCACCAGCCTGATCGAGGAGTTCCAGTACCCGAAATACGGCCCCGGGATGATGTGGGAGGTCTGCGCCGACAAGGTGAGGGCCGCCGGGGGGACGCTGCACATGACGGCGCGGCTGACCCGCATCCACCTGGCCGGCGGCCGCGCCCGCTCGGTCACCTACGAGCACGAGGGTCGCCGGGTCGAGCAGCCGGCCGCCCAGGTGATCTCCACCATGCCCCTGCGCGAGCTGGTCCATTGTCTGACGCCGCCCCCTCCCGCCCACGTCCTCGCGGCGGCCGACGGTCTGCACTACCGCGACTACCTCACCGTGGCGCTGGTGGTCCCCGAGTCGCGCAGCTTCCCCGACAACTGGATCTACATCCACGACCCCGGCGTCGAAGTCGGGCGCATCCAGAACTACGGCTCGTGGTCGCCCTATCTGGTCAAGGACGGGCGCACCTGTCTGGGCCTCGAGTACTTCGTCTTCGAGGGCGACGACATGTGGGAGACGGCCGACGACGCGCTCATCGCCATGGCCACCAAGGAGCTCGGCCTCCTCGGGCTGGTCGAGCCGGGCGACGTGGAGCAGGGCTACGTGGTGCGGGTCAAGAAGGCGTACCCGTACTACGACTTCACCTACAAGGCCAACGTGCAGACGATCCGGGAGTATCTCGCCGCCGAGGCACCCAATGTCCACCCGGTCGGCCGCAACGGCATGCACAAGTACAACAACCAGGACCACTCCATGTACACCGCCATGCTGACGGTGGAGAACATCTTCGGGGCCGACCACGACATCTGGTCGGTCAACGTCGAAGAGGAGTACCACGAGACCAGCGGGGGGAGCGGGCGGAGCGGCGGTTCGGGCGGCGGCACCGGACGGGACGCGCCGATCCTGCCCCGGCGTCCGACGCCCTCGCCCACCACCTCCTGAGGCGTGCCGGTTAGTCGTCGGCGGGCCAGGGGGCCGCTCGCCCTCGCCGCGGGGGTGTACCTCATCGTGGCCGTCGCGTTGTGGTGGAACGCCTGGCGGCGCGGCGCCGGCTCCACCACGCTGTGCGGCTGCGGCGATCCTGCCCTCTTCCTGGCCTTCTTCCAGTGGCCCGCCACCGCGCTGGCCCATCTGCAGGATCCGTTCTTCACCACCGCGCTGGCCCATCCCGGGGGAGTGAACCTGCTGGCCCAGACCTCGGTCATGGGCCTGAGCGTCCCGCTCATCCCGGTCACCTGGCTCTTCGGTCCCGTGGCCACGTTGAACGTGGCCTCGACGCTCGCTCCCGCGCTGAGCGCGTTCGCCATGTTCGTGGTCCTGCGCCGCTGGGTGCGCTGGGCCCCGGCGGCCTTCCTCGGCGGCCTGCTCTACGGCTTCTCGCCCTCGGTGCTGACCAGCCTCCAGTTCGCCCACCTGATGACGGCGGCCGTCATGTTGCTGCCGCTCATCGTGGGTGTGCTCGACGAGATCCTCTTCCGCCAGCAGCACAGCGCGCGCTGGACCGGCGCGCTGCTCGGGGTGCTCCTCTTCCTCCAGTTCTTCATGAGCACCGAGCTGCTGGCCATCGGCGTGCTGCTCCTGGTGGTCGCCCTCCTGGTGCTGGGCGCGGCCGGGTTCATCGGCGACCGGGCCGGGCTGCACCGGGCCGTGCCCCACGCCGCCATCGGGCTCGGGGTGGGTGCCGGGGTCAGCGTGGTGCTGCTGGCCTACCCGGTCTGGTTCGCCCTGGCCGGGCCGGCCCACCTCTCGGGCCTCGTCTGGCCCAACATCGGGGCGGTCGGCGGCTACAAGGGGTCCAGCTTTGTGAGCTCGACCATCATCGGGGGCACCAACGTGTACAACTCGCTGGGCGGCTACGAGGGCTCGCCGTTGCCGTCCTCGGCCTACCTCGGCTGGGCCTTCATCGGGGTGGCCGCGGCCGGCACGCTCGTGTGGTTCCGGGATCGCCGGCTGTGGTTCTTCGGCTTCCTTCTCGCCTTCTGCGTGGGCTGCTCCATCGGGGAGACCCCGGGCACGTGGGAGCCGGCCCGCCTCTTCGCCAGGCTGCCGGTGCTCGACAACGTGATCGAGCAGCGCTTCATGGTCTTCGGCTTCCTGGCCGCCGCCGTCCTGCTGGCCCTCATCGTGGACCACGCCCGGGCCGACGCGCCCGGCGTGCTGGGCCGGCGGGCGCCGGGTGCTGGGGGAGCGGCCGGCGGAGCGGCCAACTCGAGGGGCCGGCTGGTCGGGGTCGGCGCCGCCCTCGGGGTGGCGGCGGTGGCGCTGGTCCCGATGGGCTCGGTCTTCGCCTCGTCCCTGCCCTTCGCCATGACCCCGGTCGTACTGCCCCGCTGGTACAGCACGGTGGCGCCGAAGCTGCCCCCGGGCCGCGTGCTGCTGTCGTACCCGGCCCCGTTCACCGGCATCCAGGTGGCCATGGCCTGGCAGGCGGTCAACGGCATGGGCTACAGCCAGGCCGGGGTGGGCGGGCCCCAGGGCGTGCGCAGCCGGGCCGGTTCGGCGGGCCCGGGCTTCGCGGCGCTGGTCGACCTGACCTTCGGCATCACCATTCCCCAGCCCACCGGCACCCCGGCCCAACTGGCCGCCGTGCGCCACGCGCTGGCGGTCTGGGGGATCACCACCGTGGTGGTGGCGCCCCAGCCCTCTGACCGCGTCCTCACCCAGGGTCACGACCCGACCTACGCCGCCGGCTTCATGACGGCGGTGCTGGGGCGCCTGCCCACGATCGAAGCGGGCGCGTGGGTCTGGAACAACGTGTTGGTGGGGGACGGCCCGGTCACGCCCTCGGCCCTGCGCCTGGGCCCGGGCGCGCTGGCCAACTGCGTGACCCGTGACGAGCGCCGGGTCGGCCCGACCACGGCCACCCTCGATGTGGCGCACTGCGTGACCGCGGCGGCGAAATCCTGATGCTCGACCGGCGACGGGTCGCGCTCGGCGGGGTGGCGGTGGCGCTGGTCGCCCTCCTGGCCCTCGCCATCACCGCGGTGCACGCCGCCCACGCGGTCACCCGCCTCACCTCGGCGCACCAGAGCGACGCGGCCCGGGCCAGCAACGCCTACTTCGCCTGTCTCGAGGTCCAGGCCCGCTCGCTCATCGTTCCCGGCGATGTCGTCTACCTGCTGCGCCCGACCCTCGCCCAGTGGGTGACCATGACCAAGGTGATCGGCGGTTGGGCCGACGTCACCCTCGACCTCGGCGCGGCCAACACGGCGGCGAGGCTCGAGCATGTCCGTGCGCCGGGCACCTGTGACGGGACCGACATCCAGATCATCCGTAAGTTCGGCAACGGGCGAGTGCTCATCGAGCAGGGCCTGCCGGCGGGCCGGTCCCGGTGAGCACCGCGCCGGCGGTGGCGCTCACCCTGCTCGTCCTGGCCGCGACCGGTGCGCTGCCGGTCCTGCTCACCGTCGGCCCCCGTCTGGTCGCCCTGCCGCTGTTCCCGCTGGCCGGGGCGGTGCTGGGCGCGGTGTCGGCCGGCTGTTCGATCGCCCTGGCCGGTTCCATGGTGATGTGGTTCATCATCTGGTCGCTCGCCGCCGCCGCCGCCGGCGCGTGGTACCTGGCGCGCCGGCCCGAACTCGGCCGGGCCATGGTGCGGGCCCTGCGGGGCGGGGTGCCACCCCTGGTGGGCGCCGGGGCCGTCGCGGTGGCGCTGGCGGTGGCGTGGACCCTGCGCACCCTCACCGTGCCCAACGTCGGCTACGACACCCGGACGATCTGGCTCATCCACGCCCGCTGGCTCACCCAGGGGCACGCCTTCGCTCTGGCCGCGGCGCGCAACCACTTCCTGGTGGTGACCCATCCTGGCTACCCCCCTCTGATCAGTTCGGTGATGGCGCTGGCCTGGCGGGTGTCGGGCACCAGCACCGATCGGGTTGCGGTGGTGATGGTGGCCATGTTGAACGCCTGTGCCCTCCTGGTCGCCGGATGGGGGATCGTCGAGGCGGCCCGCCGGGGCGCGGCCCGGCTGCACCCCGAGGGCCGCCGGCCCCAACTGCTGCTCGCCGCCGGCATCGTGGCCGCGGTGGTGGTCGTGGTGGTGGCCGGTGGCGTGCTCGGAACCTTCTTCACCAACGGCTACGCCGACCCGCTCTGGTCGCTCGCCGCGGTGTCAGCCGTCGTTTACGGGCTCGTCCTGCCGATGACGCGCTCGGATCTGGCCGTGGCCGCGGTCATGATCGCCGTGGCGGGGCTGACCAAGATCGAGGGCACGGCCGTGGCCCTGGTGCTCCTCTTCGTGATCACCGCCCGCGAGGTGGCCCGGCGCCGCGCGCTCGCCGCGCCATCGCTGGGCCCGCGTCAGTTCTCCTCGGTCCTGGCCGCCGCCCTGGCGCTGCTGACCTGGCCGGTCCTGACCGAGTGGCTGGGCATGCCGACCGACCCCAGCCTCTCGGGCGTCCGCCAGGGCTCGCTGGCCAGCCGGGCCCACGGGACCTTCAGCGCCATGGTGCCGCACCTCCACGTGCTGGGCCTCGCCGCGGTGTGCAGCGTGGCCGGCTTCGCGCTGCTGCGGCCGCTGCGGGCCCGCCTCGGTCTGGGCCACGACGGGTGGACCTGGGTGGCCGTGGTGGCGGCCATCATTGTGCTGGGCGGGGCCTACGTGCTCGGCCCGGGCAACGTCGAGCTCTGGCTCGATACCTCGATCAACCGCACCACCATCTTCGTCGCCCTCCTCGGCTGGTGGATCGTGGCGTTGTGGGCCTTCTGCGGCAGCGCCGGCGCGTCCACCTACGCGGGTGCGTGGCAGCAGGCGCCGGTCCCGTGAGGCGCCGCCGCGGCCTGCGCCGCGCCCTCGGCGCCTCCGTGCTCCTCGGCGCGCTCGGTTCGGCGGGCATGCTGTCGGGCGCCGGCGCCGGCGCCGGCGCCCCCGGGCCGGCCGGGGCCACCGAAGCCGTGGCGCCGG
>DASXZJ010000147.1:0-3222 GCA_036502025.1 Acidimicrobiales bacterium | reverse complement strand
GGTGATCTTGACCGACTTGGCCAGCAGCGTCCCGTCGGAGGCGAAGATCTCCCCGCGGTTGTTGTCATAGATCTTGGCGTGCACGATGGGGTTCTGCGGGCTGTTGGCCAGCGCGCTGGCCCGGCGGAACTGGATGTTGGCCAACTGGACGATGACCAGCGCGAAGCAGAGAAGCAGCACCACTCCCAGCCAACGGATGCGCCGTCCCATCAGGCGGACTGCTTCACGGTGTCGTGGTTGTGGTCGTTTGGTCCACCGCGGCGGTGGTCGTAGTCGTCGCCACCGTGGCCGCGGTCACGGGCGGAGCCGTTGTGGTGGTCGACGAGGTTGGGGGAGGGGGAGTCGTGATGTTCGGTATGGCGCCCGCCGGACCAACGCCGGTCGTCGTCGTAGTCTTGGCCTTCTGGGCGGCTTCTCGGAGGAATCGGTACTGACCGTTCAGATTCTTGACGTAGTTCTTGGCATCCTGGAGAGTCGGTTCCTGGACGCCGCGACGAATCTGTGTGACCCCGGTCGGGAGGATTTCCTTGGTGGTGTATTTAGTGGGGTCGACCACCTTTGGTTTGAACCAGAGGACCCCGTTGGGGTAGCCCTGCTCAATGTCGATCCGGGTGCCGTGGATTGCTACGAACCAGTTGTCGTAGGCGTACCAGCGGACGGCGAAGTACGCACCCGTCGGCACGGCCGCTATGAGCAGAGTGAACAGGACCACCCGCACGGTGATCCGCCGCGGGATCCCCAGCCGCCGCCGTCGGGCGCCGCGGCTTTCATCGGATGGTACCGGCACGACAAAAGGGCGAGAAGGGATGGTCGCCCGCGTGCTCGAACGAGCCAGGGGCACTGTCCCGGTATTGTCCGTGAAGAAGTCGCCGCTCCGGGATCCCTCACGGCCCAGCGCCGGAATCTGCTGGGTGAAGCCAAGCTGGGCGCCTGGGGCGAGCGTGTCGGTCTGGGAGGTGCCGCCGTCTCCCCTCCTGGCATCGCCGGACCCTTCAGAAGGCGGCACCGCACCGAGCTGCTCCGTGCGTGGAGCCGCGGCTGCAACGCCCTCACCGATCACGAGTGGGGCGCCCGCGCCGCGCCCGATGGGCTTCACCACCGAGTCTGGTGACGTTCCCTCCTCGCCGACAAGCACGTCAACCACCACGGCAGTGATGTTGTCCGAGCCGCCATGCTCGTTGGCCACGGTGACCAACCGGTGCGCCGCCTCGCCCGGATCGCTCACCGTCGAGAGGACCTGTGCGATCTCGCCCAGAGGGACTTCGTTGGAGAGCCCGTCGCTGCAGAGCACGACGCGATCACCGGAGCGAAGCTGCAACTCCCACATGTCCGTCTCGACCTCGGAAGTGACACCTAGGACTCGCGTGAGGATATGACGCTGCGGATGGACAGCCGCTTCTTCCTCGGTCATCTCACCGTGGCGCATCCGTTCCTCGGCCAGGCTGTGATCGGCCGTGACCTGCAGGATCTCGCCTTGGGAGAACACGTAGGCCCTGGAGTCACCGACGTTGGCCAGTGCCAACATGTCACGCCCCTCGGCGCCGCCGACCAGAGCCACAGCCGTCAGAGTCGTACCCATCCCCCTCAGTTCGCTTTTGTTCTGGCCTTCCGTCCAGACCGCCCTATTTGCTTCGGCAAACGCGCCTTTCAGGCCGGCCGAAGTCGGTTGGCGGGTGAAGGCTCTTAGCAGGGCGTCGATGGCGACCCGAGCTGCTACCTCGCCGCCGACGTGCCCACCCATACCGTCGGCCACGGCAAAGAGATTCGACGATTCGAGCGGCAGGTCCTCGTTGGTCTGACGGATCCGTCCGACGTCCGTCGCCGATCCGGACCGCAGTACCGTCACCGGGCGACCTCGAACACCGTCGACCCAACCTGAAGAACGTCCCCCTTGCCCAGCCGTTGGCCCGAGGCGATCTTCTCGGAGTTGACGTAGGTCCCGTTCGTCGAACCGAGGTCCTCGACCCACACCTGATCGTTGTGGCGAAACAACCGGGCATGCAGGGTGGATGTGTAGATGTCGTCGGGAGTGGGGATACCACTGCCGGGCGCCCTCCCGATGGTCAACTCGTCGCCGATGTCGAAGGTCTGACCGGCGTGCTCGCTCGGTTCAATGACCCGCAGGAACAGCTGCTTGCGCTTTGGCGCCCATCGGGGTGAACCCGCCGCAACACGTTCTTCCCTGCGCTCCACTTTCCGCTCGGACCGGGACTTCCTGATGGTCGCAGGGCTGACCTCGACCCAGACGGCGCGGATGACACGGAGGAAGAACAAGAAAATTAGCGCGATGACGCTCCACTGCATGACCCGCAGCACAGCGTTCAGGTTCTGAGTGGCCAGGAGCAAGGCCACTGAGTGCATTGAACTCACGTCATCTCAAAGATGAGCCTCGTCGAACCGACGCTGACCTCGTCACCACTTCCCAGGACATGCTCTCGAATAGGAGCCCCGTTGACGCGGGTGCCATTGGTGGAGCCGAGGTCGGTCAGCACCACGGCATCCCCGGAGCGTCGAAGCTCGGCGTGGCGGCGGCTCACGTTGGTGTCTTCCAGGACGACGCCGCACTCCGGCAGGCGTCCGATAACGAGGGGCTCGGACCCAATCGGCACCCGGCGGCCGTCCGGGAGCACCAGCTCGGCCAGGACGCCGTCCTCGCTCTCGCGAACCTCCGCCACCACCGTGAAGCGGCCGGCCTTCAGCGAGGAGCCCTCGAAGATCTCCACCTCGACTGGACCGACAAAGGAGTAGGACTCCACCCGGGCGTGCTCTCGCGCAGCATCTGACAACTCCCGGGAGAGCGCATCAATGAAGTTGGAGAAGCGGTCCACATCGGCCGGCGAGAGGGTCACCGCAAAGGCATTGGGCGCGATGAGTCCCCGCACCCCCACTCGGCGGTGCAGATCCATTTCGCGTGTCAGCCTCCGCCCGATTTCTACTGGTTGGAGGTTGCTTCGGAACGGCTTGGCCAACGTACCCTCCACCAGACGCTCGAGGCGCTCCTCGAACTGCTGGAGTCCCATGGTCCTTCTCAGACTACTGGGCGGATGGAGCAATTACAGGTCCGATCGGCGTCTGACCTGGTCACCAAGCGAAAATGTCTCGGTCGACCAAGGGACTACTGTTGGCCGGTCGCTCGGGCGAGTGGCGGAATAGGCAGACGCGCAGGATTCAGGTTCCTGTGTCCGAAAGGATGTGGGGGTTCAAGTCCCCCCTCGCCCACCA
>DASXZJ010000146.1:0-31041 GCA_036502025.1 Acidimicrobiales bacterium | reverse complement strand
CGGCCGCCATGGCCGAGACCCTGCCGCCCGGCGTGCTCAACGTGATCAACGGGCCCGAGCCTGCGCTGGGCGCCGCCCTGGTCGGCCACCCCGACGTGGACATGGTCTCGTTCACCGGCGGCGTGGCCACGGGCCAGGCCGTGATGGCCACCGCGGCCGGCACGACGCGGCCGGTGGTCCTCGAGCTCGGAGGGAATGACGCTGCCATCCTCGGCCCCGACGTGGTGGTCGACGCCGCGCTGGCCGGCCGGCTCTTCGACGCCGCCTTCGTGACCAGCGGCCAGGTCTGCATGGCGGTCAAGCGGCTCTACGTGCACCAGGATCGCTTCGCCGACACGGTGGCTGCTCTGGTCGATCGGATCTCGTCGGAAGTGGTCGGCGACGGTCTGGCCGACGGCGTGACGATGGGCCCGGTCCACCTTCCCGGCTCGCGGGACCGGGTGGAAGCGTTCATCGCTGAGGCCGAGGGTGGGGGAGCCAAGGTGCACCGCCCCGGCCGGGTGCGGGAAGAGGACATGGGCGGGGGCGGCTACCTGGTGTCGCCGGCGCTGGTGGAAGGGCCCGACCCGGGTGCCCGCATTGTGCGGGAGGAGCAGTTCGCGCCGGCGCTGCCCGTCCTGGCCTACCGCGACCTCGACGAGGCGGTGGCGGCGGCCAACGACACCACCTTCGGGCTGTGCGCCTCGGTGTGGAGCAACGACGACGCCGTTGCGGCCAGCGTGGCCGGGCGGCTCGAGGCGGGGACGGTCTTCGTCAACACGCACGGGCTCTCGGCCATCGACATGCACGCCCCCATGGGCGGCTGGAAGCAGTCGGGTTTCGGCGTCGAACTGGGCCCCGAGGGCATGCAGGCCTTCGCCCGCCAGCGCGTCGTCGTCCAGGGCGCCGCGCCCAACCCCGCCGCTGGCGGCACGGCATCATCATGACCACCCTGGTGCGCGGCGGTACGGTCATCGACGGCACCGGAGGGCCGGCCCGGGCGGCCGACGTCCTGATCGACGGCGGACGCATCGCCGAGATCGGGCCCGACCTGACGTCTCCGGGCGTCGACACGATGATCGATGCCGCCGACATGTTGGTCGCGCCGGGCTTCGTCGACCTGCACACCCACTACGACGCCCAGCTGTTCTGGGATCCCAATGCCAGCCCGTCCCCCCTGCACGGGGTGACCACCGTCCTGGGTGGGAACTGCGGCTTCTCGCTGGCGCCGTGCGGTCCGGACCACGTCGACTACCTGGCGCGGATGATGGCCCGGGTCGAGGGCATGCCCCTGGCCGCGTTGCAGCAGGGCCTGCCCTGGGATTGGACGTCGTTCGGGCAATGGTTGGGGCAACTCGAGGGCGCCCTGGCCGTCAACGCCGGCTTCCTGGTCGGCCACTCCACCCTGCGCCGCCTCATCATGGGCGAGCGGGCCGTCGGCGGCACGGCCACCGAGGGCGACCTGTCCGCCCTGGTGGCGGCGCTGCACACCGCGCTCGAGCAGGGCGCGCTGGGGTTCTCGACCTCACAGGTGCACACGCACAACGACGGCGACGGGCAACCGGTGCCGTCACGGGCGGCCTCGCGGGCCGAGCTCGAGCTGCTGGCGGCCGCGGTGCGCGACCATGCGGGCACCACGGTCGAGCTCATCGTGCCGGGGTGCCTCAACGGGTTCAGCGAGGAGGAGATCGACCTGCTCTCGTCGATCTCGCTGCTGGCGGACCGCCCGGTCAACTGGAACGTCCTCGGCGTGTCGGCCATGAACCCCGACGGCGCGTGGAGCCAGCTGGCGGCCTCGAGCGAGGCGGCGGCACGCGGGGCGACCGTGGTGGCCCTGACCCTGCCCCACACCATGTCGCTCCGCCTGAGCTTCGAGCACGGCGCCATCCTCGACGGACTGCCGGGGTGGCGCGAGGTCTTCGCGCGGCCCGGGCCCGAGCGGATGGCGGCGCTGTCGGATCCCGAGACCCGCCGTCGCCTGGACGCCGGGGCCCAGTCCGACGAGGCCGGGATCCTGCGGCACCTGGCCAACTGGGAGCGTCTCATCGTCGACGAGACCTTCGACGCGTCCAACGCGGCGTGCGAGGGCCGGTCGGTGGGCGACATCGCCCGCGAGCGCGGCCTCGAACCGTTCGATGCCCTGCTCGACATCGTGGTGGCCGACCGCCTCCGCACCGGCTTGCGGCCACCGATCCCCGAGTCCGAGGAGGACTGGGTGCTGCGGGCCGAGACGTGGGCCGACCCCCGGGCGATCGTCGGCGGCTCGGACGCCGGGGCGCATCTCGACACCATGTGCGGCGCGGTCTACTCGACCTCCATGCTCGGCGACGGGGTCCGGCGCCGCTCGCTGATGAGCTGGGAGGAAGCGATCCGACAGCTGACCGACATCCCGGCCCGGCTCTACGGCCTGCGCGATCGCGGCCGCCTGGTGCCCGGGGCCTGGGCCGACGTGGTGGTGTTCGATCCCGACGCAATCGGCCACGGGACGGTGCGGACCCGCGACGACCTGCCCGGCGGAGCGAGCCGCCTCTACGCCGAGGCCGAGGGGGTGGCGCACGTCCTGGTGAACGGGACCGAGATCGTGCGGGGCCACTCGTTCACCGGCGCCCGGCCGGGCCGGGTGCTGCGCTCGGGCACCGACACCGACACCGTGCGAGCGGGGACGGACTGGTCCGGCACGCCGCGGTGACCCGGCCGCGGGTGGTCGACGCCGACGGGCACGTCGTCGAGGGGTTCGGTTTCGTCTCCGAGGTGCTGGCGCGCTACCCCGACCAGGTCGCCATCCGCAGCGACGGGATCCTCGGCGTGCTGATCGAGGGCCGGCCCTATCCAGATCCGCACGGTCCCGGGGCGGGCTGCCCCGCCGACCAGGGGGTGAGCGACGAACCGGGTCTCGACCCCACCACGCCGGCGGGAATCCTGGGCAACGCCGACGCCGACGGCATGGACGAGATGGTGCTCTTCCCGAGCTTCGCCATGTGCGTCCCGAGCATCCGCGATCCCGCGCTCGGCGCCGGGGTGGCTCGCCTCTACAACGAATGGGCGGCCGCCCTGGTCGAGGCCGCCGGCGGGCGCCTGCACGCGGCGGCGGTGGTGCCCATTGAGCACGGGGCGCAGGCCACCGAGGTCCTGACCGAGGCCAAGGAGCTGGGGCTGGTGTGCGCGGTCGTGCCGCCGGCGCTGGCCACCCGCAACCTCGACCACCCGGACCTCGACTCCTTCTTCGCCACGGCATGCGATCTCGACATGCCGCTCGGCGTGCACGGTGCGCCCGGGCTGCACATGCCGAAGATCGGCGTCGACCGCTTCGACAATTACATCCAGGTGCACTGCGTGAGCTTCCCGTTCGACCAGATGACGGCCATGACCGCGCTGGTCAGCGGTGGCGTGTTCGACCGCCATCCGCGGCTCCGGGTGGCCTTCCTCGAAGCCGGAGCCGGCTGGCTCCCGTGGTTCGTCGAGCGGCTGGGCGAGCACTTCGAGACAAGGGGCGACTGGATCAACGACGGCTGGAAGCGCCACCCCGACGAGTACGTGGCCGACGGGAACGTCTGGGTCACCTGCGAACCCGACGAGCGCATGCTCGGCGCGGTGGTCGAGCAGCTAGGCGCCTCATGTGTCATGTTCGCCAGCGACTACCCGCATTGGGACGGCACCTGGCCGCACGCCTCGAGTGCGCTCCTGGCGCAACCCCTCGGCGACGAGGCGATGGCGGCGATCGCCGGGGACAACGCCCGGCGCTTCTACTCGTTGCCCGCCGGCTGAACGTCCCGACGGCTCAGATCAGGCGGGTCGGCAGCGCGACCTCGACGACCGTGTCGCCCTGGCGGGTCAACGAGTAGGCGGTCTTCCCTTCCATCTCGGTGAAGGCGTCCTGGAGCTCGGTGCCGTAGAAGACGAGCCCGGTGCCGTTCTCGGTGGCGTAGCCGTCGGGCAGGGTGCCCTCGGCAATGAGGCGATGGGCGAGGGGCCGGCGTTGCGCTTCGGCGTCGTAGTGCGGGCTGTTGGAATAGGGCAGGAAGCCCAGCCCGTTGGTGACCGGTTGGAGCGGGAGCCCGAAGGAATCGGTGGTGCCTCCCACGTGCCAGCACAGGGATCCGGCCGACACGCCCGAGAGCACCACGCCCGCCTCCCAGCACTCGCGCAGGATGACGTCGAGCCCGTGGACCCGCCACAGCGCCAAGAGGTTGGCCGTGCTGCCCCCGGAGACCCAGATGACGTCCTGAGCCAGGAGGTGCTCGCGCACGTCGGGCACGTTGGGCATGGGGAAGAGCGCCAGGTGCGAGCTGATCATGCCCAGTTTGGCGAAGGCGTTGTGCACGGAAGCCAGGCGTCCGGCGTCATCACCCACCGCGGTGGCGATGATGCAGATCTTCGGATGCGGGCCGGCGCCGGCCAACTCGGCCGCCATGGCGTAGGACGGCCCCGGCACGATGTTGGAGGGGTCCGGGCCGGCGGCCTGGAAACCTATGCTGGTGGCGACGATGGTCGGTTGGCGCGCCGTCACGTCAGGCCGCGAGGACCTCGGGGTTGACGATGTGCAGGGGACGCGCCCCCGCCATGAGCCGGCACAGGTCCTCGGCGATGGTGGTGGTGTGGTTCGACTCGGTGTCGTAGGTGGCGCCCCCGATGTGGGGGGTCAAGACCACTGAGGGGAACTCGGTGAGCGGGTGGTCGGTGGCCAGGTGCTCCCCTTCGAAGTGGTCGAGCCCGGCGGCGCCGACCTTGCCCGAGCGCAGCGCGGCCACCAGGGCGTCGGTGTCGTGGATCTTGGCCCGGGCCGTGTTGAGGAAGACCACGCCGTCGCGCATCTTGGCGAAGGCCTCGGCGCCGATCATCCCGGTGGTCTCGGGCGTGACCGGCGCGTGGACCGAGATCACGTCGGAGCGCTCGAACAGCTCGTCCAGGGTGCTGGTGGCGTCGGGGGCGTAGGGGTCGTAGGCCAGCACGTCCATGCCCAGCCCGCGCAGCCGCCAGCGCAGCGCCCGCCCCACGGCGCCCAGGCCGACCAGGCCGACCGTGCGGCCCGCCAGTTCCCAGGCCCGGTAGCGCTGGTAGGGGATCTTGCCGTCACGGTAGATCTCGCCCTCGCGCACGTCCTGGTCGGCCGGCACGATGCCGCGGGTGGCGGCGAAGAGGAGGCCGACGGCCAGTTCGGCCACGGCGTCGGCGTTGCGTCCCGGGGCGTGGAGCACCGGGACCCCGGCGGCGGTGGCGGCGGCGACGTCGACGTTGTTGGGGTCCCCGCGGCAGCTGGCCACGGCCAGGATCGGCTGCTCGTAGAGTTCGGCGCCGCAGACGTCGCTCTCGACCACCACGATGTTCGCCCCCTCGGCCGCCACCCGTTCGGCCAGCTGTTGGGCGTTGTAGATGCGCAAAGTGGGCTGGTCCAGCCACGAATCGAGCACCAGATCGGCCAGTTGATGGAGCAGGTCGAGCCCGGGACCGCTCACCGCGGCGGTCACCAATGCCTTGGGCCGTGCGTTGCTCATCTGGTGGTTCCCCTCTCGACGTCCGTGCGGGCGCTAATAATGTCCGATTGTGACTCCGATGTCAGGTTTGTGAGCAACCGCCGCGGCCCGGTCACCGTGGGCGTCGACATCGGCACCACGTCGGTGAAGGCCCTGGCGGTCGACGAGGACGGCCAAGTGGTGGCGCGGAGCCGGGTACCCCACAAGGTCCTGGCCCCAGGTCCCGACCAGCTCCGCCACGATGCCCGGCGGGCCTGGCGGGCCGGCCCGGTCAAGGCCTACGCCGAGTTGACCGATCAGCTGGCGGCGTCGGGGAACGGCGAGGTGGCCGGGCTGACCGTGGCCGCCATGGTCCCCTCGCTCACCGCCGTCAACCGACGCGGGGTGCCGGTCCTGCCTGGACTGCTCTACGGCGACATCGAGGGCCGGCCGGACCCGGGATCCGATGGCCCGGGCGAGGCCCTACCCTCCGGCGCCATGCCCGACGCCGAGGGGTTCCTGCGCTGGGCGTCGTCGGCTGCCCCCGACGCGGCGGGGTTCTGGCCGTGCCAGGCCGTGGCCACCCACGCGCTGGCGGGCGTAGGCGCCATCGACACCGGCGTCACGGCGTCGATGGGGTCCCTGCACTCGTGGGGGAAGTGGAACGCCGGCCTGCTCGATTCGATGGGCGTGCGCGACTCCCAACTGCCACAGGTCATACCGATGTGCGCCTCGGCGGGCACGCTGCCCGACTCCGACACCGTGTTCACGGGTGGGACCATCGATGCCCTGTGCGACCAGGTGGTCGCCGGCGCCGTCGAACCGGGCGACGTGCTCGCCATCTTCGGGGCCACTCTGATCGTGTGGGTGGTGACCGAGCACTGGGTCCAGTCGCCCAGCCTGATCAGCTACCCGCACACCACGCCGGAGCGCTTCCTGATCGGCGGCCCGAGCAACGCTGGCGCGCTGTTCGTGGACTGGGCCCGGACCCTGCTGCGCGGCACGCCGCGCCCCGGTCCGGATCGGGAGCGGCTCGATCCCCGACTGGGGGACCCCGATCGGGTCCCGGTGTGGTTGCCCTACGTGCGTGGCGAGCGCACCCCTTTCAACGACCACTCCCTGCGGTCCAACCTCTACGGCCTCGATATCGGCTCCAGCCCCGAGGCGCTCGAGCGGGCCGCCTTCGAATCGAGCGGATTCGTCATCCGGCGGATCATGGAGGGCGCCGGCGTCCCCAGCCATCGGATCGTCGCCAGTGGTGGCGGTTCGCGCTGCACCGCCTGGATGGCGGCCGTGGCCGATGCCACCGGCCTGCCGGTCGACGCGGTCGACGTCCACGAGGGGGCCGCCCGCGGCGCGGCCTACTTCGCCCGCATGGCCGCCGGGTTGGAGACCTCGCTCGACGACTCGACGCGTTGGGCCGGCGTGGGCCGACGGATCGAGCCCGACCCGGTGTGGGCTCGCGCCAGCGGTGTCCGCTATCAGCGGTTCTTCGAACTGGGGACAGGGGAGTAGCCGGACTCGATCACCGCGGGATTCGGGCCAGGGCGGCGTCGACGACCGCCCCGATGACCGTCGGCGGCGGCAACGGCGGGGCGGCGGGGGTCGGAGCCGCCGATGAGGGATCGGTCAGGGTGGTGTTGAACCATCGGACCTCAAGGACGTAGCGGCCCTTCACCACGAAGACGATGGCGCTCAAGATGTTCTGGGCGCGCGATCCGCCACCTGATTCGGTGGCCGTGAGGTTCGGGACGGACCCCGCAAGCGCGACCGTGGTGCCGGTGGCCCCACACGCCGCACCGGACGCCTCGACCTGGTCCCGGAAGGTCACGGCCGATCGGGCCGACGTCGTCTCGGCCAGCGCCTCGACGATACCGTCCTGGGTCTGGTCGATGCCTCCCGGTCCGCCCGGATTCGAGTTCATGGCAAAGGCGATGTAAGCCACCGGGGTGCCACGCGTGACCGATCCGTAGAACTCGGGGCCCGAGGGCGGCGAGGTCTGCGGGCCCCGGGTCACGTACCCCGCCGGGACGTCCCCGACCTCGAGGAGGAACGGCATCAGGGATGAAGCCGATCTGTCGATCGGGCCGGGGCCCACCGAGATGCATGGCGCCGACGCCGTCGTGGTCGTTGACGCCGTGGTGATGGCGGTCGTCGAAGATCTCGCGGGGAGTGAGCCACCTCCACAGGCGCCGAGCCACAGCGGTGCGGCGAGGGTGATCACGGCGGCGGGAAAGACCGAACGCCGCATCGCACTGTCCGCCTCAGGGGCGCCGGGCGCAGCTCACGCGCCGTTGGGCGTGAAGGCAACCTTGAGGGCCCCGCTGTCGCCCTGCCGGGCGATCGTCTTGAGGGCGCCCCACCACTGGTCGAGCGCGAAGCGGTGGGTCAGCATGGGGGTGATGTCGAGCCGACCGTCGGAGACCAGAGCGAGGTAGTGCGCGATGGCGTGCTGTCGCACGCCCTCGAAGTCCTCAATCCCGAAGGCATTCGAGCCGGTGATGGTGAGCTCCTTGAAGTAGATGGGTGTCCACTCCCAACGCTCGGGGGTCGAGACGCCGGTGTAGACGAGGCGACCCCGCTCCGCCAGGACGCGCACGCCGACTTCGAATGTCTCGGCCTTGGCGATGGTGTCGTAGACGACGTCGATGTGACCGGGATGCGCGACCGGCAACCCGTCGAACGGCATGTGCAGGACCGCGCCGGACCAGTCGGCCAGCTCCTCGACCAGGGCCTGACGCGGCTCGTGCGTGAACACCCTGGCCGCCCCGAACTGGCGGGCCATCTCCGCCTGGGCGGCGAAGCGAGCCACCACGCCGATCTCGACCTCGGGGTGCAGCGAGCGCAGAATGGCCACGCTGGTGAGCCCGAGCGCGCCGGCTCCGTAGACCAGGACCCGACCACCGGGGGGCGGTGGGTGGCGGACGATGGCGTGGAACGATACCGAAAACGGATCAGCCAGCACCGCCGCCTCGTCGGAGATCCCATCGGGCACCGGGATCAACATGGAGTCGTGGGCGGCCAGAAGCTCGGCCCAGGCGCCCGGGGCCTCGGTGATCACCCCGACGTGGACGCCGGGGCCGAGATCGCCCTTGGTGAAGCTCCAGCACATGCTCAGGTCTCCGGCCGCGCACGGCGGGCACGCCGGCTCGATCCCCCGCGGCCCGCAGGTGAGCCACGGGTTGAGGACGACCCGCTGGCCGATCTCGAGGCCTCTGGCGTCGGGTCCGAGCGCCACCACCTCGGCCACCACCTCGTGACCCGGCACATGGGGTAGCGAGGAGAAGGCGGCCATGGGGTTGTCGATGTCGCCGGTGCTGAAGTCCCCGAGTACGAGCTTGGCGTCCGATCCGCAGATGCCCGAGAGGATGGGCCTGGTGATCACCCAATCCGGGCGGACCAAGCGGGCGTCGGCCATCTCGTGGAGGCCGAAGGGCAGCCCGGCCAGCATGGTCTCGAGCTCGTCGGCCGGGGCCGGTCGGCTCTCGTCAGGATCGGGCGGCGCCCCGAAGAGCAGGGCCTTCATCGGGTCTCCCTCTTGTCGGTCATGGCCCGCATCCCCACCATGAAGCCGTCGAAGTCGGCGGTCTTCATCTCGATGACTGCCTTCATGTCGGGCAGGTAGTGCTCGAAGTTGTCGCTGTCGATGGCGTCGACGATGCCGCCGGCGATTTCCGAGGGGGGCACCTTGGGTCCGTCGTAGAGCGGCGCGTCGTTGTCGGGCTGATCCCAGATCTCGGTGTCGATGGCCCCCGGGAGGATGAGCTTGACCGTGACGCCGGTGCGGTCCAGGTCGATGGCCATCGCCTCGCTCCAACCGGCCAGGGCGAACTTGGAGGCCGAGTAGGCCGTCTCGGTCGTGATGCCCAACCGGCCGCCGAGACTCGAGACGTTCACGATGGTGCCCGACCCCTGCGCCAACAGGCGCGGGAGGAGAGCCAGGGAGATGGAGACCGGCGAGAAGAAGTTGGTCGTCATGGTGCGCTCCACCTCGGCCATGGTGAGGGTGGTCACGTGGCGGCGCATGGGGACGGCGGCGTTGTTGATCACGACGTCGAGACCGCCGTAGTGGTCCCAGATGTGCAGGGCCAACCGCGCCGCCGCCGAGGGGTCCGAGAGGTCAGCCACCCAGCGCTCGGAGGCGGGCGAGGTAAGGCGACAGTCGGCCAGCACGGCGTCGAGGCGCTTCTCCCGGCGGGCGACCAGCGCGACCGTGTCGCCGCGGGTCGCCAATTCCCGGGCCACCGCTTCACCGATACCCGAGGAGGCGCCGGTCACCAGGACCGTGCGACCACGCGTTGGCACACTCACGCCGGCATCGCCCCCTCGTCGCGGCACTCGGTAACGGGGCTGTGCACGCCCGTTACGTCTCGGGGTGAGCGAGGGGTCTCGAACCCCCGACCTCCAGGACCACAACCTGGCGCTCTAACCAACTGAGCTACGCCCACCAAGGGGCACAAGTGTGGCACACCGGCGCGGGGCCCACGAGCGGGCCGGGACCGGGAAAGGCACGTCCACGGGCCGCTATGAGCGGTGTCGTCGGCCGCATATGTCAGGCTGGCGGGTGCGGCCCCTGTAGCTCAACTGGATAGAGCAGATGGTTTCTACCCATCAGGTTGCGGGTTCGACTCCTGCCGGGGGCGCTGACCGCGGGTGCTATCCCTCGGGCCCGTCTCCCCACTCGTCCAGCCGGGCCCTCCGTCGGACCTCGAGGTAAACGGCCACGCATGAATCAAGCTCGGCCTGGGTGTCATGGTCGACCTTTTCGAGGAGGGCCCGCGACCGCAACCGCCCGGACGAGGGTCGCGAAACGACGGCGTCGAAGTGCTCGGGTCGCACCACCAACTTGGTGGCGCCGTCGATCGACTCGGCGATGGCCGCCTCCGATTCCTTGGTCGCCTGATATGGGATGAACGGCGTCCCGAAGCGTTCGTTGCAACGGACGATAACGTCTCCGAAGTCCGAGGTGACCCTCTCGAAGGGCGCGACGAGGATGTGCTCCAGGAGGGGAAGCACCTCCTCGTAATAGCGCCGGTAGGCGCGAGCGGTGAGAAGAGCGGGCACGCCGGGCTCGTAGGCCATGGCGGAGGCCAGGACGTCTCGGGGGTCGCGCAACAGGACGATCGTCGGCAGGTGCAGACGTGCGCCCCGCACCATCATGCGGTGCGTGTGCCCATGGGTGGCGATCAGTACGCCGGTCCCGTTGGCGTACTGAAACGCGGCTCGGGCGTACGAATTGCCGGAGCGGGCCGGGGCGTCGATGACGAGTTGCGTCCGGCGCGACACGTGGGCGGTCCTCAGGCGACCATCCACCGTCATGAGGATCTCCGACACCACCGCCGTGTCGAGCGCGGAGCGGCGGAGGCGAAGGCGGTATTCGACCGGGATGGTCATGCGCAGTACCGAACGGGCCAGGCCGGGCGCGGTCGGTTGCCAACCCATGTCCGGTGGCCTCGATGCCGCGCTATCGGCAACCTGCATGACAGCATCGTAACGAGGCGCGCCTGCGCGCGCATGGTCAAATTCGTCCCGCCACCCAAACGTTGGCGCGGGACGTAGCTAGCTCACAGCACATTCCAAGCTTGAGGTCGCGCCCCGTTCGCTGAGGCTTTGCACAGCCGCTGCTCGCCGGCCGCGTCGAGCGCCCGGGGTGACGGTGCGACCCATACGACGTCTGTTTCACCGAGGTCGAGTTCGTCGGCCGCGTCCCGGCTCAATTGCACCCACGTCGTCTCGCCGCTGCTGAGCTGAACGTCGATCCTGACCTCGAACCCGAGGTGGGTGACGCGGGTCACTGTCCCCCGGCGCCCGGAGCGGCTGCCCTCTCGGTGCAGCATCAGGTCGTGGGGGCGTATCCAGGCACCGTCGAGCTGGGTCGCCGGTCCGAGGAATTTCAGGACGAACTCGTTGGCCGGGCGGTCGTAGATCTCGCTCGGGGAGCCGACCTGTTCGAGGCGTCCTTCGTTGATGATGGCGAGGCGGTCGGCCACCTCCATCGCCTCCTCCTGGTCGTGGGTGACCAGCACCGTGGTGACGGCGATCTTCTCGTGCAGGTCGCGCAGCCAGCGCCTGAGCTGCTGGCGGACCTGGGCGTCGAGCGCGCCGAACGGCTCGTCCAACAGGAGGACCCGCGGCTCAATGGCGAGCGCCCGGGCCAGGGCCATCCGTTGGCGCTGGCCCCCCGAGAGCTGGGAGGGGTAGCGCTCGGCCAGGTGTTCCAGCTTGACCAGGTCCAGCAGCTGGTCCACCTTGGCGCGGATCTCGTCCTTGGCACGGTGACGCACCTCTAGTCCGAAGGCCACGTTTCGCCGCACGGTCAGATGGCGGAACGGCGCGTAGTGCTGGAAGCAGAAGCCCACGCCGCGCTTGCGGACCGGCACCTCGGTGACGTCCTCACCGTTGATCTCGACGATCCCCTGATCGGGCGTCTCGAGACCGGCGATGATTCGGAGCAGGGTGGACTTGCCACCCCCGCTCGGGCCCAGGAGCGCGGTCAGCGAGCCGGCGGGAATCTCGAGGGTCACGTCGTCAACGGCGACGGCACTTCCGTATCGCTTAGAGACTCCGGTGACGGTGATTGCCATGGCCGTTCCCTTCGTTGTTCCCGATCCCCACCGAGGATGAGCAGGACGCCCAGCGCGAGCAGCGCCAGAATGACCGCGCCCGCATAGGCCCCGATCGGATTGAGGTTGTTGAAGCTGTCGTCGATGAACAGGGTCATCGTCTGCGTCTTGTCCACGATGGCGCCCGAGACGAGCGCCACCGCTCCGAATTCACCGAGCACCCGGGCCGTCGTCAGGGTCACCCCGTAGGCCAGGGAGCGCCGGATGGAGGGCAGCGTGATCCGGAGGAACACGGCCACACGTCCGGCGCCGAGTGTCCGCGCCGCCTCCTCCTGCTCGGTGCCGATCTCCTGCAGCACGGGGAGCACCGATCGGGCCACGTAGGGTAGGGCGACGGTCGCCGAGGCCATCACGATGCCCGGGATCGAGAAGATGACCTCGATGCCCCGGGCAGCCAGCCAGTTGCCGAACCAGCCGCTCTTGCCGTAGACGAGCACCAGGCCCAGCCCGACCACGACCGGAGAGAGCGCCAAGGGGATGTCGATGAAGGCGTCCAGCAACCACGCTCCGGGGAACCGGTGCCGGGCCAGGATGAGCGCGACGCCGACACCGAACACGGTGTCGAGGGGCACTGCGATGAGGACGACGATGATGGTGAGCCAGAAGGCATGGGTGGCTTCGGTGGTGGTCACCGCGTCCCACGCCGCGCCGAGTCCGTGTTCGAAGGCGCGGTAGAACACCGATCCCACCGGGATCACGATCAGCAGGGCCAGGTACCCGAACACACCGATCCGGGCGGGCCAGCGCCAGCGGCCGTTCACGAGACGGCTCCTATGTCGAAGCGCCGGCGCAGCCAACCCATCCCGAGCAGCAGTAGGAGCGCCAAGGCCACCAGCACGGTCGAGACGGTCGCCGCGCCCGGCAGCGAGTCGCTCCCGTAGAGGCTGAAGATCCAGGCCGAGGCCACTTCGGTCTTGTAGGGCAGGTTGCCCGAGATCAGCACGACGGACCCGAACTCGCCGACCGCCCGGGCGAAGGCCAGGCCGGCGCCGGCGAGCATCGCCGGGGCGATGCTCGGGAGCACGATCCGGCGCAGCACGGCGGCGGGCGACGCACCCAGCGAGGCGGCGGCCTCCTCGGTCTCCTTGTCGAGTTCGGCGATGACGGGTTGCACCGAGCGGACCGAGAACGGCAGGGTGACGAAGGCCAAGGCCAGCACGATGGCGGCGCGGGTCCCGGCCACGTTCACCCCGAACGGCGAGCTCGGCCCGTAGAGGCTGAGCAGGGTCAGGCCGGCGACGACGGTGGGGAGGGCGAAGGGTAGGTCGATGACGCCGTTGACGATGCGCTTCCCGGGGAACTCGTCACGGACCAGCACCCAGGCGATGAACGCGCCGGCCACGGAATTGAAGAGGGCCACGCCCAATGAGCAGGCGACGGTCAATTTCAGGGCCGCCATCGACTCGGGGGACGTGGCTTCACTCCAGAATGCGCTCGCCCCGCCGGTGAAGGCGGTGCTGACGATGGCGGCCAGCGGCAGGAGGACGAGCAGGCTCAGGTAGGTGACCGAGAGGGCGGGACCGGTGACGGCGGTGGCGCCGCGGCCGAAGCCCTGGAGGTGGCTCCGCTTGGCCGGTCGCGCCCGCGCCGCGATCGGTCCCGGCCTCAGGCCGAGATCAACCACTGGCCGTCGAGACCCCTAGGTTCTGTTCGATCTTCGCCACCAGTCCGGTGGTGGGGTCGAAGAAGGTCGTGTTGGCCTTGGTCCAGCCGCCGAAGGTCGAGATGGCGAAGAGCTTGCTGGGCTTGGGGAACGTGAAGGACCTGGCGACGCCCGCGAGGACCGGCTGGTATCCCTGTTGGGCCCAGATCTTCTGACCGGCGGCCGAGAGCAGGAACTTCTCGAAAGCCTGGGCGGCCGGGTTCTTGGCACCCGAGGTGGTGAGGGCGATCGGGTTCTGGATCAGGATGGACTGCGGCGGCGTGACGACGGTGATCGCCGCGCCCTGCTTCACGGCGTAGGTGGCATCGTCCTGGTAGTCGAGCAGCACGTCACCTTGTCCAGAGAGGAACGCTTGGAGCGCGGTGCTGGCGCTGCTCGGTTGCGAAGTGGTGTTCTTGAGCAGACTGGTCAGGTAGGCCTTGGCTCTCGCCGGGCTCTTTCCCGTCGCCAGCTGCGCGCCGTAACCGGCCAGCAGGTTCCACTTGGCCGAGCCAGAGCTGAAGGGGTTCGGTGTGACCACCTTTACACCAGGCTTCACCAGGTCGGCCCAGGTCTTGATGTGCAGGGGGTTGCCCTTGCGCACGATGAACGAGACGATGGAGTTCGTCACCATGCCCGCCGTGCTGTTCTTGTCCCACGACGCGGCCACCAGCCCCGCCTTGACCACCTTGTCCATATCGAGGGTGGTGGAGAAGTTGACGACATCGGCCGGCAGGCCGCTGACGACATCGGAGGCCTGCGTCCCCGACGCCGCGAACGATTGCGAGAAGGCGACCCCACGGCCCGCCGTGGTCGCCTGGAACGCGGCGATCTCGACCCCGAAGGCGGCCTTGGGCGTCGAGTAGGCGACCAAGCTCACCGTCCCGCCGGTGGCGGCGCCCGCCGGCCCGCCGAGCCCGAGGAGCGCGGCGCCCGTCGCCAGGGCGCCGATCGCTGCGGTCGCCGTCCGGAGGGAGCGGGTCTTGGTCCGGGCGCGCCGGTCGGCGCGCGAAGTCACAGGGATCGAGGGCATCTCCAATTCTCGACCAAATCACTCAAGTATGTCAATTCACGAGAGTTAAGAGTAGAAGATCACTCGAGCGGGACAGGGCTGACCAGGGCCGATGCCCGCCGGGCGCCTAAAGGGTGGGGAGAGCCATGCCGTCGAACAGCTCGTCGAGGCCAGCGGACACCAGTACCCCGTCGAGGAGGGGGGCACCGATGAAGCCCGTCGCGACGGCGTGCGCCAGGAACGCCAGTAGGTGGTCGAAGTACCCGTCCACGTTGAGGATCCCGCAGGGTTTCTCGGAGATACCGAGATGGACCCAGGTGACCGCCTCCATGAACTCCTCGAGGGTGCCGACGCCGCCGGGCAGCATGATGACGGCGTCGGAGAGTTCGGCCATACGGAACTTCCGTTCATGCATGGTGGCGACCACGTCGAGACGGGTCAGCCCGGTATGGGCGATCTCGTGATCGGCCAACGACGCCGTGATGACGCCGGTGACCCTGCCCCCGGCGGCCAACGCGGCCTCGGCGAGCACCCCCATCAGGCCCACCGAGGCTCCGCCGTAGACAAGCCCGATGCCCCGTTGCGCCAACGTGGTCCCTAGCGCCGCGGCAGCCGCGACGAACAACGGACGCGACCCGGGCCGGGACCCGCAGAACACGGAGACATTCCTTGGTGGCGTCATGGGGCAGCGTCGGCGGTGGCCGACCCCACGGCAATCACCGCCGCCACCAAGTCAGGCGGCGTTCTCGCGCACCGGTTCGACCCCGGCAGCGGGCGCGGCGCGCTTGCCCCGACGGACCATGGTGGCGGCCGCATCGCTGTCGTGGATCGTCACCGAGAAACCGATGGCCGCCAATGAGAAGAGGGCCGCGGTGGCGAAGGCCAGGTGATAGGCGCGCAGGTTGGGGAGGCTCACGCCGCCGGACGCGTGGGTCGACCCGACGCTGATCAACACGGTGGAGAGCACCGCCACCCCGACGGCGCTACCGACCTGGCGCATGGTGTTGAAGAAGGTGGAGGCGCGCCCGGTCGACGCCGGCGAGATCATGGCGAAGGAGGCGGCCTGGTTCGGCACCATCACCTGGCCCATGGCCAGCCCCAGGAGGAACATCAGCCCTCTGATGAGCCACAGGTTCGTGCTGACGCCGATCTGGGTGAGCAGGAGGAGCAGCACCGTCAGGGAGATGAGCCCGCCGGTCACGTGTCGACGCGGACCGAACCTCGGGTAGAGGACCCGGCTGGCCAGCTGGGCGCCGGCCATCACGCCGAAGGCCTCTGGGAACGTGGAGAGTCCCGACTGCAGGGCGCTGAGGCCGCGGGCGTCCTGAAAGTAGAGGGGGATGAGATAGAGCGTTCCCAGGAATGCCGCGGCCACCAGGAACATGACGCCGTTGGTCGAGCGGAAGAGGCGGCCGGAGAGCAGCCGGAGATCGACCATCGGCTGGCTGGAGCGGAGTTCGACCATGACCATGGCCGTCAGCAGGACCGCGCCGGCCACACAGGCACCGATGACGTCCGATGACGACCAAGACTTGAGCGGTCCTTCGGAGACGCCGTACATCAGTAGGCCCAGGCCGGATCCACCGAGGAGGAAGCCGGGCGCATCGAACGCGCCGGCGTCCATCGGCTCGGTCTTCTCCAGGAACAGGGCACCGAAGGTTACGGCGGCAATGCCGATCGGCAGGTTGACGAAGAAGACCCAACGCCACGTCAGATCGGTCACCAGGAGCCCACCCAGAACGGGGCCGATGGCCGGGGCGAACGTAGTGGGCACGGTCAGGATGCTCGAGGCCCGGACGCGCTCAGCCGGCGGAAACACCCGGAACAGCATGGCCATGCCGACGGGGGCCATCATGCCGCCGCCGGCGCCCTGCAGGACGCGGAAGATGACCAACTCGGTCATGTTCTGGGCCAGTCCGCAGAGAGCCGAGGCGACCGTGAAGACAACAATGGCCGTCATGAGGACCCGCTTGCCGCCGAAGCGGTCGCCCAGCCAGCCCGAGGCCGGGATGAAGACGGCCAAGCTGACCAGGAAAGCGATCACGATGCCGTCGACCGCCGTGGGGGCGATGTGGAAGTCGCGCCCAATGGTGGGGAGGGCCACGTTGACGATCGTGATGTCCATGATCGACATGAACATGGCCGAGACGAAGACGACACTGACGGCGATCTTCTGGTTGAGGCGGACGGCGGGCACGATCTGAGCTTCCTGACGTTGGTCGAACGGCTAGTTGGCGGGCACCCTCCTGCACAACCTCGCCGGCTCAGACCCTAGGCGCTCGCCGGCCTCGATCCGGCCCCCGGCCTGGACCACCCGGCCGTCCAGAAGGCCGCCATAGACTTCGACCCGTGGTCAAAGTGCTTGCCGTCGCCAACCAGAAGGGCGGCGTGGCCAAGACGACCACCGTGCAGTCGCTGGGGGTGGCCCTGGCTCAATCGGGCCAGCGGGTACTCGTGGTCGACCTCGACCCTCAGGCCTGCCTTACGTTCTCGCTGGGGTTCGATCCGGACGACCTCAACTCCTCACTGCACGATGTGCTGGTGCGACGGGCCAAGGTGGCCGACGTCCGATGTGAGGTCCCCGGCGTCAACGGGCTCTTCCTGATCCCGGCCACCATCGATCTGGCTGGGGCCGAGGTGCACCTGCTGAGCCGCACCGGTCGTGAACACGTCTTGGCCCGATCGCTGCAGCCGATCCTCAACGAGCACGACGTCGTGCTCATCGACTGTCCACCGTCTCTCGGGGTGCTGACCATCAACGGCCTCACGGCCGCCGAAGCCGTCCTGGTGCCGCTGCAGTGCGAAGCGCTGAGCCATCGCGGCGTGGGCCAGCTCCTCGAGACGATCGAGGACGTCCGGCAGTTCGCCAACGAGAAGCTGCAGGTGCTCGGCGTCATCGCCACCATGTACGACGGTCGCACCACCCACGCCCGCAAGGTGCTGGCCGAAGTCGGGGAACGCTACGGCCTCCCGGTGTTCGACCCGCCCGTGCCCAAGTCAGTGCGCTTCGCGGAAGCGCCGGAGCACGGTCTCTCCGTCCTACAACATGCCCCGACCTCGCCGGGTGCCGAGGCCTATCGCTGCCTGGCCAGCCGGGTGCTTGACGCCATGAAGGAGCGCTGAGGTGGCCGCCAAGGTGCCCGGGGCACCGGATCCGCTCGGCAAGCGGGCGCTCTTCTGGGTCCCCTCCTCGGGCGGCGAGGAGTCGCATGAGGCGTCACCGGCCACGGTGGCCCTCCCGGTCGGAAAGCGTGCGTTGTACTCGGGGGCCCGGCCCGAATCGGACAGCGTGTTACTCACCTCTGGCAACCCCTTGGCCGAGCGAGGAACGTTTGTCGTCGAGTGTCAGCGTTGCCACCAGGTCTCTCACATCGGGCTGCTGGACCTGCTCATCTTCCAGTTCCCGATCGGGGTATGGATGCCGCGCGGGCAGTTCGATCGGCGCATGACGTGTCCGTCGTGCCGCAAGCGGGCCTGGTGCAGCGTGACTCTCCGCCACGGCTGAGCGGCCCGGCGGCCTGGTTCGGCGACGTCTCGGTTCTCCGACTACGTCACCAGGTGGAACTATTCCGCCAGAAAGAACCGGGCCGGTACCGCGGCCTCTCGGGTCACCCGGCCCCGTCGCTCCAGGAGGACCAGGTGGGCCAGCGTCTCGCCGTTGGCCGCCCGCTGCATGTAGTCGTGGATTTCGTCCCACGGTCGCGACCACGAGAGCGCGAGCGTGATGTCCCAGCAGGAGAGGCCCGGCTTGTCCAGGAGAATCGACTCGATCTCGGCCAGGCGCTCGGTGTGATGCCCGATCAGTGTGTCGACCCGTTCGTCCAAGCCCGAGAAGCGGTACTCGTGGGCGGGGAAGACCTCGTCGGGGTGCAGGGCCCGGACCTTGGCCAGTGATTCGAGGTAGTCGCCGAGGGGGTTGGCGAACTGCTGGGAATGGAAGGAGATGTTCGGCGTGATGCGGGGCAGGACGTGGTCCCCCGAGAGGAGGACCCTCTGCTCATGGGAGTAGAGGCAGATGTGACCGGGGGAGTGGCCCGGCGTCCAGATGGCCCGGAAGTCCCAGCCCGGCAGATCGATCTTCTGCTCGTCCTCGATGAGGATGTCGGGCAATGCCACATTGAGGGTCGCCTTGATCTCCATGGAGGCCATGGCCAGATCAGGCAGCTTGTCCTCGGGTACACCTGACATCTGCATCAGCTCGCGCATCCGATCCAGGAGGCCGTCGGTGTCTTCGTAACGGGTCTGTAGGAGGTTGGCGTCGGAAGGATGGAGCCCCACCCACGCGCCGGAGGCTTCCCGCACGCGTCCGGCCAGGCCGTAGTGGTCGGGGTGGAGGTGGGTTACCACCACCGCCTGCACATCGCCGATTGACCCACCGGCTTCGTGCAAGCCGGCGTTCAGTGCCTCCCAGGCGTCGTCGGTCGGCCACCCGGCGTCGACGATGGCCACCCCGTTGTCCAGTTCGAGGGCGTAGACCAGCACGTAGCGCAGAGGGTTGTTCGGGATGGGGACCGGGATCGACCACAGGCCGGGACGGACCCGCTCCACCGGGGGCAGCACGCCGCGGTCCCAGGCTTCCTTTTGCCGGGTACCGGTGACGGTGAACACGGTTCGCACGGTACCCGAGCAACTTCGCCCGCGGCCAAAGCCACGGGGTGGAAGCCGATCAGTCCTCGTCAGCTCAGGCGTTCACCCCTGAGGCCAACTGGAATTGGCGAGAGCTCATCCCCGCTGCATCAACGTCACGTTGAATCCGAACCACTGGTCCCGATCCAGCACGAGCTGATGGACCTTCGTCGCTTGTTCGAGTTCGTTCCCCTGGGAACTGTCGTACTCGTAGATGATCCGGTAGCCGCTTTGGGTGAGCCACTCCCGGGTTCGGTCGATATCGGCGACCTCCCACACCAACGGTCCGATCTGCCCCGGCCCACCTTGCGCCAGACGTTCCCCGAAGTGACCCTCGCCGCCGACGGGAGCGACGAACTCGATCGACCCGTCGAAATCCGTCGCCGAGAGTACCGGCGCGCCCGCGACGCGGTGTGGCGGGACGATATGCAGCCCGAGGACCTCGTTGAACTGCCGAACGGCATCATGGATCTGATCCTCCCGCACGATGAGCTCGACCCGATTGAACCCCTTGATGGGGATGGAATCCGCCATGGCCCGCACCATAGTGGTTGCTATCGCGGCCAGACCAGCGGCAGTTCGTTCGCCGACCGACACACGACCAAAGAGCTCTTGCGCCTGGTCCACGGGCGCCAGCCCGCTACGAGATGATCGACGGGCTACACATCCCGACCGATGTGCTCGATGAGTGCCGCGCCCAAGCCCCCTGACTCCTGGGCTCGATCGCCGGGTCAGTGAGGCCCATCCCGCTCCACGTGGGCGTTGAGTACTCAGCTTCGCCAACGGTGCACCCCGCTGAAATCAGTGAGCCCCCATCGAGTCGGGATGCGGGGATTTGAACCCCGGACCTCCTGCTCCCAAAGCAGGCGCGCTGCCAAGCTGCGCCACATCCCGTGTGGTTGCAGATGCTACTTCGCTGACCAGGCCCTTTAGACGACGGCCGAGTGCGACGGCCGAGTGCGACGGCCGAGGGCAGGACGAGGCGCTCGCCGTTGCGCTCGCGTGATAGCCATGCTCTGAGCTCGCCCCAGGTCCAGCCCCGGACGCGACCCGGACGCCGGAGCAGATCTCAAACGACGAGCCATCCGACAGGAGAGCAGAGCGATGCGACGAGCCCACTCGATAGGCGGAGCACCCAGGCGCGAGCCGCCGAAAGACCCTACGGCGACCCGCCGGGCCTCGTGGACCGGTCTGGCCGCGGTGGCGCTCGTCCTGGGAACCGGCCTTCCGGTCGCCGCGGCGACTGCCACGGCGGGTGCGGGCGCATCGGAGGCCGCGTCGAAGGCCATCGACCGCGCCCCGACCACGGCGGGCACGGTCTGGCTCTGCCAGCCGGACCTGGCCAATGACCCCTGCACGGCCAACCTGGATTCGACCACGGTGTCGGCCGACGGGTCGACTGTGAAGGCGACGTCGCGTCCGAATGCAGCGTCGAAGTTCGACTGCTTCTACGTCTACCCCACCACCTCGACGCAGAAGGGGGACAACGCGAATCTGAAGATCCAGGGTGGCCAAATCGCCGCCGCCGTGGCGCAAGCCTCTCGGTTCTCGCAGGTCTGCAATGTGTGGGCCCCCATGTACCGCCAGCGCACCGAAGCGTCGTTGGCCAAAGGTCTGGGGAATGATCACGCGGCCGACCAGGTTGCCTACGACAGTCTGCTGGCCGGGTGGAAGGACTATCTGGCCCACGACAACCATGGCCGACCCATCATCTTCATCGGGCATTCCCAGGGGGCGGCCATGCTCATCCGGCTCCTGCACAACGTCATCGACCCCAGTGCGAAGCTGCGGGCCCGCATGGTGTCCGCCGTCATCCTCGGCGGCAACGTCCAGGTGCCGGTGGGCAAGGACGTGGGCGGGAGTTTCGCTCACATCGCGACCTGCACCTCCGCCAGGCAAACCGGTTGCGTCATCGCCTACTCGAGCTTTGGCTCGATACCACCGGCCGATTCACTCTTCGGGCGGCCGGCCCAAGGCGTCAGCCTGCAGTCCGGACAGACCACCTCCGCCGGCCAGCAGGTCGCCTGTGTCAACCCGGTGAACTTCTCGTCGTCCCAGGGCGCGCTGCTGCCGTACTTCCTGAGCTCACCCTCGTCCGTGACCGGAGTGAACCTGACGACGCCGTGGGTGTCGTACCCGGGCCTCTATACCGCGACCTGCAAGAGCAGCGGCGGCGCCACCTGGCTCCAGATCGACGCCGCCTCGATTCCCGGTGACCCGCGTCCGAAGGTCGCGGCGACGCTCGGCCCGACATGGGGCCTCCACCTCGACGACGTGAACCTCGCGCTGGGCAACCTGGTGCTCGATGTGGCGCTCCAGGAGGGGGCGTATCACCGATGAGGCCGTTGCCGTAGTCGTCCACCCGATCGCCGTAAACGATCGATCGACGTCAACCATTGGGCTCTCCGGTGCGTGAAGTCATTTGTGACACCGCGCCGGCTTGCCCCGACTATCTACCTGGCGGCCTCGGTCCTGCTGCTGGCGGCCTGTAGCGGATCGCCGCCGGCCAGATCGCCTACCGCTGCCACCTCGCCGTCCACCTCCGGCGCCCATCCGACGACCACCGTGACACCGACCACCGTGACACCGACCACCGTTACGCCCGATCAACCGTCGCAGCGGCTGGCGGGAGTCGCGTTCTTCAATCCACGCCAGGGCTACGGACTGTTCCAATTTTCCAACGCCGAGCAGTGCGCTGAGCTGGTCGGTGCGACCAGCGACGGCGGGGCCACCTTCCATGCGCTGACGATCGTGACGTCGGGGGATTGCTCTGTCGCGTCCGAAGGGTCGTTGGCCTTTGACGACCACGGCGACGGCTTCTTGTACGGGCCGGGGCTCTTCGTCACCCACGACGGGGGCGCACGGTGGGTTGCGCTGCCCCAGCCCGGAACCGTCCTCTCGGCGCAGGCGCTCGGCTACTTCGTCTGGATGCTGCAGGCGGACTGCGCCGGCCGGTCGGCGCCGCCGTCGCTGTCGTCACCGCCGGGGCCCTGCCCGTTGAGGTTGTCGGCGTCCGACGACGGCGGCCTCTCATGGCGTACCCTGCCGCTCCCCGCCAACGCCGTCCTCGCCGGGGACGCGTTTTCCGGGTTGGAGGGTCAGACCTGGCTGGTCCGTCTCAGCGCATCGGAGGCCTACGTCGTCACGGACCCGCCGAATTCCCCGTCGGAGACAAGCGACGAAGCGCCGTTCTGGGTCACCGCCGACGGTGGGCGCTCGTGGTCACCACGTGAGGTGGCCTGTGGCATGGGTGCCCTGTCGGTCGTGGTCTCGGCGGCCCCCGACGGCACGTTGCTCGCGGTGTGCGACACCGAACCCAGTGCGGGCACCCAGCTGAAGTCCGCCGTCCGGTCCACCGACGGTGGGATGACCTGGCAGGAAGAATTCGTCTGCCCGGTCACCAACGCGTCACCCGACCAGGCCTGCCTGAGCGCGCCCCTCAACTTCGGCTATCTGGGATCCATCGACGCCACCTCGGCTGATACGGCCTTCCTGGTCGGCGGTCGGAGCTCGCTGATGGTCACCCACGATGGCGGCGCGCAGTGGGCCGTCGTCATGCCCCCCATCGGTGGGACCGACGACGGTACGCAACAGGTGATCTTCTTCAACCAACAGAACGGACTCGTCCTCGGGGTGGACGGCAACAACGACGAGGCGGTGACGATCTGGCATACCTCTGACGGCGGCGCGCACTGGTCCTCGGTGGTGTCGCAAGTCATGCCACAGGACCATTAGCAATTAGCAATTAGCCATTAGCAATTATCCAACTACGAGTCAGGCCCGTTCCACCGCCAGCAACTGCCACTCGTCGGGGACGCCCTTGAGGTTGTGCCGGCCCCGGTCGTCGAAGACGATGCCCGAGCCGACGACCAGGTCGCGCACGGTGCCGGTCGTCAGCACCTCGCTCGGCCCGGCCAGCGCGCACACCCGTGAGGCGATGTGCACGGCCAGGCCGCCGATGTCGTCGCCCCGTAGCTCTATCTCGCCGGCGTGCAGCCCGGTCCGGATCTCTATGCCGAAGTTCTGGGCCGTCTCGACCATGGCCCGGGCGCAGCGCACGCCCTGGGCCGGCCCGGCGAAGCGGGCCAGCGTGCCGTCGCCGGTGTTCTTCACCAGGATCCCGTCGTGGCGCGCCAGCAGGCGGGCCACGTTGACGTCGTACTCGTCGAGCACGGCCCGCCACTGCCGGTCGCCGGCAGCCGCGGCCAACACGGTGGAGTCGACGATGTCGGCGAAGAGCACGGTGGCCAGGGCCCGCTCCGCCGCATGCCCCCGCCGGGCGCCGGTGAGGAATTCCTCAATCTCGTCGACAATGGACTCGAACTCTCCGGCCCACGGCAGCATGTCGGCGCCGGGGAAGGTCACGAAGCGCGCCCCGGAGATCGACTCGCTCAGGTACCGGCCGTGCTCGACCAGGTCGGCGAAGGCGTCCGTGCGCGAGATCACCAGGGTCGGGCAGTGGATGGCCGGGAGGTGCTCACGCATGTCCGCCGAGAAGGTGACCAGGTTGAACGCGATGGCAGTGGCCGGGCTGGCCCCTCGCCGCGCCGCCCGTCCCCACCACTCCCGGAAGCCGACGCGGTGGGCCAGGCTGGGCACGAAGATGGCGATGTCCTGCGGGATCTCCTCGCCACCCGGCGGCCGCTCGATATTGGTGGGGATCCCAGTGATCATCTCGTCCGGCACGCCGAACCCGTAGTCCTCAGCCTGGCCCACCCGGGCCGTGCCGTTGATCAGCACCAGCGAGGTCACCCGCTCGGGGTGCTGCGCGGCCAACCACACCGCCGGCATGGAGCCGCCGGTGGACGCCAGGACCACGGCCCGCTCGCTGCCGGCATCGAGGAGGACCGCCAGCCCGTCGGCCGCCCAGGCCTCGATGCTGGGGTTGACGCCGGTCGGCAGGGGATCGGACAGTCCCAGACCTCCGGCGTCGAAGCGGATGAGCCGGCAGAACCCAGCCAGGCTCTCCTCGTAGCGCAACCAGTTGGGCTCGTCGGCGGTCTCGTCGATCGAGATCATCAAGCCGTTGTTGAACTCCAAGACGTCGATCGGCCCGTCGCCCCAGACCTGGTAGCCGATATGGCGGCCGTCGCGGAGGGCGTACCGGGTGTCGGGCGCGTCCATGGGTTGCAGTCTGCCGTGCTCAGCGACTCCCGCGTACCAACCGGCCGGGGAGCGCCCCGGTCGCCTCGCCGTGCTCGAAGGTCACGGTGCCTCCCTTCAACGTGGCCAGGTACCCGTCAGCCTTCTGGAGCAACCGGCTCCCGCCGGCCGGCAGGTCGGAGGCCACATAGGGCGCACCCAACTGCAACCCCTCGTAGTCGATGAGATTGAAGTCGGCCAGCATCCCCGGCTCAATGGTCCCCCGGTCCCCCAACCCGAACAGGCGCGCCGTGTCGTGCGTCTGCTTCTTGATGACGTACTCGACCGGCAGCGTGTCGCCCCGGCTGCGGTCCCGGGTCCAGTGGGTGAGCATGAACGTGGGCATGGAGGCGTCGCAGATGGTGCCGGTGTGGGCCCCGCCGTCGGAGAGCCCGAGCGCACCGCGGGGGTGCAGCAGCATCTCGCGCACGTGGTCGAGGTCGCCGGTGGCGTAGTTGAGGATGGGGATGTAGAGCAGTCCCTGCCCCCCGTCCGCCGCCATGATGTCGTAGGCCACTTCCAGCGGCGTAGCGCCCCGGGCGGCCGCCAGCCCGGCCAGCGACTTCTCGGGCCCGGGCTCGTAGTCGGGCGGGTCCCCCAGGAGATAGGTCCGTCGGTACGCCTTCTCCATGGCCTCCACCCCGCCCGGCGACGGAGGCGTCCACTGCGTGATCCGGCGGCGCACCTCGGGGTCGGCCAGCGCGGCGGCGAACTCCTCCGGCGCCAGGCCCCGCCCCCGCAGCTCCTGGTAGGCCGGGATGTCGCCCAAGAGGCACAGCGTGGTGTGGTGGCCCGAGAGGATCCCGGTCGGGCGCCCCGCCACCTGGGGGTGCAGCCGGGCCCCCTCGTCGCAGGCCTCCAGCGACGCCGCCAGCTGCGCCCGCCACAGCTCGGGCTCGTCGTCCACCTGCAGCAGCACGTAGGTCACCGGGCGGTCGATCTTGGCCGACAGCCGGCGCATCCAGTCCACTTCCTTGACCGCGTCGAGCAGGAGCTCACCGGCCGAACCGACGGGCGCCAACTCGAAGACTCCGGTGCCGGCTTCGGCCAGCGCGCTGCCGATGCCGAACAGTTCGTCCTCGGCGGCGTAGGTACCCGGCACGGGTTCGCCGTCGATGGCCCGGTGCCCGATGGTCCGCGAGGTGGAGAAGCCGAGCGCGCCGGCCCGGATCGCCCCGAGCACGATGGCCCGCATCCGGTCGATCTCGTCGGGGTCGGCCGGCTCGTTGCGGGCGCCGCGCTCGCCCATGACGTAGGCCCGCACGGCACCGTGGGGGACCTGGGCGCCTACGTCGACGGTCCAGCGTCGCCGGTCCAGGGCATCGAGATACTCGGGGAACGTCTCCCACTCCCACTCGATGCCTTCGCTCAGCGCGGCGCCGGGGATGTCCTCCACGCCCTCCATGAGGCCGATGAGCCAGTCGTGGCGATCGGGCGAGGCCGGCGCGAAGCCCACGCCGCAGTTGCCCATCACCAGGGTGGTGACGCCGTGCCACGACGACGGCGCCAGGATCGGGTCCCAGGTCGCCTGACCGTCGTAGTGGGTGTGGATGTCGACCCAGCCCGGCGTGACCAGCGCGCCGTCGGCGTCGATGATCTGGGTGGCGCCGCCCCCGAGGTGCCCCACGTCGGTGATGCGGCCCTCATCCACCGCCACATCAGCCGTCCGGGCCGCCGCGCCGGTCCCGTCGACCAGCGTCCCGCCCCGGATGATCAGTTCGTGCATGAAGGAATGCTGGCACGCCGGTCATCGCCGCGCCCGCCACCGGGCTGCCTCAGATCAGACAGCCTCGAGAAGAAACAAGAAGGAACGGTCTCAGGCAGAGCCGGACAGATTCAGAAGCAGCCTCAGGCAGGGTCGAGCCCCGCCCGGCCCTGCCTGCCCGACCTAGTCCTTCTTCTTGCCGAGGATGCGGTTCATTTTGGTGCCGCAGACCGGGCACAGACCCTGGGCGGCCCGGCGTCCGTTGGCCAGCTCGACCTCCTGTCCGTCGAACTCCCGCTTCTCCCGGCACTTCACGCAGTAACCCTCGTAGTTAGGCATGACAACTCCTTAGTGGTTTAGGCCCCCGGATGGCTTCAAAAGGTAGCGGGGGGCGCCGGGGATGGGGGGGATGCTCAGGCTCGGCCAGGCACGGGGCCGCTACTCTCAGGCACGTGGACGACAACGAGGCAGGTCAGGCCCAGTGGACCGAGCGGGGCCAGGCGGCGGCGGCCGCCCTGGCCGAGACCTGGGGATCGCTGGCCGAGTCCTGTCACGCGCTGGTCACCAGGGAGTGGGAGTTGCCCACCGAATGCCCGGGCTGGAGCGTCCAGGACCAGCTGTCCCACCTCATCGGGGTGGAGCAGATGGTGATGGGCCAGCCACCGCCCGCCTGGGACGGGCCGCCGGGCGAGCACGTGAAGAACGACTTCGCCGCGCTGAACGAGAAGTGGGTCGCCGTGCGCCGCCACCGGGAGGGCGACGCCGTGCTGGCGGAGTTCAACGACGTCACGGGCGCCCGGCTGGCGCAGCTGGCCGCACTGTCGCCCGACGCCTGGGCCGCCGTCGGGCCCAGCCCGGTGGGGGAGGTGCCGTACGCCCGCTTCATGGAGACCAGGGTCTTCGACAGCTGGGTCCACGAGCAGGACGCGCGCCGGGCCCTGGACCGTCCCGGGGGGTGGGGCGGCCTGGCGTCGGGCTTCGGGCTGGGCCAGGTCGAAGCCGCCATGGGGTTCGTGGTCGGCAAGAAGGCGGCGGCGCCCGACGGCAGCGTGGTGCGCTTCGACGTCAGCGGGGTGCCCCGGGACGCCCGCTGCTTCTCGCTGGGCGTCACCGCCGGCCGGGCCGCGCCGCTGCGAGATGGCGACGACAGGTCGCCGACCGTGTCGCTCAGCCTGTCGGGTGCCGACTTCGTGCGGCTGGGCTGTGGCCGGGTGACGGGTCCCGAGGCCCTGGCCGCCACGGCGGTGGGAGTGCGGGGCGACGCTGAGTTGGCCGAGCGGATTCTCGGTGCGATGAACTTCATGTTCTGATGGCACGCCGATTCGATGGCTCCGAGGGGCGGGCCGGTGCCGGGCGACCGGGGGTGACCGGTAGAGTGTGCTGCTCGTGATGCGTGCCACCACTGAACCCCTGGAGGGAAACCTCGTCCGCCTGAGTGTGGAGATCGAAGAGCCTGAGTTCGACCGGGCGCTCGGTGACGTCGTCAAGACCCTGGCCTCGCAGATCCGTGTGCCGGGGTTCCGCCCCGGCAAGGTGCCGCGCCAGGTGCTCGAGGCGCGGATGGGCGGCGCCGGCGCCCTGCGGGCCGAGGCGCTGCGCGAGGCATTGCCCGACTTCTATGCCCGGGCCGTGGTCGACTCGGAGATCGATCCCATCGCTTCCCCCGAGATCGACATCACCTCGGGCGAGGAGGCCGGCGCGGTCAGCTTCGACGCTGTCGTCCAGGTGCGGCCGCTCGTCGTCATCCCGGGCTACGACGGGCTGCAGGTCACCCTGCCCGGTCTCACCGTGAGCGACGAGGACGTCGACCGCCAGGTGGACCGGTTGCGCGAGAACGACGCCGAGCTGGAAGTGGTTGGTCGGGCCGCGGCCGACGGCGACCTGGTTACGGTCGACCTGCACGGCAACGACAGCAGCGGCGCCGAAGTGGTGGGGATCGACGACTACCTCTATGAGGTGGGGAGCGGCACCGTGGTGCCCGGGCTCGACGAGGAGCTGCGCGGGGCCAAGGCCGGCGACATCCTCGCCTTCAGCGCCCCCACCCCCGGTGACGAGGAGCAGATGGTCTCGTTCCGGATCCTGGTCAAGGACGTCAAGGTCAAGAAGCTGCCCGAGACGACCGACGAATGGGCGGCGGAGAGCTCGGAGTTCTCGACCGTGGCCGAGTTGCGGGCCGACATTGCCGACCGCATCGCCCGGGTGAAGCTGGTGCAGAGCCAGATGGCGCTGCGCGAGAAGACGATCGAGGCCGTGGCCGGCCTGGTGGCCGACGACGATGTCCCCGAGGTGCTGGTCGACGCCGAGGTCAACGAGCGCCTGCACGACCTGCAGCACCGGTTGGAGGCCCAGAAGCTGGGCCTGAGCGAATACCTCCAGGCCACCGGGCGCACCCCCGACGATCTGCTTGCCGCAGTACGCACCGACGCGCACCAGGCCGTGAAGGCCGACCTGGCCTTACGGGCCCTGGCCGAGGCCGAGTCGATCACCCTGAGCGACGAGGAGCTCGACGACGAGGTGGCCACCATGGCCGAGCGGATGGAGACCACGCCGGCCAACCTGCGCCGTCAGCTCGACACGGCCGGACGAACCGGCGCGGTACGCTCGGAGCTACGAAAGTCCAAGGCCCTGCAGTGGCTGCTCGACAACGTGGAGCTCTTCGACGAGGAAGGCAACCCGATGTCACGGGATGACCTGAAGAACGACGCTGCGAAGGAGAGCGAGGAGAGCGAGTGAAGATGTGGAGCGCTGAAGACCGGTACCGGGCGAACAACTACCTCGTGCCGACCGTCATCGAATCGTCCAACCGCGGCGAGCGGGCCTACGACCTCTACTCGCGCCTGCTGCGTGAGCGCATCATCTTCCTCGGCACCCCGGTGGACGACACCGTGGCCAACCTGGTGTGCGCGCAGATGCTCTTCCTCGAGTCCGAGGAGCCGGACAAGGACATCCACCTCTACATCAACTCGCCCGGGGGCGACATCACGGCGCTGTTCGCCATTTACGACACGCTCAAGTTCATCAAGGCCGACGTGTCGACCTTCTGCTTCGGCCAGGCCGCCTCGGCCGCCGCCGTGCTGCTGGCCGCCGGTGCGCCCGGTAAGCGCTTCGCCCTGCCGCACGCCCGGATCCTGCTGCACCAGCCCTGGGGCGGGGTCGAGGGTCAGGCCAGCGACATCGAGCTCCAGGCCAAGGAGATCCTCCGCATGCGCGACCTGCTGACCGGCATGCTGGCCGAAGACACCGGCCAGACGCACGAGAAGGTAGCCAAGGACACGGATCGGGACTTCATCATGACGGCGGAGGAGGCGGTGACCTACGGCGTGATCGACGAGGTCATCACCGCTCGCTCCGTCGCCCCGCTCGAAGCCATTGGCGCGGCGTAGGCCGACGGATACCTAGCGGCGAGATCGGACGGGGAGAGGGATCGCATGGCGAAGTTCGGCGAAGGCGGGGATCTGGTCAAATGCAGCTTCTGCGGCAAGACGCAGAAGCAGGTGAAGAAGCTCATCGCCGGGCCCGGCGTCTACATCTGTGACGAGTGCATCGACCTCTGCAACGACATCATCGCCGAGGAGCGCGACGAGACCACCGAGCTGAACTTCGAGGACCTGCCCAAGCCGAAGGAGATCTTCGATTTCCTCAACGACTATGTGGTTGGCCAGGAGTACGCCAAGAAGATCCTCTCGGTGGCGGTCTACAACCACTACAAGCGGGTGCAGGCCGGTCCGATACAAGAGGACGGCGTCGAGCTGGCCAAGTCGAACATCCTCCTCCTCGGCCCGACGGGTTGCGGGAAGACCCTGCTGGCCCAGACGCTGGCCCGCATGCTCAACGTGCCCTTCGCCATCGCCGACGCCACGGCGCTCACCGAAGCGGGCTACGTCGGCGAGGATGTCGAGAACATCCTGTTGAAGTTGATCCAGGCGGCCGACTACGACGTCAAGCGGGCCGAGACCGGCATCATCTACATCGACGAGATCGACAAGATCGCCCGCAAGTCGGAGAATCCGTCCATCACCCGGGACGTGTCCGGTGAGGGTGTCCAGCAGGCGCTGCTGAAGATCCTGGAGGGGACCACCGCCTCGGTGCCGCCCCAAGGGGGGCGGAAGCACCCCCATCAGGAATTCATCCAGATCGACACCACCAACATCCTGTTCATCTGCGGTGGGGCGTTTGCCGGGATCGACAAGATCATCGAGAACCGCATCGGTCGCAAGGGGATCGGGTTCCGGGCCGAGGTACGCAAGGCCGCCGACCGGGGTGACGACTCCGAACTGCTGCGCCACGTGCTCCCCGAGGACCTGATGAAGTTCGGCCTCATCCCCGAGTTCATCGGCCGGCTTCCGGTCATCGGCGCGGTGGCCCACCTCTACAAGGAGGCGCTGATCCGCATCCTGGTGGAGCCGAAGAACGCCCTCACTCGTCAGTACAAGCGGGTCTTCGAGCTCGACCATGTCGAACTCGAACTCACCGATGACGCGCTGGAGGCCATTGCCGAGCAGGCGCTGCTGCGGGGCACCGGAGCCAGAGGGTTGCGGGCCATCCTCGAAGAGGTGCTCCTCGAGGTGATGTACGACCTCCCGGGCCGGACCGACGTGTCCAAGTGCGTGGTCGACCGGTCGGTGGTCCTCGACAAGGTGCATCCGACGCTGGTGCCGCTGAAGAGCCCGCCGGCCAAGGCTCGCACCCGCCGGGCCGCTTCCTGACCGACCCATGTCCTCGGCCTTCCGGTCGCCCGGCCGGGGCAGGCCGTCGCCATCTGACCTCTCTGACCTCCCGTGAGCCCCTCCCCGTCTTCCCCGGCCTCTCCGGCGTCGCCCGCCGCCGCCCATTTCGACGATCTGGCTGACGCCCTCGACTGG
>DASXZJ010000145.1:0-47956 GCA_036502025.1 Acidimicrobiales bacterium | reverse complement strand
CGGGCCGGCCGGGGCCACCGAAGCCGTGGCGCCGGGACTCACCAAGGCGGAGCACACCGCGCTGGTCAAGAGCGGTGCGTACGGCGCCCGTCCGGTACGCGTGCTGCTGCTCGGGGACTCCATCACCCTGACCCTCGGCATCGGCCTCGCCGTGAAGGCGCGCCAGGACTACGGGCTGACCATCTCGAACCACTCGACGCTCGGGTGCGACCTCGATCCGACCTTGTCCATCGTGACCTCGGGCCAGGTCGGCCCGGCCACGCCGGGCTGCCGCCTGTGGCGAGCCCTGTGGCCCTTCCTGGTCGCCGCCGTGCAGCCCCAGGTGGTGGCGTTGGGGGTCGGCCGCTGGGAGAACTCGGACCACTACTACGACGGTCAGTGGGTCCACGTCGGCGAGCCGGTGTGGGACCACCACGTGGAGAGCGACCTGCGCGACGCCATCTCCATCTTCACCGAGTTCGGTGCCAAGGTGGTGCTCTTCACCATGCCCTTCATCGACCCCAGCGACCGCCAGCCCAACGGCCAGCCCTTCCCCGAGAACACCGACACCCGCACCAGGGCGTTCAATCGGTTGGTGGAGCAGGTGGCCCAGGAAGATCCGACCCGGGTACGGGTGATCGGCCTCAACCGCATGCTCGGGCCGCACGGCGTCTACACCGCATCCGTCGACGGCGTGATCGCCCGCTGGAGCGACGGCATCCACATCACCCAGGCCGGTGGGCAGATCCTGGCGCACCAGATCATGCCGATCCTCGACCGGGTGGGCCTGGCCGACGAGCGCTCGACCCGCCGCCGCCCGCTCAAGGCGGGCACCTCGTGAGCACCGGGGAGAGCACGGCGCCGGTCCCGCCGGCGGGACCCGGGGCGGTGGCCGAGGGGGCCGCGGGGGAGTCGGCGGCCGAGGTATTGGTCGAGGGCCTCCCGGCCGCGGTCTCGCTGGCCCCGAGCGGCGTCGGCCCCTCCCTCGGCGGGGAGCTGCTGCTCGATCGCGAGGCCCGTCCCGGCGTGGAGTCGATGCGGACCGGACTGCTGCTGGCCGGGCCGCTGGCCGCGGCCGGGGTGCTGGCCAACGGGGCCAACGTCGTGGTCACCGTGGCGCTGGCCCGGTTGCTCACCACCCATGGCTACGGGGTCCTCAACCAGCTGACCGGGCTCTTCCTGATCCTGTCCATGCCCGGGTCGGCCGTCATCGTGGCGGTGGTGCGGCGGGTGACCATGTGGCACGAGGACGGGTCGGGGCACCTGGTGCGGCGCTGGGCCGGTCGGATCCACCGGCAGAGCTCGCTGGTCGTGTTGGCCTGGGGCCTGATCGTCTTCGCCAGCCGCCACGGCATTGCCGTGCTGCTGGGGCAGCGCAGCGGGGTGGGCATCGCCGCCATCCTCACCGCGGCCGCCTTCTTCGTCCTGCTGTCCCTCGACCGCGGCCTGCTGCAGGCCCGCCGCGCCTACCGGCCGCTGGCCGCCAACCTGCTCGTCGAGGGCGGGGTACGGACCGCCGCCGTGCTCGCCCTGGTGGCGGCCGGGCGCGGCTCGTCGGGGGCCGCGGTCGGGATCATGATCGCCGAGATCGTGGCGGCCGCCCACGCCCGCTACGCCGCCGTGCACGTCTGGTCCTTCGAGGAGCATGGCGGTCGCCCCTCGGGCCGCTCGTGGACGGGCGGGTGGGTGGCTGCGGTGCGCCCGGACCCCGCCCTGGGGGGCGCCGGTCGGGAACGGCGCCGGGTGGTGCTCGACCTGGTGGTCGCCTCGGTCTCGCTGTCCATGATCGCCGTGCTCCAGAACGTCGACGTGCTCATCGTCGGGCGCGACAACCCGTCGCGCAGCGGCTCCTACGCCGCCGTGTCGGTCACCAGCAAGGCGCTCGTCTTCGGGGCCATCGTCCTGGGCGGCTACCTGCTGCCCGAAGCGGCCATCCGATGGCGCCGGGGCGGCCATGCCCTGCGCCAGCTGGGCGTGGTGCTGGTGCTGCTCGCCGTGCCGGCGGCCGCGTTGCTGGCGGTGGCGCTCAGCGCGCCGCATCTCCTCCTCCAGGTGGTCTTCCACCACGACTACGACACCGCGGCCGGCGCGCTGGCCCCGCTGGTCGGCGCCATGATCCTGCTCAGCGTGACCGTCGTCCTCACCATGTACCTGCTCGCCGTCGGCCGGCGCTGGGTGGCCGGCGTGCTGGCGGCCGGGGCGCTGGCGCTCAGCCTGGCCACGTCGGCGGCGCACGGCGCCCCGCGTGCGACCGCGCTGGCTGACCTGGTCGTCCAGGCCGTCGTGGTGGCGGTGATGGTCGGGGGCTTCACGGTCATTCACCGGGTCAGGCTCCGCGGTGACGCCGCCCGGCTAGCCTGACCCCGGTGGGAGAGGAGCCGCGACACGACCCCGCGCCTCGTCGCGCCGCTCCCGAAGGGTCCGCCCAGAGCGACCACCGCCCCAGCGACCGCGACGTCCTGGCCGCCATCGCCGAGGAGGCCGGCATCCGCCGGGTGCACTTCGTGGCCTGGCGCGACCTCGATGACCCCGAGGCCGGCGGCTCCGAGCTCCACGCGCACCACATCGCCTCGCTGTGGGCCGAGGCGGGGATAGACGTCACCTTCCGGACCTCGGCCGTCGACGGCGCCCCGCGCGCCATCACGCGCGACGGCTACCGGGTCCTCCGCCGGGCCGGTCGCTACGGCGTCTTCCCCGGCGCCGCCTGGGAGGGCGTGCGCATGGGCCAGCGACCGGGCGACGCCCTGGTCGAGATCTGGAACGGCATGCCCTTCTTCTCGCCGCTCTGGTACCGCGGCCCCCGGCTCGTCTTCCTGCACCACGTGCACGCCGACATGTGGGGCATGGTGCTGCCGCCGACGCTGGCCAAGATGGGCGACGCGCTCGAGCGCCGCCTGGCGCCGCGCTTCTACCGGGGCAGCCGGGTGGTCACGCTCTCGGAGTCATCGCGCCAGGAGATCGTCTCCATGCTCGGGTTGCGCCCCGAGCGGGTCTCGGTCGCTCCACCGGGGGTCGACGCCCGCTTCTCGCCGGGCGGCGAGCGCTCCACCGTGCCCCTGGTCGTGGCGGTGGGCCGGCTGGTGCCGGTCAAGCGGTTCGATCTCCTCATGCGGTCGCTGGCCGAGGCCAAAGCGACCACACCCGCGCTGCGGGCCGTGATCATCGGCGAGGGCTACGCCCGCCCCGAGCTCGAAGCGCGGCGCGCCGAGCTGGGGGCCGAGGACTGGATCGAGCTGCCCGGCCGGGTGGAGGACGACGAGCTGGTCGGGTGGTACCGCCAGGCCTGGGTGGTGGCCTCGAGCTCGCGGCGCGAGGGATGGGGCATGACGCTGACCGAGGCGGCCGCCTGCGGCACGCCCGCGGTGGCCACCGACATCGCCGGCCACGCCGACGCCGTCCTCGACGGCGAGTCCGGGCTGCTGGTGCGCCGGCCCGACGACCTGGGCGACGCGCTCGCCCGCGTGCTGGGCGACGACGTGCTGCGCACGCGCCTCGGGCGCGGTGCGCTGGCCCGGGCCCGCTGGTTCACGTGGGGGGCGACGGCCCGCCGTTCTCTGGAGGCGCTGGCGCAAGAGAGCGCGTCGCGGCGCTGACCACCACGGCGTCGGCCAGCAGCAGCACGATGCCGACCCAGATCTGATCACCGGCGTTCACGAAGGAGCCGGCCCAGTTCGAGCCGGGCAGGTAGTGGTGGGTGGCCTGTCCGGTGATGACGCCGAGGCCACCGGCCACGATGAAGCCGAGCGCGCCGAGGCGGGCGATCCAGCGGGTGACCGGGAGCTGCAGGCCGGCGATGACCAGCGCGGCGACCAGGGCGCCGGCCGCCCCCGACGTCACGGTCGAGGCCGCCAGCCCGGTCACCACCCCCAGCCCGACGGTGACCGGCCACGACCGTGGCGCGGCGTCGCGGCGCCACCCGGTCGGTAGTTCCAGCCGAGGCCGGTCGGCCGTCACCAGGGCCGGGGCGGCCGGGCCCCCCAGGAACTTGGGCAGCCGGGCCCGCACCCGGGACCGGGCCCGCTCGGGCAGGAACCCGAGCAGGAGGCAGAGCAGCAGGGTCAGGCCCGACAGCGCCAGGGCGGCCCACACGTCGCGCTGGGGTGTCCAGGTCAACTGCACCGTGAAGGACGAGCCGCCGAGCTGCTGCAGGTCGGCCGCCGTCACCGGCCAGCCGTTGGCGAAGCTGTCGATCAGCTCGGAGGGACCGAGGTTGACCGCTCGCGCCCCGGCGCGGGCGCCCGGGCCGGGGGTGGCCACCGCCTGCCAGCCACCGTTGAGGCTCTGGCCGAGGACGAACTCGAACGGCGCCGTGGCCCCGCGCACCGTGGCCGACTCGTCGTCGATGTGGCTCGCCGTCACGGTGACCTTCGGGGCCGCCCCGGGCTGGGTGGCGGCCAGGTCCGGCGTGCCGGCGGCGGTGGGCGTGGCGTCCGGCCCGGGACCGCCGCCGGCGGCCGAGTCGAGCACCAGCTGGTCGATGTTCCAGCCCGTGGTGGTCGAGTGCCCCACCGCCGTCTGCACCACATGCGTTCCCGCCGCCAGCGTGACCCCCGCCGCATCGGGCCCGCACGGCACCAGCTGGAGCTCGCCGTTGTCGAGCGCGCTCCCCGTGCTGCCCACCACCGCCACGTCGATCGGCTGTCCGTCGATACTCAGCAGCCCTCCGGTGCAGTTGCCCGGGACCTGGGCCGGGGTGACCGGCGCCGCCACACCGGGGATCCCGATCTCGGCGATGCCCAGCGGCAGGGTCAGCGGCCCGGCCGAGTAGTAGTTGGCCGCCTTCTCGGTGCGGATGCCGGTGAAGGTGATCACGAACTGGCGGCCGGTGAGGGCGGGGAAGGAGACCGGCACCGTCGTCACCGCGCCGGCCACCGTGCTGTCGGCGATGGCGGGGACGGCGACCCGGCGCGTCCCGGCGGATGAGGTCACGGTGAGCGAGGTCGGCACCGAGTGGCGCCCGTCGGCGATGACCCCGAGGGTCAGCGTGCGCAGCGCGATGGTCGACGGCAGGTTGTAGGTCAGCGTGGCGCCGATGTCGGCCGGCGTGCCCAGACCGGGCTGCCACGCCGTGGAGGGGTTGCCGTCGAGGGTGGCCGACGCCGTGGCGCGCAGGTCGCCCGGCAGCCGCCCCGAGGAGTAGGACAGGACCGACGTCGCGCGCCCCACCAGATGGTCGATCTCGTCGTCGGGCAGCAGGGCCGAGAGGCTGGCGCTGCCCGACAGGGTGAAGGTGCGGGCCGTCGGCAGGTCGAACTCCCGGGTGATGGTCGTCTCGGGATCGGTCCGCGGCGGGAAGGGCGAGGTGCGCTGGCGGGTCATCACATAGGTCAGCCGGTTGGCCGCTGACGACGCGCCCAGCTTCGAGGTGAGGTCGGTCGGCATCATGATCACCTGGTGCACCGTCTGGCCCGGGATCTGCACCTCGGCGAAGCCCACCGCCGACGCGGTCAGCGGCGGCTCGGTGTCGTTCGTCGTGTCGTCGATGGTGAGCCGGACGGTGTGGAAGGTCCGGCTGGGGAAGGTCAGCGTCTGCCCCGTGGCCCGGTGCGACTTGTGGCCGAGGTCGAAGGTGACGGGGTCCTTGCCGTCGAAGGTGGCGGTGACCCGCGACACCCAGCGCGAGCGGTCGCCCTTCTGCGGCTGGACCAGGGTCAGGTGCGTCGTGGTCACCGGCTTCGCGAACTGGGCCTGCCACCACTCGCCGGCCGGGTCGGGCACGAAGGTGCCGGTGATCCACGCCGTGTCCAGGTTGCCGTCGATGGCGCTGTAGGCCTGGTCCTCGGGGGTGTAGGAGACCGAGTTGCCGTAGCTGCTGGCCGTGACCGTGACCGCGCCCACGTAGCCGGCCGTCGTCTTGGCGCTCTTGGGCGCGCCGGGGAAGAGGTCGATCGGGCTGTCGCTCAGGTCGGTGGCCGCCGGGTCCTCCGCCGGCGTCTCGGTGGCGCCGGCGTTGGCGTTGAGCGTGTCCCAGCGGAAGGCCTGCTTGCGGTTGGTGTCGGTCACCACCAGCTGGGCCCCCGAAGTGGCCAGGGTGGCCAGGCGCGCCGGATCCTTGTCCAGCGTCCCCGAGTAGTAGAGCGCGCTGGTCGTGTTGAGCAGGCCCAGCCCGGCCAGGTTGACCAACCCGGTGGCGTCACCCGAGAGCACGACCGCGCCCTGGTTGGACTCGGCCCGGGTGACCGGCCGGGGCTGCTTCACCGTGTAGGTGATCAGGGGGTTGGGCCACGACAGGTCGCTCGGGGCGGCCAGGTCCTCCTCGTTGAGGGTCGAGACGGAGGAGACGTTGGGCCGGGGCGTGCCGAAGGCCACCGGGTCGGTCAACCCGGGCGGGGTCTCGAACATCTCGAGCGCCAGCAGCTGGGGCTGGGGCACCCCGTAGTGCTCGTAGGCCTGGTCGTACTCGGCCATGACGTCGCCGGCGCTGAGCAGGCGGGCCATCGGCGCCAGCGCGTTGAAGTTGGCCGTGTCCTCCTGGATGGGGTCGTCCATGGCGTAGAGGGTGTCGGCCGTGGCGATGGAGCCCATGATCTGTTGCTCCCGGGTGACGAAGTCCCGGGTCAGGTAGGCCGGTTGCGGGGTGTCGACCGTGTCCCCCCAGCGGTAGGAGGCGAAGTCGTTGCCCGGGACGGCCAGCACCCGGGTGCCCCGGTGGGTGGCGTTGAGGTGTGCGATGGCCGCCAATTGATAGGACGGCAACGACGCGGGCTGGGTGAAGTTGTTGGCGATGGTGTCGCCGTTGAAGAGGGAGGGGTTGTTGGCCACTACCAGGGCGCCGATGAGGACGGCGGTGGTGACCCCGACCAGCGACCAGCGCTCCCAGAGGGCCGCCACCCCGCTGCCCAGCAGCATGGCCAGCCCGAGCAGGACCACCGGGGTGGCCCGGTCCGTCGAGCGCAGGGCCAGGCCGGCGGTGGTGTCGGTCATGAAGGACTTGAGCACGCCCCCGATGGCGGTGGGATGGGTGAAGGGGAACGGCCCGACCGAGAGCACCATGCCCACGGCCACCAGCAGGATGAAGTAGGCCCGCTCCCGCCACTTCAAGAGCGCGGCGGCGGCCACCGCCAGGATGGGCACGGCGTAGGAGCTGACCAGCAGCCAGATGTCCTGGGTGAAGCGGACGGCCGCGTTGGTCCAGGGACCGAGATGGTCCGAGCCGTAGAAGTACCAGTAGCCCAGGCCCCGGATGACCTCGGACGCGTTGGAGGTGGCCGAGGTGGACGGGACGGTCTCGGTGTATTTCAGGACGTTGACCCCGTAGGCCGCCTCGACGGCCAGCCCGCTGATCCACCACAGGCAGGCGAAGAGGGAGAGGACGCCCATGCGCAGCGCGGTGAGGATGGCCTGGCGCCAGGTGGCCTGGCGCAGCACGACCACCGCGTAGACGATCCACAGAATGGGGGCGACGCCCACGTAAATGATGGCCGTGGCGTTGATGCCGCTGACCAGCGCCACCGCCAGGGCGAAGAGGGCCGGCATGCGCCACCCGCCGCGGCGGAGGGCCAGGATGGTGAAGGCCAGCATGAAGGGGAGCCCGGCCCACGGCAGCAGGATGACCGAGATCCGGCCCGCGTACTGCAGGAAGTACGGCGAGAGCATGTAGGCCAGCGCGGCCACCACCGGCCCCGGCCCGCGCAGCCGCAGCGTGCGCGACAGGTACAGGATCCCGTAGCCGGCCAGGAACAGGATGGTGCCCAGCCACAGGCGCTGGGCCACCCAGGTCGGCACCCCGAGCGCGGCGAGGATCCCGTAGAACGGCCCCATCGGCAGCAGGTAGCCGATGTACTCGTGGGTGACCGTGCCCAGACCGACCGTCGGGTTCCACAGGAACGACACCTGGCTGAGGAACCGGCCCGGATCCAGATACAGGTAGGTCTTGGTGTCGGGCGTGACCACCCCGGGCCGCACGCAGAGCAGCGGGATGTAGGCCAGTCCGGCCAGCAGCACCGCGCCGCCGAGCCGCCACGGGCGGTCCTGCTCCTTCTCCCGGGCGTCGAGCTCCTTCTCGGCGTCCGCCCGGCCATTTCCGCCGTCGGTCCCCCCGTTCTCGCCCCTGGCGCGGCCGGCGGCGTGCCGTCCGCGAGGGGCGGTGGTGAGGGAGGTGGTCATGGGGGAGCGGCCGATTGGACGCCCGGTAGTGTAAGCACGCCGTGCCACCCGGGCGCGTCAATCGAAGGGAGTGGCGTGGCCCGCAGCACCGGCAGTCGACTGACGGGCGAGCGACCGCAGCAGGGTGTGACCCCGGACTCGTTGCTGGCCCTCCACGAGGCCGGCTACCGGGCCGTGCTCGACCGCATCGGCGACGGGCGGATCCTCGATGTGGGGTGCGGGCAGGGCTTCGAGTCCGCCCGCTTCCTCAGTCCGCAGCGGGAGGTCTTCGGGGCCGACTACTCCGCCGACGCCGTTTCGGCGGCGGCCTCCCGCTATTCCGCCGAGGGCCTGCGGGTGGCGCAGATGGACGCCCTCGCTCTCGCCTTCGCCCCCCAGAGCTTCGACGGCGCCTGCTCGTCCCACCTGATCGAGCACTTCACCGACCCCGAGCCCCACGTGGCCGAGCTGGCCCGGGTGCTGCGCGGCGACGGTGTGGTCTGCATCCTCACCCCCAACAAGCCGGCGGACTTCGAGAACCCCTTCCACCTCCACCTCTTCGACCGGGCGGAGCTGCGGGCCATGCTCGAACGCCACTTCGACGACGTGTGGCTGGGGGGCATCGACGCCACGCCCCACGTCAAGGAGGACTTCGCCGCCCGGCGCCGCAAGGGCGAGAAGCTCCTGCGCCTCGACGTCCTCGACCTGCGGCACCGCCTGCCCCACCGCTGGTACGTCTGGGCCTACACCCGCCTGCTGCCGCTGGCCTACAAATTGGTGGCCCGGGGCGACGCCGGGGGACTGACCGGCATCACGGCCGAGGACTGGTTCGTGACCGAGGAGCTCGATGACACCACGCTGGTCCTCTTCGCCGTGGCCCGGCGGCCCCGCGGGTGAGGCTGGTCCGGATCGTGGCGGCGTCGTGATGCCGGCGGTGCGGTGATGCCGGCGGTCCGGTGATGCTGGCGGTCGGCCTCACCGGAGGCATCGGCTCGGGCAAATCCGCCGTGGCCGACCTGCTGGTCGACCGGGGCGCCGTGCTGATCGACGCCGACCAGGTGGCCCGCGAGGTGGTCGCCCCCGGGGGACCGGCCTATCAGCCCCTGATCGACCGGTTCGGCCCGGGCATCGTGGCCGCCGACGGGACGATCGACCGCCCGGCTCTGGCCGCCGTCGCCTTCAAGGACGAGGCCGCCCGGACCGATCTCAACGCCATCACCCACCCGGCCATCGGGATCGCCATGATCCAGGCCCGCGACGCCCTGGCCGACAGCGACCACGTCGTCGTGCTGGCCATCCCTCTCCTGACCGCCGTGCACCGCGAGACGGTGAAGCTGCACAAGGTCGTGGTGGTCGACACCCCGACCGACATCGCCCTGGAGCGGCTGATCGCGCAGCGTGGGATGGGCCGGGAGGACGCCGAAGCCCGCATCCGGGCCCAGATCTCCCGGGAGGAACGGGTCGAGAACGCCGACTACGTGCTCGACAATTCGGGCGACCGCCAAACGCTCGAGGCCGAGGTGGCCAAGCTGTGGGACTGGCTGGCCGAACAGCGCTGAGTGGGCAATCCGGCCCCCACTCGCCGCGAGCAACTAACTTGGCCGGAATTCGGCCGGCGGCTTGCGCAGCGGTCGAACGTGCGGGCGTGAACAGCGAGGAGAGGTCATGGGCGACGTTCCAAAGCAGATCCGGCGGGTGGCGGTTGCCCTGGTTGCCAGTGTGGCCGGGCTGGGTGGCCTGATCGCCACGGCCGGGACGGCTTCGGCCGACATCAGCGGGGGCACCGTCGCCCTCAACGGCAGCCCCACCACTGTCCTCGGCGGCGCCACCCATCAGGCGGTGGCCGGGTGGACACTCACCCTGCCCACCTCACTGGCGGCGGGGGACAAGTTCGAATTCGTGGTGAACCCCAGCGGGGTCACCGCGGCCACGCTCGACTGCCAGCACGCCAACGACATCGAGTTCGCCGGCGCGCCCACGGTGAATGACTCCCAGAGCGTCGGCCTGCTCGGCGGGGCCGAACCCACCTTCATCACCAATATCAGCATCGAGCCCGGGACCGAGAGTGACTGCACCTCGCAGAACCTCACGAACGTGCTGACCATCACCGTGGTCAATCCGGGCAGTCCGGGCCTGCTCGGCCCGAGCGTCTGGACCGTTCCGGTCACCGGCATCACCTACAACATCGGCATCGGCGCGACAACCGGCCCGGTCTCCTTCTCCGACTCGGCCTATGAGAACGGCGACCAGAGTGTCACCACCCCAGCGCCAGGGTTGGTCCCCTCCAACGCCACGGTCACCGACGTGGCCGTTTCGTCGAACAACCCGCCCGTCGGTCTGGTCAGTGGCAACGACACCGACGCCGCCATCAGCCCGATCGCACTCACCGAGTCCGTGACCGGCACCCTGCTCACCGGCTACACCTGCGTGACCCTCAGCAATGGCAGCACCTTCGACGTGCTGAGCCATTCGCCCAGCATCACCGCCACCGGTGGCGGGGCCGTGGTCAGCTCCACCGTGAGCCATCCCGCGCCGGGCACCTTGGCCTTCGACGTCACCACCGCGTCGAGCACGGCGGTGGCCGCCTTCACGCTGGGCAACCTGTTCGTGGACGGGGGGAACAACCTCGGTCCCGCCCCCTTCACGCTCTCCACGGGGTCAAGCTCCGCCTGCGCCGGTGGGGTGACGCTCCAATCGGCGGGTGACCGCGCCTTCGCGGTGTATGCCCAGTCCCGCACGGCGGGTAGTGACTCCGATGCCACGGCCGCGCTGGAGATGGAGTCCGTCTTCCCACCCCCGTCGTCCTGCCCGGGTACGTCCGGTGCCCGTACCGTCGTCCTGGCCACCGATGAGAACTTCCCCGATGCCCTTTCGGCCAGTTACCTGGCCGGTCGCCTGGGCACCGGGCTCCTGCTGACACCGACCGCCGCGCTGTCAGCCGAGACGGCAGCTGCGTTGCGGGTCGAGGGGATCACCAACGTCGACGTGGTGGGCGGACCCGATGCGGTCAGCCCGGCGGTGCTCAACACGCTGACGACGACACCTATCTACAGCTGCGGCGGGACCCAGGCCATCTCGCCACTGACGGGGATGTCGGTGCAGGTCATTGCGGGGGCCACGGAGTACGACACTTCGTCGGTCATCGCCCAGTACTTCGGGCTGCAGAGTATCGGCACGGCCGAATTCCCCGGTGCCTACGGGGAGTACAACGACACCACCGGGATGGCATCGGCCTCGGGTCCCTCCGACGAGGTGCCGACCGCGATCGTGGCGACCGGCGAGAGCTTCGAGGACGCCACATCCTCGAGCGTGATGGCCTACGCCCAGCACTTCCCGGTTGTCCTCACCACCCCGGACACGCTGGCGTCTCAAGCGTCGGCGTCGTTGATCAACGATCAGATCAAGCAGGTCGTCCTGGTGGGTGGCCCATTGGCGGTCTCCGACAACGTGGTCGCGCAGATCCAGGCCCTCGGTATCGCTGTTCTGCGCGTGGCCGGGCAGGACGCCACCGATACCGCTCAGGAACTGGCTCGCTTCGAGCTCAACAGCTTGAGCAGTATTGCCAACAACATCGGGTCCGAAGGACTTGGTTGGGATCAGAACAACAACCACGCAGTCGTGCTGGCCCGCGGCGACTTCTACTCCGACGGGTTGGCCGGGGCGCCCTTCGCCGCCCTGGCGGCCGGGAGCGGTCACCCCGAACCGATCCTGCTGACCTTCGATCCGAATACCTTGGGTTCGTTCCTGACCGGCTTCTTCAATGCAGGCGGCAGCAACGGCGGCCTCTTCGGTGACGACAGTTCGACGATCGACGCACTGCTCGTCGTCGGCGGCGTCGACGCCGTGACGCCGGCTACGGTGCAGAACGGTTTGAACGCGCTCTCCATGGGGTGACCAACGGGTAAGTAGGGACCATTCGGTCCGTGATCGCGATCACTTTCGGATGACTTTTGTCATTACGTGTGCGTGCCGCGAAGAATTCCGCTCGCGCGACGTGTAGCCAGGCTATTCCTGGTGCATTATTGCTGCGCCCACCATCTCGGGCTGAGAGCATTCCTGGACGTTTGGCCAAACAGCCGTTCGGGTAACGCTTCATTACAACTGGCGGCTCCCGCGCGGGCCTGAAGAAATTGAGGGGATATATGACGTTTTCACCAAGGCGGTATCGACTCCTTGCGGTGTCGGTCATCGCGGCCATCACATCTCTGGGCGGCATCGTCGCCCTCGGGGGAACCGCCTCAGCGGTGATCACCGGGTCGACCGTGGCCCTCAGCCCACCCGCAACGGTGACCACTGTTTTCGGTGGTGTGCCCAACCAGCCTGTTAACGGATGGACGATCACCATGCCGCTCACCGCGGCCGCAAGCGGAGACAAGTACACCATCGTCGTCAACCCGCACAGCGACACGCCGCCCGATTGTGCGACCACCAACGACCTCGCTTTCGCCGCGGTGCCCACCGTTACGGCGACGTCGATTGGCGGCACCGGTGGTTCGGTTCCGACGTTTACCGTCGGGCTGGCCTCAGACGTCGTGGAACCAGCATGCAGTGGCCTGGGGAACGAGTTGACCCTGACCGTCGCCTCGGTACCCACGACGCCGGCGACCGGCACCACCGCGTGGGCTGTTGCCATCTCAGGCATCAAGTACAACATTGGCGCTGGGGCAACGCCGGGCGCGGTCGACACCAGCGCCTCGACCTGCACCAACAACAACGCTGCGGCGTGCACGCTCGACGTGCCGGCCAACGCCAGCGTGAGCGGACCCGGTGGTGACGTGAATGTCGTCGCCAACACTCCGCCGGTCGGCCTGCTCGCCGGTGCGGACACCAACGTCGCCATCAGCAACATCGGCTTCCAGGAGACGGTTCCTGGCGCGATCCCGGCTGGACCGGTGTGCGTCAATCTGGGTGCGGGGACGTTCGACACCTCAGCTCCGGCGCCGACGATCACCGTCGGAGCCGGCCCCGCCATCACCACGGGCGTAACGCTCAGCGGCGGCACCGCGTCGTTCATCGTTGTTACTCCAAGCACGGCGCCTACCACGTATGTGATCGCCGGCTTGCGGGTCGACGCGGGCAACACTCCCGGCCCCGTGACCTTCACGGCGAGCTCGGGCGGCACCTGCGCGACGCCGACCAACAACCTGACCACCACGGGCCCGATCTACACGGTTTACAGCCAGACCCGCACGGCAGGTTCCGACGCTGACGCTACGGCGGCGGCTGAGATGGAGGCCGTCTTCCCGACCACGAGCTGTACCTCTACCAAGACCGTTGTGCTCGCCACGGACTCGGCTTACCCCGACGCTCTCTCGGCCAGCTACCTGGCCGGCCAGCTGGACACGTCGATCCTCTTGACACCTACGGCGGCTCTGTCGTCGGAGACGGCGAACGCCATCCGGCAAGAAGGCATAGCCACGGTCGACATCGTCGGTGGGCCTCTCGCCGTCGGACCGGCCGTGGTCAGCGCGCTGCAGTCCACGCCCGTCTACCAGTGCGGTGGGACCACCCCGGTTTCGCCGGCGGCGACCCTGACCGTCAACCAGATCTACGGTCAGGTGCAGTACGACACTTCGGCCAAGATCGCCCAGTACTTCACGGCAGGGTCGGTCGGCACGGCTGCGTTCCCTGGCGCCTACGGCAACTACAACCACACGTCACCTGAGGGTGCTGCATCGTCGGCCCCGATCGCCGCGGGTGCTTTGCCGACGGCGATCGTCGCCACCGGTGAGGGTTACCAGGACGCCACCGCGGCCAGTGTCGTCGGGTATGCCCAAAACTTCCCGGTGATCCTGACCACTCCGACGACGCTGGCCAGCCAAGCGTCGGCCTCACTGGTCAACGATCAGATCAAGCAGGTCATCCTGATGGGTGGCCCGGTCGCGGTGAGTGACACCGTGGTATCGCAGATCCAGGCCATGGGCATCTCGGTGCTCCGAATCGCCGGCCAGGACTTCACCCAGACGGCTGCCGAGTTGGCGTTGTTCGAACTGAACAGCACCGTCGGTACCTCGGGTCTTGAGGGCCTCGGTTGGGATGCGAACAACGACAACGAGATGACGTTGGCTCGGGGGGACTTCTACTCAGACGCCCTCGCCGGCAGCGCCTTCGCGGCCGACCTGGCTGACGGTCCGCAGCCGATCCTGCTGACGACCGACCCCAACACCCTGGGAACCAACCTGACCGCCTTCCTCAATCTGGCTGGTAGTCCTGAGGGTGCCACGGGTGACGGAGTGCCGTCACAGATCTACACGATCAACGTCCTGGGAGGGACGGTCGCGCTCCCCAATAGCACCCTGGTGGCAGCGTTGCAGGCCCTAGCCGCTGGCAGCTAAACGCCGCCGGATGTCCTAGTTGTTCCAAAGTTGCGACACTGTCCGCCTCATCCATCCGGGTGAGGCGGACAGTGCTGTGACAGGCCACGGGTAGCCTCCGTAGGTGGCTGATTTCGAGGTGGTCTCACCCTTCAAGCCGTCCGGCGACCAGCCGGAGGCCATTGCCGCGCTGGTCACCGGTGTTCAGCGGGGGGACCGCTACCAGACGCTGCAGGGGATCACGGGATCGGGCAAGACGGCCACCATCGCCTGGATGATCGAGCAGGCCCAGCGGCCGACGCTCATCATCGAGCCGAACAAGTCTTTGGCCGCTCAGCTGTCCTCCGAACTGCGCGACCTGTTCCCCAAGAACCGGGTCGAGTTCTTCGTGTCGTACTACGACTATTACCAGCCTGAGGCCTACCTCCCGACCACGGACACCTACATCGAGAAGGACTCGTCCATCAACGACGAGATCGACCGGCTACGCCATGCCACCACCTCGTCGCTGCTGATGCGCCGGGATGTGATCGTGGTGGCCTCGGTTTCCTGCATCTACGGATTGGGCTCGCCCGATGAATACCGGGACCGCATCCTCGGGCTCAGCGTGGGCTCGCAGCACGACCAGCGGGACATCCTGCGCCGCCTGGTGGATCTCCAGTACGTCCGCAACGACGTCAACCTGGTCCGAGGGACGTTCCGGGCCCGCGGTGACACCGTCGAGATCCACCCGGCCTACGAGGAGCAGGCGCTGCGGGTCGAGATGTTCGGGGACACCGTGGAGCGGATCGTGCCCTTCGACGTGATGACCGGCGAAATGGGGGAGGAGATGGAGGACGTGGCGGTCTACGCCGCCACCCACTACGTCACCGGCGACGAGATCATCCAGCGGGCGGTCGGCACCATCGAGATCGAACTGCGCGAACGCCTGCAGGAGTTCCAGAAGGAGGACAAGCTCCTCGAGGCGCAGCGCCTGCGCGTCCGCACCGAGCACGACCTCGAGATGCTGGCCGAGACCGGCGTCTGCTCGGGGATTGAGAACTACAGCCGTCACCTCGACGGTCGGGCCCCGGGCGAGACGCCGTTCACCCTGCTCGACTTCTTTCCCAAGGACTATCTCGTGGTGATCGACGAGAGCCACGTGGCCGTGCCGCAGCTGCACGGCCAGCACGCCGGCGACCGTTCCCGCAAGGACATGCTGATCGAGCACGGCTTCCGGCTGCCTTCGGCCCGGGACAACCGGCCGCTCCGCTTCGACGAGTTCATCGACCGGGTGCCCCAGTGCGTCTTCGTCTCGGCCACCCCCGGTCCGTTCGAGAAGGAGCACTCGACTCAGATGATCGAGCAGGTCATCCGCCCGACCGGGCTGGTGGACCCCGAGGTGACCATCCGGCCGACCAAGGGACAGATAGACGACTTGCTGGCCCGGATCGAATCCACGGTGGGCGGCGGAGGGCGCGTGCTGGTCACCACCTTGACCAAGAAGATGGCCGAGGACCTGACCGACTACCTGTCCGAAGCCGGGGTGCGGGTGCAGTACCTGCACTCCGACATCGACACCATCACCCGCATCGAGATCCTGCGCGAGCTCCGGCTGGGCACGATCGACGTCCTGGTGGGCATCAACCTGCTGCGGGAGGGGCTCGACCTCCCCGAGGTGGCCCTGGTGGCCATCCTCGACGCCGACAAGGAGGGCTTCCTGCGCTCGGCCTCGTCGCTCATCCAGACCATGGGTCGGGCGGCCCGGAACGTCGACGGCACCGTGGTGCTCTACGCCGACACCATCACCGATTCCATGCGGGAGGCGGTCTCGGTCACCCAGCGCCGCCGGGAGATCCAGCTGGCCCACAACCTCGAGCACGGGATCGACCCGCAGACCATCCGCAAGTCGGTTACCGACATCCTCGAACGCCTGCGGGGCTCGAGTGGCGGAGGCCGATCCACCAGTGCCGGCCGGAGCAGGGCCGAAGTGCGGCGCAACGCCGCGGTGCGCGGCAATCACCGGCCCACACTGCTGGCCGACGGCGACGCGTCCACCCCGGCGGTAGCGGTCGAGCTGATGACCCAGTTGGAGGCGGAGATGAAGGCCGCCGCGGCCGAGTTGCGTTTCGAGGAGGCGGCCCTCCTGAGGGACGAGATCGCCGAACTACGGGCATCAGTCCCCGGGTAGCGGGAGCACCGCTGTCGGGCCGGTTATCGTCACCGCCATGCCCACCACCGCCCGGCTCCGTTCGGCCATGGAGCGCTACGCCGCCACGGTCACCTCCAAGGATGCCGACGCCTACGTGGCCCTTTTCACGCCCGACGCCGTCCAGGTCGACCCTTACCCGACCGCTCCCAACGTGGGCCGGGACGCCATTCGGGACTTCATCCAGCGGTCGTTCGACGGCTGCGAGACCATGCGCTTCGAGGTCGTCGACATCCACCCGGTGGCCGACAAGGCGGCCATCGACTTCCACATCACCCTGGGCCTCGAGGGCGGCACCACCATGCACATCCGGGGCATCGAGATCTTCACGGTCACCGAGGACGGGCTGATCTCGGCGGTCGAGGCCTACTGGGGTGACGAGGACCTGACCTTCGAGTAGCCGGCGTCCCAGGCGGGCGGCTCTGGCCAGGGCTTTGGAGGGGCTGATACAGCCTCCCGGTATCCTCGACGGATGGCAGATCGTCTGGTCGTTCGCGGGGCTCGTGAGCACAACCTGCGTGACGTCTCGCTTGATCTGCCCCGGGACCGGCTGATTGTCTTCACCGGGCTGTCGGGGTCGGGGAAGTCCTCGCTGGCCTTCGACACCATCTACGCCGAGGGCCAGCGCCGTTACGTCGAGTCCCTCTCGGCCTACGCCCGCCAGTTCCTGGGCCAGATGGACAAGCCCGACGTCGACTTCATCGAGGGCCTGTCGCCCGCCATCTCCATCGACCAGAAGTCGGCCTCCCGTAACCCTCGTTCGACCGTCGGCACCATTACCGAGGTCTACGACTACCTGCGCCTCCTGTATGCCCGGATCGGCCACCCCCACTGTCCCCTGTGCGGTCGCCCGGTGGCCCGCCAGACCCCCCAGCAGATCGTCGACCGGGTGCTCGAGCTGGCCGAAGGCACCAAGTTCCAGGTCCTGGCGCCGGTGGTGCGGGGACGGAAGGGCGAATACAGCACCCTCCTCGACGACCTGGCCAAGCAGGGCTTTGCCCGGGTCAGGGTCGACGGGGTGCCTCTAGAGCTGGCCGAGCGGGCCGAGGTCACCCTGGCCCGCTACGAGACCCACACCATCGAGGTGGTGGTCGACCGGCTCATCCGGCGCGACAACATCCGTCAACGCCTGACCGAGTCGATCGAGACCGCGCTGGAGCTGACCGGGGGCACGGCCGAGGTGCTGGTGATGGACACCGGCGATGGGGGAGAGGCCGACGAGGGGATCACCTTCTCCCAGCACCTGGCCTGCACCCACTGCGGCATCAGCTTCGAGGAGCCGGCGCCGCGCAACTTCTCCTTCAACTCCCCCTACGGGGCCTGCCCGACCTGCGTCGGCCTGGGCACCAAGTTCGAGGTCGACCCCGAGCTGGTGGTGCCCGACGAGTCGCTCTCCCTGGCCGATGGGGCGCTGGCGCCCTGGGCCGGGGCGCGCAGCGAGTACTTCACCGGGCTGCAAGCGGGAGTGGCCGACCTGGGCGGGTTCTCCTTCACGACACCATGGAAGTCGCTCAAGGCCAAGGACAAGAAGCTGATCCTCTACGGGACCGGCACCAAGCAGGTCCACGTCGCCTACAAGAACCGCTTCGGGCGGACCCGCTCCTACGAGGCGCTCTTCGAAGGCATCATCCCGTGGCTGCAGCGGCGGCACGGGGAGGCCGAGTCGGACTGGTCCCGCGAGCAGATCGAGCAGTACATGCGCGAGGTGGACTGCCCGGCGTGCCAGGGGGCCCGGCTCAAGCCCGAGTCGCTGGCCGTCACGGTGGGCGGACGGAACATCTACGAGCTGTGCAGCCTCTCCATCGCGGCCGCGGTGGAGGCCATGGGGACGCTGGAGCTCAGCGACCGCGAGCACATGATCGCCGACCGCGTCTTCAAGGAAGTGCGCGAGCGCATGCAGTTCCTGCTCGACGTCGGCCTGGACTACCTCTCGCTGGCCCGCTCGGCCGGGACGCTCTCGGGCGGGGAGGCCCAGCGCATCCGCCTGGCCAGCCAGATCGGCAGCGGGCTGGTCGGCGTCCTCTACGTGCTGGACGAGCCGTCCATCGGCTTGCACCAGCGGGACAACCAGCGCCTGATCGGCACGCTCGAGCGGCTACGCAACCTGGGCAACACGGTGATCGTGGTCGAGCACGACGAGGAGACCATCCGCACCGCCGACTACGTGGTGGACATCGGCCCGGGCGCGGGGGAGCACGGCGGCACCGTGGTCCACGCCGGGCCGGTCACCGGCAAAGGCGGACTGCTGTCCAACAAGGAGTCGATCACCGGGCAGTACCTCTCGGGCAAGCGCTCCATCCCGGTCCCGGCCCGGCGCCGTCCCGGCAGCGGCGAGGTGGTCACCGTGCGCGGGGCGCGCGAGCACAACCTCCACGAGATCGACGTGTCGTTCCCGCTGGGCTGCCTCATCGCGGTGACCGGGGTGTCGGGCTCGGGCAAGTCGACGTTGGTCAACGACATCCTGCTGCGCCGGCTGGCCCAGCACCTCCACCGGGCCAAGACCTTGCCGGGCCGCCATGCCAAGGTCGAGGGGATGCAGCATCTCGACAAGGTGGTCGACGTCGACCAGGCGCCCATCGGGCGGACGCCGCGGTCGAACCCGGCCACCTACACCGGCGTCTTCGACCACATCCGCAAGCTCTTCGCCCAGACGGCCGAGGCCAAGGTGCGCGGCTACCAACCAGGACGGTTCTCCTTCAACGTGCGCGGTGGCCGGTGCGAGGCCTGTGCCGGGGACGGCACCATCAAGATCGAGATGCACTTCCTGCCCGACGTCTACGTCCCCTGTGAGATCTGCCACGGCGCCCGCTACAACCGCGACACCCTCGAGATCACCTTCCGCGGCAAGACCATCGCCGACGTGCTCGACCTCTCCTGCGAGGAGGCGCTCGGCTTCTTCGCCAAGCAGCCGCCCATCGCCCGCCACATGCAGACGCTGGTCGACGTCGGGCTGGGCTACGTGCGCCTGGGCCAGCCCGCCCCGACCCTGTCGGGCGGCGAGGCGCAGCGGGTGAAGCTGGCCAGCGAGCTCAGCCGCCGCCCGACCGGCCACACCTTCTACGTGCTCGACGAGCCCACCACCGGGCTGCACTTCGACGACACCCGCAAACTGCTCGAGGTTCTGGGCCGCCTGGTCGAGCAGGGGAACACGGTCGTGGTCATTGAGCACAACCTCGACGTGATCAAGACGGCCGACTGGATCATCGACCTGGGCCCCGAGGGTGGGGACAAGGGCGGGACCGTCGTGGCCGAAGGGACCCCCGAGCAGGTGGCCAAGACGGCGGGTAGCTACACCGGCGAGGTCCTCAAGCCGGTGCTGGCCCGGGGGAAGTAGCGGCTGCGGCTGACCCTTCCCTGGCGTCCTGCCCATAAATCCCTGACATCTGGCCGGTACCGTGGTCAGCTGGAGGTGGTCACGGATGGATATGTCTGGACCCAACAGCATTTGGGTGGTGCCGTCCGAGCACATCCCAGGTTTGGTGGCCCTGGTGGCCACACCGATCTTCCTCTGGTTGGCCTACTGCGCCCTGCAGGCGCTCCGTGCTCGCCAGGTGCCCTGGGCCGAGAGGACGGGGCGTCGGCTGGAGCAGCTGAGTGGCCGGGCCAAGGTGGCCCTGATCGGCCTGTGGGTCGGCTTCGCCGTCCATGTGGCCATCGTCCCCACCCACTGGCGGGACGCCCATGGCACCGCACTGCTCTTCATCCTCGACGCCGTGCTGTTCGCCGCCGCCGCCGTGCTGACCTTCCTGGCCCGCCGGTACTGGAAGCCGGCGTCGGTGGCCATCCTGGCCGGGACCGCCGGCGGGTATGCCCTCTACCTCTTGGCCGGGTGGGAAACGGCGGATCCGGTGGGCCTCGTCACGACCACCATCGAGCTGGCCGCGGCCCTCGCTCTGTTGGTCCCGGTTTCGGTCGCCGCCCCGGCACCCCGCGTCCGCGATATGTGGGTGGCCGCCGGCGCCGTCCCGGTGGCTCTGATCTCCCTCCTGGGAGTGGCCGCCCTCGCCGGCAGCACCGCGGGCGTCGCGTCGGCGTCGTCGAACTCGTCGTCGTCGCCCCCGGCGAAGGCGAGCTCGTCCTCGGTCAGCTCCTCTTCAGCCAGGCCCGGGATGTCCATGGGGAGCTCAAGCCCAGAGACCTCGACCGGGAGCGCGAGCTCGTTCTCGTTGCCGACCACCTCGCCGGCCGGGCCCATCGCGTGGCCCTACAAGATGGGCGCGATGGACAGGGGAATGAAGATGGTGCAGGCCAGCTGCACGGCCCAACCGACCGCCGCGCAACAGCAGGCCGGAGTCAGCCTGGTCGATCAGACGGTGGCCGCAGCTGCGCCGTACCGGAGTCTCGCCGCGGCCAAGGCCGCCGGGTACGTGCCCCTCACGCCAACCGGGCAGCGCCAGGTGCACTACATCAACCCCAGCATGTACGAGAACCAGTCCAATTACCTCGATCCCAACGCCATCCCGGTCCTCGTCTACGACAACACGCACCGTGGTGCCGTATTGGTCGCGGCGATGTACCTGATGCCGCCCGGTGGCCCGACACCCCCACAGCCCGCTGGATGCCTGACGCAATGGCATGTCCACACGGATCTCTGTCTCAGCGGACTGAGGGTCGTTGGTACCGACGACGCGGCGCCCTGCGCCAACGGGAGCGCCAATGAGGTGACCCCGCCCATGGTGCACGTGTGGCTGGTCCCCGACGGCAGCGGGCCGCTCGATCCCATGCCCCCGGACGCCGCCGTTCTCCAGGGCGCCCGCACGCTCGTCCCCAGCCCGGCCAACAGCGCCGCCTAACCACGGGGTTCCCCCGGGGTCGACGGGGCGGCCGTCTCAGGTGATGGCCAGCATCCGTTCGAGCGCGACGCGGGCCCATTCGGCCGTGGCGGGCTCGACGGTGATCTGGTTGCGGACCTCGCCCTCGACCAGTCCCTCGAGCACCCAGGCCAGGTGCGGCGGGTCGATGCGCGACATGGTCGAGCAGGGGCAGATCAGCGGGTCGAGGCAGACGACGGTCTTGTCGGCGCTCTCCTCGTCGAGGCGGTGGACCAGGTGGATCTCGGTGGCCACGCCGATCACCGAGCCGGCTGGCGCGGCGGTCACGCCCCGGATGAGGTGGTCGGTCGAGCCCACCAGGTCGGCCAGCTCGACCACGTCGTGGGCGCACTCGGGGTGGACCATGACGATCCCGTCGGGGTGCTCGGCCCGGAAGGCGTCGACGTGTTCGGGCCGGAAGCGCTGGTGCACCGAGCAGTGCCCCTTCCACAGCAAGAGGGTCGACTCCTTGACTTCGGCATCGCTGAGGCCGCCGAGCGCGAGGCGGGGGTTCCATACCCGCATGTCGTCCGCGCCGTAACCCATCTGGAAGGCGGTGTTGCGCCCCAGGTGCTGGTCGGGGAAGAAGAGGACCTGGTCGCCGCGCTGGAGGGCCCAGGTCAGGATGGCCCGGGCGTTGGACGAGGTGCAGACGGCTCCCTCGTGGCGACCCACAAAGGCCTTGAGGGCGGCCGAGGAGTTCATGTAGGTGATCGGGATGACCCGGGCCATGTCGATGACCTGGGCCATCTCCTCCCAGGCCTCCTCGACCTGCTCGATGTCTGCCATGTCGGCCATGGAGCACCCGGCATTGAGGTCGGGGAGGACGACCCGCTGGTGGGCGCCGGTGAGGACGTCGGCGGACTCGGCCATGAAGTGCACCCCGCAGAACACGATGAACTCGGCCTCGGCCTGATCGGCCGCCATGCGGGACAGCCCGAACGAGTCACCCCGGGCGTCGGCCCAGCGCATCACGTCGTCACGCTGGTAGTGGTGGCCGAGGATGAAGAGGCGCCGGCCCAGGGTCGCCTTGGCCACACCGATCATGTCGGACAGCTCTTCGGGCGTCGCGGTGCTGTAGCGCTCGGGGAGCGGGGATTGGAGCCTGAGCATCTGTCTGCCCCCTTTTGGGGAGAGCACCGATGTGGCCGGCGGGGACAGCCTGGTCGCCCTTCCGCGGGTATGTCGGCCTCGGTGCGAGGTTGTGTGCCGGAATCCAGGCCGGCGCAGCCAGTGTAACTGCCCTGGCCAGCGAGTGCGCGAGCATGGAGTGACATGCAGAATCCACCGCCCACGAGCTCGATTCCGGACGCTCCGGGGTCCTACCAGTTCTTCGATGCCGAGGGCCGGGTCCTCTATGTGGGCAAGGCGAAGTCCCTGCGCCACCGGCTGCCCAACTACTGGCAGGAGTCGGCCACCCTGCACCCGCGGACCGCCCAGATGGTGGAACAGGCCGACCACGTCGAATGGGTGGTGGTCGACACCGAGGTCGACGCTCTCATCCTCGAGCACTCGCTGATCCAGGCGCACCTGCCCCGCTACAACGTCCGCCTGAAGGACGACAAGAGCTATCCCTGGCTGGCCGTCACGCTGGACCAGGAATGGCCCCGCCCGGCCGTGGTGCGGGGCCGCAAGCGCAAGGGCGTCCGCTACTTCGGCCCCTACGGCCACGCCGGGGCCATCCGCTCCACGCTCGATCTGCTGGTGCGCAGCTTCCCCGTGCGCACCTGCTCGGACACCAAGTTCGTCCGCCACGAGCGGCTGGGCCGGCCCTGCCTGCTCTTCGACATCGACCGCTGCTCGGGGCCCTGTGTCGGGGCGGTGGACCACGAGGCGTACGACGGCTACGTCAACGACCTGATGGGATTCCTCTCGGGTGATACCGAGCCGGTGCTGGCCCGGCTCGAAGCCGAGATGCAGGCCGCCTCCGAAGACCTGGCCTTCGAGCGGGCGGCGCGCCTGCGCGACCGCATCGTCGCCGTGCACAAGGCGGCCGAGACGCAGCAGATGGTGTCGGAGCGGTCCGAGGACTTCGACGTGGTCGGGGTGGCCGAGGACCTCCTCGAAGCGTCGGTGCAGATCTTCCACGTGCGACGGGGCCGGGTGGTCGGCCACCGGGGCTTCGTGGCCGAGAAGGTGGAGGACCTCGAGGGGCCGGAGTTCCTGAGCGTGGCCCTCGGGCAGGTCTACGGCGCCGACGGGGCCGAGGTGCCCCGTCGGGTGCTGGTGCCGGTGGTGCCCACCGATCACGACGTGCTGACGAGCTGGCTGCGCACGGTGCGCGCCGGGCCGGTCGACATCGCTGTGCCCCAGCGGGGGGCCAAGCGCGCCCTGCAGGAGACGGTGAACCGGTCGGCTTCCGAGGACCTGGCCCGTCACCGCCTGCGCCGGGCCTCGGACCACAACGCCCGGGCCAAGGCGTTGACCGAGCTGCAGTCCGCCCTGGGCCTGCGGGAGGCCCCACTGCGTATCGAGTGTTACGACATGAGCCACCTGCAGGGGACCGACTACGTGGGTTCGATGGTGGTGCTCGAGGACGGTCTGGCCAAGCGGTCCGACTACCGGCGCTTCGCGGTCAAGACGGTGCACGGCAACGACGACTACGCCGCCATGGAGGAGGTGCTGACCCGGCGCCTGACCGCCCTCAAGGAGTCGCGGCACACCCCGACCAGCGACCGGCCGCGCCGCTTCGCCTACCGGCCCAACCTCATTTTGGTCGACGGGGGCAAGGGCCAGCTGGGGGTGGCCGAGCGGGTGGTCAAGGCGCTCGGTCTGGATGGCGAGCTGGAACTGGCCTCCCTGGCCAAGCAGTTCGAGGAGGTGTACCGCCCCGGCTCGCCGGACCCGGTGCGCCTGCGCCGCGGTTCCGACGCGCTCTACCTGCTGCAGCGGGTGCGCGACGAGGCGCACCGGTTCGCCATCACCTTCCACCGCGAGAAGCGGGCCAAGCGGATGACCCGGAGCATCCTCGAGGGGATCCCGGGGCTCGGCCCGGCCCGCCGGGCTCGTCTGGTCAAGGAGCTGGGCGGCGTCAACGCGGTGCGGTCCGCTTCGCTCGAGGAGCTGCTGGCCCTGGACTGGCTGCCTGACCAGGTCGGTCTCGCCGTCCATGACGGCGTGCGCAAGACTGGGGGGCGGTGAGCGAATTCCTCGTAGTGACGGGGATGTCGGGTGCGGGCCGTTCCACGGCCGCCGCCACCCTCGAGGATCTGGGCTGGTTCGTCATCGACAACCTGCCGGCCGCCCTCATCATGAAGATGGCCGAGATGGTCGACCTGCCCGGGTCCGAGATAGAGCGGGTGGCCCTGGTCATCGGGCGCGGTGGCGGCAGCCTGGGCGCGGAGTACCTCGACGACCTGCCCGACGTGCTCGACGCCCTGCGGGCCGACCGCAAGCGCGTGCGCCTGGTCTTCCTCGATGCCCCCGACGACGTCCTGATCCGCCGCTACGAGGGCACCCGGCGGCGCCACCCGCTGGCGGCGCGCGGCGTCGAGGAGTCGATCGCCGACGAGCGACGGCTGCTCGAACCGGTACGCGACCGGGCCGACCTGTTCATCGACACCGGGGACCTCAACTCGAACCAGCTGCGCATCCGGATCCTCGAGGCCTTCGGGGACGAGCGCGGGGCTGACACCATGCAGACCTCGGTGGTGTCGTTCGGCTACAAGCACGGCATCCCGCTCGACGTCGACGTGGTCTTCGACTGCCGCTTCCTGCCCAACCCGTTCTGGGTCGAGGAGCTGCGCCCGTTCAGCGGCCTGGACGAGCCGGTGCGCGAGTATGTCCTCTCCCAGCCCGAGACGCAGGATTTTCTCGAGAAGGTGGACGACCTGCTGACCAGCATCCTCCCGTCGTTCGTGCGGGAGGGGAAGTCCTACCTGACCATCGCCATGGGGTGCACCGGCGGGCGCCACCGCTCGGTCGCGCTGGCGGAGGCTCTGGCGGAGCGCCTGAGCGTTCACGGGTCGCCGGTCTCGGTGTTCCACCGGGACGTGGACCGGTGACCGGGCCGGCGCGGGGCCCGGCGGTCGTCGCTCTCGGCGGCGGGCACGGGACGGCAGTCACCCTGCAGGCGGCGCGCCTGTTCGCCGGGACGCTGACCGGGGTGGTCTCGGTGGCCGACGACGGCGGCTCGAGCGGACGGCTGCGCGAGCTGCTCAACGTGGTCGCGCTGGGGGACATGCGCAAGTGCCTGGTGGCACTGGCGGCGGAGGACTCGGCCCTGGCGCTGGCCTTCGAGCATCGGTTCGAGGACGGCGAGCTGGCCGGACACGCCCTGGGCAACCTGATCCTGGCCGGGCTGGTCGAGGCCACCGGGGACCTGGTGGCCGGGGTGCGCACGGCGGCCGACCTCCTGGGGGCGCAGGGTGACGTGCTGCCCGCCACCAGCGAGCGAGTGGTGCTCAAGGCCGAGGGGGCCCACGGTGAGGTGGCCGGCCAGGTGGCCGTGTCACGGGCCGGGAACATCGAACGGGTGTCGCTGGTCCCGGGCGACGCGCAGCCCCCGCGGTTGGCCGTCGAGCGCATCCTGGCGGCCGACCAGATCGTGATCGGGCCCGGTTCCCTGTTCACCAGCGTGCTGGCCGCGGCGGCCGTCGGCGGGATCGCCGAGGCGGTGGCCCGCGCCGCGGCCCAGAGGGTCTACGTCTGCAACCTGCGCCCCCAGCTCCCCGAAACCGCCGGGTTCGACGTGGCGGCCCACGTCGAGGCGCTGGCCAGGCACGACGTCCCGATCGACGTCGTGTTGTGCGACCGCAGCCAGGGTATGGACCTGGGTGAAGTAGGGGTGCGGGTGGTCGACGTGCCGCTGACAGGTTCCAACGTTCTTGTCCACAGCCCTGCCAGACTGGCGCAAGCCCTGGCCGGTCTGCTGGCATAGGCGCCCGAGAGGAAGAGGATCTATATGACGGTTCGGGTTGGGATCAACGGGTTTGGACGTATCGGGCGCAACTTCCTCCGCGCCGCGCTGGCGATGGGCGCGGACGTCGAGGTGGTGGGCGTCAACGACCTGACCTCACCCGAGACCCTGGCCCACCTGCTGCGCTACGACTCCTCGCAGGGTCGCATGCCGGTGCCGGTCGACGTCGAGGGCAACGACCTGCTCGTCGGCGACCAGCACATCCGGGTGCTGGCTGAGCATGACCCGACCAAGCTGCCCTGGGGGGAATTGGACGCCCACGTGGTGATCGAGTCGACCGGGCGCTTCACCACCCGGGACGAGGCCGCCGGCCACCTGCACGGCTCGGTGAAGCGGGTCATCATCTCGGCTCCCTCCTCCGACGCCGACGCCACCTTCGTCATCGGCGTCAACGACAACGAGTTCGACCCCGGGAAGCACATCGTGGTCTCCAACGCGTCGTGCACCACCAACTGCTTCGTGCCGATGGTCAAGGTGATCGACGACGCCTTCGAGATCGTCAGCGGCCTCATGACGACGGTCCACGCCTACACCAACGACCAGAACCTGCTCGACCTGACCCATACCGACCTGCGTCGGGCCCGGGCCGGGGCCGTCAACATCGTGCCGAGTTCCACCGGGGCCGCCCGGGCCACCAGCCTCGTGCTCTCGTCCATGAAGGGCCGCCTCGACGGCATGTCGCTACGGGTGCCCGTCCCGGCCGGCTCCATCACCGATTTCACCGCGGTGGTCAAGGGCAACCCCAGCGTCGAGGAGGTCAACGCGGTCTTCGCCGAGGCGTCGGCCAAGCCGCCGCTCGACCACGTGCTGGAGTACACCGAGGACCCGATCGTCTCGAGCGACATCGTGGGCACGCCGGCCTCGTGCACCTTCGACGCCGGGCTCACCATGGTGCAGCCGATCAACGACGACCTCTCGCTGGTCAAGGTCGAGGGATGGTACGACAACGAGTGGGGCTACTCGAACCGCCTGGTCGACCTCACGCTGCTGGTAGGGAACTGACCGGGTGAACCCACTGCACGGGCTGCCTCTCCTGGAGGATCTGGCCGATCTCGACGGGCGGCGCGTGCTGGTGCGGGTGGACTTCAACGTCCCGCTGCACATCGGCATCGACGGGCGGGCCACTGTGGCCGACGACTTCCGCATCACGGCCGCCGTGCCGACGTTGCGCTGGCTGCAGGACCAGGGGGCCGAAGTGGTGGCCGTCTCGCACCTCGGCCGCCCCGACAACCAGCCCGACCCGCGCTGGGAGATGGATCCGGTGCGCGAGCGCCTGGCCACCATCTGCCCCGGGGTCGAGCTGGGCGAGAACCTCCGCTTCGATCCGGGCGAGAAGGCCAACGACCCGGCCTTCGTGGCCTCCCTGATCGAGGGCTTCGATGCCTACGTGAACGAGGCCTTCGGGGTGGCGCACCGCCGGCACGCCTCGATCGTCGGCCCGCCGCAGTTCCTCCCCAGCGCGGCGGGGCTGCGTCTGGCCAAGGAGGTCGAGGTGCTCGGTGGCATCCTGGCGCACCCGGCGCGGCCGTTCGTCGCCGTGGTGGGCGGGGCCAAGGTGGCCGACAAGCTCGAGGTGCTCAAGGTCCTCGCCACCAAGGTGGACACCCTCGTCGTCGGGGGCGGGATGGCCTTCACCTTCCTGGCGGCGCGGGGGCAGGCCGTGGGCAACTCGCTCCTCGATGTCGCGCACATCGAGGACTGCCGGGAATTGCTGGACTCAGGGGTCGAGATACTGCTGCCGACCGACATCAGGGCGCTGGAGCCGGGGGGCACGTTCGGGCCACGCGCCGGAGGGATCGGCCCGCGGGGCGGGGTCAAGATCATCGAGGGCGACCTCCCCGACGGCTGGACCGGTCTCGACATCGGGCCCGAATCGGCCGCCGCTTTCGCCGAGGTCGTCCATCAGGCCGGCACGGTGCTGTGGAACGGCCCCCTCGGGGCCTTCGAGGACAAGCGGTTCGCCGGTGGCACCCGGGTGGTGGCGCAGGCCGTGGCCGATGCCCCGGGGTTCTCGGTGGTCGGGGGCGGCGACAGCGCCAGCGCGCTGGAGGAGCTGGGGTTGTCGGCCCAAGTCGGGTTCCTCTCGACCGGTGGGGGAGCGTCGCTGACCTTCATTGAGTGCGGGGGCGACCTGCCGGCGCTCGACGCACTGCGGCACGCGCCGAACGCCCCGGGGGAGTGACCGCCCGCCGCCCGCTGATCAGCGGGAACTGGAAGATGCACCACGACCACATCGAGGCGCTGCACATGGTGCGCGACCTCGGCCTGCGTCTCAAGGCCGACGATGTGGCGAGGATCGATGTCTGCGTGCACCCGCCCTTCACCGATCTGCGGACGGTGCAGACGCTGGTGGAGAAGGAGTCCATCCCGATCGCGCTGGGAGCCCAGCACTGCTCCGACGAGGACGCCGGGGCCCGGACCGGCGAGATCAGCCCGCGCATGCTGGCGCGCCTCGGGACGCGCTACGTGATCGTGGGGCACTCCGAGCGCCGCACCCTCTTCGGGATGACCGACGCCACGGTGGCGGCCACGCTCAAGGCGGTCCTGCGCCACGAGATGACGCCCATCGTCTGCGTCGGCGAGACCGAGGAGCAACGGCAGCGGGGGCAGACCGAGGCCCGGCTGGAGGAGCAGGTGCTGGCCGCCCTCGAGGGGCTGGTGCCGGCACAGGTCGGGGGACTGGTGGTGGCCTACGAGCCGATCTGGGCCATCGGCACCGGCCAGGCCGCCACGGCGGTGGACGCCGAGGACGCCTGCGTGTTCATCCGGGCCATGGTGGCCAAGGTGGCCGGCGAGGAGGCCGCGGCGTCGGTGCGGATCCAGTACGGGGGCTCGGTGCAGGCCGAAAACGCCGCCGATCTGGTGGCCGAACCCGACGTGGACGGCCTGCTGGTGGGCGGGGCCAGCCTGCAGGCAGCCAGCTTCCTCGACATACTCCGTGCCTGTGGCGCCTGCTACCGTTCATAGTCCCTTCTGGGCGACCCACAGCAAGTTGGAGGCTTTGTGTCCGTAACGACCTGGATCTACATCGTGATCGAAGTGATGGCGGCGCTGGGTCTGATCTTCCTCATCCTCATGCACAGCGGTAAGGGCGGCGGGCTCTCCGACATGTTCGGTGGCAGCGTGGGTGCGGCGGCACAGGGTTCCACCGTGGTGGAGCGAAACCTGGACCGCATCACGGTGACGGTGGCCATCGTTTTCGCCTTCACGACTCTGACCCTGGACCTTCGGCTGCAGTGACACCCCGGGGCCGGCGGCCCGGGTGGCGAAAACTGACATTTTCCGGCTTGGCCCTGGCCTTTCTGGCCGCGGGGTGTGCCACGCCCGGCACCACCACCACCGCCGTCACCTACGTGGCCGTCCGGGGTGGCTCGATCACCCTGGGCATCGCGCAGAGCCCGACGGGCTGCAACCCGAACACGCCGCTCGGGGACACGCCGGCCACCAACCTGATCCTCAGCGCGGTGCTGCCGAGCCCGTACTTGGTGAGCCCGACGGGCGCCGCCGCGCCCACCCAGCCCGATCCCAACTTGATCGTGCAGTCCGAGCTGGTCAGCACCAAGCCCGAGACGATCGTCTACACCTTGAACCCCCACGCCGTCTGGTCCGACGGAACGCCCATCACGGCTAAGGACTTCATTTACGCCTGGCAGCAGCAGCGGCTGCCCCAGTCCTTCGACCAGCAGCCGACGGTGGCCAGCGTGGCCGGGTACCGCGACATCGCCTCGGTGACGGGGACCAACCGCGGCCGCACGGTCACCGTCATCTTCCACACCCCGTTCGCCGACTGGCAGATGCTCTTCGCCAACCTGTTGCCGGCCCACGTCATGGAGAAGGTCGGATGGGACCCGACCTGCGCGACCGTCGACCCGGCCATCGACCTCTCCGGTGGCCCCTTCAAGATCGCCCGCGCCACCTCCTCGGAAGTGGACCTGGTGAGCAACCCCAAATGGTGGGGGACCCCGCCCGACATCCGCCGCCTCAACGTGCGGATCGCCTCGGGGCCTGACCAGCTGGCCCAGTGGATGCAGAGCGGCGCCATCCAGGTGGCGGCGCCCAGTGCCGTGACGCCGGCCTACCTGACCGAGATGACGTCCCTGCCGGGTGCGCAGAGCACGGTCAACCTGTCCAGCACGATCCTCCAACTCGAGATGGCCGCCGGTCCGGACTCGCCGCTGCCCCCCGACACCCGGTTCGCCATCGCGCTGTCGATCGACCGCCAAGCGCTGGTGACCCAGCAGGCCGACTGGGCGCTCCCGAGCATCGAGGTGGCAAACAGCCACATCTACGTGCAGGGGCAGACCGGTTACAAGTTGCCCCCGGGCGCCTCGAACCCGCCCAGCGCGACCACGACGACTTCGCCCTCGACGTCGAGCACGCTGATCGGCCAGGGCGGCTCGGTGAACTTCCCCACCACGCCGCAGCTGGCCCAGGCCGCCCAGCTGATGGTCGCCTCGGGTTTCGCCCGGGATCCGTCAACCCCGTGGCGCGAGGCCTTCGGACCGTCGTTCACGCTCCATCTGGTGGTGGACGACGGGGACCCCTGGGCCGCCGCGGCCGCCCCGCAGGTGGTCTCCCAACTGGAGGCAGCCGGCTACGCGGTCACGCTCTACTCGGTCCCCAGCGAGGCGAACGCCGGTTCGGTGCTGGCCAACGGATACGCCGATCTGGCGCTGGTGCCCCGGACGAGCACGCCGTACTTGAGCCAGTCCTTGGCCTGGTACTCGACGCTGCTCGGTCCTCCCGGGCAGAACGGGTCCCAGGACTGGAGCGGCTACTCCAACACCGATTTCAACCAGCTGATCACGGCGGCCTCGGAGCAGCTCATGCCGAGCACAGCGGCCACCGATTACGCAAACGCCGACACGAAACTCTGGGACGACATGGTCGCCCTCCCACTGTTCGCCGAACCCAGCACGCTGGTCTGGAGCCGATCCGTCGGCGGCATCGTCCCGGACCCCAAGGGCAACAGCCTCCTCTGGTACGCCCAGAACTGGGCCATGCGGGTGCCCGAATCCACCGCCAACACCACGCCGCAACTGCCGAACCAGTAGGGCGGGGGCCGTGGTGGCCGGAGTGGGCGGGGGAGGGTAGGGGGTGGAAATCTCCGCCGAGCGGCGGGGAACAGCGGTGAACCGTGGCACTCAGAGGCAAAGTGGGCACGCGCTACGCTCTCTGGGCGCTCATAGAGCCGCAAGCCAGTCGGAGTGGCGGAATAGGCAGACGCGCCAGCTTGAGGGGCTGGTGCCCGCAAGGGCGTGGGGGTTCAAGTCCCCCCTCCGACACGCGACAATGTGCGAGTACTGCCTCTGGGGCGTCTCGTGCCCGTAATGCCCTACCTCGATGCCTTGGTATTCAGAATGTGGACACATCGGTACTGTGGTCGTGTACACTATGAATCATGGAAGTTGGGATTCGAGAGCTTCGGAGCAATTTGAGTGACTTCCTCGACCGTGTGCGAGAGGGGGACGAGATAGTCGTGACCGACCGCGGGTCGGCAGTGGCAAGGATCGTCCCCATAGCGGGAGGCCGAGCCTTGGACCGCTTGGTGGCCAATGGGCTGGTCATGCCCGCTGCCAACCCGACACGCAGTCGGCCGAAGCGACGGGTCCGGGCGAAAGGCAGCGTCAGCGACCTGGTGGCTGACCAGCGGCGTTGATCGTCTACTTCGACACCTCGGCTCTCGTGCCGATCGTGATCGAAGAGGAGCCCAGCGAAAACTGCGCCCTCCTGTGGGATCAGGCAGATCGAGTGCTGTCATCTCGGTTGCTCTATGCCGAGGGTCGGGCGGCTCTGGCGCAGGCCCGGCGGATGGGTCGCCTCAATGAGGCGTCGCTCCGCGACGCAGTCCGGACATTCGAGGATCTCGTGCAGCAGTTGGACGCGGTGGAAGTCACTGCCGAACTTGTCCACCGGGCCGGCACCCTTGCCGAACAGATGCGGCTTCGCGGGTACGACGCCATCCACCTTGCGTCTGCTGAAGCGGTGAGCGACCCCGAGGTCGTAGTAGCGACTGTCGATCGAGCGCTCCATCATGCCGCCCGCTCGTTGGGTCTGGGTGTTGCCAACCTGATCGAAGCTCAGCCACGAGAAGGCCCTTAAAGCTCGGACGGCGGGTGAGGCGAGTGCTAGGTCAGTAGAAGTTCAGATCCCCTGGCCAAGCTCTGACCAGCCACTGTCCATCACGACGGGGCGTGGAACACAGTTGCCAGTCGGTCCTCCGACACGACTTCAGGTCCACGCCCTGCAGGGCCATGACCTGGGAGAGCGCATCCGGTGCTTCTTCCAGGCCAGCAACATGGGCGCGCCATAGACGTCCGGGTTCTGAGCTCCCAACACCGCGGGCCCGACGTCGCTTTGATGGTCGGCCGGTTCGTAACCCCCCGGAGCCGCTCGAAGGCCGGATTCGGGACGGCTGCTAACCGCGAGCTAACCCGCCTGGAATGGCACTTCGGTGGCACGGCTCGACCCGCGTCGAGGAGGATGGGTTCGCCGGCGGACCCTTCGTCGTGCGCTTGGTGGGCCATTGCCATGACCGGAATCGAAGCTTCGACCTCCCCCCCTCCCTTGCCGCGCTGGTTCGGACCTAGAGCCAGCCCAGATGAGCCGGCCGTCTCGGCCCTGATCGCCCGCGTCGCGCGAGGGTCCGGATGGGCAGACATTGGCGGTGGGTTCAACCTCAACGTGCGGATAGACGCTGAGCCGCCGGTTCTCCTCCGAGTTCATAGGCCCTGGGTCCGCCGTGGGCGGGTCGCGGGACTGCGGCGCCTACGGGAGCGGCTCCAGCGGACGCAAGTCCGCGTCGCTCGGCCGATTCCGATTTCCGGCTGCGACCTCCTGAGGGTCGCTGATCGATGGGCTGAACTTGAGGAGTTCATCGATCACGTGCAGCCACGAGCGGACGAGGACTCCTACGTCCGCCTATTCGAGGAGCTCGGACGCGTTCACACTGCGCTCAAGGCTGTTTGGGAGCCCAGTCCGCCCGAACCCCTCGACGACCACAGAACCCTTGGGCAACTGCGGTACTCGATCGGCTTCACACGCCGCAGGCTCGGACCGGGCAGCGATCCGGTCGTGCATCGGATGCGCCAAATGGCTGGCGAGCTCTCCAAACTCCGGAAGGAGGTCGAACTGCCATGCGCTCCGATTCATGGGGACTACAAATTGTCCAACGCGGGACAACTATCAGACGGCTCATGGGCCACCTATGACCTTGATTTCGCGAGGGTCAGGGAGCGGCTGTATGACATCGCGGGCTGCCTGAACCACGTGGCACAGAGCGGCCCCGATCGCGTAGGCCCGCCGGTTGAATTGCTCGAGCCACGACGACTGCTCGAGGCCTACGAAGGCACGGCTCCGGAACCGCTGACTCGCGACGAGCACCGTTGGCTCCCTGGGGCTCTAGCCCTCGTACCCTTGCACTGGGCTGCCACCGCAGGGCCCGTGGGCGACGGCATCCACGAGGCCGAGAGCGCAATGACCGCCGCCGAAGCCTGGTGGTCGCGCCGGGCTGAACTCTCGTCGTAGTCCGGCGGCCGCGCTAGGGGGACTGGAGTTCTGAGGGCGAGAGAACCGCACGGAATCGCTCCGAGCTGAACTGCCCCAGATCAGTGACGTCGCCGGACCGATGACAGATTTGGTATTGGCCGTACAAAGGTCAGCCCGTCGATTGCTGGGTCTGTTCGACTTTGGGAGGCGCAGCCACGCGCCGGTAGCGTCTGACATCGATGAGGGCGCCCGATCAATGCTTGGCAGACCTGCGGGAGCGGGGCTACCTCGTGTTCGAAGGCTTCCTCGAGGCCGATGAACTGGCGGCGGCTCAGGAAGGCTCGGGCCAAACGAGTGCTCACCTGCTGGCGGCTCGGTGACCAGCCACACTCCTGAGAGAACTGAGGTGGTCGATCCCCATTAGGCCAATCAAGCTCCAGGTACGATGGATCCACTGCCAGTCCCCCTCCGACACCAACAGTTGTACACACGCTTTGAGGGTGTGATTCGACTGACACCAGGCGGCGACTCGGGTGGCAGGTGACCGAGATTCCTAGGGCTTCGTAGATGTCGGGCGTCCGCTTCGGCTCAGCCGTGGCGACCGCCGAGGTTATGTCCGGAGGGCGGGTCACCCATTTTTGAATCTCTTTCTCGGTAATCTGGCCCGAAGGGTGCGCTAGCCCAGCCTTCAATCGTTCCCCTGGGTTTCGGGATCCACCCGGCCACCTCGACGTTGTGCCTGGGGTGGCCGGTGGCCAGTACGGCAGCAATGTCGTTTCGCGCGCCCACGAGGCGACCGTCACCTGTTTGGGTCAGCGCCCGCAGGAGGGATCGCGGCGCTAGCCACCGCCGGCCCTTGCGACACTTTTCGAGCGACTTGGACACCTACCAGTGTAAACTGCCGTTGCCGATCGCACGCTGGGGGTCCGATGACACGTCGTTCACGCCGCAACCGAGAGCGCAAGATCCAAGTGTCGCGCCTGTCGGCCTTGACCTGCGTGACCCTGTTGAGCACCGGTGCTTTCGTCTTCACCGCGAAGGCGCCAGCCTTTGCGACCGCCCCACCGTCAGTAGATTCCGCGGTTCGCGTGTATCCGGTCGAGAACGTCACGATGAACTTCACCGGCACCGACCCGATCTCCAATGAGGATCGCAGCATCTCAGTCGCCAACACGAACGAGGGCAACAACTGCGACGATTCAGAAGGCAACGACTATTCGCCGGACGACTGCCCGCAGGTCCAGATGTCGATGTCCACGACTGACGCGGGCCTGTTGAACATTCCAAACCTTGAGATCAAACATGACTCGCCGGACGGGCTCGATCACGTCGTCGCGCCCTCCGGCGCGGTGATCACCAACTCCTCCGACGGGATCGACCCGAGCCAGCTGTTCTACTTCAACGGCACCGAGACGCAGCTCAACGAGACGCTGGCCACCCTGCAGTTCATCCCGGCAACCGACTACCGCGAGAACCGGCTCGCTGCTTCGGACGGCACCCTGCCGGATCTCAACGTCGAAGTCATCAACGGTGATGGCGGACTGAACGACACGGTTGACACGATCATCAAGGTCGAGGGTGAGAACCAGGCGCCGAGCGTCGCCGTGCACCAGGCACCGCTCGACGCCGTGGTTGACCAGCGAGCGGATTTCTTCGACGACGCCAACGCGACCGACCCGGAAATATGCACCGCTGCGATCTGCGGCTTGCCCTACACCAACAACACCCCGATCGCCGATCCCGACGCCTCGATGCTGCTCGTCGCGTGGCTGGACGCCAACTGCGGAACGTTCAATTTCCAAGGTGCCGAGTTCACCTCGAACGGCAGCGCCAGCAACAACAGCGTCGACTCGCTGCTGCTCAACGCCTTGATCGACGAAAATGCGGACAACGGCTACAACAGCGACCAACGCACCGCGATCGAGGACTCGATCGACCCAGCCGCCCTCGGGCTGGACCTCTCGCAGGAGACTGGCGGCGCGTCGAAGGACACCACGGTCTTCGGCGGGATCAGCGACCTCGACGACATCGACTACGCCCTGTCCCACATCGAGTACACCCCGCCCACCGACCCTGGCACTTGCCACCTCAACATCACCATCAGCGACCTCGGCAACGACGGCACACCCATTTCCTTCGACGACGCCTCCAACCCTAACTATGAGGTGCCCGATGCCGAGGGGGCCTCCGGTCAGATCACCTTCGACGTCATGGACACCCACCCGCACGTAACCGTCGAGCAGACCCCACCGTCACCCCCTGGTGAGCCGGACCCTGGCGTCGACCCGACCCACACGGCCGCGAACTACCTGATCAGCTTCGACCAGCCGGTGGACGACTTCGACCCGAATACTGCCCCCGACACCAGCGCCAGTAGTACAGGCCTGGGGGTCACTTGTGAGACTGTCCCGGTAACCCCGAATTTGGTGTGGGAGGCGAGCTGCCTTGGAGTGACGCCCGACAAGGACGGCACGATCGAGCTCACCGTACCGGCCGGGTCAGCCCACGCGTCTGGCCATGACGGCGAACCGGCCTACGCCAACAACGCCTCGACCTCCGATGACAACACGGTCACTTGGGACGTGACCGATCCGACCGTGACCATCGATCCCGACACGGATGACGGCCAAACGAGTCCGGCCACCTCGTCGCCAATCGTCTACACCGTCAACTTCAGCGAGGCAACCACCGCCGACGTCGCGTTCACCGGCGATGACATCGACCTCTCGCAGTCCACCGCTGGTGGGACGCTCGTGGCGTCGGTATCGGGCCCGAACCTGCCGTTGCATCCCAACCAGTACACGGTGACGGTGACCGGGATGACCACCGCTGGTGAGGTGATCGCGACTGTGCCGGCGGGCAGCGTCACGGACGAGGCGCTGAACCCGAACGACGCGTCAACCTCGACCAACAACGACAACGACATCCAGTGGCAACCGAGCACGAGCGGGTCCGGACCTACCGTCACGATCGAACAGGCCTCCAGCCAGGCTGACCCCACCTCAACGTCGCCGATCGAGTTCACCGCCACGTTCAGCGAATCGGTCACCGGCTTCACCGGAGGTGACGTCTCCTTCGCCAACTCGACTGCCGGTGGGACCCTCGTGGCAGCGGTCCGCGGCGGGCCTTCCACCTACACCGTCGACGTGTCCGGCATGACCACGTCCGGAGAGGTCGTCGTCTCCATTCCCGCCAACAGCGCTGAAGACTCCGACAGCAACCCCAACAATGCCTCCACCTCCACGGATAACCAGGTCAGCTGGCTGCGGCCGGGCGTCAAGGTCACGCCGAAGGTCACACTGTCCGCCAGCCCGCCCGGTGGCAGCGTCTTCGGCCAGCCGGTGACGATCACCGCCGTCGTCAGCGGTACCGCGGGCGATCCGACGGGATCGGTGGCCTTCACCTCTAACGGATCGTCGATCTCGGCGGGGTGTGACGCGGCCATGCTGACGACGACAGTGGGGACGACCTCGGCCGTGTGCATCACAACGGCCCTCGGCGTAGGTAGTCACGGGCTGGCCGCGTCCTACAGCGGTGACTCGGTGTACACAAGTGGGTCGCCGGGCCACCTGACGTACGTGGTCACCTCTGCTGGCCGCCCCGTCCCGAGCGTTTCCTCGGTCGAACCGGCGTCGGGTCCGATGAGCGGGGGCACGGCCATCACGATCACCGGGACCGGCTTCCTCACCGGGGCCAAAGTGGAGATCGGACAGGGCCAAGGCGCGGGGCCCTCCGCCATCCAAGCCACCAACGTGACGGTGGTCTCGCCCACCAAGATCACCGCCAGGACCGGCGCGGCGGCGAAGGCAGGCAGCTGGAACGTGTTCGTTCTGACGGTGGGGGGGACCAGCGCGGGGAACGCTTCCGGTGACGTCTTCAGCTACACCTTTAGTTGGCCCTTCGCGAGTCAGCGCGGCGCCGTGCAGATGTCGCCGCCACTTATCGCTCAGGGCGGAATCGGGTACAGAGGTACCGGCCGAATGCTTCTTCTCGCTGACTTCATCGCCTAGCAACAGGCTCGTTGCTGCCCTCGTCTACGCCGGGCGTTATCCCGTTTTGGGTCCCGACTGGCCCGCTTTACCGTGTGAGGGGGTCACCTTCGGGTTGCCAACAAGACGGCGTCATGGATGCTGACCTCGACACCCTCAGGCGTGGTGCCCGGTCGCGGCCGGGCCTCATTGACGAGCACGGTCCAGGAAGCGTCAAGTAGACGGGCGATGTCTTCAGCGGTGTAGAACCGCTCTGGCATCTGGGGGCGAGGTACCCCTGAAGCAAGGTCCGACGGGTGGTGGCCGACCACCAGCAGCGTGCCCCCCTCCCGAACGGATGCCGCGAGAGCGGTGAACAGGTGGCGACGCGGCTCGGGTTCGAGTTGCATGAATTGCACAGTTACCAGGTCGAAGGAGTCCGGGTCGGGTGGGCGGGCAAGGAGGTCGGCTTGCTGCCACTCGATGCGGGTCGAGGCGGCGGGATCGGTTTCGAGGGCGTGCCGGGCAGCTCGTTCGAGGGCAACGCTGGATATGTCGGTCGCCACCACGTCCCAGCCGTTTTGGGCCAGCCAGATGGCGTCGGCACCTTCCCCGCATCCGACGTCGAGAGCCCGGCCCGATGCGAGGTTGGCCTTCTCGGCCACGAGCTGTGGGTTGGGGTTGTCGCTCCAGATCTGCCCCGAGGCTCGGTAGCGCTCGTTCCACGAGTCCTCGCCGTGCGGAGGCTCGGACTCGTGGCGGTGCTCGCTCATCTACTCAGTATGTCCACGACCCGCCGGCTGTTCGACCGTGCGGCTCACCAGGCATTTTCCAGCGTGTACCTAGGTTGGCCCGGGGCCTTCCGTCGCTCCGGAAACCGTGCGGGCTCGGCTGCCGGAGCATTGGTCCGACCCTCCCGCTACCTTTGGTCAACTTGGGAGACCGGAATATGGCGGCGCCCAGGCAATAGCCGCAGGAGGATTGATGGACAGCGAACGAGCCCGGACATTGTTGAAGGCAGAACGGTCCCGCTTGGAGGGACTGCTCACTCAGACTTCCCGCGACGGCCGCGACGACCGCTCTGAGGCCAACGAGCCCGGCGATCTCACGGATCCGGCGGAACGGCTCACCGCTGAACAGGGCGACGACGCCGTGGAGGCCGGTCTGCGAGAGCGTCTCAGTGCCGTGGAGCGGGCCGAGCGTCGGGTCGAAGACGGGAGTTTCGGTTTATCGATCCTCAGCGGTTCCCCCATCCCCGAGGCGCGGCTCGAGGCCGACCCGGCCGCCGAATTCACGGTGGAAGAAGCCGAGGGAGCCTGAGCCCGCCGGACTGTCCGTTGCACGAGTCGCAGGATGCCCGGCTCTACACTCGATCGACTTCGATGAAATGATGATCTGATGAAAGCGCCAAAAAGGGTTGTCATTTGGGGAACGGGCTTCGTCGGCAAGATGGTCATCCCGGAGGTCGTACGGCATCCGGGCTTTGAGCTGGTTGGCGTCGGGGTGAGCAACCCGGACAAGGCAGGAATGGACGCCGGCGAGATCTGCGGAATCGGATCAATCGGCACGACCGCCACCGATGACGTGGGGCAGTTGATCGCGCTCCGACCTGACGCGCTCGTTCATTTCGGGCCAACCGCGGCTCATGCCGCTGACAACATTCGAGACATCGGTGCCTTTCTCCGAGCCGGGATCGATGTCTGCTCGACCGCCATGACGCCGTGGGTCTGGCCACATATGGCACTGAATCCACCGTCCTGGATTGAACCGATCACCGAGGCGTGTGTCGCCGGTGACGCGTCCTGCTTCACAACAGGCATCGACCCGGGCTTTGCCAACGATCTCTTCCCGATGACCCTGATGGGACTGTGTGGAGAGGTGCGGAAGGTCAAGGCACTCGAGATTCTCGACTACATCAACTACGAGGGCGACTACGAGGACGAGATGGGTATCGGGCGTTCTCCCGAGTTTGTGCCCCTTCTGGAGCACACTGACATCCTGGTCATGTCATGGGGAGCCACGGTGCCGATGATGGCCGATGCCGTGGGCATCGCGCTCGATGAGATCACGACCACTTGGGAGAAGTGGGTCACCAACACCGAGATTTCCACCGCCAAAGGGGTCATCAACCCTGGAGAGGTCGCCGCCATCCGCTTCACGGTCAACGGAATGTACCGGGGCGAGGCCCGCATCTGCCTCGAGCACGTCAATCGGGTCGGACCGAATGCGGCGCCAGAGTGGCCACGGGGCACGCAGGACGACGTCTACCGGGTCGAGATTGACGGGACCCCGTCCATCACCCAGGAGACCAGCTTCCGATTCTCCGACGGCAGCGGCCGGGATGCCGCCGCGGCTGGCTGTTTGGCTACCGGCCTCCGTGCTCTCAATGCGGTGCCGGCGGTGAACGACCTGCCGGCGGGGTGGGTCACCGCGCTCGATCTCCCCTTGATCCCCGGTTTCGGGACCATCCGATAGACCCGGCAGTCGGCGTGGGCTCCTGGGGGACATCCTGTCTCGTGGCGGACCCAAGGCTGCTCCTGCAACGGGAGGTTTGAACCCAGAGGCGTTACGGGTAGATGAAGGGCGTGTTACTGGTTCAGGGCACCGTTAATTGTTGCGCATGTGCAAGCAGCGGTCCTGCCATGCAGCACGGCGCGCCTGTTCTCACGGCCGAAGGCCGCGAAGAGGTAGCACTGGACGCGGGCTGGCGCCGTGATCCACGAGGCCGAGGGTGGCTCTGTCCGCGATGCGTATGGGGTCGACTCGAAAGCACGCGGTTCAAGTGAATTCCACCGGCTCTTCGTTCGGCTTGAGTCGCGGGCTGCCCCGAATGGATCCAGGCCCTCGGTCGGTACCCCAGCGGACACCCGCGGCCACTGAACTTCTGCCTACGCAATGATTCGTCCTGAAGCCGCGCCAGCCACCTTCTGCTTACTTGGATGTCGGGCAGACACTCGAGCGCGGGCACGCAAACGGAACTCGCAGTTCCTCATAACCGCTAAGGGCTGATGGGGCCTGTCGCCCGTGGACGACGAGTGCGGATCTCCTATCGTTGAGCTGAGTGATCGGCGTTCGGTCCCATGTCGGTCGAGGTGACGCAACTGTCCGGAGTTCCAGCCAGGATTGTGGGCCTCGAGGCGATTCCCGCCAGCAGTGGGGAAGCGCGCCGGTTCGTGACCGAACTCACCGAGGAGTGGGGTCTGGCCCGCTTGGCAGAGGAGGCGGCTCTGTGCGCCACCGAATTGGCCACCAATGCCATCTTGCACACCCGCGAACGATTCGTGATTACCGTCCGCCCGATTGGAGAGGGCGTTCGAATCGAGGTGATGGACGGCAGTCCCCATCGATTGCCCGTAGCCACCCCAAGAACGGGAGCGGCCGTCGATCTCACCACCCTCGGGCTGAGTGGACGGGGACTTCAGATCGTCTCTGCCGTTGCCTCGCGATGGGGGATGTTCACCACCTATCGAGCCAAAACGATCTGGGCCGAAGTGACCGGTGAATCAAATGAATCGCCATCGGAGCCCATCTTGATTCTGGAGAGACCAGGCCCACGATCCCCCGATGCCGTAGAGCTTCTCTTTCTTGGTCTTCCCACCCGGGCGGCGGTATCCAGTGGGATTCAGGTGGAAGATGTCGTTCGTGGTGTGCAGCTTGAGTTCAGTAAGGAATCGGCTCGGCCGGACGACCGTGTCAGCCGGCTGTTCGATCTACTCGATCGCACCGCGTCCGTCCGCCTTTCCGGGCGTCATGCGGCCCTCCTCGCGTCTGCCGTTGGGGATTCCTATTTCGATTTCAATGTGTGGACGGAGGTCGATGCCTTAGTCGGCTTGGGCGAACTCTCTTCATTCCTTCGCGACATCGCCGACGTTCTTGCCGTACCAGTTGCCCGCCCTTCTGACGAAGTCAACGAGTTCCGAGAATGGTTGAACGAGGAGACAAGCCGGCAACTGACTGGCGTAACACCGACGCAATGCCATCTGCCGGCCTGACACCCCGTGAGGCGCACGACTGGCGCGGGTATGCCGTTCGGGTAACTCCCTGAACTAAGCGCCCTGCCATCCCATCAGCGACAGACGTGGCCCGGTAGGGCCAGGAGGGCCTACGACGCAGGGCCATGGTACGGTCCCACGCGGGGGGAAGGGCACGGCCTAGCCCAGTTCTTCTCTGAGGACCCACACATCGGAGGGAAGGGGAACGGACGGTGTCTTTCACATTTGCATTGACTTTGCGTTGGTTGCTAGCGGTACTTAGTGGAGCTGTTCTGAGCGTTTCCGGCCTAGTTTCCACTGATAGTGCTGCGCAGTCAGGGCCGCTCGCCCCACTGGTGGGCAGCCAGAGCTGCACCTCGATTCCAGCTACTGGATCCCTTGGAAAGCCGGGACCAGACGCCGCCAATACCGAAGGAAGTGGCTCGTACCTTCCCTTGGCCAACGGGGTCGCGACGCCCGATCTCTGGAATGTGGTGTCGTCCAGCGGATCCATGCAGCAGTGTTACGCCGGAGGCACCGGCTTGACGGATCACATAGACCTGTCCTCGTTGAATGTCGGACCGTTTAACGGGCCGGATGGGTATGCAGAAGCTGGCTACGGCTATGACTCCTATGGCGGCGCGTTCTGCGATGGAAGCAAATGTTCGACCGCCCCGTTTCCCATTCCCGCCAGCAACCTCACTGCTCAGAGTCACTACACCAGTACGTTGTCGTACCGGTTGGGTGCGATCAGTCCAAGCAGCGAGGCTCGTGACCTGTCTTACGACCTGTGGCTCGAGACTAAGAGCACTCAGGGCGCGCCTCTTGAAGGCGGTAGCGGTCCGCAAACCGGCGACGTCGAATTGGAGATTTCGCCGTACTACACATACAACCAAGGATTGGGAGGGTTGTTGTCGACCTGCCCATCCAAGGGCACGTTCACTGATTCTCTACGTCATGTCTGGAAGATCTTTGAGGGTTGCGGAGCAAGCAAGGCCATGTTGATCCAATACGTCCTGGCCTCCCCGGCTCAGACGCTTTCGGGCTCGATAACCGTCAACATCGCCAACTTCGTCACTGAAGCCGAGTCGCTGCTTCCGGCAGCTCGGTACCCAATAGCGTCGCAGGAGAGCCTCGCCGGCCTTGAAGTGGGAACAGAGTTCGGCTCGAACACATGTACGGCGAAGTCACCGGGCTGTCTCCCGGCACCACGGCTCGGTGGTTCGTCAGCGGTGGATTGGACCTGGTCCATCTCAGGTCTTGATCTCGTGACCCCTTTAGGAACCGAAACGGTGATCGGTTCGCCGATGCCTTAGGCCAAACGCATATTGCTGATGACCTAGAATCGACCTCAACAAATAGCCCACGGTCAGAGTGACCGCGCAGGCGAGGATCAGACAGCCGATACCCCAGGCAACATGATGTGTGGCAATCAGGCGAACGGTGACGCCGACATCCGCGAACACGGCCGTCGTCATGATGAGGTCATAGAGGGCGTGCGCGGGCCTGCTCATGCTGTGTTGCTTTGGTAGCCGCGCTTGGTACGCCTGGCGTATCGGAGCGTGCTCGATGGTGGTTCCGCTTTGGACCTTCGGGAACTGGTGATTGGCCCCGGTTGGTCTGGGAGCCATCGGCTTACCGTCCGAGTCGCGAAAGCTCGCGCTGAGGAGGAGCATTCCACCACATTCAGCGCATTCGTCGGGCCAGTATTGAGACCTGAACTCCCCGCCACACTCAGGACACCAGAGCGCTACATCAGACATACGAAACCCCCTAGTCGCTGCTGATCGACTCCTGGCCGGCTCGCCTGTCCGCCAGATAGACGAGATCAGTTATGCGATGGCTTAACTGACTGATGACCGAAACGTTATCGAATGCCTCGCCAAAGTCAAACAGCGCCAGCGCCTGAGGCACGATCACGGTAAGCGCTCTCTGCGTGCAGGCAGGTTCTGCGCTCAGGTCAGCCTGTGTTTGGTCTGTAGGCGAGAGGCCGGCTTGGGCAGCCAGCGATCCGATCAAGGCCATAGCGTGAGCCTCCCCAAATGTGGACCACCTATGACGTGGTCGACCAAACCGATAACGGGAAGGGCGCAAATACTTGCGCTGGCTCGGCGCCTCAGGCCGACCGAGCGATGCTGTGGACTCGATGTGGTGTCTTGAACGTCAGCGCCGCGATGAGGGGGAGCTGAGGTCGTCGAGGGCGGGCCAGACACCACGCCCACCGAATTGGCGCGTGGACTGGCGGAGAATCCTCATGAAACAGGTCGACAATTGAGCATCGCCGTGCGGTCAGGGGAGCCGGAGGGAATGGATCGGCGCCTGCGGCGACAGAACTGTCGTCGGCTCCCAGAATTGGGGCACACGTCGCGATATGCACCGGAATTGTAGGAAATCCAACTGGCGTCGCCCTATGATCGGATCCTGCGGGGTGAACAATGGGAACCGAAAGCTTGATTGGACTGCTGACGCGTTGTCCGGAAACGTCAGTTGCCGTCGGCCCTGACGACATGGTCGGCCATGTGAACGGTTATGGGGATCCGGTTTTCGGCCGGTCCCGGGCGCGTGTAGCCGAGACGGCGAGGCCGAGGTTCGACTCCCACTTAGGGTCGCGGTAGGCCGGAATGACCGAGCGGCCACCCTCCGGGCGGGAAGGCGAAGAGTTCGCCGAGTTGATCGAGCAGTTCGCCCGCAGCGCTGAAGTTGGATTTGTGCTGAGGCAGGCCACGCAGACGCTCTACATGAGCCCCGGGCTCCTTCGGATGATGGGACTCGATCCTGAACTCGACCAACCAACGCTCCTCGTATTGAGGAAGATGATTCACCCCGAGGATCGTGAAGCTGCGGCAGCAGTGGTGAGTGCCGCGGATCAGGGGGAGGTGAATGGCATTGAGATGCGCATCATCCGCCCCGATGGCGAAATCCGTTGGATCAAGGGGACGAATGATTCTGTCGCGCTCGGCAACGGGGTCTTTCGAGTGGCGAGCACGTACATAGACATCACCGATCGAAAGATGGCCGAGCTCGAGGCTCGCACCGCTCAGAGCGAAGCCGAGAACTCGAACAGAGCGAAAACCGAGTTCTTGTCTCGAATGAGCCACGAACTGCGCACGCCGCTGAACGCAATTCTGGGCTTTGCACAACTGCTCGAAATGGATCAGTTGAGCGTGGAGCACCGCGACAGTGTCAGACATATCGTGTTGAGCGGAGAGTTGTTGCTCGGGTTGATCGATGAGGTGCTCGATATATCCCGCATGGAGGCCGGCACCATGCGGTTGTCGCTGGAGCCGGTGCGACTCAGCGACGTCATTGAAGAGGGCGTCGGGATGCTGGGTCCCCTGGCCGAACGCCGCGGAGTCCAATTCATCGCGGATGCGCTCGACCCAGACGTGCATGTGCAGGCGGACCGTCAGCGATTCAAGCAGGTTGTGGTGAATCTGCTTGCCAACGCCGTGAAGTACAACCGCAAAGACGGGCAAGTGTCGATTCGGACGGAGCTTCTCTATGGCGGGGAGATGCTGAGGCTGACCGTCAGCGACACCGGGATTGGCATCGCCGAAGAGGATCTCGACCGCCTGTTCCGACCTTTTGAAAGGCTGCTGGCGGTGGCTTCGCACATCGAAGGCACTGGACTCGGACTGGCCTTGACCAAACAGCTGATGACCGCGATGGACGGCGCCGTGGGCGTCAACAGCATGGTTGGGGAAGGCAGTTCTTTTTGGGTGGAGATCCCGACGACGAACGTGCGCCCCCTGGTTGACCTGAGCGAGACTTCACGTTCCGCACCAGAACATGAGCCGAAACCGGTGTCTGGGCGTAGAACGATCCTCTATGTGGAGGACAATCTGTCCAATGTCCGCTTGCTCGAGCGAGTAATAGCACGTCGTCCCGGGATCGTACTCACCGTGGCCATGCAAGGAAGGGTCGCCTTGGACATGGCATTCGAGATCGAACCCGATTTGATCCTCTTGGACCTGCATCTCCCTGACATATCTGGAGAGGAAGTCCTGCGCGAGCTGAGGTCCGATCCGCGTACGGCTGAGACCCCGATAGTCATCACCAGTGCCGACGCCAATTCCGTGCGACCCACCATGCTGTTTGCTCAGGGCGCCACGCACTACCTGACGAAGCCCTTCGATATTCCCCGGCTCCTGGCCGTGATCGACAGTCTGAGCGTCCCCCGGCCCCATATAGGCGGTGAAGATGAGACGGCGGCACCCTATGTTGAGCCCGACCTGAACGCCCCAGTTGATGATGGCCAAGCCGTGGCGGATTCGGACAGTCAGGCGCTGGACATCCTGGAGTTCGCGCACGATGTCAACAACGAGCTCAGCGTGATCCTTGGTTATGCCGGGCTGTTGGCCGACGACCCGACCAATCACGCGGCGACAGCCGATCTCACCACCATCCGAGAAGCGGCTGAACGCGCCGTTGAATTGACACGAAGGCTGAGCATTGCCGCCAACAAGGCTCAAGGTGGACCATGGAACTCCTAGCCGCTGGCTAGCGAGTGCTGCCAAGTAATGGGCTCGGCAGCCGGCGGTCCGGCGCGAGGCAACGAACCTCTCTCAGGTGTTCCTAAACGGCCAGGGCGTGGCAGCGGTTGCGCCGAGCCCCTCGCGGAGATACGTCGGGAACGTCGATCGTCCAATCGCCCTCGGACAGTCGGCCCCAATCTTCGAGTGTTGCTTGGTGCAGACGGGCGACCTCTTGAGGGTTGATGACGAGGATCTCAACGTTGCTCAATGCGATGACTGAGGCAACGATGTGATGCTGGCGTCCAGGGCTCCGGCCGAAATAGTCGCCGGGCTCCAACTCGACCACGACATCCTCACCGTCAATGAGCAGAGCTGATCCGCTGGCCAGCACGTAGAGGTTCTGCTCCCGATCCGTTAGTGGATTCAGCTTCTTGCCCGCCGGGCAATGCACCTTGACGACGTCGTGGTCGACGAAGTCCTGGAGCGTGGTCCGCGGGCAGGACGAGAAGGCCGGAATGGCCTCCAGCAATTCAGTGAGGTTTCTACCTTCCGCCAAGGTGTGCACGGTGGCCCCTTTCTGCTCGGCGCGATGGTCGAGCGCTTGTCTTGGCGGCAGCTTCTGCGCCTGGGGTTGCGTCCTGGTGTTCCCTTGGTTGCGATCTGGGGGTAACGCGTCAAGGATCAGCTAGGTGCAGGTCAGAGGCCTTAACTGCCGATCGCTCGCCGCGTGAATAGGCCACTGGACCCACGGACATCCGTCCCGGTCGCGGGAGAGGGCCCTTGCCGCTCCAGAAATTGGATAGGGATCGAAACAGTCGGTGGCGGTCTAGGCCAGCCCGAACATCTCGGCGCCGTTGCGCCAGAAGAACCGTTCTCTCGAGGCCTCGTCAAAGGTGCTCATCGCGTCGCCGAAGATCTCGAACGGTCGCCGGCCACCTTCGGGGTGCGGATAGTCGGTGGAGAACATGAAGAGCTCCGGGCCGCACTGGCCCACCAACCACGCGGTGTCTTCGAAGGGAAACGGTGTGAAGCGCACCTGACGACGCAGGTACTCAGAGGGTAAGAGAGGCAGGGCCTTCAACGTGGGCTCGAACTTCGAGAACGATCTATGGGCGTAGTCCACATTGCGGAGCATCCCGGGCACCCAGGTGGCGCCCAACTCGATGGCCGCACCTCGAAGTGTCGGATGGCGCTCGAAGACCCCATCGAGCGCCAGGCAGGCCAGGAAGCGCTCGGGCGAGTGATGCACCACGGGAAAGTCCTTGGCTCGCAAGTTCTCCCCTCCGCCGAGCCAATCGTTCGGGCGGGGAAGCCCGTTGTTGTGAAAGGCCTTGGGGAGCAGCTTGCCGCCTCCAACGTGCAGCACGAAGGGGACGCCCGCCTCGGCCAGGCGGGCCCAGACCGGGTCCAGATCGACATGCGCCGGTGAGAAGTCCCCCGGGGCGTCGGAGGGCACCCAGATCGCGGCCACGCCCGCACTCAGAGCCTCCTCGAGCGTGACAACCGCCCGCTCCGGGTCAGCCAGCGGCAGGAATCCGACCGCCTTGAGTCGCGGGTCCGGGGCGCAGAAGGCAACCATGGCCCGGTTGAGCGCCTCGGCGCCCCGGTAGCGAAGGTCGAGGTCCCTACTAAAGGCGAACTGGTCAACCGAGAACGTTGGGAAGACCAGCTGGGCGGTGATGTCCAGCGCATCAAGCACACGGGATCGGACGGTGGTGTCGAGCGCGCCCGGGGCCAGCCACCCTTTTGGCCCGGTCAG